>CABMKY010000015.1:0-319 GCA_902387145.1 Campylobacteraceae bacterium | reverse complement strand
AAACTAAACCCTATAAACCTATAATAAAAATACATAACTTAAAATTTTTAATCGCCAACAATTTTTTCTCAAATTCCCTAATTATTTCAACTATCTTTAAGTATTGCTCATATATAATTCCAGCTCACGAAACGAGAAACCACCTTTAACTTCATTGGTTAATAAAGCCTTTTCTTTTTATCGTTGTTCTTTTAACTTACAATTGTTAAACTATTAGTCAATCTTTGAAATCTAAACAAGTGATCGATTGAGCCAGTCTATTATTTTATAATTTATAATAGATTAGACAAACTAATAAATAAAACTAAAAGTTTTTTGA
>CABMKY010000014.1:0-351 GCA_902387145.1 Campylobacteraceae bacterium | reverse complement strand
AAATGTCTTGCTAGCTCAGTCGGTAGAGCATCTCACTTTTAATGAGGGGGCCGTTGGTTCGAATCCAACGCAGGACACCATTTTTGGGTTTATGACCCTTTCGTCTAGTGGCTCAGGACTCTACTTTCTCTGTGTAGAAACAGAGGTTCAAATCCTCTAAGGGTCGCCAGATATTTTTAAATTTTTAGGTCGCTTAGCTCAGTTGGTAGAGCGCCACCCTTACAAGGTGGATGTCATAAGTTCGAGTCTTATAGCGACCACCATTTTAGGTGCAGCGGTAGTTCAGTTGGTTAGAATGCCGCCCTGTCACGGCGGAGGTCGCGGGTTCGAGCCCCGTCCGCTGCGCCATCT
>CABMKY010000013.1:0-1013 GCA_902387145.1 Campylobacteraceae bacterium | reverse complement strand
ATAAAAGCAAACAAGGACAAGTAAGTGCAAACTAAAAAATCAAATAAAGAGCTAATAAATTGCTTTAAAGACTATATTGATATAGCTGATGCAAGTTATGCAATGCTTCATAATGTATTTGAGAATGAAAGAAATGGACTTGATGAGCTTTATTAAAAATGAACTAAATTATAAAAATACTTAGAATAAATTTTTATCTACATAATAAATTTTAATAAACCCCAAACAGCACATAATAAATTAATAATATTATAAATACAATAACAATAAAATATCCAAACTAAAATTTCAAACATAAAAGGATAACCAATGAAATTTCTAGCTATAACACTCTTACTTCTAACAAGTATATTTTTAATAGCTTGCTCAGCTAATCAAGCAAATAAAAAGATAAGTAACTCTGAACTAGAAAACTTAGCTAAACAATATGGTGGAGTATATATATTTAATCAAAAATTTGTTGATGAGATAGAGAGAAGAGAAAAAGAAAGAAGCGATTATATGGACGATTTCTTTAAAAATAACAAAAGAAATTTTAAAAGAGCTGATCTAGAAATCATGGATCAAAAACTCCCTCAAACCCTCTCAAATGGTAAACCATATTTTCTAGGTGGAACATCCAGTAAAATTTCACAAAGTTGTTATGAAAAAATTTATAGTTTCATAGGTCATGAGAATTTAAAGAAATATGAACCTTGGATATTTTCAAATTTATATTACAAAGATAAAGAGGGCAATATAGTTCAAATTTCATGTACTGTAGTTTATGAAAGAGTAAAAACACAGTATGGACTATTTGGAGATGAAGGTAGAGGATTTAGTTTTAAGAAAAATAGCTTTGAAAGTCTTGGTGGCGGAAACAAATTCATTCTAACAAACAACAAATTTATAAAAGCAAACAAGGACAAGTAAGTGCAAACTAAAAAATCAAATAAAGAGCTAATAAATTGCTTTAAAGACTATATTGATATAGCTGATGCAAGTTATGCAATGCTTCATAATGTATTTGAGAA
>CABMKY010000012.1:0-1289 GCA_902387145.1 Campylobacteraceae bacterium | reverse complement strand
AACAAACACCTAAATTTCTCCTTATTAAATTTCGCTAAAGAGAATAACTTTACCCTAAGAGATGATAAAGACTCAGCTATGTTTGATATAAAGCTTCGTCTAGCTCATGGCAACAATGTAGTGCCTACATCAGCATCAAGTTCAGGTCTTACTCTTACAATAAACAATCTCATCATTGAAAACGAAGATGGTAAGGCAAGTGAAGATATAGATAAGATATATCTTCATCACTGCTTTGATAAAAGTATATATGAGAGTATATCTTTAGTAAAAAATGAAGACTCAGATATCAAGAACTCATATACAGCTACATTTAATATCCCAATAGACAAAGAGAATAAAGGAGATACTAAATTTATACTTTATTCAAGTGATCTAAGTAAAGTTTATAGCACTAAAGATATTCATGCTCACTCTGATACAGCTGTAATATCTTTAGGATATCAAGATAAGAGTAGTTCTAACTTTTGCTATAGCAATAAGGTCTCGTTAAGAGATATAACAGATCATATAACAAATGTAATCTCTGATAGTGAGTATCCATTTAAGACAAATGAGCCAATATGTTTAAAGGCTATATATAAACAAGAAAAAGGTAGTAAGAGATATAAAGAGATACTTTGGGGATATAAGGTCATAAAAAGTAAAGAGTATGATGAGCTATCTAAATCAAATCCAAAAGATGTAGTAGCCTTAAAAGATCAAAAAGGTAAAGAGATAACATTTAAAATTTCAGATGTTATACAAAAAGATGATCTAGATAAGCTAAAGCAAGGTGGTCATACTATAGTATTTTTTGCATATCTTGAAAATGATAAAGATAAATTTAAGTTTTTTACAAGATATGGCAAAAATCATATAAGAATAGATATAAAGATACCTTTATATATTAGATTTAGTAATGATAAGCTAGTTATATATGAGTTTGAGCATTCTATAAAAGAGAAGGCATTTGATGCTAGATTAAAGCTTAGCGACAATAAAGACGATGCTTTAATAAAAAATGATAATTACTTATATATAAGTAAAGATATCTCATCAAATGAGATAAATATATATGAAGATGACAAACTAAGCAAAGAGCTAAAAAGTGATGAGAAGACAAATAAGAGCTATCAAATTTATGCAAAAGAAGAGAGCTCTAATAATCAGTCTAATGCAGATAAAGATGATAAGCTTGGTATAAATTTATTAAATAAAGAGAATATGGATAAATTTATTAGCTCTTTTAATGAATCAAAGAGTTTAACTAGAGTAGATAGTGGTATGTGGGAAGATGGGGATGAAGA
>CABMKY010000011.1:0-1922 GCA_902387145.1 Campylobacteraceae bacterium | reverse complement strand
AATGCAGATAAAGATGATAAGCTTGGTATAAATTTATTAAATAAAGAGAATATGGATAAATTTATTAGCTCTTTTAATGAATCAAAGAGTTTAACTAGAGTAGATAGTGGTATGTGGGAAGATGGGGATGAAGAGATAAATGTTTTAATTGAGATTAAAGATTATCCATTTACACTAGATATGTTAAAACAAGTATTTACCAATATAAAAACAAATCAAGAATATATCTTACAAGAAATGGTAGATGAACTAAATAGAAGAGATGATGAAGATGGAATTCAAATGTATGTAAAATATAAGCTTGATACTAGACATAGATTAGAGCATTTTTTTGGGCAATGTGCAGTAGAGGTGGAAAGTAGCTTCCCAAAACTGACAGAGAGTTTAGATTATAGTGTGGAAGGTCTTGTGAGATCTAATATTGGTTATTTTAAAAATAATTATAATAGAAGTAAAGATGTAGGAAGAATAAAAGATACAAAAGGAAAAATAATTCAAAAAGCCGATCAAGAAGCTATAGCCAATCGAGGATATGCTGATGAAAATAGACCTAAAGACTTGCGACTTGGCAATACCGAAGAAGGCGACGGCTGGAAATATAGAGGTAGAGGGATAATACAAATAACTGGTAGAGAAATATATACCGAATTTAATACATTTGCACACGAAGTTAAATTGGTAGGAGATGAAATAAGCTTTGTAGATAATCCAGAACTAGTAGCTGAAAATAAAACCTATGCTTTTGTGTCAGCTGCATTTTTCTGGATACATAAATATAGAATGATATATAAAATAGCAGATGAAAGTAAAGTGGACTCAGAAAATGAAGATGTGGTAAACAAAATAACAAAAAAAGTAAATGGTGGTACAGATGAAAAAAGCAGAACAAAAAGAATAAACTCTTATAAACGTATAAGAGAAGCAAATATATTTAAGAAATTTAAATAAAAGGATAAGAGATGAAACCTAAATCTATATTATTAATGAGTTTGATAATAGTCTTAAATTTATATGCTTTTGAGCCTATGATGCCAGGTAAGGCTGCCAAAAAAGCTAGTGATGATTATGGACAGGTTGATGGTGGAGCTTTTTGTGATGCAGACTATGGTACCGACTTTATTACTCCTAGCTTTAAATGCTATGACGATAAAGAGAAATATAAATTTAAAGAGTTCTCTTTAGAAGACTTCATATGTCAATCAAGAAGCACTGCTTTTAGAGACAACTACTTTGCTGATCTTTACAATCTAATCATAAAAGAAAATCCTAAGCTAAAAGATAAAGCTCAAAAGATAGCTAGAGAGAGGATAGCTAAAACTCAAAAAGAGTGTATAGTTCCACGCTCTAAAAAATTTAAACAAAATTGCAAACTAACATTTAGTATATCTGGTGCTATTCATTGCTCTAGGTCATATTATAGAAGCTATACAGCAAAACTAGCACTGATGCTTTATAAGAGCGACAAAGAGCTATTTAGTAGAATTTATGGTGAAGACTATGAGAAATTTAAAGAGGTCTTTGAGGATACTTTAAAATATGTGCCGATACTTTACTCAGAAGTAGAGCTAAATGGTATTAAAAAGACAGATGATAAGCCTTATGCTGAGTTTTTAAGAAAATATGATGAATATACTGGTGATTATGATAGATACAAAATACATGATCTAATTTACATAGTCTTGATCCAATACTCCCTAATAGACAAAAATGGTCATTTGATTTTGCCTGAGAATAGAAAAGAGGAGTAGTGTGCCTACTTCTCATCACTTCAAACTCCCCTCATCTAACAACAAACACCTAAATTTCTCCTTATTAAATTTCGCTAAAGAGAATAACTTTACCCTAAGAGATGATAAAGACTCAGCTATGTTTGATATAAAGCTTCGTCTAGCTCATGGCAACAATGTAGTGCCTACATCAGC
>CABMKY010000010.1:0-6352 GCA_902387145.1 Campylobacteraceae bacterium | reverse complement strand
CTTAACCCCTCCCCTCCTAAAAGCACAAGAAGCTTTAGAAGATAGTCTAAGAAGCATTACTTTACAAGACCTATTAGATGAACTTATTAATTTATAAAATTTAAAAAACAGGCAAACTAAGTTATAGAATTTAAAAAGTAGGCTGATATATAAAAAACCAATCTATTTTATTTATTAGGAGCACCATGTGCTCCTAACTATTTTTATATACTTTATGTAAGAATTTTTATAAATTTCTAGCTTTTGTTACTCTTTGCTCTTCTCTTTTTTAGCTTTACTCTTTTTCTCTGCTTTATCTTTTAGGCTTTCTTTCTTATCTTTTATCTCTTTTATACTATCATCTTTAGCACTATCTTTTTTCTCTTTTACTTCATCGCTCTTTTTACTTGCTTTTTCTTTTATCTCATCTTTTTTAGATTTTATTTTAGATTTTGTGTCATCTATCTTTGTAGTGCCTGATACTGATATATCTGATTTTAAATTTTCAAATGTCTTATCACCTATACCATTTACATTTTTTATGTCTTCTATTGAGTTAAATTTATTCGCTTTTCTATACTCTATTATTGCATCTGCCTTTGAAGATCCTATACCATCTAAGCTCATTAGCTCTTCTTTTGTGGCAGTGTTTAAGTTTATGGCTGCTAGTAATGTAGAAGCTGCTGCTAATAGCGAGAATACAATCTTTTTCATTTTTGTCCTTTTTGGGTAAATTTGGGTTTGGAGTCTATCATATTTGGTGTTTTTAGTCAACACTCGTATAAAAGCATAAACTAAAAGATATTTATAAACATAGAGATAAAAAGTCTAATTATTTAAAAATATAAATAAATTTTAGATTTGATATTTTGTTATAAATTAAGAAATAATATTTTAAAAGATAATTGTTTAGATAAAGAAGATTAAAAATTAACAAAGCCCGCAACGACCTACTTTTCCAACATCCCAGTAAGGGAGAGTATCATCAGCCAGGACGAGCTTAGCTTCTTGGTTCGAGATGGAGCAAGGCGTTTCCTCGTCTGTATAGTCACGGGCAGTGTTAAATAAAAGATATATTAGATAAATCTCTTATTTAACACTACTTGATAAAGTTAAAAGTCATAAACAAAGTTTTGCAAAAACATATCTTATTAAGTTTTTATCCTTAACAAGGAAGTGATGCTTATAAAAAGATAAGCAGACGAGCTATTAGTACTGGTCAGCTAAAGGACTTTCATCCATTACACACCCAGCCTATCAAACACATAGTCTATATGAGCTCTTAAAAGAAGATTCATCTTGGAGTTGGCTTCCTGCTTAGATGCTTTCAGCAGTTATCACATCCCAACATAGCTACCGAGCGGTGCTCTTGGCAGAACAACTCGTACACCAGTGGTTGGTTCGACCCGGTCCTCTCGTACTAGGGTCAACTCTCCTCAATCTTCTTGCGCCCACGGCAGATAGGGACCGAACTGTCTCACGACGTTCTGAACCCAGCTCGCGTACCGCTTTAAATGGCGAACAGCCATACCCTTGGGACCTGCTCCAGCCCCAGGATGCGATGAGCCGACATCGAGGTGCCAAACCTCCCCGTCGATGTGAGCTCTTGGGGGAGATCAGCCTGTTATCCCCGGGGTACCTTTTATCCTTTGAGCGATGGCCCTTCCACACAGAACCACCGGATCACTAAGACCGACTTTCGTCTCTGCTTGACGTGTATGTCTCGCAGTTAAGCTGGCTTATGCCTTTATACTCTACGAACGATTTCCAACCGTTCTGAGCCAACCTTTGTAAGCCTCCGTTACATTTTGGGAGGCGACCGCCCCAGTCAAACTACCCACCAGACATTGTCCTACTTGAGGATAACTCAAGCTAGTTAGCTATCAGAATAAAAAAGAGTGGTATCTCAACAATGGCTCACCATAAACTGGCGTCTATGGATCAAAGCCTCCCACCTATCCTGCACATTTTTATCCCAATAGCAGTGTCAAGCTGTAGTAAAGGTCCACGGGGTCTTTCCGTCTTGCCGCGGGTAGGAGGAATTTTCACCTCCACTACAATTTCACTGGATCCCTCTTCGAGACAGCTCCCATCTCGTTACGCCATTCATGCAGGTCGATATTTAATCGACAAGGAATTTCGCTACCTTAGGACCGTTATAGTTACGGCCGCCGTTTACTCGGGCTTCGATCAAACGCTTCGCAGAGCTAACGTCATCAATTAACCTTCGAGCACCGGGCAGGCGTCACACCCTATACATCCTCTTACGAGTTAGCAGAGTGCTGTGTTTTTGGTAAACAGTCGGGAGGGACTCTTTGTTGTAACCTTCAATGCTTACGGAGTAAATCCTTAACAAAGTTAGGCACACCTTATACCGAAGATACGGTGCTATTTTGCAGAGTTCCTTGAAGAGAGTTCTTCCACGCGCCTTAGAATACTCATCCCACCCACCTGTGTCGGTTTACGGTACGGGCAACTATAACTAAACTTAGAAACTTTTCTTGGCTCGACAGTATCAGCAATTCGCTATCCATTCCGAAGAACTTCAAACGCCTGTGGGGTCTCGGCTTAAAAAGATCCGGATTTGCCTGGATCTTAACCTACACCTTTCGACTAGCACTACCATCCGCTAGCTTGCTTAACTCTAAGCGTCCTTCCATCGCACATTATAGTTGGCATTGGAATATTAACCAATTTTCCATCGCATACCCCTTTCGGACTTTGCTTAGGACCCGGCTAACCCTACGATGACGAGCATCGCGTAGGAAACCTTGGGTTTACGGCGTTGGGGATTCTCACCCCAATTATCGCTACTCATGCCTGCATGCTCACTTGTATTCGCTCCAGCACTCCTTACCGGTATACCTTCAACGCAAATACAACGCTCTCCTACCACTTAGTAAAACTAAGTCTAAAGCTTCGGTACTCATTTTAGCCCCGTTATATTTTCCGCGCAGAATCACTAGACCAGTGAGCTATTACGCTTTCTTTAAAGGATGGCTGCTTCTAAGCCAACCTCCTGGTTGTTTAAGTAACTCCACATCGTTTTCCACTTAAATGAGATTTAGGGACCTTAGCTGTTAGTCTGGGTTGTTCCCCTCTCGACGACGGATTTTATCACTCGCCGCCTGACTGCCATGATTACACACTAGGTATTCGGAGTTTGATAGGGTTTGGTACATTGGTGTATGCCCTAGCCCATTCAGTGCTCTACCCCCTAGTGTTACTACATGACGCTATACCTAAATATATTTCGGAGAGAACCAGCTATCACGATGTTTGATTGGCCTTTCACCCCTATCCACAAGTCATCCCATAGCTTTTCAACGCTAGCGGGTTCGGTCCTCCACCGGCTCTTACACCGGTTTCAACCTGCTCATGGATAGATCACATCGTTTCGGGTCTGCAACGTCTGACTAAACGCCCTATTAAGACTCGCTTTCGCTACGGCTCCGGGTTTCCTTAACCTTGCCAGACATCACAACTCGCAGGCTCATTATGCAAAAGGCAGTCCATCACCCTGATAAATCATAGGGCTCTGAATGATTGTAAGCAAATGGTTTCAGGTTCTATTTCACTCTGATCACCTCAGTTCTTTTCACCTTTCCCTCACGGTACTTGTGCACTATCGGTCTAGTAGTAGTATTTAGGGTTGGATAGTGGTCTACCCAGCTTCAGACAGAATATCACGTGTTCCGCCCTACTCAGGATACTGCTAAGTAAAACAAAGCTTTCATATACGGGAGTATCACCCTCTATGCTTAATCTTTCCAAATTATTCTATTAGCTAAGTTTAGTCTATATTGCAGTCCTACAACCCCGTTAGTAAACTAACGGTTTGCCCTCTTACGCGTTCGCTCGCCGCTACTAGCGTAATCTCTTTTGATTTCTTTTCCTGAGGGTACTAAGATGTTTCAATTCCCCTCGTTCGCTCCATATTAGGTAGTTAAGCTCGCGCTTAACTGGGTTGCCCCATTCAGAAATTCCCGGATCAAAGCCCCTTGACGGCTCCCCGAGACTTATCGCAGCCTGGCACGTCTTTCATCGCCTCTACTAGCCAAGGCATCCACCACTTGCTCTTTGTAGCTTACCTTTTCTATATTAGATTATTCTAATTCGCATCACTTCCTTGTTAAAGATAACTTTATGTTACTGTATTTAAATTCTAGCTCTCAAGACGGAAAGCATTGACTACTATTTAGATAAGTTTTAAATCCTAAATAGATTGTGATGTCAAACTTTTGCATTAAATGCAAAGAGAATAGAAATTTAAATCTTTAACAAGTCCTGTAAAATTGTTTTTAAAACTTGCTTGTGACTATTAACAATATTAATTAAAAGAACATTTAGACAAAAGTCTAATTAGAAAGTTTAAATTTTTAAGCTCTCTAATTAGACTTAATATAGTTAAACTATTTTATGGTGGAGAATAGCGGGATCGAACCGCTGACCTCCTGCGTGCAAAGCAGGCGCTCTCCCAGCTGAGCTAATTCCCCAATTAAATTCTCTGGTGGGCCTAACAAGACTTGAACTTGTGACCTCACCCTTATCAGGGGTGCACTCTAACCAGCTGAGCTATAGGCCCCTATAGGTCTATCAATCTTTCAAAACTAAACAAGGATGATTGAGAATATCTTTCTTATAGATATCTTGTGAGAGAATATCTATATGTACTCTAGAAAGGAGGTGATCCAACCGCAGGTTCTCCTACGGTTACCTTGTTACGACTTCACCCCAGTCGCTGATTCCACTGTGGACGGTAACTAATTTAGTATTCCGGCTTCGAGTGAAATCAACTCCCATGGTGTGACGGGCGGTGAGTACAAGACCCGGGAACGTATTCACCGTAGCATGGCTGATCTACGATTACTAGCGATTCCGGCTTCATGGAGTCGAGTTGCAGACTCCAATCCGAACTGGGACATATTTTATAGATTTGCTCCATCTCGCGATATTGCTTCTTATTGTATATGCCATTGTAGCACGTGTGTCGCCCCGGACATAAGGGCCATGATGACTTGACGTCGTCCACACCTTCCTCCTCCTTACGAAGGCAGTCTCATTAGAGTGCTCAGCCGAACTGTTAGCAACTAATGACGTGGGTTGCGCTCGTTGCGGGACTTAACCCAACATCTCACGACACGAGCTGACGACAGCCGTGCAGCACCTGTCTTAACATTTCTGCAAGCAGACACTCTTCTATCTCTAGATGATTTGTTAGATATCAAGTCCGGGTAAGGTTCTTCGCGTATCTTCGAATTAAACCACATGCTCCACCGCTTGTGCGGGTCCCCGTCTATTCCTTTGAGTTTTAATCTTGCGACCGTACTCCCCAGGCGGTATACTTAATCCGTTAGGTGCATTACTGCCAAGACTAGCTTAGCAACAACTAGTATACATCGTTTAGGGCGTGGACTACCAGGGTATCTAATCCTGTTTGCTCCCCACGCTTTCACGCATTAGCGTCAGTTGAGTTCCAGCAGATCGCCTTCGCAATGGGTATTCCTGGTGATCTCTACGGATTTTACCCCTACACCACCAATTCCATCTGCCTCTCCCTCACTCTAGATTACCAGTTTCCCAAGCAGTTCTATGGTTAAGCCATAGGATTTCACAAGAGACTTGATAATCCGCCTACGCGTCCTTTACGCCCAGTGATTCCGAGTAACGCTTGCACCCTCCGTATTACCGCGGCTGCTGGCACGGAGTTAGCCGGTGCTTATTCGTTAGGTACCGTCATTGTTCTTCCCTAACAAAAGGAGTTTACGCTCCGAAAAGTGTCATCCTCCACGCGGCGTTGCTGCTTCAGGGTTTCCCCCATTGAGCAATATTCCCTACTGCTGCCTCCCGTAGGAGTCTGGACCGTGTCTCAGTTCCAGTGTGACTGATCATCCTCTCAGACCAGTTATGCGTCATAGCCTTGGTGAGCCATTACCTCACCAACTAGCTGATACAATATAGCCTCATCCTACACCGAAAAACTTTCCCTATCTAACTTATGTAAGACAGGAGTATAGAGTATTAGCAGCCGTTTCCAACTGTTGTCCTCTAGTGTAGGGCAGATTAGCTATACATTACTCACCCGTGCGCCACTAACTCATAAGAGCAAGCTCTTACTTGTCCGTTCGACTTGCATGTATTAGGCACGCCGCCAGCGTTCACTCTGAGCCAGGATCAAACTCTCCATATTAATTACCTAGCAAAATTTATTTGATAGGATTTTATTATGAAGTTTTTAATCAAAAAACTTTTAGTTTTATTTATTAGTTTGTCTAATCTATTATAAATTATAAAATAATAGACTGGCTCAATCGATCACTTGTTTAGATTTCAAAGATTGACTAATAGTTTAACAATTGTAAGTTAAAAGAAC
>CABMKY010000009.1:0-77409 GCA_902387145.1 Campylobacteraceae bacterium | reverse complement strand
TCAAAAAACTTTTAGTTTTATTTATTAGTTTGTCTAATCTATTATAAATTATAAAATAATAGACTGGCTCAATCGATCACTTGTTTAGATTTCAAAGATTGACTAATAGTTTAACAATTGTAAGTTAAAAGAACTTTCTGCTCTGCGTTTTGCAAAACAGAAAGTGAAGTATATAGAAGTGATGCTTAAATGCAGATAAAAATCAGGCTAATTTTTTAAAAACCCATAAAGAAATTTTGAAGTCCAACTTTTTCATTAAATATAATATCTTTTTTGTTTGGATCATATTTAAATTCGCTTATTACTTTTTTATCCTCTTCTTTAAAATATCCAGCAGATATCAAAGTAGGCTCAACAAAAGCTACTTCTGGCACTAATGTATCAAAAAAATTTGTCAGACTTTCATCGATGCTTATTTTTCCATTAAGAGATAATTTATCAAAAATTTCTGACTGATTTGTTCCCTTTTTAAAGCCATTTATTGCTGCATCCAAATTTAGCTTTAAAGCCTTATCTCCTTTTTTAAAGCTTAATGTATCTATTTTTATACTTGGATTCTTTTCTAAGATTTGATCTATTATCTCATCAAAATTTAATCCAGCCAAAACATTATAATTTTCTTCATTATTTAAATTATTAAGCTTGTCTAATACATTATTTAATGCAGGCACATTGATATTTGCGATTTTGCTATCAAAGACAAAATCTGTATATTTTACTTTATCAACTGCTACTATACCTATTTTTACAACATCATCTGATCTTCCAAGATCATTTGAGATTTCAAATTTTGAGTCATACTTAAAGTCATCTATCAAAATATTGCTTATATCGTTAGATGCGAAAGACACCCTTTTAAATTTAACTTTTGCTAGATAAGGTACAAGCTGACTCTCTAAAATTTTTGAAAACTTAACCGGCTCTTTATAACTTGAGTCAATATAAAATCCTTCGATATTTAGATCAACTTTGTTGTACTCACTAAAATCTTTCAAAGCAATCTTATCTGCTTCAACCTTTAAGCTGTTTATACTATCTTTTGAATCAAGCGTCATACCAATCTTTATATCTTTTGTATTAACGGCAGTTTTTTGCTTATCGTTAAATTCAATATTGCTAAATTTGATATCTACATCTTTATCGCCAGTTAAGCTAACTTTTGTTTTAGTTGTTGCAATGACATTTGATCCCATAAATGTTGCGATAATATTTTTAATCATATCGTTTTGAATAGAAATTTTTGAGTCTATTTCAAAGCCATCTATAAAAGCAAGCACTGTATGAGAAATTTCATTTTCTACTTTAAAAACCAAATCCTCATTTACATTTTTACCAAATATATTTTCCAAAAGATCTTTTGAAACACTAAAATCAAATGATCCTTTTGAACCAAAAAAACCTTTTTTGTAATTGTTATTAGAAATTTTAAAGCCCTTAATATTGTTTAGATCATTCACTATCCTTTGATAGTTTTTCTCCACCTCATTTGAAGCAAAATAAACCGCTCCAATGGCCACCACGATAACCACGATTAAAGCAGATATCACCTTTTTCATGCTTTTCTCCTTTTTGTAATATGTTGTAAAAAAAACCAAATTCCAAGCAACAAACAAACCATAGCAAGAGGCATAATATATCCATGCTCGCCAAGATAGTCGCTTGCACCTACAAAATAATCACCCGCTTTAAAGCTGGCAAATCCGATAATGACCGCCCAAAGCACTGACGAGATCAAATTTATAATGCTAAATTTATAAAATGAATATTTCGTAAGTCCAAGCGCTATAGGAACCAAAGTTTTGACGCCGTAGATAAATTTTTTGATAAATATTATCTTATCGCCGTGTTTTTTGGCCAAAATTCCTGCATAAGCAAGCTTTCTTTTATGATTTTTGATATAAGGCATAAGTGAGTTTTTATTAAATCTTGCGACATAAAAAATTAGCGTATCACCAATTGTATTTGCCACAGCAGCGACAATTATACTAAGAGTGATATCCATCTTGCCAGCAAAACTTAAAATTCCAGCGGCGATTAATGCAACCATGCCGCCACCAAGGCTATAAAAAAACAATACAATATAGCCGTATGTTGAAACTGAGTTTATGATATCTTGCATTAATCTCCTAAAAGTTTAGATGCAGAGGCTATTAGCTGTTCATAGGCATAGCCACTTTGCTTTAAAATTTCTTCTCTTGCACTAATGACTGCTCCGCCAAAGCTAGCACCCGCAAAAAAACCATCATTTGCGGCATATGCGTAGATATCACTTGAAAATTTAAAATCGCTTACTTTACTGTAATTGCGTCCAATGTCACCAAAAGCTACTGAAAGCTTTGTATCAAGCGTGATCTTGGCATCTTTAATATCGTGGATAATGCTATCTTTAAATATAAAAAGTACAAGTGAACTATCTTCATAACCAAGCTGTATACCGATGCTACCGCCACTTATGCTAACTGGTAAAATTTCACTTGGCGAGTTAATGTTACCAACAACCATGATGCCATCTCCACCCATACCACCAACTACAAAACCGACCTTTTTAACACTTGGAAAGATGATCGTTGCTTTTGACTGCTCGATTAGCTCTTTTATAGGAGCGTTTCTAGCACCTCTCATCGTTGTTATAAACGAGTTTGCCGAGTCCAGCACGAGCTCCTCGCTGGCAAAGCCAAGTGAGAAAAATAATAAAATTGAAAAAAGAAATTTCATATTTTGCCGTTATTTTGCAAAATCAATAGCACGAGTCTCTCTGATGACGCTTACTTTTATCTCACCAGGATACTGCACCTTGCTCTCGATCTCTTGAGCTATCTCTTTTGCTACAAGCACTGCCTCGTCGTCATTTATGAGTTTAGCATTTGCGATGACACGAATCTCACGGCCAGCATTTATCGCATAAGCTTGCTTGATGCCATCTTTGCTTTTTGCGATGTTTTCGATCTCTTCGACACGCTTTAAGAAGCTTTCAAGTACCTCACGCCTTGCACCTGGACGAGCCGCACTTAGTGCGTCAGCTGCGCAAACAGCCGCACTTTCTATACTTGTTGCTTCTTCGTGTCCATGATGGGCATAAATGGCATTGATAACTACTGGATGCTCTTTATAGCGTTTACAAATTTCAGCTCCAAGATCAACGTGACTGCCCTCATACTCGTGAGTTAGCGCCTTACCGATATCGTGAAGTATGCCAGCTCTTTTTGCAAGCTTCTCATCTCCGCCGCACTCAGCTGCGATGATACCAGCTAAATGCGCCACTTCAAGGCTGTGAGCCAAGGCATTTTGACCGTAGCTTGCTCTAAATTTAAGCTTGCCTATCAGTTTTACGATCTCTGGATGAATTTTATTTAGACCAAGATCCATGACGATATTTTCGCCCTCTTCTTGTATGCTTTGCTCAAATTCTTCAGTCACTTTTTTGTGAAGATCTTCTATCCTTGCTGGCTGAATTCTTCCATCCTCCACCAAAAGCTCAATCACTCTTGTTGCAATCGCACGTCTGTAAAGGTTGAAGCTGCTTAGTATAATCGCATGTGGTGTGTCATCAATGATAATATCAACGCCAAGCACCATTTCAAGGGTCTTGATATTACGTCCCTCTTTACCGATGATCCTACCTTTTAGCTCATCGTTTTTGATATTTACTACATTTATCAGACGCTCAGCCGCAAATTCTCCAGCAAATCTTGATGTAGCCTGCGCCAAGATGTAATTAACCCTCTTTTTGGCTTCTCTTTTTGCTTCTTCTTCATACTTTCTGACGATGTGAGCGATATCCGCACGAGACTTCTCCTCGACCTTTTTAAGCACGACCTCTTTTGCTTCTTCTTCTGTTAAGCCAGCAGCGTGCTCAAGTACCCTTATCGCCTCTTCTACTTTGTTTTGATAAGTCGCTTTTAAATTTAAACCCTCTTCGTAAGTTATCTTTGCATCTTGCTTATCTTTTTCAAAAAGCTCTTTGCTCTCATTTAAAAGCTCTTGCTCATTTAGCAAAATTTTCTCTTTTTTGGCTAGTTCATCAAATTTACTTGCATACTCTTTTTGAAGCTTTGTCGTCTTGTCATCGTATCTTTTTTTGGCCTCAAATTCAGCCTCTTGTACTGAAATTTTAGAATTTTTAAGAGTTAGCTCAGCCTCATACTCGATAGCTTTTGCTTTTGCTTTTGCTTGTTCTAAGAAGATGTTGTAGTTTGCATCATTTATCTTTTTAGCGTATAGATACCCTGCTCCAACGCCCGCCATACCGGCTCCTAACCCTATTAAAACCTCTATCATTTATTCCTCTTTTTATATAATTTTTATTTGGGGTTATATAAAAGTCTGCTACCACATCTTGTGCATTTGAAAGCACATCTTTGGTATAAAAGTCTTTTATCTCAAGAAAAACTATCCGTTTTGGCTTAATAGGCAAAGAGTCAAAAAATCTATCATAAAATCCTTTTCCATGCCCTATCCTAGCCATAGCTCCATCAACCCCAATCGCTGGAACTACCGCCATATCAAGTCTAACATTATCCATTTTTTTGCCAGATGGCTGTCTGACGTTAAATTTATAAGTTATAAATGGCAGTCGCAATCTTACCATCTTTAAGCTAAGACCTACCATAAAAGGGGCAAAAATTTCACATTTACGTGATAAATTTCGCCTTATTTTAAGCACATCGACTTCGTAGTTAAGTGGCAAATAAAACAATACTTTCTTAGAATTTGTAAAATTTATCAAATTTAAAAGAGTTTTCGTAGCTTTATATTGCGAGCATTTGGCCTTAAATTTAGTAAGTTTCATTAAATTTGCTCTTGCATTTTTTCTAAATTCATTTTTTTCTAAATTAACGCTCATTTTATGCTCTTTCTTGTATAATCCTGAAATCTTATTCAAAAGGAAATTTATGACATTAAAACGAGCAATTATAACATCACTTTGCATTTTTGCATTTTTTGGATGCGGCGACGAGAACAAGCAAAAAAAAGAGCAAAATACAAGCGAACAAACGCAGGGCAAAATTTTAGATAAAAATGCTAGCAAAGATGAAAATTTAAGCAAAGACTCACTCACTCCAAAAATGAGTGAAAGTGCCCAAGATAGCGAGATAAAAGAGATAAATCTAAAGCTGCTAAGTGGAGCAACTATGCAGATTACAAAAAGAAGCAATGGCTTTGACGTAAAAGATGGTAAAAAAGCAACTCTTTACGTATTTTTCGCCACTTGGTGTCCTCCTTGCAAAGCTGAGATCCCACACTTAAATAACCTAAGCGATAAATTTAAAAACGAGCTAGATATCGTTGGTGTGCTACTTGAAGACAAAAGTGAAGATGAAGTAAAAGATTTTGCTCAAAAATATAAAATAAAATACGAAGTCGCAGTCGGCGAAGGAAATTTTTTATTTGAAAAAGCAATGGGTGGAATAAAAGGCTTGCCTGCGTCAGCACTTTTTAAAGCAAATGGCGACTACGTTCAAGGCTACATCGGTCTTGTGCCTGAAGAGATGCTTGAAAATGACATAAATAGGGCTACAAAATAATGCTTGATTTTCTAAAAAAAGGCCTTGAGAAGACTTTCGGAGCGATAAGCTCAGCTAAAAAGTCAAAAAAGATAGACAAGGAGAGCTTAGAAGAAATTTTGCTTGAAGCTGACGTAGCTTACGAGATCGTGGAGGAAATTTTATACTACTTGCCGCCACAAGATGAAGTGAGCAGAGCTGATCTTAGGCGCGTTATGAGTAGCTATTTTATCTACGAAAATGAGCGCGTGATCGAGCCTGATAAGCCATTTGTCGATCTCATCCTTGGCGTAAATGGCGCTGGCAAGACGACCACAATCGCAAAGCTTGCAAATTTATATAAAAACAATGGCAAAAGCGTTATTTTAGGCGCTTGTGATACATTTAGAGCTGGAGCGATCGAGCAGCTGCGCCAGTGGTCAATTAGGCTAAATGTGCCAATAGTCGCCACACAGCAAGGGCATGATCCTTCGGCTGTTGCTTACGACACGATCAGCTCAGCCCTTGCAAAAGGTATCGACCGAGTCATCCTTGACACAGCCGGCAGACTTCAAAACCAGACAAATTTGGCAAACGAGCTAGAAAAGATCGTTCGAATTAGTAAAAAAGCTTATGAAAAAGCGCCACACCGAAAAATTTTGATCCTTGATGGAACGCAAGGTAACGCCGGAGTTGCGCAAGCAAAAGCGTTTAACGATATCATCTCGCTTGATGGTGTCATCATCACAAAGCTTGATGGCACCGCAAAGGGCGGAGCACTATTTGGTGTGGCAAGAGAGCTTGAGCTACCTATATTTTATATAGGCGTTGGCGAGAGCATGGATGATATCATCAAATTTAATCCAGACGAGTTTTTAGACGAGCTAATGGACGCCATTTTTGAGTAGCGTAAAATTTCTTAGTAAAATTTGCTTTTTCGCTGCCCTTTTGGCAATTGATTTTCTTGCATTTACTCCAAAATCTCCTACTATCATCGAAAATTCGTGGGACAAAGCAAATCATTTTTTAGCTTTTTGCGTCCTATACATCCTGCTCTATCTTGGCTATGAGCTTAAAATTTTAAAAAATTTAGCCCTACTTTTAGCCTTCGGCGTGCAAATAGAACTCGTTCAAGCATTTTTACCAAACAGGAGCTTTAGCCTGCTTGACATCGTGGCTGACATGATCGGAGCGGCTTTTGGAGTGATAGTAGTTGAAATTTCAAAAAGGATAATTTATGGCAAAAGCAAAGCCAGTTTTTGAGTGTCAAGCCTGCGGTAATCAACAGGCAAAATGGCTGGGCAAATGCCCACAATGTGGGGCTTGGGATAGCTTTGTCGAGCTTAGCCAGCAAGAGATAAAGATAAGCAAAGAGATAGCAAAAAGTAGTGGCACACCTAGCAAAGCCATAAGCATAGACGAAGTTGAAATTCAAAATTTCACGAGATTTAGCACCAAAGATAGCGAGCTAGACCTTGTTCTTGGTGGTGGCGTGGTCGAGGGCTCGCTTGTGCTTATAGGCGGTAGCCCAGGTATCGGCAAATCAACCCTGCTTCTAAAAATCGGCTCAAATTTAGCAAAAGATGGCAAAAAAACGCTCTATGTAAGCGGCGAAGAGAGTCAAAGCCAGATAAAAATGAGAGCTGATAGGCTAAATGCGGTGGATAAAAATTTATATCTATTAACTGAAATTTGCCTAGAAGATATCCTGCTAGAAGTGCAAAAAAGCGACTACAAAGTGCTAGTCATTGACTCCATTCAAACACTTTATAGCCAAAATATAACCTCCGCTCCAGGCTCAATCACGCAGGTTCGTGAGATTACATTTGAGCTAATGAGACTTGCAAAGAGCCAAAGTATCTGCGTTTTCATCATCGGTCATATTACTAAAGAGGGCTCGATCGCAGGGCCAAGGGTACTTGAGCATATGGTCGATGTGGTGCTTTATTTTGAGGGTGACGCGAGCAGAGAGCTGAGAATTTTACGTGGGTTTAAAAACCGCTTTGGCTCAACGAGTGAGGTTGGTATATTTGAGATGAGCCAGCACGGACTGGTGAGCGCAAACGAGGTTTCTAGTAAATTTTTCACACGTGGCGGAGCGATGAGTGGCAGTGCGATAACTATCATAATGGAAGGCTCAAGGGCACTTAGCATAGAAATTCAAGCCCTTGTTTGCGAAAGTGCCTATCCAAAACGAAGCTCGACTGGCTTTGAGAGAAACCGCCTAGATATGCTGCTAGCCCTACTTGAGCGAAAGCTAGAAATTCCACTTGGGCACTACGACGTCTTTATAAATGTTTCAGGTGGTGTTAAGATAAGCGAAACTGCGGCCGATCTAGCCGTCATTGCAGCGATAATCAGCAGCTTCAAAAACCGCCCTATCAGCAAGGACAGCGTCTTCATCGGCGAGCTAAGCCTAAATGGCGAGATAAGAGAAATTTTCAACCTCGATCAACGACTAAAAGAGGCAAAAATGCAGAAATTTAAAAATGCGATCATCCCAAACAAACCGCTTGACACGCAAGGTCTAAAGTGCTTTTACGCCAAAGATATCACACAAGTGCTTGAGTGGATGTAAATTTATCTTGCCAGTGATTTAATATAAATACTTTGCTGGCTAGGACATGTTTTTTAAAATTTATCTTTTGTATAATTCTGAGAGCATCTATGCTTTTTCTTTGAAATTTAAATTATAAAAATTCCATTCTTTGCTTATAAAATACCTATGCCTTCTTATCCACTTTAAGCTTTGCCACTTTTTCTAAAATTTCAAACATGCTCTTGCCACTATCAAATTCACTCTTTATAAATTTATAAAGCTCTTTAAATCTCTCATCGGCTTCAAGCTTATAGGTGTGAGATTTTTTAGTAACTTGTATAGGTGTAAATTTCTTCTCTTTGGCGTTGTCTTCTTTTTCAAGATTATCTATATTCTGAACACCTTTTTCGTTTAGCTCTTTTAATATATTAACAGCATTTTTAGCATCTTCGCCAGATAGAGTTAGATCAAATCGCTCTTTTAGTGCATATTTAGCCCACTCCTCTTTAAACTCATCAACGCTCATATCGCTATCAAGCAGATCAATAGTCCTTGAGTTTTGCATAAATAGCAAATCGCTATCGCCACGATATTCATTTAAAAATTCATTTACAGTATATGGGGTATCTCTTAAAATTTTTGGCTTATCATTGTCTGGTTTTGCTTGCTGACCTTGTATATACTCTACAAATAAACCCTTGCTTTCATTTATGAAATTTTTAAGATCTGATAGCTGCTCACTTGTAAAGTCAGGATCATAGCCTCTGAGCTTTCCTATGATAGTGACTTTTGCTTCATCGCCTTTTGTAAAGCCAGATAGTGGATATATGTGTCTATCGTAAGCCGCAGCTTGAGATTTTCTATCAAGCCCTGCGTATTTAGGAAAGCTCATACCATATCCCATATCGTTATTAAGTATCTCGTTTATATCGTTAAATTTAAAGCCCATCTCTCTTGCTATGTTCTCTCTTGAGAGGTAGTTAGTAGTTGGGAGGTTATTAGAAATTTGCATTTTACTATCCTTAGTTTCTTTAGCTCCATTAAATCTTAATTAGAGATATCGTCTTTTCTTTAAAAAATTTTATAAAAATACATTTTTTAAATTTATTAGAAGTAGTTAAAAGATATTAAAAAGCTTTGTAAAAATGTATAAATTTTAGACAATCATCACTGCAGCTACAGCAAAACCGCCGTCGTGAGTTATGCTAAGGCTTGCTTCTTTGATATTAAAATTTGTATAAATTTTTGGGCTAAATTTTATCTTTGGTGCGTTTCTTGCGTCTTTGCTAAGCTCAATGTCCAAAAAGCCACACTCTTTGCTGATGCCCACACCAAGAGCTTTGCTAGCTGCTTCTTTGGCCGCCCAAAATCCAGCCAAAGTCGCATCATTTTTTGCTAGCGCGATCTCGTCATCACTAAGAAATTTTTCTAAAAAAAGCTCGCCATAACGAGCTTTAAGTCTAGAAATTCTATCTATCTTAACGATATCAATGCCTATCATTGCACCACAAAATCAGTAAAAAATATGTTTTTGATGTAGCCATCATTTAGCACTTCATTTAACTTACCCACGATCTCGTCTTTTAGCCTGTCTTTACCCTTTGCGGTACTTACTTCTTCGTAGGTTTTTGATGAAAGTGTTCTTATAATAATATCTCTTAAAAGTGCTTTTTTCTTATCAAGCTCAGGAGTTAGTAACTCATCGCTTTGCTCCATATCGATCTTAGTTTTAAGAAATCTTGAGCCATTTTCGCTAAGTAAATTTACAATGAACTGATCAAGCGGATATATCGGTCCCATATTTGAATAGTCGTTGCTACCGTGCTTTGCTTTATTTTGAGCTGGCATGGACTGCGTTTGAGTCTGAGCTGGCGCTTGCATCATGTTTGCCTCTTTTGGCTCGTCAGAACTAAGCATCAAAAACGCAACTAGCCCTCCAATAACTAGCAGCAAAACAAATATCGCAATGATAATTATCATTAATGCACCATTGCCACCTTTTTTTGCCTTTTTCTCTTCAACTTCTTCAGCCATCTTTCCTCCTTTAAGTTTTGGCTATAATTATACAAAAAATTCGCAAAAATGAGAAAAAATGATACATAAAACAAATGCTGCTAGAGCTTTAGACAAGCTAAAAATTAATTATGAAATTTTAGAGTATGAAGTTGATTTAAACGATCTTTCAGCCATCCACGTAGCAGCTAGCACTAAGCAAGATATAAAGCAAATTTATAAAACTATCGTTTGTGAGTGTGAGCCTAAAAATTTCGTTGTTGCTTGCTTGCAGGGCGATTTGGAGCTTGATCTAAAAGCGCTTGCTCACGCGTGTGGCGCCAAACGCTGCGAGCTTATAAATTTAAAAGATCTAGAAAAGATCACTGGCTACATCAGGGGCGGCTGCTCACCGCTTGCTATGAAAAAACACTTTGCCACATTTATCGATGAACGTGCAAAAGAGCAAGAATACGTGTTAGTAAGCGCTGGAGTAAGAGGTAAACAGATAAAGATAGCTCCAAACGATCTTTTAAAGGCTTGCGAGGCAAGTTTTGCCAATATCGCTAGGCTAGCTCTTTAAAAACTCTATAAATTTAAACTTCTCGCCTAAAAACTCGGGCGAGAGTAGAAATTTCGCCTGTTTGGCTGCATTTTCATAGGCTTGCTTGCTACCTTTTTCAAGTACTAAAGATAAAATTTCATCCACACCAAGATCGCAAACTAAAGCTTCGTTTTGTTTTTTAAATTTAAGCATCTCAAAGCCAGCCTCGCAAAAAGCCTCTTTTACCTGCTTAAAGCAAAGGCTATAAGTTAGATCCGAGCTTTTAAAATATGGCTCAAGATCTGAAATTTCAAATAAAGAAAATACTTGATGGTCTTTAAAAATCCTTAAACTAAATTCATTTTTTGGCTCAAATTCGCCGTAGTCAAAGCTTAAAAATCTCACCTTTTTTGCTGCATTTGCAAGCTGTAGCGCAAATTTAGCGTAGCTAGTTGATATCTCGCCTTTTTTTATGCCAAATTTCTTTGCAAGTGCTAGTAAATTTTGATCAGCCTTTTGCCAGTGAAATTTTAGATCATCATCCACAAAAAGCATATTTTGCCCATCTATAACCTCGCAATTAAATGCGTCAAGTAGCTCATTTGAGATGACAAAAATTTCATCAAACAAGCACTTGTCTAAATTTTTATAATGTCTTATTTTGACATCATTGCCAAAGCGCTTTGTAAAAGTTTCAAGCTGCTTTTTCCTTAAATTTTCGTGAGGCTCAATGATAATAAACTCTAAATTTTTTAAGATCTCTGGCTCAAGCGTAAAAATTCCTTGCGCAAAATCAGCAAGCATTTCACCTGAGTTTGCGCCGATCTCCACGACTTTGCAAGAGCTAGAAATTTCGCCATTTTTAAGCAGTTTTAAAAAATAGTTTGCAAGGCAGGCGCCAAAGAGATAGCCAACGCTTACATTTGTGTAAAAATCACCCTTTTTGCCGATATCTACGCCAAATTTATAGTAGTTTTCATTGACCCAGATATCAAAAAACTCGCTAAATTTCATAGATCAGGTAGCTTCCAGCCTCTATAAAATGCAAACATCCTAACCGTAATGCCAGCAGCAAGCAAGAGCATAGTAAAAAATATATTGGTTAGGCCTAGATGATATAGCACAAAGTAAGCAAGCCCCACACCAAGGCTTATCGTGCCGTAAAGTCCGGTGCGTAAAAACCATGGAATTTCATTTAGCAATATATCTCTTAAGATACCACCGCCAACGCCGTTAAAAAAGGCGATCATCATCACGCCAAAGATGTTGTAGTTGTACTCAATAGCAACCATCGCACCAACGATCGAAAAGCAGATAACATCGATCGCATCTGCGAAAATGAATACAAATTTTCGCTCCAAACCTTCTCTTTTTATGTGTAAATTTGCCACTCTTGAAACAATCAACATAAAAATAACAACGCTTACTGGCATATAGTGCGTAAATGAATAAACCGCCCTGCCAACGAGCATATCACGCATGATACCGCCACCAAGTGCGGTCAAAAATGCAGACAAAAAGACTCCAAGCCAGTCGCACTCCTTTTTTACTGCAAATAAAAAGCCACTAAGTGCAGCTGATGCGATACCGACGTATTCGACAAAAAGTATTAAACTCATATTTTTCCCTTAAAAGGTCGCATTTTATAATGAACTCTCATAAAAAATCATTAATAATATTTTTACCATTAGTTTATTTTAGGCTATAATAACGAAAAATTTAAGGAAGGAATTTTAATGAAAAAACTATTAATCATATTTCTTGCTGGTTTATTTTTCACGCCATGCTTAAATGCTGATGTGATCCAAAATCAAAAGCTAAAAAATGCAATAAATATTTTAAATGCTTTTGGTGCAAGAAATTTAAAGCCAAACACTAAATTTGAAAGCATAAAAGCGATCGCCATAATCCCTGATGTGACAAAAGCAGGCGCTATCGTTACTGGCTCAACAGGTAAAGGCGTATTTATCGCTAAAAACGATGATGGTGAATGGTCAAGTCCGTTTTTTGTAAATTACACATCCGGAAGCATAGGCTTGCAGCTTGGTTACAGCTCAGCTGACATGATCATATTATTTAAAAATTCAGAAGCTTATGCAAATTTATTTAATGCAAAAGATACGATCAGTCTAAAAGCAGAAGCAACTGGTGGCGTTGGTAATGAAGTAGCGATCACAAGTGATTTACCTGAAATTTCAGCATTTGCTGAGGAGCGTGGCAAGACAAGTGGTGCTTTTGTAGGAGTTAGCTTAGATGTAGCAAGGCTAAAAATAAACAGACAAGATACAAATGATTACTATGAGCGAATGTATGATTTTGAAAATATCTACAACAATAGCCCAAAAGCTAGTAAATACACACTAAAATTTAAAGAAATAATCTCAAAATATTTCTTATAGCTCAAATTTCTTGGCTCATTAAGTGGGTCAAGAGCTCTTTTTATTTTTACTTTTTTGATTAATTTTATAGAAGCTATGGCTTAGCTTTTTGCTAAACCATAAATAGTGAAACAAAGCGTTTTTTAGGGATTGGAGAAAATTGAGTCATATACTCAAACGCTTCTTCGTAATCGCCATCTGTATATTGTGCAACTTGTTCGATAAGCTCATAAAGCTCCTCATCGTCCATAGAATCAAAACTGCCTCTATTTTCTAAAACCTCTAACAAAACGGCGTCTAATTCAAGCTCGTCGTAAGTCATTTTATTCCTTAATTTTGATTTAAAAAATGCGACACTATACCAAAACAATCTTATAAAATACTTTACTTGAAATTCGTAAGAAATTTTATGCTTTTTTTATAAGTAAAGTTGTAAAATCCTTATATTCATTATCATTTTAGTTAGGTTTTTGTGGATAATTTTGAACTATTTTATAAGCATTTTAAAGAGTTTTTGGAAGCCTTTGGGCAAAAAAGCTCAGAGTTAAAAGAACAAATTTTGCATGTACTTTTCATTAGCAACTCTCATCTAAGTGCTCAAGAAATTTCTTCAGAAATTTACAAAATCCACAAGAATGAAATTTCAATGACATCAATTTACTCGTTTTTAAATTTTCTCGAAATGCATCATCTTGCAAACTGTTTTGAAGAAAATGGAGTAAAGAAATTTGAGTTAAATTTAAAATCCTCGCACGATCATTTAATATGTGAAATTTGTGAAAAAATAGTTGATTTTGAAGATGAGATGATAGAGCAAAGGCAAGAGCAAATTTGCAAAGAAAAAAATTTTAGTGAGCAGTCGCATACAATGATACTTTATGGTATTTGTAGTGATTGCCAAGAGAAAAATGGAAATTAAATTTTATCATTTCATTTTACTTTTTGATAATGAAAGACAAAAAAATTTCAGATTTATTTAAGCTGTGAAATAGATAATACGCAATTAAAAAAAAGGATGAAAATGGATATAAAAACACAAACTTTAGCACAAGTTGCAAGCTATTTTTCAATGATAGCTCACACAAACGGCAGACTAAGAGTAAGAGTTAGCCCAAAGATAAAGGAGCTAAGTAGCAGCGTAAATTTAGCTAGCCTAGATGATGTGATAGCTCAAATAAATGGTATAAAAAATGTAAAATTTAACAAGCTAATCGGCTCTGTAACGATCGAATATGATCATGAAATTTTTCCAAAAAACCTTTGGGAAGATCTTTTAAAAGGGCAAAATTTAGAAGAGGTCTCAACTAGAGTAAATGAAGTTGCAAAAGAAGTGAAATATGCTTAATGAACTTTTAAATGCATCATATACCAGCGAAAAGAACGCACTTAGCTTATATGAAAATTTAGCTTTATTTGGTGATGTTTTTAACGATATCGCAAATATCAGAAAAAATGCGATCATTTTGATAGAAAAATTTGCAAGTATACATGGTTATGAGCTTGCTTGCGAAAATGAAGCTATATTTTTGCCAGCAAAAAATAAAGAAGATGCGCTGATACAAGCTTTAAACTACGAGTTAGAGCTAAATAAAATGTATGAAAAATTTTGTGAAAGCTTAGATGACGAGGAGCTAAAAGATCTATTTTTTAGACTTTGGGCTACTTCAAATAACGAATACGTCGCCTCTTTAAAGCAACGCTTAAAAGAAATTTATAGTGGCTGTGAAATAAAAAATGAGCTAAATTTAAATGAAATTTCACAAAATTTTGAGCAAAATGGCATAACAAATATTTTAGAAAACTATCAAAATGACTTTAATGAGATAACTAAAAGCTTGCAAAATATCGCAAGCGGCAAAGCTGATAAAAGCGAGTTAGTAAAGATAACCAATAATCCAAATTTCTCGTTTTTTAGCGGACTTGCGCTTGGGGCATTAGGCATTTCAGTAGTTAGTAAAAATTTTAATAAGGATGAAGAAAATGAATAATTTACAAAATCAAACAAAGAAAGGATTTAAAATGGCATTACCATTTTTAGCAGGTTTAGCAGTAGGCGGTTTAGCAATAGCTGCTTGGAATAAAAGAGATAAGATCAAAGAGTACGCCCAAGATGGCTTTGATAAAGGCAAAGAGGCTGCAAAAGATCTTTACAAAAAAGGTAAAAGTGTTGCAAAAGATGCAAAAGACTTTATAGTAAAAGAAGAGAAAAAAGCAAAACGCGGTGCTAAAAAAGTAGAAAAAGAGGCTGAAAAAGTGGTAAAGAAAACAAGAAAACCACGCGCTAAAAAGCCAGCCGCTCCAAAAGCTATCACACCAAACGATATAGCTTAAGGATAGAGAATGCAAGAAAATAGTCTTTTTACACTTTCAAGCACAAGGCTTCCATTTGATCACTTCATCAGCGGTGCTTTAATCGCTGGCATGGGTGCAGCTGCACTTGGCTTTAGCGACTATCTAAATAATAGAGCAACTAAAAAAGATGTCGCTAAAAAGATAGCGAAATACGCTGTAACAGGTGGTTTTGTAGGTGCTATTGGTATTCATGCTTCAAATTTAATAGCACAAAAAAAATATCTAAATGCAGCAGCTTTTACAGCAGCTGGCATCGGCGGTCTTTTGATAGCAGAAAAACTAATAAAATTGGAGAGTAAATAATGAATAACCCTTACATCAATGAAGAAAACGTAGCAAGCGAAACTGCGGCTAACAATGCAGCAGCTACTCAGCCAAGCGCAATCGATAATGCAATAAACAATGCAGCTCAAAATTTACCATTTGTACCTGAAAATTTTAATGCTGCTGGCTTTGTAAAAGGTCTAGTTTTAGGTGGTATCGCAGCTTATGTACTGACTAATCCAAAAGCGCAAGAGTGCGTATTTAAAGCGATTATCAAAGGTGGCGAGCTTATAAATGCTGGCATAGAAGAACTAAAAGAGCGTTTTGAAGATGTCAAAGCAGAACTTGACTCACAAAAATAAGATCACTCTAGCTCATAAGAGTAAAAATAGAGCCAGGTTTATTTGCGAGAGCCTAAACGCTAGAAGCGACGTCAGTGCTATCGAGGCTGCGATCTCAGAGCGAACTGATGCGCTAAGTGTTCGTGTAAATAAATACGCAAAAAGCATTATCGTTGAATACGATAAAAACTACGATAAAATTTTAAACTTTATCAAGAGCTATGAATTTCCAACAAAGGCTAAAGATCCAAATTTGCCAAGCAAGGCAAATATCTATAAGGCTGCTGCTGCACTTGGCATAACGCCATTTATGAGTAACAAAACTCTAAAATCAGCCGTGACTCTTTACGCCACAGCTCCAAATCTAATAGAAGGTGCAAAAGAGCTAAGGCATGAGGGTATCACTTCAAAAGTGCTTGAGGCAACTGCCATTAGTACTAGCCTAGCAATGGGCGATCATTTAGCAGCAAATAGCACAAATTTGATGATAAATATCGGCGAATATATGGAAGAAAGTGCTAGCCACAGAAGTGATGATCTCATCAAAGAGCTAGCAAAACCAAATATCGAAGAAGTCTGGGTCGAGAGAAATTTAAATGGTGAAAAGACGCTTGAAAAAGTAAAAACCGAAAATTTAAAAAAAGGCGACATTGTAGTAGTCGGAGCCGGTGAGACGATAGGCGTTGATGGTTATATCGTTGAAGGCAACGCCGATGTAAATCAAGTCTCGATGACTGGAGAGGCTGAACCTATACCAAAAGCTAGAGGCGACCGTGTTATAAGTGGCACCGTGGTTGATGAAGGTAGGATAAAAATTTGGGCTGAAAATGTAGGTAGTGATACAGCAACAGCTAGGATCAAAGAGTACATACAAACTTCACTCAATGAAAAATCAGCCATTGGTGTAAAAGCGTTAAAACTAGCTGATAAACTTGTGCCTGTTACGCTCTCGCTTGCTGGACTTTCATACATTATAAATAAAAATATGAATAGTGTCGCTAGCGTACTTCAAGCGGACTACTCTTGCGCATTAAAGCTTGCTACACCAGTTGCTTTTAAATCAAGTATCTCAAAAGCTGGTAGAAATGGCATTCTTGTAAAAGGTGCAAAGGCGATCGAGGCTTTAAGTTCAGTTGATACTTTTGTATTTGACAAAACTGGCACTCTGACACATGGACGCCTAAGTGTAGTTGAAATTTACTCATTTAAAGAGGGCTTTTCTCAAAATGATATATTAAATTTAACTGCAAGTGCTGAGGAACACTACTTTCATCCAGTAGCCGAAGCAATAGTTGAAGCTGCAAATAAGCGTGGTTTCCACCATATTCATCACGATGAAGTTGAATTTATTGTAGCTCATGGCGTAAAAACTGCGATGCACGGCAAAGAGGTAGTTATCGGCAGTAGACACTTCTTAGAAGATGACGAGATGATAAGCTTTAAAGCTCATGAAGCTTTAATAAGCAAAGCATTAAATAGCGGTTTAACCTTACTCTACGTAGGATATGATAAGGAGCTGGTCGGCGTCATTGCTATGAAAGATGATATGAGAGAAAACGCAAAAGACATGGTGGCAAAACTACGCAGTCTTGGCGTAAAAGAGGTCGTCATGCTAAGCGGCGACATCAAAAGCAAGGCTGAAGAAGTAGCACGTGAGCTTGGACTTGATAGGGTCTATGCGGAGTGCTTACCAACAGATAAAGCAGCTATTATCGAAGAGCTAAAGAGTGAGGGCAAAAAAGTAGCCTTTGTGGGAGATGGCATAAATGATGCTCCAAGCCTAACTAAAGCAAATGTGGGCATAAGTATGCACAAAGGTGCTGATATAGCTAAAGCGACGGCTGACATAAGTCTTTTAAAAGACGATATCATGAGCGTAGCTCTCGTAAAAGAGCTTGCAAATAAAACAATGGATTTAATTAGCTCAAATTTCCGCTCAACCGTTGGCGTAAACACAGCTATACTAAGTGCTGCGACACTTGGTATGTTAAATCCAATAGCAACTGCCATGCTTCATAATGGCACAACGATTTGGCTTTTATTAAATTCAATGAAGGGCGTAAAATTCAAATCAAAATAAATTTGAAAGGGTAGATGGTGCTTGATAGTTTCTTAAATTTTTTAAACGGCAAAATGGACGTAGCCAACGACTTTTTATATGGATATTTTTTAGTCATTATTCTTGTGGCTACGGGAATTTATTTTAGTTATTTGACTCGTTTTGTGCAGTTTAGGATGTTCTTTGAAGCTTGCAGGGTCTTGGTTGAAAAAAAAGACAAGTACAACAAGCACCATTTAACGCCATTTCAAGCACTTATGATCTCGACTGCTTCGCGCGTTGGCATAGGCAATATCGCTGGGATTTCAGCTGCAATCGCCGCGGGCGGTCCTGGTGCTCTTTTTTGGATGTGCTTGATGGCATTTTTAGGATCAGCTTCGGCTTTTATAGAAAGTACACTAGCGCAAATTTATAAAACAAAAGACGTTTTTGGGTTTAAAGGCGGTCCAGCTTATTACATCAAAAATGGACTTGGCGTAAAGTGGCTAGCTTCGCTTTTTGCGGTTATTCTCATCATCACCTACGCATACGGTTTTAACGGACTTCAAAGCTATACCATGACATCAGCCTTTGAAATTTACTATGACAAAGCTGGTAGCAACGTTAGCTTTGCACAAAGTGGCCTACCTGTTGGCATCGGCCTTATCCTTACAGCATTTGCGGCGGTTATGTTTTTTAGCAAAAGTCACATCATCGGTAAAGTAAGCTCATACATCGTGCCTTTCATGGCACTTGCCTACATCTCGCTAGCACTTATTGCTATCGTTTTAAATTTCAAAGAAATTCCTGATGTTGTTAAGATGATTTTAGAAAATGCCTTTGATTTTAAAGCGATATTTGGTGGATTTGCCGGCAGCGTGATCGTAATAGGCATCAAAAGAGGCCTTTTTTCAAACGAAGCTGGCATGGGCTCAGCTCCAAACGCAGCAGCCGCAGCACATACTAGCCACCCAGTAAAACAAGGCCTAGTTCAAGCAATGGCAGTCTTTATAGATATGGCGATATGTATCGCTTCTGGTATGATCGTGCTATTTTCACAGGCCTATCTTACGAAGCAGACTGGCTCAAGTGGCGAGGTGCTAACCGCCCTTCCATTAGTGCAAGCTGCGATGAAAGAGTATTTTGGTGAATTTGGAGTTCATTTTACTACTCTTGCAGTTGTACTTTTTGCCATCACTTCGCTTATTGGCAACTACTACTACGCTCAGGCAAATATGAAATTTTTAACCAAAAACTACAAGCTTACGTTGCTATTTAAGATAACGGCCGTCGCTATGATATTTATTGGCGCTCAAATGAATTTAAAGCTAGCTTGGAATATCGCGGATATCACAATGGCTGCAATGGCAACTATTAATATTATCGCCATATTCTTACTTTCAAAAGTAGTGATAATAGCAGTCAAAGACTACGAAGCTCAAAGAAAAACTGGGCTAAATCCAGAATTTGACCCAGAAAGTCTTGGCATCAAAAATACAAGTTGCTGGAATAAAAACTAAATGGAGAAGAATTTGAAAAACGAAACAAAAATAAGTGGCAAACTACTTAATATACACACTCATAGGCAAGTATCAAAAGTCGGTATGGGCATCACTTTAGCCTCAGTTTGCTTAAGCGCCCTTTTTATGAAAAGAAATAAAAGTATTAAGAAATTTCACGTTGCTTCAGGCATTGCATTTACTTGTTTTGCCCTTTATCACGCTGGGCTTTATGACAATGGAATCTTTAAAAAAATGATAATAAAAGCAAAAAATGAAGTAAAAAAGGCATAAAATGATACTTAGCGACGCAGAAATTCTAAGCTATATAAACGAAGATATACCTTACTTTGATCTTACTACGTCGCTTCAAAATATCGATAAAAAAGCCTCACTTGAAATTTATTCACGCGATGAAATTTGTGTTAGCTGCGTTGATGTGGCCGCAAGTGTTGCAAGGCTACTTGGGTGTGAGAGTGAAATTTTTCTGCAAAATTCTCAAATTTGCAAGGCTGGCGATGTGATCATAAAAATTTATGGCAGCTACGAAGATGTGCATAAAGCTTGGAAACTAGCTCAAGTCGCACTAGAATATGCCAGTGCCATCGCAACTTATACAAATAAAATGGTAAATGCCACAAAGTACGTCAATGAAAAATGTGAAGTGTTGGCAACTAGAAAGAGTTTTCCATTTGCTAAGAAATTTTGCGTAAAAGCCGTACTTGAAGGCGGTGGTGGCATCCATAGGCTTGGACTTAGCGATAGTATTTTATTTTTTAAAAACCACATGAAAGCCTACGGTAGCTTTGATAAATTTTTATCGCATTTGCCAGAGTTTAAAGCAAAAATGGCTGAGCGAAAAGTATGCATTGAAGCTGAAAATTTAGACGAAGCAGGCAAGCTTTTAAAAGCAAATTGCGACGTTGTGCAGTGTGATAAATTTAGCCAAGAGCTTATCAAAAACATACTCTCTTTAAGAGATAAAATTTCGCCAAATACAATGATCATAGCAGCCGGTGGCATAAATTTAGCAAATGTAAAGGAATATGCAAAAGCCGATGCGATAGTAACATCAGCGATGTATTCAAAAGGCGTTGCTGATATCAGCACCAGACTTGAGATTTTATAAATTTTTACAATGACCGATACAGCAAAACATCTATCAAAGTTAAAAATTTACAGAAAATGCATTTTGGCTCTGGAATTTGAACGATACGCAACAAAAAATTAACATTTTTTATTTCAAATTTATTTCATAGCTACAAGCAAAAATACAAACTAATAAAGTTAAATTTTCTAATTTGTTTTCTCTAAAAAATAAGGACACTCATATCTTGCTTTACACCACGTGCATAAATTCAATTAAATTTTAAAATTTACAAACAAGTATATCATGCTTTTAAATTCAGTAACAAACAATAACGAGTGAGTAAAATTTAGAATTTGCCTAGAAATTTTCAAATTCCAGGCAAATTTCACTCAAATTTACTCTCTAACAACATGTAAAAACTGCATATGTTTGCGGTATTGCTCTATGACGTCGTTTATCAGCGTGGCCTCGCTCCAACCAAGCACGTCGTAGTCTTGACCGCCCTCTTTTAGATATACCTCGGCTCTGTAATAAAGATCGTCGCCCTCAAGCTCTCTAGTGTAGTCCGGGCTCTGGCTTTTGGTGAGATATACGCCGTATCTAAAGTCCATCTCGTCGCCAAGCCCAACGTTTAAATTTACGAAATTTTCAGCTTTTGTTACATTTGCCTCAAGGCCGTTTTTGGCAAATTCCTCTTTTAGCTCGTTAAAAGCTTTTAGCACGACTTCGTTTAGAAATTTACTGCCGTCTTTTTTGCTTGGTAGCGTGATGATCGCGCTTAGTCGCTCTTGCCAAGGTTTTGAAAGATCGCTAAGAGGCATATTATTAAAGTTATTTGTCTCTTTTTTGGTCGCATCGACGCGCAGCGCCTTAAATAGCCCGTAAATGGCGCCAAGTAGCACGATAGCAAACGGCAACGCCGTAGTTATCGTAAGTGCTTGAAGCGAGCCAAGGCCGCCGGCTAGCATCAAAAATGCCGCCACGACGCCCACCGTAACGCCCCAAAAGACCTTTTGCCAAACCGGCGTATCGTCCTTGCCGTTTGAGCAAAGCATGTTCATCACGATCGCCGCAGAGTCGGCCGAAGTGACGAAAAATATGACGATCATAAAGACTGCGATCGTGCTTAGCACGCCTGAAAAGCTAAATTTCTCCAAAAACATAAAAAGCGCCGAAGCCGAGTCGGAATTTACGGTCGTCGCAAGCTCGCTAAATCCACTTTGCACAAGCGCGATCGCCGAGTTGCCAAAAAAGCTCATCCAAGCAAATGTAAAGCCGGTTGGCACGAAAAGTACGCCGATCACAAATTCTCTTATCGTCCTGCCCTTTGAAATTTTAGCTATAAATAGCCCCACAAACGGCGACCAAGATAGCCACCAAGCCCAGTATAGCAGCGTCCAACCGCCAAGCCAGCTCTCATTTTGCCTCTCGTAGGCGTAGAGGTTAAAGGTGTTTGAAATAAGCGTCGAGACGTAGTTGCCGCTGTTTTGCACAAACGACTTTAAAAGCTGCGTCGTATCGCCCAAAAATAGTATCAAAAACATAAAACATATAGCTAGCGCGATGTTTGAGTTTGATAAAATTTTAATCCCCTTATCCACGCCGCTTGCCGCTGAGACGGTTGCAGCTAGGCAAAGCACTATTAGAAGCGTAATATGCATGGTCGGCAGGCCAAAAACGTGCGTAAGGCCGGCATTTACCTGAAGTACGCCGTATCCTAGCGATGTCGCTACGCCAAAAAGCGTCGCCACGACGGCAAATGTGTCGATGGCGTTGCCTATCTTGCCGTAAATTTTATCGCCGATGATCGGATAAAACGCCGATCTAAGCGTGAGCGGCAAGCCGTGTCTGTACGAGAAAAAGGCAAGGATTAGCGCCACGATAGCATAGACCGACCATGCGCCCATACCCCAGTGAAAGAAGGTAATATTCATCGCAAGCTTTTGCGCTGCGATAGTTTGCGCGTCGCCGAGCGGCGGATTTAGATAGTGCATGAGCGGCTCGGCCACGCCAAAAAACACAAGTCCGATGCCCATACCGGCGGCAAAAAGCATAGAAAACCACGAGATATTTTTGTGCTCCGGCTTTACGTGATCGGCCCCCAGTTTGATCTCGCCAAGCTTGCTAAAGCCAAGGATGATGACGCTAAGAAGTATGACGGCTACGGCTAGGATGTAAAACCAGCCAAATTTTGCCGAAATGTAATCTTGCATGCCCTTAAAAAATTCATTTGAGAAATTTGGAAATATCGCTGCAAATGCTGTTATTAAAACTATGACAATAAGCGATGGGATAAATACTGAGTTGTTAAATTTTGATCTTTGAAATTTGAACATTTTTCTCCTTTTTGTAAATTTCAGCTTCTTTTCAAACTAACAAAAAAGAGTAAATAGGTCAAATTTTCTCTTTAAATTTTTTATGAAATTTTAAGCTTCAACCACCAAAAATAGCCACTTTGAAATTTATCTCAAGTCTCTTTCATCTCTCTTTGGTTTTGCAATAGTTGTTAGCACTATGACGAAAAAGGCGATGCCAAATGTGATATATAAAATGATCTTTGGCGAGTCAAACTCTATCCTCGACCTTGCGACCTCTTCGCCGCTTGCCTCCACTAGCTCACCGCGCTTTATCATCTGGCTGATATCTTTCGCACTAAGCTCTTTAGACGGCCTTGTTAAAATTTCTATGACGCTAAGATCAGCCACCTCATAAACGCTATGTCTAATGCCATAAAATGGCTTTATACTGCTAAAAAAATAGACCTTATCGCCGTTTGCATAGACCGCGCCATACTCGCCATCTTTTACTAGCCCTATCTCACGCCATGATGAGCTTGGGGCAAATTTATATAAAGAGACAGTTTGTGCCACTAAGTGTCTGCCGTGCTTTGAGCGCTGCCACTCTTCGCCTTGCTGTAAAAAATAGGCTGAAATTTCATCTACAAAAACGTCAGCATAGAGCCTTTTTAGCTCGCCTTTTAGCTGGTAGTCTGAAATTTTAGCTTGTTCGTTTTTACTGCCATCCCAAAAGTAAATTCCATCTTTGCTGGCAAAAAGAGGCCAAAACGAATGCACATTATCCACGCTATAAATGGCGCTATAAGGCATATTTTGGGCGCTAAATTTATGCTCATTTGCAAACGCCGCCCCACTTTTTGGCTCAAAAAGATATTCTATATCATGCTTAGCATCGTAGCATATCCGGCGCGTCTCATCTGAATAGCTTGCATCAAGCCTATAAAAGCCCATAAACAAGCTTTTGCCATCTGTGTAATATCCGCTAGCAGCGCCGCTTTCTGTCGTGATGTATCTTAGCTCGTTAGGATCTGCGTCAAGCTTTTCACCCTTGTAGTAAAGCGTAGCTCCGTCTCTTGCAAAGCCAGCGTCAAAAATAGGCTCTAAATTTGTGCTTTCGACCCTTTTTGTCCTGTAAAAATAAGGGCTATCATCGTAGCTTTTTATAAAAACATGAACAAGGTTTTTCATAATGGCGCCAAATTCGCTAAATCCCGCCTCTTTCTCGCTTCTAGTAGCGCAATAATAGCTTATCTTGCCATCACTCATATAGCCATTGCCAAGCACTTTTGTGCTGTTTGGATCAAGACCAGGCAAAATTTCTCTAGCGCAATAGACACTATTTTTATCAGCTGCTACGTTTGAGTAATCATACGCGTGTTTTAGCTTTAATATCCTAAAACTAGCCTCATCAACGCCTTTTAGCTCATATTTGCCACTACCTGAAATTTGAACGTAAATTTTACCATTAGGCGAGCGGTAAAACTCGCTATTATCAATGTTTGCAAAGCTTCTTTGATACTCGCCCTCATGCCATAGATAAAGCATCGCCAAAACAAAAAATAGCGTCAAAATGACTAAAAAATAAACAAACCTAATAGTAATTTTTCTCATTATCTATAGTCATCCACCCTTTTTTTAAGCTCGCTTTTTTGATTTTTGTTTTTAAAAATAGCGCCAACCACCGACATTATAAATGCGATGGCAAGAAATATCCAGTAGGCATATTTTTGCGAGTAATCATCAAAGTCGCTTATCGCATCGATCACCACCTCGCCCTCAGCTGGCACCATAGCTCCTTGATCTACCATTTTTACTATCTCATCAAGTTTTAAATTCTTAACATTTGGACCATAAGGACGAGTGAGAATTTCAACCACGCCAAGGTCGTTTATATCATAAACACTGCTGTTAAAACGCCAGCCGTAGCCGACGTTATCAAAATAATATGTCTTATCTCCGTTTGCATAAACCGCTCCGTAGCCATCGTTTCTTACAAGCCCTATCTTTCGCCACTGCTCTTTTGTATCAAGCCTTACGATAGACGTGTGGCGTGAGCTTAGGCTGTGATCATTTTTAGTGTTGTGCCAAATTTCATAGGTTTTTAGAAAATATGTCTTGCCATCACTTATCACCACGTCGCCATATAACGGCGTTATCTCGCCTTTAAAAGGATCGTCTCCGTCTCTTACAAACTCGCCCTCATCTATGCTGTTATACCACTGCCACTTTCGCTCCCAGTGATAGATACCGCCTTTGCCACGAAAGAGCGCATGATAGGAGTGCTCATCTTTTAGGTTAAAAAGTGGCTCGTATGGGGCAAATTTGGGGTCAAATTCATGATCGTTTGCATAGACCATGCCAGAATTTGGCTCATAAAGATAGTGAATGCGCCATATCTCGCCGATATCACGCATTTGCGGGCTAAATTTGATCCCTAGTTTTGTGCTGTCATAATAGACATTTTCTCCGTCAGTCGTAAAATGCATGCTCTTTCTGCCAGATGCCTGCTCGATATATCGCATTTTGCTGGCATTTACGCCCTGTAGCTCTTTGCCGTCAAAATAAACCTTCACACCGTCACTTGCATAGCCAAAGCCTAAGATTGGAGATAAATTTAGACTATCAACTTGTCTAAATTTATAGATATGGCTTTGTGCTTTTGGTGTGTTTAAAAGTGCGTGCGAGATCATCTGCCACGCTTCTATAACTCCCCTTATCTCAAGATTTGGTACACTTGCGCTATTGCAAAAATAAGTCATCTTACCGTCGCTAAAGTATCCATTCCCAAGAGCTCTTACGCTTTTAGGACCAAGTCCGCTCATCACGAGGTTACCGCAATATACCGCCTTATCGCTAGCGCCAACGTTTCTGTTGTCGTATTTGCCGGTGTCAATGTATCTAAATTTACTGGCCCTCACGCCTATTAGCTCAAATTTACCCCCACTTGGCACCATGGCATAGACCTTGTCATCTTTGACGTAAAAAAAGCTATTATTTAACTCTTTACTATCGCCAATGTCGTCATCTAAAATAGTAGCTAACCCAAAGATAAAAAAGTAGGTAGAAAAAAATATCACAACAATGGCGATTATTACAGAGATTAGCGGATGTTTTTTAAACATTTTAGCTCCATTTCAAACAAATTTAGCGACCTTATCAAGCCACAAACCTTTCATACATTTAAATTTCAAAGTCCTATCCAAATATAAAATATCTAAAAATCAAAAACTTAAGATATGCAAATTTACCCATCAAAAACAAAAAAACAAGCAGCTACTAATGTAATAATAAGCCTAATAATATTAAATTCCAACGTAACCCCATAATAAATAAAGACTGATGCAATAAAGCATAAATAAAAACAACCAAGCATAAAGATCAAATTTGTAATCCTTGCAAAAAGACCTGAACTCTTCGCTGCTTTTTGCGATTAGCCTAATGGTCTCTATCTTATTTAAAAACCCAACCTTTTTATATTTTATCTGGACTAGATCGCCTACTTCATATTTATATATTTTAGGTGAAAATGTCTCACTAAACCTCATCTTATCAACGATAATGCTAAGGCTTACAACAGAATTTTTTCTAACAACTCTCGTATTTAGCGCGCTTATCCTACCGATCTTTTTCAAGCTACTCTAGCTCCTCGGCGATCTCTAAAACTTCAAAATAGTCATTTTCTAGGCTTTCAAGCTCAGCTTTTGCCTTTTCAAGCTCTTCATAAAGCTTAGTTAGCCCCACTTCTTGATAAATTTTTGGATCGCTAAGCCCCTCGTTTAGCTCGGCCATTCTTGCTTCAAGAGCTGAAATTTTATCTGGATATGTGTTTAAAATTTGCGTTTGTTTGTAGCTTAGTTTTGCGCCAGATTTGCTCTTTTGTTTGGCTTCATTTTGGTTATTTACAAGCTCTTTTTCAAATTTATCAAGCTCTTTCATCTCATCTTCAAGCTCCAAATAGACGCTATACTCCTCATGTAAGACATTTATCTTTGTCCCCTCAAACGCCCAGAGCTTATTTGCCATCTTATCGACAAAATATCTATCGTGACTAACTAGCAAGATAGCCCCTTCAAAGCTTTGCAAGTAGTCTTCTAAGATGTTGATAGTTGCGATATCAAGGTCATTTGTCGGCTCGTCAAGCACCAGCACATCGTAAGTTTTGGTAAAAAGCATCGCAAGCGCGACGCGGTTTTTCTCGCCGCCACTTAAAACGCCTATCTTTTTATCTAGAAATTCCTTTGGAAAGAGGAAATTTTTAAGATAGCCATAAACGTGCATATTTCGCCCACGAACCAGCACGTGATCGCCGCCATTTGGGCAAAATGTCTCTATAAGGCTCTTGTCATCATCAAGGACATTTCTAGCTTGATCAAAGTAGCCGATGCTCACCTCGCCTCTTTTTATCTCGCCACTACTTGGCTTTTCAAGTCCTAGCAAAATTTTAAGCAGCGTGCTTTTGCCACTGCCGTTACGCCCCACAATGGCGATCATCTCGCCCTGCAAAACCCTTGCGTCAAATTTTTCAAAAAGCACCTTGCCGTCTATACTTTTGCTTAAATTTTTAAACTCAAAGAGCATTTTTTTGCGGTTTTGGCTCTGAACTTGGTTGAAATTTTTACTCGCACGCTCCAGCTCAAGCCTCACGCGCCTTATCACGCCTGGATTTTTCTTAGCCTCCTCACGCATAGCAAGCACCCGCTCTTTTCTGCCCTCATTTCGCTTTAGCCTAGCTTTTACGCCACGCCTTAGCCACTCTTCTTCAGCCTTTAGCTGCTTTAGCAGCGTCTCATGCGACTTTGCAAGGCTTGCTAAAATTTCCTCTTTTTTGGTTAGATAGTTTGCATATCCGCCCTCGAAATTTTTTAAGCTTGCATCCTCGACCTCAACGCACCTAGTTGCCAGCGCATCGATAAAATACCTATCGTGGCTTATAAAAACTATGCTTTGATTTGAGCTTTTAAGCATATCTTCAAGAAATTTGACCATATAGACATCAAGGTGGTTTGTAGGCTCATCAAGCAGCAGCACATCTGGCTTTTTAAGGATGAGCGCACCCAGTGCCACACGCCTGATCTCGCCACCACTTAGCGAGCAAATGGGTCTATTTTCATACTCTTTTAGCTTAAATTCTTGCAAAATTCGCTCGATCTTGTGCTCGATATTCCAGCCGTCCTTTGCCTCTATAAATTTTAAAAGCCTCTCTTGCTCTTTTAAAATTTCTTTGTTCTCTGGGTCGTTTGCTAGTAAGACGCCGCTCTTTTCATACTCGCTTATCGCGTCAAATATCTCTTTTAGCTCGTTATTTAGCGCATCTCTTACGCTAAAAGTGGCGTTAAAATTTGGAGTTTGAGCTAGCATCTCGACACTTATTAAACTCTGCACTATGCGTCTACCACTATCAGCTGCCACCTCGCCAGAGATGATCTTCATAAGCGTGCTTTTACCGCTGCCATTTTTACCGATGATAGCTATTTTCTCATTTTCATTTACACTAAAATTTACAGCGTTTAAAATCTCGTTTGCGCCAAATTTTTTACTTACATCTATCAGGTCGATTAATGCCATTTTTCTCTCATTTTTTAAATTTCTCGCGATTATATCAAAAGGGAGCTAAAACCTAATTTGGCTATAATTGCCACATAAATTTAGACTTTCAAGCGAGCATTTAATGAATCTTTCTATGAAAAAATTAGTAATTCCTATATTTTTAGATATGTTTTTACACTTCATTACGCTCATCATCAACACTTACATGGTTACAAAAGTGAGTGTGCATCTAGTTGGTGCAATGGGTGCTGGTAATCAAGTGATGGATCTTTTTATGACCATTTTTAACTTCCTAAGCATTGGCTGTTCAGTCGTCGTCGCCCAAGCACTGGGAGCTAAAAAGAACGATCTTGCATCAAACGTTATACACGCAAGTATCACGTCAAATACGCTCTTTGGTATCTTCTCAGCTATCATTATCTACGTCTTTGGCTACAACATCTTAAATTTACTAAACGTGCCAAAAGAGCTTATAAATGATAGCTTCTCATATCTTCACATCCTTGGCTTTGCCCTACTTTTTGATGGTATCGGCATGGTGCTAGCTGCGGTGCTTCGTGTTTATAACCTAGCAACTGCTGTTATGCTAACTTCGGTTTTAATGAACGTAATTACGATTTTAGGCAACGCTATCTCCCTTTTTGGCTGGTTTGATCTGCCAAATTTAGGACTACAAGGGGTTGCTATCTCTACACTTGTTGGCAGACTAGTAGGCATTTTTGTGCTAGCTTATATGCTAAGCCAAAAGGCAAAAGTTAAAATTTACTTTAAAAAGCTACTTGTCGTGCCGTTTGAAATTTTAAAGAAAATCCTCTCAATTGGCCTTCCAAGCGCAGGCGAAAATTTACTCTGGATGGCGCAATACATGGTCGCTTTTGGCTTTGTAGCTAGCATGGGCGAGGCTAGCCTTAGCGTGCAGACCATTTACTTTCAGATCACGCTTCTTATCTTGCTTTGTGGAGCGAGCATTAGCGTGGCAAACGAGGTCATTGTAGGACATTTAGTTGGAGCAAGTGAGTTTAACGAGGCCTATACAAGGACATTTAGGGCGCTAAGACTTGGAGTTTTTATAACACTAGTAGTCGTGCTTATAGCTTATGCGCTAAAGTATCAGATCATGGACGCACTAAATTTAAACGAAAATTTACGTGCGATCATGTTACCGCTTTTTACACTTTCGATATTTCTTGAAGCGGGTAGAACCTTTAACATAGTTATCGTAAATGCCCTTCGTGCAAGCGGCGACGCAAAATTTCCTCTTGCGACTGGCCTTATCTTCATGTGGGGGCTTTCACTGCCACTTGGATATTTCTTAGGCATATATCTTGGCTGGGGAATTATCGGCGTTTGGATAGGGTTTTGTGCTGATGAATGGCTAAGAGGCCTTGCAAATACATGGCGTTGGAGAAGCAAAAAATGGCAAGAAAAACGCCTAGTTTAAAGCAAAAGAGCATAAATTTAGACTTTTATGGGCTAAGCGTTTTAATAATTTTTAAAACAAATGTAAAATCCATGCGTTTAAGAATTGGCAAGGACGCTAAGATCACGCTATCTATGCCATTTTACAGCACACAAAAGATGACTCTTAGCTTTCTTGAGATGCATAAAATTTGGCTTGAAAATACTTACAAAAAAGCTCTTGTAAATTTGCCAAAAGATGATGAGATGAAATTTCTTGGACAAATTTATAAGATAAAATTTGATGAAAATTTTAAAGAGCCATTTTTTGATGGCGAGTTTGTCTTTACGCCAAATTTAAAAAGCCTTGAGTGTTTTAAAAAAGTAAGAGCAAAAGAGCTATTTTTAGAGCTTGTAAGCCATTTTCAGCCTTTTATAAATAAGCCAATCAAGCGCATCGTCATACGAAATAGCAAAACTCGCTGGGGCAGCTGCAATCATAAAAAAGGCTATATAAACCTAAGCCTAAGACTCATAGAAAAGCCACTCTCAGCCGTGCGCTACGTCGTTCTTCACGAACTAACACACATGCTCTATCCACATCATCAAAAAAGTTTTTACGATTTTATAGAAAAAATCATGCCTGATTATAAAAAACAAGAGCAAATTTTAAAAGCGTAATTATTTTTCATCAAGTAAGTGTAAAAATTAATATGCTAAAATTGCATGTTAATTCACAAAAAAGGGAATTTCAATGAAAAAAATGATTTTTATCTCAATCTTAGCTGCTTGTGCTTTTGCAGGTGATTTTGAAGATGGCTTAAAAGCGTATGCTGGTTCAAATTTTAAAGAAGCTTTGGCTAAATTTGAAGCAGGATGTTTGGCAAATGACGTAAAATCTTGCGTAAAAGCTGGAGCGATTTATCAACTAGGAAAAACAGCTCTACCTAATCCAAGCAAGGCCTTGGAGTACTATAACAAAGCTTGCGAAGCTGGTGAGGTTGAAGGTTGCTCGGCAGCTGGTGGACTTTATCTAAATACTGAGCCGCAAAAAGCAAGAGAACTTTTTAACAAAGCTTGTGAGAAGAATGATGGATATTCTTGCGAGATGGTAGGTTCTATCTTGATAGAAGCTAAAGAATTTAAAAAAGCTTATGAATTTTTAGTAAAAGGCTGCGAATTAGGCGATAAGATGTCTTGCGAGTTTGCAGGCGATCTAAGACGCTCAAAACAACTATAATTTTTAGGCTTACGAGCCTAAAAATTTCTTATTTAAATTTATTACACCAATATCCTTAAACAAAAAATCCAAAAAAACACTTATTTTAAATAGAAATTACTCAAAGTATAAAGGTAGTCTAAAAATTTATATTAGAAATTTAGGCAAGAGTGCTCTTGCCTAAGATTAAATTATTTTTATTTGATCAAGTGGTTTATCTTTAATACCCCATTGAGTCATAAAAACAAATCCATAAAGTACAGCAGCTACGATATAAGCAGTGTATTCGTTTGGTATAAGATTAAATTTCGCACATATATTTGGTACAAGAGCTAGTGGCACAACAGGGATCAAAAGAATACGCTCCCAAATTCTAAGCTTTGTGACATAGTAACCTTGAAGTAAGCTTGAAAAAGCAAACATTCCCACGATCGCCATACCAAAGACAAGTAAAATTTCAAGTGGATTGCCCATCCAGACTATTCCTTTTGAATCAAGCGGATCGCCCTCATTTACGCTTTCTATTAGCATAAGTTTGTTATTAAAGAAAAAGGCAAATGGCAAGATCGCCGTTCTTAGATCATAAAAGAATCCTTGAACGCCAACGGTTATAGGATTTGCTTTAGCAATACCAGCTGCCGCATAAGCCGCGATACCAACTGGTGGCGTATCATCAGCTAAAATTCCAAAGTAAAATACAAAAAGATGCACAGCAATGGCAGGGATTAAAAAGCCATTTTTGTGCGCCAAAAATAAAATGACAGGTGCCACAAGACTTGAAACTACGATGTAGTTTGCTGTTGTTGGAAGGCCCATTCCTAGTATAAGTGACATCATCGCAGTAAGAAGCAATATCATAACTATATTATCACCAGCAAGTAACTCAACTAAATCTGAAAGTACTTGGCCAAGGCCAGTTAAAGAGATAGAGCCCACAATGATGCCAGCAAGCGCTGTTGCGATGGCAATAGTAGTCATACTTTTTGCAGCTGCAATCATCGCCCAAAATATATCTTCAAAGCCTATTAACACATCATTTATTCCAACTTTTTCGCCACTTGCTAGTTTTTTAACTGGCTCTTGAAAGATCATTATTAAAAATAAAAATCCAATCGCATTAAATGCCGCAGCGATGGCCGATTCTTTTGCGATTAATAACGTATAAAGCAAAATCAAAATCGGAGTTATATAGTGAAGTCCGCTTACAAAAATTTTAAATCTTGAGTGAAATTCGCTTTGATTTATACCTTTTAAGCCAAGCTTGACGCTCTCTAAATGAACGATAAAAAATAGCGACAAATAACAAGCAAACGCTGGGATAATCGCTGCCATCATGACATTTGTATATGTCATGCCTAAAAACTCAGCGATGATAAAGGCAGCTGCGCCCATGATCGGAGGCATGAGCTGGCCATTTACACCGGCTGCAACTTCGATGGCTCCAGCTTTTGTGCGTGAAAGACCAGCTTTTTTCATAAGTGGTATGGTAAATGTGCCAACGGTTACAACATTTGCAGTGGAGCTTCCTGAAACCATGCCAGTTAGACCACTTGCGATGACTGAAGCTTTAGCTGGACCGCCTCTATATTTTCCAAGAAGAGAGAAAGCTAAATTTATGAAATATTGCCCAGCACCTGCCCTCTCAAGTAATGAGCCAAAAAGTACAAAAAGATAGATAAAACTAACGCTAACTCCGATAGGCACACCAAAGACACCCTCAGTTGTCAAAAACATATGGCCTGCGATCTTTTCAAAGCTGGCACCTTGATGAGCGATGATGTCTGGCATATAAGGGCCAAAGTGATCATATATCAAAAATAATATACAAATAATTGGAAGTGCTGGCCCCATTACGCGCCTACCAGCCTCAAGCAAGACAATGATCGCCAAAAACGATATGACGATATCTTGTGTGATGTAGTCCCCGGTCCTATCAGCTAGCTCATAAAAATAAACCGCCGGATAAAGCACAGCAACAACGCCTACCACGCAAAAGACTAGATCGTAAAATGGCAAACTAGAATGTGCCTTTTTATGAAAAGTGACTGGATAAAGCAAAAATACAAGACCAACCGCAAAGGCTAAGTGTATCGAGCGCGAAATGTTGGTATTTAGCGGAAAATAAGCTATATAAAGCTGAAAAACTGACCAAGAAAAGCATACGATCGCAATGAAATAGTTGTAAAAATTGCTATTTATCTCCCTTGTTTTTACCTCGACAAATTGTTCTTCGTTGTCTTTGACTTCGTTCATCTCTCTCCTTTAAAATTTAAATATATAAATTAAAAATTTGTATATTTAAATTTTATCCAGAGGCAAAAGCCTCTGGAAATTTAGACTATTTTAAGATGCCGACCTCTTTAAATGCAGCCTCTGCAGCTGGGTGAAGCGGAGCTGAAAGACCTTGAACAAGATCTTCTTTGTTTACTGATTTTAGCGCTGGGTGAAGAGTTTTATACTCATCAAAGTTATCTAAAATAGCTTTTATCACAGCTTTTACAGCCTCGTCCTTTGTATCTTTATTGGTTACCAAAACAGCTTTTACACCGATAGTATTTACATCGTGATCAACGCCGTCATATGAACCTTTTGGGATCACGCCTTTTGCAAAGTATGGCTTCTCTTTAAGAAGATTATCGATCTCGCTACCTTCGATATTTAGGATATCGATCGGCAAAGATGTCGCAGCATCAGTGATGTTTGCGGTTGGGTGGCCGACAACAAAGCTATATCCGTCTATTTTTTTATCTTTTAGTGCGTGTGGACATTCGCCAACTGTTAAAACACCGCGATATCCTAGTTTTAAAACGTCAAAGCCCTTTGCTTTAAAGACTTCAAGCGTACTTACTTCGTTGCCGCTGCCTGGGTTTCCGACGTTATACTTTTTGCCTGCAAATGAAGAAAGATCGCTTGTTAGACCGCTATCTTTTGCCACGACAAATGCAAGAAGCTCTGGATAGATAGCCACTACTGAGCGTAAATTTTCATCTTTTGCTCCATCAAATTTGCCAGTGCCATTATATTTATCATAGACGACGTCGCTTTGAACAAAGCCAAATGTAAGCTCTTTTTTCAAAACGTTATTTACGTTATAGACTGAGCCGCCAGTTGATTGGACTGAGCATTTTACATTAGTATTTTTGTTTGCTAAACGGCAAATCGCTCCACCTATCGGATAATAAGTGCCTGTCATGCCGCCAGTACCGATACTGATAAATTCTTTTGCTGAAAGAGTTGTTGCTAAAAGCAAGCCAGCAAGTGCCAAAGAAGTAGTTTTCATCTAAGATCCTTTCAAGAAATTTAAGGCTATTTTATTCTATAAATTTAGCTTTTTACCTTATTTGATATGATATTTTCATGCCGTTTTAGTAAAGTTGCAACCATTCTACACAATCAAGACTTAAAAAAATATTTTCTTAAGATTAAATTTATATTTCTTTATCAGCCAAAATAAATTTGATAAACCGGCTATTTAAATATTATTTTTTATTGTATAATCCACCGCAGTTCTAAGTTTTAGAAAAACTGTTGCAAATTTACAACTAACCAATAGCTTTTACAAATGTTAATAACAATCAAATTTTGGAGGTTTTTTATGAAAAAATCACTTATGTTGGCTACTTCTATGCTGCTTTTATCTTTAAATTTCGCTTCTGGTGCGGATGAAAAAACGCAAGTTAGCTTTAGTGGCTCATCTACGCTAGCTCCAGTCATCGCTAAAATTTCAACCGACTTTATCGAAAAATACGAGACTTGGGACAAAGTAGATAGCACTTTACCAAACAAAAATATCACCATTTTTGTCTCAGCTGGTGGCTCTGGCGCTGGCGTGAAAGCCGTGCTTGATCATGTCGCTGACTTTGGCATGCTAGCTCGCGATATAAAAGATAGTGAAAAGGCAAAGATCAAGGATATGAAAGCCTACACACTTGGCATAGACGCGCTTTGCGTAGCTGTAAACCCAGAAAATGAGGTGATAAAGCTAAAGGGCGGAAATTTGAGTAAAGATGAGATTATCAAAATTTTCTCAGGCGAGTACAAAAAGTGGAGCGATCTTGACAAATCCCTACCAAATGACGAAATAGTCGTAGTTACAAGAGATCTTGGTGGCGGTGCTCACGAGGTATTTCAAAAAAAGATCATGAAAGATGTAAAAGTTAGCAAAAACGTCATCCAATCACCATCAATGGGCGCGCTTGTCTCAAAAATAATCGAAAATAAAAACGCTATTGGCTACGCATCTTTTGGTATCACAAACCAAAACAAAGGCAAGCTAATACCGCTAAACGTTGACGGCGTCGAGCCAACTGTTAAAAATATAGTTGATGGCAAATACTACATCTCTCGCCCGCTCATTATCGTAAAAAGTGGCGATCTAAGCAAGAGCGAGCAAATTTTTGTTGACGTGCTAAATTCAGCTGAAGGTCAAAAGACTATCGAAAAAATGGGATTTATACCAGTAAAATAGTCAATGACAGGGCAAATTTTTAAAGGCGCGATATATCTTTTTACACTTTTATCCGCCATGCTTTTGCTTTTGCTTGTGGGATTTTTACTGATAAATTCCACGAGTTTCTTTGCAGAAGTAAGCCTTTTTGACTTCTTACTAAACGGCGACTGGGACGTTAGCACAGAGCCTTTTAGCTTTGGGCTGTTTAATATCCTGGTCGCAAATTTTGCAGTTACGTTTTTAGCTTGCATATTTTCATTTTTTATCTCGCTTGGTGTTACTATATTTATATGCTTTTTTGCGAGTGCCTGGCTTAGGCATGTGCTAGACTGGATGATACGAATACTAGCTGGCATACCCTCTATCATATATGGATTTTTCGCGCTTTACACGGTTGTAAAAATTTTAGAGTCAGGGCTAAAAATGTCCGCTGGTGAGTCAGTCTTAGCAGCTAGCCTCATCCTTAGCGTCATGATACTGCCCTTTTTTACCTCGCATTTGCTCCAAAGTGTCGATTTGCTAAAGCAAAATTTCAAAACAAACTCAGATGCGCTTGGCGTAAGCACGGGATATTTTATAAGAAAGGTCATTCTTAGAAAATCCATAAAAGCTAGTATTTCAGGCTTTATACTAGCATTTTCAAGGGCAGCTGGCGAGACGATGGCTGTGATGATGGTTATAGGCAACACCCCGCTTTTTCCGCACCTACTCTCAAAAGCTCAGACCATACCATCTCTAATAGCCCTTGAAATGGGCATGAGCGAGGCTGGTAGCCTGCACTATCACGCTCTTATTGCAAGTGGATTTGTCCTGCTTGTTTTTATATTTTTGCTAAATATTTTTATCTTTAAATTTGAGAAAAACAATGAACACTTTTAAAGATTTTATAATCAAATTTTACGCTTATCTTTGCGTATTTATAGTGGTTGCGGTGTTATTTTGGATATTTTATTTCATCTTTGCAAATGGCATCTCTCAGATAAATTTAGACTTTCTAACCAAAAATCCGCAAGGTTTAAATTTAGGTGAGAGTGGTGGCATAAGAGACGCTATCATAGGCTCATTTTTGCTAATGATACTATCCATGATATTTTCTGCGCTTCTTGGCGTTAGCTGCGCCATTTATAGGCAAATTTACTGCACCTCTAGCGCGATAAAGCTTGGGCTTAAATTTATCATCCAAACGATGGCCTCCATACCCTCTATCTTGCTTGGGATGTTTGTTTATGGGCTTTTTATAGTTAGCCTTGATATCCCAAAGAGCCTGCTAACAGCTAGCATTACGCTTGCTTTGATGGTTTTTCCATTTGTTGAAGTAAGCGTTGAAAAGGTGATCTCGCAGATAGATGAAAAGATGTTAAGAGATAGCTTTGCGCTTGGTATTGATAAAAATTTTATGGCTAGAAAACTGGTTTTGCCAACTATTAGAAAAAATATCATATCGATCTTGATACTAGCTGGCAGCTACGCCATAGGGGCAACTGCACCACTACTTTTAACAGGGGTTGTCTTCATGGCAAAGGCCGAGGGCCTACTCTCGCCAGTTATGGCACTGCCTTTTCACCTGCACATGCTCCTAAGCCAGTCAGTCGCAACGCAAAATGCCTATGCCACGGCGCTTGTGCTCATTTTTATATTGATCATTTTGCACTTGCTTTCAGCCGTAGTTTTATTTGATATAGGAGAGAAAATTGCCAGATATTTTAAACATAAAAGACCTTAGTATCTTTTACCAAGACAATGAAATTTTAAAAGATCTAAATTTAAACATCGCCGAAAACGAGATCATCTGCCTAATGGGCAGCTCAGGATGTGGCAAATCGACATTTTTATCAGCGCTAAATGGCTTTTTGGAGCAAAAAAGCGGCAGATATAGCGGAGAGATCCTATTTAAAGGCGAAAATATCAAAAATAAGGGCGAAATTTGGCTAAGACGAAAGCTAGCTATACTCTTTCAAGACGCCACGCTCTTTCCTTTTAGCGTTGAGAGAAATTTGACCTATGCTATGGAATTTTATGAGGGCAGTATAAAAGACAAGCAAAAAAGAGTAGAGGAACTGCTTAAAAGCGTAAATTTACTAGATGAGATAAGTGACCTTTATATACCAGCTAGCAAACTTTCCGGCGGTCAAAAGCAAAGACTTTGCATCGCAAGGATGCTAACTACAAAGCCAGAAGTGCTCATGCTTGACGAGCCTTGCTCATCGCTTGATATGAAAAATGTCTTGATAATAGAGGAGCTCTTAAAAAGCTTGTCGCAAAAATATACGATCATCATCACCACACACAATGAAGAGCAGGCAAAAAGGCTTGGCGGCAGGATAGTCCGCATCGTAGATAAGAAATTTGTATTTTAAAAGAGCTAGAAATTCTAGCTCTAATTTTAGTCGATAAATCTCTTTGTGATATTTGCGTAGGCATCTATCCTGCGGTCTCTTAAAAATGGCCAAATTCTGCGCACTTCTTCGCTTCTTTTCATATCAATTTCTACGATCTTACATAGCTCATCTGTGCTATTTGCACGGAAAAGTTGCTCGCCTTGTGGCCCAAAAACAAAACTATTTCCCCAAAATTTGATCCCATCCATCACGCCGCTATCATCTTTTTCAAAGCCCACACGATTTACTGCGACCACTGGCAGGCCATTTGCCACGCTGTGGCCTCTTTGCACTGCCACCCACGCTTCAAGCTGTCTTGACTTTTCATCCTCGCTATCGCCCTCAAACCAGCCAATAGCCGTTGGATAGATAAGAATTTTTGCCCCTTTTAGCGCCATCAGCCTAGCTGCCTCTGGGTACCACTGATCCCAGCAGACCAAAACGCCAAGCTTGCCAAGGCTAGTTTCAATAGGCTCAAAACCGATATCACCAGGCGTGAAATAAAATTTCTCGTAAAATCCAGGATCATCAGGGATGTGCATTTTTCGGTATTTGCCAGCTACGCTGCCGTCACGCTCGAAGACAAAGGCGGTGTTGTGATAAAGTCCGTCAGCTCTCTTTTCAAAAAGCGAAGTGACCAAAACCACGCCGTTTTCCTTAGCCACCTTGCCCCAAAAAGCAACATCTTCTTGCCAGTCGTTTGCGTGATCAAAGAAATTTGTATCCTCGCTTTGGCAAAAGTACTGCGTCTGGTGCAGCTCTTGACAGACCACGAGATCGGCACCTCCTTTTTTTGCCTCAGCGATTAGCTCGAGTGTCTTTGCGATAGTCGCCTCTTTTGTCCCTTTAAATTCTTGTTGAAGTAGTGCTACTTTCATCTCATTCCCCTTCTTTGTCGTTATATGGGTCTAAATGTGTGGTTATCTGCCACGAATAATCCCTAAATTTTTCTCTTATCTCAGCTTCAAGCGAGTCGGCCACTTCGTGCGCGTCGTAAAGCGAGATATCTTTGTCAAAAACTAAATGCAGCGTTAAAAATATGGTATTTGCGCTCTGTCTCGTGCTTAGGTAGTGAAAGTCTGAAATCCTCTGCTTTGCCTTTATCATCTTGATGATCTCAGCTGTGACCTCAGGGCTTGCTGCGTGATCTAGCAAGATACCAAAGGCGTCTTTACCTAAATTTATCGCACTTTGAGCGATGTAGCCGCTTATCACGATACCAAAGATCGCATCTATCATCACAAAGCTGCTAAATTTAATGATAAGTAGCGAGATGATGACTGCTAGGTTGCTAAAAAGGTCGATCTTATAGTGCAGTGCGTCTGCTTTTATGATAAGGTTTCCGCTTTTTTTAGAAATTTGGTTTAAAAATAGCACCAAACATAACGTCACAACTACCGAAAATACCATCACACCAAGGCTTAAATCAAGGTCTATCTCTAAATTTGGCTCACTAAATTTTTTAATACTCTCATAAAAAATATATCCAGCAGCCACGACGATGATGGCACACTCAAATAGCGCTGCCAAGGCCTCCAGCTTTGTGTAGCCAAAGTTAAATCTCTCATCGGCTTGCTTTCTTGACTTTCTAAGCGCAAATAAATTTAAAAGCGAAACGATAAAATCAAGCATCGAATCAATGGCCGAGCCAAGCACAGCGACTGAGCCGCTAAAAAGTCCAGCTGTAAATTTCATAAGTGCGAGTAAAAAGGCGCAAGCTCCAGCTGCGATAACTGCCTTATTTTCGCCCTGCGTGCACTCCTGCTTATTTATGCTGTTAAACTCATAATCAAACGGACTTGACAAGGCTAAGCCCTTTTGTATCTATTTTGACTTGAGCAGTGGAGTGAGCCATTTTGACGGACAAAAACTAGCGAATTTACACCGATGATCTTTCTATCTGGCAGTGCCTTGGCTAGTAAATTTAGCACCTTTTCATCGTTTCCGTCGTTATATGTTGGCACGATTAGCGCACCATTTATAAAGATAAAGTTTGCATAGGTGCAGCCAAGCCTTTTGCCATCATAAAATTTAGGTTTAGGAAGCGGCAGAGCAAGTAGCTTAAAGCCAGTTTTTTTAAGCTCATCCTCCATCCTTTTTAGCTCATCAAAGTGCTCATCACTCTTGTCATCACAAGCTGCGTAAGCTATCGTATCAGGTGTGATAAAGCGTGCTAAAGTGTCGATGTGACTATCTGTGTCATCGCCTTTTATAAAGCCATTTTCAAGCCAGATGATACGCTTTAGGCCAAATAAATTTTTAAGCTTCTCCTCGATCCGCTCTTTGCTAAGAGAGGAATTTCTATTTTCATTTAGCAGGCATTTTGAAGTGGTTAAAAGCACGCCATCTCCGTTAAACTCAACACTTCCGCCCTCTAGTATCATATCGATTGGCTCAAGCTTGGTTTTGTAAATTTTAGCTAGCTCTAAATTTATCGCATCATCTTTTGAGCTCTTAAATTTACCGCCCCAAGCGTTAAATTTAAAGTCGTAACTCTTTATGCCATTTTCACCGCAAACATCGATCATACCGTAGTCTCTGATCCAAGTATCGTCAGTCTCAAGCTTTACAAACTCAACATTTTTAAATTTCTTAAACCTATCAAAATTTGCATCGTCAGGGCAGATGAGCACCACCTTCTGATAGGGCGTAACAGCAGCCACAAGCTCCTCATAGCCCGCCAAAATCTCCTCCAAATAAGGCTCCCAGTCGCTCTTGCTATGTGGCAGCGATAAAAACAAAAGCTCCTGCTCTTCCCACTCTGCGTACGCTCTCACGCTCTCTCCTTGTAAATTTTATAAATTCCATAAATCGTAATGATTATCCAAAAGACCTCTATCAAAAATGAGCCGAGGTTAAAGTGCACAAAAAGCGAGATGATAAGTAGCACCGCACCTGCTAAATTTATTATCTGATAGGCTAGATCGCGGCTATTTAGGCGGCCGATTTGAAGTAAAAAGTAGCCCATCACGATGCAAATCATCCCTAAAAAGCCGATGATCTGAAAAAGATCGATCAAATTTTATCCTTTTTGCAAGCTTAAATTTAAAGCAAGATCATATCTAATTAGTTTTAAATTTATGATTATAAGATAAAATAACTCCATTTTTCAGATTGGATTAAAGTTTTATGGATTTTGAGTTTATTGAGAAATTTTATCCGCTTTATGTTAAGGCCGGAGTGCTTACCTGTGAGATCGCCTTTTTAGGGATCGTTTTTTCTATTTTGATCGGTATTTTTTGTATGGCTGTAAAATTTTACAAGCTAAAATTTCTATCAAAAGTAATTGATTGTTATGTCGAGCTCTCAAGAAATACACCACTTCTTATACAGCTTTTCTTTTTATATTATGGCTTGCCAAAGCTTGGAGTGTCGATGAGCGGCTTTGCCTGTGCAGTCGCTGGTCTTAGCTTTCTTGGAGGCAGCTATATGAGTGAGAGCTTTAGGCTTGGCTTTGAGGCGGTTAGAAGGTCGCAGATAGAAGCAGGACTTAGCATCGCACTTAGCAAAAATCAGCTCCTAAGATATGTTATCTTGCCTCAAGCATTTAGCGTAGCGGTGCCAAGCATCAGTGCAAATATTATCTTTTTGCTAAAAGAGACAAGCATCGTTAGCATCGTGGCACTTGCTGATCTAGTTTACGTCGCAAAGGATCTCATTGGGCTTTATTACAAAACAGACGAAGCGCTTTTTATGCTGGTTATTAGCTATCTCATCATCATCTTGCCAGTCTCGCTGGTGCTTAGCTATGTCGAAAAAAGGGTGAGAAATGCAAGGAGTTAGTATATTATTTGATACGCAAAATTTACTAAGGCTCTTTGAAGGTCTAGTTGTTAGCACAGAAATTTCATTTATCTCTATATTTATCTCTATAATCGGTGGCTTAGTGTTTGGCGTACTTATGAGCATGAAAAACAAATTTATCTATTTTATTTTAAAAATTTGCCTAGAAATCGTTCGTATAATGCCTCAGATCGTTTGGCTATTTTTATTTTATTTTGGTGTCAGTAAGGCGTTTGATATTCACATTTCAGCATTTACAGCCTCACTCATAGTCTTTAGCTTGTGGGGAATTTTTGAAATGATGGACATCGTGCGTGGTGCAATAACATCAATACCAAAACATCAATTTGAATCAGCTGCCTCACTTGGGCTTAGTAAATTTCAAATTTACTCTCACGTCATCATCCCACTAGCCACGAGAAGGCTAGTACCTGGGGCTGTAAATTTACTAAGCCGTATGATAAAAACGACCTCTATAGTCGTGTTAATTGGCGTTGTAGAGGTTGTCAAAGTCGGCCAGCAGATCATCGAGCGAAATGTATTTACAAATCCTATGGCGCCATTTTGGATATACACACTCATATTCTTTTTATACTTTGCAATCTGCTATCCAGTCTCAAAATTATCAAAAAAACTAGAAGAAAAATGGAGCTAAAATGAGCGAAAATATACTAGAACTTAAAAAAATAAACAAATTTTATGGAGAGCTTCACGCCTTAAATGATATAAATTTAGAGGTAAAAAGCGGCGAAGTGGTCGTGCTTCTTGGCCCATCAGGCTGTGGCAAGAGCACGACTCTTAGGTGTATAAACGGCCTTGAGAGCATAGCAAGCGGCGAGATCATCATAGACGGCGAAGTAATAGACGCTAAATTTAATGATTGGCAAAGGATCCGCCAAAAGGTCGGCATGGTCTTTCAAAGCTACGAGCTCTTTGATCATATGAACGTCATAGATAACGTCCTTCTTGGGCCTTTAAAGGTGCAAAAAAGAGATAGGGCCGAGGCTGAAAAAACCGCTGATATGTGGCTAAGCAAGGTTGGACTGCTTGATAAGAAATTTGCCTATCCAAAGGAGCTAAGCGGCGGTCAAAAGCAGCGCATAGCAATAGTAAGAAGCCTTTGTTTAAACCCTGAAATTATGCTATTTGACGAGGTTACGGCTGCGCTTGATCCAGAGATCGTTAGAGAAGTGCTTGACGTGATACTAAATTTAGCCAAAGATGGAATGACGATGCTAATAGTTACCCACGAGATGAGCTTTGCAAGGGCGGTTGCAAACAAGATCGTATTTATGGACGCTGGGGCGATCGTGGAGATCAGCGAGCCAGAGGAATTTTTTACCAACCCAAAGAGCGACCGCGCGAAGAAATTTCTAAATTTATTCTCGTTTTAGAAAAAATAAGAGATAATTTGCCGTTTTTTCAAAATGCGTTTAGAGCGAAAATTTAACGCTCTTATTTATTTAACTTTTTTACAAGGAGAAAGAGTGAGAAAATTTAAATTTTTCTTATTAGCATTAATCGCTACCGTCTTTCTAACGGGTTGTGGTAATGACAAAGGTGCCGACACGGCAAAAGCTGCTTCAAACGAAGCTGATGCGATCGCAAAGATCAAAGAGCGCGGATATGTAAGAATTGGCGTTTTCAGCGACAAACCACCATTTGGCTATGTCGATAAAGACGGCAAAAACCAAGGCTATGATATTTACTTTGCAAAACGTATTGCAAAAGACCTACTAGGCGATGAGAGCAAGGTAAAATTTGAGCTAGTCGAGGCTGCTGGTAGAGTTGAAGTTTTAGTAGCTGATAAAGTAGATATCACGCTTGCAAATTTTACAAAAACACCTGAGCGTGCACAAGTTGTTGATTTTGCGCTTCCATACATGAAGGTTTCGCTTGGCATAGTAAGCCCTGAAGGTGCAGTAATAAAGAGCATCGATGAGCTAAAAGACAAAACCCTAATCGTAAATAAAGGCACAACTGCAGACGCGTTTTTTACAAAAAATTATCCTGATATTAAACTTGCAAAATACGACCAAAATACTGAAACATTTGCAGCTTTGGTTGATAAAAGAGGTGCTGCACTAGCGCATGATAACGCCCTACTTTTTGCCTGGGCGAAAGAGACTCCTGGTTTTGTTGTAGGCGTTGAAGCACTTGGTGATGTGGACGTGATAGCACCAGCTGTTAAAAAAGGTAACAAAGCTTTACTTGACTGGCTAAACAATGAGATCATTGAGCTTGGAAAAGAAAATTTCTTCCACAAAGATTATGATGCTACACTAAAACCGATCTACGGCGATAGCGTCAATCCAGAATCACTTGTCGTTGAAGGCGGCAAACTCTAAAATTTAATGGCGTAAATTTTTACGCCATCTCTCTATCTTTTAAATTTAACAAATATGTTCGTAGGCTTTCTCAGTAGGTGATATTGTCATAAAATACATAAACTTGCATATCTGACTGAGCAGTAAGCTAGTAGATGGACCCTTGCTATAGATAGACTACTTGCGGATTTAAATTGCATTATCCACATGAAGGTTCAAAAAAGCTAAGGCGCATGTATTTTATAAATTTAAATTCTAGATGATATGTATATAGAGCCCACAAAAAAAGAAACCCACGAAAGCTAGGCAAGAAAGATAAAACTTAGTTTTTAAATGTCTAAATAAAATTTTAAAAGGCATTTTGGAGTAAATTTAGCCCAAAATGCCTTTGCAAGCTACATTAAACTCTTTAACAAATTTGTCACTTTTTGCTCGATCTCTTCTAGAAATTCCTTGCTCTTTGCCTCAAATCTAGTAACGATAACTGGCGTTGTATTTGATGCACGCACCAGCGCCCAGCCATTTTCAAACTGAATTCTAATACCATCAATGTCGATGATATTTTTTATCTTTGGTAGATCGCAACTCTCGTTTTTCACGCACTCTTTTAACTTAGCAACTATCTTAAATTTAGCCTCGTCAGTCGTTTTTACCTTGATCTCATCGGTGCTAAATACAAGTGGCATCTTATCAAGCTCGCCGTCAAGGTCAAAGCCCTTGTGAACTAGCTCAAGTACCCTCATCATCGCATAAAGCGCATCGTCAAAGCCAAAATAGCGCTCTTTAAAGAAGATATGGCCACTCACTTCAGCCGCAAGATCGACATTTAGCTCTTTCATCATTTTTTTGATGTTGCTGTGTCCTGTTTTTCCCATAAAAACTTCGCCGATCTTAGCGATCTCATCATACATGTTTTGCGAGCATTTAACCTCGCCAAGTACCTTTGGATGCTTCATATTTAGCGCATAAAGATAGGCTAGCTCATCGCCTTTTATATCTCTTTTTGGCGTTATAACCGCGATCCTGTCGCCATCTCCATCAAAGCCAAATCCAAGGTCAAATTCCTTCTTTTCAATGAGTGAAAATATCTCTTTTAAATTCTCTTTTTCACTGGGGTCTGGGTGGTGATTTGGGAAATTTCCATCTGGCTCTTCATACAAAATTTTTGCATTTAGTCCAAGAGCCTTGACGATCGGCACCAAGCTCACGCCAACAGCGCCATTTGCACAGTCGATGACAAAAGGCTTTTTGAAATTTTTAAGCTCACTAAATTCTTTTACAAAAAACTCAACGTATTTTTCTAAGATATTAAATTTCTCGCAGCTCTCATCGTCTACGATCTGCTCACCAGAGGCGATTATCTCGTTCACCTTATCTTTTAAAATTTGCAAATCTTTGCCAAAGAAACTATCTTTTTTGATAGTGATCTTAAAGCCGTTATAATCTTTTGGATTGTGAGAGCCCGTGATCATGATGTTTGCGTCAAAATAATCAGCATAAACGCTAAAGTAGCCAACGGGAGTTGGAAGTAAGCCGATGTTATAAATTTTAAAGCCGCTAGCCTTGTTTAGACCACTTAGCAGATACCTAAAAAGCGTGCTAGCACTTAGCCTTGCATCAAAACCAACACTTAAAGTTTTCACGCCAAATTCGTTAAATTTCTTACCCAAAGCAAGCCCTATAGCCTTGACGCTATCTTCTGTCAAGTCCTTTTCAAAAATACCGCGGATGTCATATTCTCTAAAAATTTCATCATATTTCATTGTAAATTCTCCATAAAAGAAAGCAAAATGATACAAGAATAAATTTAAAAAGGAGTAAATAATTTTATAAATTTAGTGAGGTTAAAGTTTAAATATAAATTCGAGCTAGAAGGCTCTAGCTCGAAAAGGGCTGCTACATCATGCCGCCCATGCCACCCATTCCGCCCATGTCAGGCATTGCAGGCATTGCTTTTTCTTCTTTTATCTCGCTGATAGTTGCTTCAGTTGTTAGTAGCAAGCTAGCCACGCTAACAGCGTTTTGTAGAGCAACTCTCTCAACTTTTACTGGATCGATGATGCCAGCTTCAAACATATTTACATATTCGCCAGTTGCAGCGTTAAAGCCAAAATTTGCATCTTTGCTTGTCTCAACTGCGTTCGCCACTACACCTGCGTCAAAGCCAGCGTTCTCAGCGATTTGGCGAAGTGGAGCACGAAGCGCTCTTCTAACGATCTCAGCACCGATTGCCTCATCGCCTTGTAAATTTAAATTTACACTCTTTGAAGCAAGGATAAGCGCTGAACCGCCACCTACTACGATGCCCTCTTCTACAGCTGCACGAGTAGCGCTTAGAGCGTCATCTACGCGGTCTTTTTTCTCTTTCATCTCAGTTTCAGTCGCAGCACCTACTTTGATAACTGCCACGCCGCCACTTAGTTTTGCAAGGCGCTCTTGAAGTTTTTCTTTGTCATAGTCGCTTGTAGTCTCGGCGATTTGCGCTTTTATTTGAGTTATTCTAGCGTCGATCGCTGACTTCTCGCCTGCACCATTTACGATAGTAGTGTTATCTTTGTCGATAACTACGCTTGAAGCTTGTCCAAGGTCGTTTATAGTAGCGCTCTCAAGTGTTCTGCCTAACTCTTCGCTGATAACTTCACCACCTGTTAAGATAGCGATATCTTCAAGCATAGCTTTTCTTCTGTCGCCAAAACCAGGAGCTTTTACAGCAGAGATATTTAGCACACCGCGAAGTTTGTTTACAACAAGCGTTGCAAGTGCCTCGCCCTCGATATCTTCAGCGATTATTAAAAGTGGTTTGCCACTTTTTTGTACTTGCTCAAGCACTGGAAGCAAGTCTTTTAAATTTGTTATCTTCTTGTCAAATAGTAATATGAAAGGATTGCTTAGCTCAACTTGCATCTTTTCAGGGTTTGTGATGAAGTATGGGCTTAGATATCCACGGTCAAACTGCATACCCTCAACAACGCTTAGCTCATCTTGGATAGATTTTGCCTCTTCTACTGTTATGACGCCATCTTTACCGACTTTTTCCATCGCATCAGCGATAAGTTTACCGATGCTCTCATCTGAGTTAGCAGAGATAGTAGCGATCTGAGCGATCTCTTTTGAGCCTGATACTTTTTTAGAGATATTTTTTAGTGCATCTATAAGAGCTGCTACTTCTTTATCCATGCCGCGTTTTACTTCGATAGGATTTGCGCCAGCAGTTACGTTTCTAAGACCCTCTTTAAATATCGCGTGAGCTAGCACAGTTGCTGTTGTAGTGCCGTCACCTGCTTGGTCGTTTGTCTTGCTCGCTACTTCTCTAACTAGGCTTGCACCCATGTTTTCAATAGTATCTTTTAGCTCAACCTCTTTTGCAACGCTAACGCCGTCTTTTGTGATGTTTGGAGCGCCAAAGCTCTTTTGGATAAGGACATTTCTGCCCCTTGGTCCCATTGTCACTTTTACAGCATCATTTAGTTTTTTTACGCCCTCGTATAGGCGGTTTCTTGCATCATCAGAGTAAAAAATTTCTTTTGCCATTGTTTTTCCTTTTTAAATTATTTAATCACGCCTAAAACATCGTCGATGTTTAAAACAAGATATGTTTTATCATCTAAATTTATCTCAGTGCCACCGTATTTTGCAAATACAACTTTATCACCAACTTTTACACCCTCTACTTCAGTACCGACTGCTTTTACCTCACCGCTTAAAGGTTTTTCTTTTGCGTTATCAGGTATAATAATGCCTGAAGCTGTGGTCTTTGTCTCCTCTACGCGTTCGACTAGAACACGCTTGCCTAATGGTTGAAAGTTCATTGTTCATCCTTTTGGTTTAATTGTCTTTTTTAGCACTCTTTATTTTTGAGTGATGAAATCCTAGCACTTTTTTCTAAAAAAGTCAATAATTTATAGTTAAATTTTATTAAAACTTTAGTCACTTGCACTAAAGTTTTATGATATATAAAACTAATATAAAGGAAATTTATGAAAAAAATAGCCTATTTAGTAGCAGCTTTGGCGCTGATAATCCTTTGCATTTTTGGCTTTATCTTTAGCTCTTTTGGCAATAAATTTATAGCCAGCAAGATAGAAAAAGAAGCGCTCGCTCGCGGTATCGATGTGAAATTTAAAGATTTTAGCTTAGGATTTAGCAAGCTAAATTTAGAAGCGACCGTGATGAATGCCATAAATTTAAGGGTAAGTGGCGAGCTTTTACTGCTTGCTCAAAGCATGAACTTAAACATAGATATAGACGCCGACAAGTCGAAGGCTAGCGAGCTTGGATTAAAAAAAGATGTCGCACTTAAAGCAAACATAGCTGGTAAATTTAGCGACTTCAAGCTAGTGGCAACTGGCATGGCACTTGGTTCAAACATAAATTTAAATGCAAATTTAAAAGACTATCTGCCAAAAGCTCTAAATCTTGATGCTAAAAATATCGAACTTTCCGAGATATCAGCCCTTGCACAAAAGCCAAATTTAGCTAGCGGTAAGCTTGATCTAACGAGCAATATGCAAGAGATTGATGAGAAAAATGAGCCGATCATTAACGCTCAAATTTTAGCAAGCGATGCAGCGATAAACAAAGAAATTCTAAAAAACGAATTTGGGCTAAATTTAGCAAAAGATATAAATTTTAAAGGCGGTGTAAATGCTAAATTTGCAAATGAAAAAGTAGTGGCAAAAGCCCTCATCATCGCACCTGAAGCCACTTTAAAAGCAAATGAGACGACTTATGATCTAGCTAGCAAAAATTTAAAGAGCGACTTTTCGCTAAACGTGCCTGATCTTGCCCTTTTTGGCAAGCTCATAAATCAACAACTAAGCGGCGCTGTGGATGCAAACGGCGAAATTACAATGCAAGAAAATGTCCTTAAAAATCTAAAAGCTGAGATAAACGGGCTTGGTGGCAAGATAAATGCAAATTTTGATAGTAAAAACTTAGCCCTAAATGCGGCCAGCATAAAGCTAAAAAAGCTTCTAGCGCTTGCCTTGCAGCCTAGCTACGCAGACGGAGAGATAAATTTAAACGCAAATTTTAGCGGCTTTGACGAGCTAAAAAAGCTTGCAGGCGAGGCTAAATTTGAGATAAAAAACGGCCTTATAGATAAAGGGCTTGCAAAGCTTAAAAATGCGGCGAAATTTGAGCTAAAAGGCGGCGCCACCGCAAAAGGTGAGCTTGTAAATTTTGACGCAAACGTGCTTAGCGACCTTGGCGAGCTAAAGGATATAAAGGGCGTTTTTGACCTAAAAAATAACCAAATTTTTAGCAAATTTGCCCTGCTCATTAGCGACCCTGAGAAATTTAAAGCGGTTAGCGGCTTTGAGGTGAGCTCAAAGATGGCGCTTGCGGGCGATGTGAAGGTCAAAGAGAGCAAGATAGATGAGCTAAATTTAGGCGGCGATGCCTTTGCTGGCAAGCTAAACGCTACTATAAAAAATGAAAATTTTGATCTTAGCCTAAAAGAGGCGCAGTTAGGAGAGATCTTGGCACTTAGTAGCAACGACAGGCTGGCAAACGCTAAGACAAATGTCCAGGCAAAGGGGCAAAATATCTTTAGCAAAAGCCCAAGCATCGCCACAACGATCGCTCTAAATGACGGTAAATTTAACGCCGCAGCGCTTAGCAAAATGCTTGATAAAAAATTCCCAGAAAATGAGAAATTTAGCTCAAATTTAAGCCTAGACTATAAAGGCGACATGGCAAAATTTAGTGGCGACTTTCTTAGCTCGCTAGCTGATATAAAGGGCATAGATGGCGGCTTTGACGTGGGCAAAAACACGCTAAGTTTAAAGCTTCAAGCCGTAGTTTCAGAGCTAAATAAGCTTGCATTTTTAGCTGGCCGCGAGCTTCACGGTAAATTTACAGCGCTCATTACCGCAAATGGCAAAGTAGATGATCTAAGCGTAAAAGCCACTTCAGACGATCTCTTTAAAGGCAAGTTCGAGGCAACCTACAAAGGCGGCGCGCTTGATGTGATGCTAAAAAATTTCGATATCAAAGGACTAACGCAGACCCTAGCACTTGATCATCTCTATGATGGCAACGGCGATGCGAAATTTGACTATGAGACAAAGCAAAGGCTGGGTAAATTTGACATCTTGCTAAAAGAGGGTCACCTAGCCAGCACAAATCTCACAAACAACATAAAAATATTCACCGGCAAGGACATCACAAAAGAAATTTACAAAGACGGCAAAATTTACGGCGACATAAAGGGTGATAACGTTGTTTTTAATGTAAATTTAAGCTCGCCAAAGAGCGACATAAATGTCTCAAAAGGTACTTATAATACCGCTTCAAAAATGCTTAATGCTCCGCTTGTTTGCAGGCTCGAAAAGACCGACCTAGACGTGAAGATCTCAGGCACGACGGACAACCTAAAATACGACGTTGGCTCGCAATATCTTGAAGGCAAGGTCAAAAAAGAGATAGGTAGATTTTTAGACAAAAAGCTAGGCGGCAAAGATAGCAACTCTAGCAGCGACAAACAAAATTTAAAGGGGATTTTAAAAGGGCTATTTTAGATGAAAAAGGCGGAAAATTTAAAGTATCTAATGGGGCTTGGGCACTTTTGTAGCGACATAAACCAAAGTGCCCTCGGCGCGATGCTGCCATTTTTTATCGCAAGCTACCACTACGACTACGCCACAGCCGCCTCGCTCGTGACCGCCACAAATTTAGCAAGCTCGCTCATCCAACCACTAATCGGCCGCCTAAGCGACAAAAGGGAGCTTCCCTACGTCATCCCACTTGGGCTACTTTTGGCAGGCGGGGGCATGAGCCTAACTGGCTTTGTCACAAACTACTACCTCATCTTGGTTTGCGTGATGATGAGCGGTATCGGCGCCGCGCTCTTTCACCCAAGTGCCGCAAGGATCGTAAACTACGCCTCAAACGCCAAAAATAGAGCAAAAAGCATAAGCATATTTTCATTTGGCGGAAACGCAGGCTTTGCGGTTGGACCTATTTTGGTCGCCATTTTTGTTGGAAATTTTGGTCTAAAAGGGACGCTAGTCTTTATAATCCCTCAAATTTTTTTAACACTTTTATACCTCAAAAAGGGCAAATTTATAAAAGCACTAGAAGGCAATCACAAAAAGCAAATTTTGCAAAAAACTATCACTTTAAAAGACGATCTGGGAGCATTTTTGAGGCTTTGTATCTGCATATTTTCACGCTCGATCGTCGCTTTTGGCTTTTCAGCATTTTTTAGCATCTACCTCATCAAAATTTTTAGCCTTAGTAAAGAGGCTGCAAATGTAAATTTAAGTATGTTTTTTGCTGCAGGTGCGATCTCTACGCTATTTGGCGGAGCACTAGCGGATAAATACGGCCTAGTTAGACTCATCAAAATAAGCCTAAGTATCGCCGCGCCGCTAGTCGTGCTAATGCTCTTTATCGACAACTACGCGCTATTTCTCACGGCCTCGATCTGCGTGAGTGCCTGCATAAGCCTATCTTTTAGCCCCTCAATCGCCCTTGCGCAGCTTTATTTGCCAAACAAGATCGGCCTAGCCTCAGGCGTAACGCTTGGCCTTAGCATCACTATCGGCGGTATATTTGCGACGGTCATTGGCAAGATCGCTGACATCTTTAGCCTAACACACTCGTTTTACTTTATCGCCGCAGTTTCGCTCATCTGCGCGGTGTCGAGCTACTTTTTAAAGCCAGTTAGCAAGATATAAATTTACAAAAATAGCTTGCTAACAGCGTATAGAACAGCCTTGCCGCCAAGCATCACCCTGTCGTCATCTCTCATCCTACAAGCGATCTCACCACCTCTTTTTGACGCCTGAAATGCTGCGGCTTTTACCAAGCTCTTTCGTTCAAAATAGTACCAGATGACAATGCCTTGAACCGCAAATTTGTAAATTTTATTTTTTGGGCTTTAAATTTGCTTGGTAGATAAAATTTGATACGAGCTGAAATTTAGACAAAACTTGTCAAAGAGAAGAAAATTTTTGCTCCTCTATAAAAGGCAAGGCAAATTTAAAGACTAAAAGAGCCATTATGGCGGCGGTATTTTGCAGTAATTTTTATTTTAAAATTTAACACAACCAAGCATCAAGACAAAGTATCTTGTGATGATTTTAAATGTTTTGCTTCGCATGCTCGCAACTGCAAGCAGAAATGAAGAAATTTTTGATCAAAGAAAGATAGAACAAATAAATTTAAACCACCAAGACAAGATTTTTTTGTTTTGTTTAGTAGTTTTTAAGCCATAAGATGCAGTATTTTTTTGCTTGCTTCGCCTTGCTCACAACGAGACTTCGCTACAAGGAGACGAGGCGGATGAGCAAAAACAAGCAACAAAACATGGTTTATCAAATTTAAAAGCATAGAAAAATTTGAATTTATATAACGGCAGTATTTTGTGATAGATTTAAATGTTGCGCAGTTAAAATTTGCGCAGACTAGACAAATGGTCTGTCGAGCAAAATTTTAGCAAGCTCATTTAAAGATACACAAAAGACAACGCTTATAATTTTCTCATCTTTGCTATTTCATCTCTTAGCGCCGCCGCCTTCTCAAACTCCAGCTGCGCTGCTGCTTCAAGCATCTGCTTTCTTAGCTCTTTTACGATCGCAGCCCGCTCGCTAGCTGGCATCTTCTCTAAATTTTTACCACGCTTGTAAATTTCGCCGTCATCTTCGACATGCAAGCTCTCTTCGATATTTCTGCTTGCAGAGTGCGGCGTGATGCCGTGAGCTTTGTTGTACTCATCTTGAAATTTACGCCTAGCAGTCGTCGTATCGATCGCCTCTTTCATGGACTTAGTTATCTTTTTGGCAAACATTAGCACCTTGCCATTTACATTTCTAGCTGCGCGCCCCATCGTCTGTATAAGGCTCGTTGTCGAGCGCAAAAAGCCCTCTTTATCGGCATCCATTATGGCTATCAGGCTCACTTCAGGCAGGTCCAGCCCCTCACGGAGTAAATTTATGCCTATTAGCATGTCAAATTCGCCGCTTCTAAGCCCCCTAATGATCTCATTTCGCTCGATTGCGTCGATGTCTGAGTGCATATACTTGACCTTTATGCCAAGCTCGATGTAGTAGCGGCTTAGCTCCTCGGCCATCTTTTTAGTTAGCACCGTAACTAGCACGCGCTCACCTCTAGCGATCACCGCCTTTGCCTCGTCAAATAGCGTCTCGACTTGGTTATCACTATCTTTTATCTCGATGATCGGATCAAGCAGTCCCGTAGGTCGCAAAATTTGCTCATAGACGTGCCCCTGGCTGATACCAAGCTCGTACTCGTTTGGCGTGGCTGAGACAAAGAGAAATTTCGCCTTTTTGTTTATAAACTCATCAAATTTAAGCGGTCTGTTATCAAGCGCTGATGGCAAGCGAAATCCATACTCCACAAGCACCTCTTTACGGCTCCTGTCGCCTGCGTACATACCCCTAAACTGTGGCAAACTCACGTGACTCTCATCGACGATGACCAGATAGTCCTCGCCACTTATCTCAAAGTAATCAAACATCGAGTACGGCGTCTCTCCAGTCTTTTGACCAGTTAAATGGCGAGCGTAGTTTTCTATGCCCTTGCACATGCCAGTGCTTGCCATCATCTCAAGATCAAATTCAACTCTCTGCTTTAGTCTCTGCGCCTCGACTAGCTTACCCTGCTCGTTAAACTCTTTCAAGCGCGCATCAAGCTCCTCATCGATCTCTTTCATAGCGATCTTTAGTCTATCAGCGCCCACGATGAACTGGCTGGTGGCATAAAGCGTAAATTTAGAAATGTCTTTGAGTCTCTTGTTATCAAGCACGTCAAAATGATACATCGAGTCGATCTCATCGCCAAAAAACTCAACTCTTAGGGCTTCGTCGTTGTAATAAGCCGGATAAATGTCCACCACATCGCCATTTACACGAAAATCACCCCTGTCAAAGTAGTTGTCATTGCGCTTGTAGCCCATATCGACAAGCTGCTCTAAAAGCTTTCTTTGGCTAAATTTCTGTCCGACATTTAGGTAGGCTACCATCCCTTTATACTCACTTGGATTACCAAGGCCGTAGTTTGCAGAGACTGAGGCGACACAGACGACGTCATCAAAGCTTAGCAAGCTAGCCGTCGCACTTAGACGCAGGCGCTCAAGCTCCTCGTTTACCGAGCTATCCTTTTCTATATATAGGTCGCTTCTTGGGATGTAGGCCTCTGGCTGGTAGTAGTCGTAGTAGCTTATGAAGTACTCGACATGATTTTTTGGGAAAAAGCCCTTAAATTCGCTATAAAGCTGCGCGGCAAGGGATTTGTTATGCGTCATTATAAGCGTTGGCATGTTTAGCTCACGTATGACATTTGCCATGGTAAAAGTTTTGCCGGACCCTGTCACACCTAGAAGTGTTTGATATTTGTTACCTGATTTTATGCTTTTTACTATCTCTTTTATCGCCCTTGCCTGGTCGCTACTTGGACTAAATTTAGATGAAATTTCAAATTTGTTCATTGACTGCCTTTAAATTTGCAAGAATCTTATAGCAAAGATAGTGCTTTGTCAAATGTGAATTTTAAAAAGAATTTAGCCTCTGCGTGTTAGAATACGAGCCTAATTATTATTTTAAAGGAATCTTGATGTTTGAAGACAACGCTATCTTAACCACACTAACTGATAAAGTAAATGACCTAATCACAAAATATGATGAGCTTTGCAAAACGAACGAAGAATTGCGCAACGAGATTGTAACTTTAAAAGCACAAAATGAGGCAAAAAGCAATCAAATCATGCGTTTAGAAGAGGATCTTGACAAGAAAAATACCGAAGCTGACGATGTAATGAGAAAAATCGAAGCTGTCCTTGGCAGATAATCTTGGCTAAAATATGAAAAAAATTACGCTCACCATATCATCTCGTGATTATACGATCACGCTTGATGATGATTTTGCTAAATTCTTTGAAGATGACTGGCAAAATTTAATGGGCGGACGCCAATTTATCGAGCCAAAAGAGCTTTTAAACGCCTTTATAGAAAAATGTTATGAAAATTATGCTGTGATAAAGGCAGTAAAAAATTTAACTGGCAATGTTGATGAGATATTAAAGCGAGAAGAGAGATGAAAAGACGAGCTTACACCTTGCTTGAGCTAATATTTATAGTAGTTATACTAGGTATTTTAAGCACAGTCGCTATACCTAGACTATTTTTTTCTAGAAGTGATGCTACCATCTCAAATGCAAAAACTCAACTTGCTGCTATAAGAAGTGGAATTTCACTAAAATACAATGACAATATCTTGCAGGCAAAGCCAGAATTTCCACAAAAACTAGACGATGGTGATCCAAGCAAACTTTTCAAAAATGTTATAAATATACCGATAAAAGATAGTGGCAGCAAAAATGGCTGGCACAGAATAAGCGATGACAAATACACATTTAGACTAGATGGCAAAGTAGCAAATTTCAAATACGACAAAAATACTGGTGATTTTGGTTGCAGTGATGAAAATGAAATTTGCAAATCACTTCAGTAATGCATTATTACATACTCGCATTTTATGGGCTAAATTTAGCTCCGCTCACTTATGAAAGCGATCAAAAACTAGAAAAATTTCAAGGCGTAAAGGCTTCTTTAAGAGGCAAAATTCTTACTGCTTTTATCATAAAAGAGACTGGCAAGCCAGAGTTTAAAACAAGTAAAATTTTAGAAATTTTACCAATCAATCTAACCCGAATCCAAGGCGAATTGGCAATATTTATCTCAAAATATTACACATGCGAGCTTGGCGTCAGCCTAAATTTATTTGAACCAAATGACACTATTGCAGCAGATCAAATTTATGAAAATCAAAATTTTAATGTGGCACCCAAACTAAGCGAAAAACAGCAAGAGGCTTTGGAATTTATAAATAAGCGTAAAATTTCGCTCATTTTTGGCGACACTGGAAGCGGAAAAAGCGAAATTTACATCGCTAAGATCAGAGAAATTTTAAACGCAGGCAGCCAAGCACTATTTTTAATGCCTGAAATTTCACTCACGCCACAAATGCAAAAACGCCTTGAGAGCTTCTTTGGCGAGGCAGTAGCTGTTTGGCACTCAAAGATCACGTCAAAGAAAAAAGAGCAAATTTTAAAAGATATAAAAAGTGGCAAAGTTAGGCTAATCGCAGGTGCAAGATCTGCTTTGTTTTTACCACTTGAGAGGCTAAAACTCATTATCATTGACGAAGAACATGACGATAGCTACAAAAATACAGGTTCAAAACCACACTACAACGCAAGAGATCTCGCCCTCTTTCTAACTAGCAAATTTGATCTACAAGTGGTGCTTGGAAGTGCCACGCCAAGCCTTACTAGCTTTTACAAGCAGGAGCATTTTCGCTTAAAAGGGACATTTTTTGACTCACAAAAGAGCTATATATTTGACGAGAGTGAAACTGGAATTAGTGAAATTTTAAAAGATGAAATTTCAAAAACACTCGCGAATAAAAAGCAAGCTGTCATCTGTCTGCCAACAAGGGCAAATTTTAAATATCTAGTCTGCAAAAACTGCGGCGAAACGCTAAAGTGTCCATTTTGTAGCATCGGTATGAGCTATTACAAAAAACAAAACGTGCTAAAGTGTCAATACTGCGAGCATAAAATGACTGTGCCAAAGACCTGCCATCAGTGCGGTAGCGAGATTATAGAGGCTAAAAAGATCGGTACTAGCGAGCTACTTGAGCGGCTGCAAGCTGAATTTGCAAATGCTAGAATCGCTAAATTTGATAGGGATGAGATAACGACGCAAAACAAGCTCGTAAAGGCTTTGAAGGAATTTAACGACGGCAAGATAGACATCTTGCTTGGTACGCAGATGCTAAGCAAAGGTCATGATTATCACAACGTCGAGCTTGCCGTCATCATGGGCTTTGACGAGCTTTTAAATTTTCCTGATTATAAAGCCAGAGAGCGAACGCTCGCTCTTGCCATGCAAGTAGCCGGAAGAGCTGGTAGAAACGGGGTTGGTAGAGTTATCATTCAAAGCAAACAAAGAGAATTTTTTGAGAGCTACATCAGTGATTATGACGCATTTTTAAAAGAAGAGATTGGCTACCGCGAGGGGCTATATCCGCCATTTACTAGGCTTCTTCGCGTTATCATCTCACATAAAGATGAACACATAGTAAAAAATACAATGAATGAATTTGTGCAAAGAATAGAACCTTTAAGAAGCGATGAGCTTGAGATCATAGGATACGGAAAGTGCCAGATAGAGTATCTTGGAAGCAAATTTAGATATGAAATTTTACTCCGCTCAAACTCTCATATACCTCTTTTAAAAGCTGCAAATCTCTGCAAAAGCGAGCTTAGTGATATTGATATAGACCCAGTCAATTTTAGTTAAAAATGCTAGCCTAAAAACTATCCAACAAAGACATGGTAAATTTTAAAATAGATAATAGAGAAACCTAAGGCTTATGAAAGCATTATGAAATTTGATAAGTTGGCTATAAAGAGTAAGTAAAATTTTAGAAACTACATCCAATAAAAATACTAATTTTTATAAACTATTAAAAATAAATTTTCAAGCCTTTTAAAAGCCATTTTTCTTTATAATCCCCAATAAAAATTTAAAGGCAAAATTTTGCAACGATACCCAACAAAACAGATAAAAATTCGCAATGTTTTAATAGGCGGTGACGCACCAATATCCGTGCAGTCGATGACCTTTTCAAAGACGAAAGACGTAAAAGGCACGTTAGAACAGATACAGCGGCTTTATTTTGCGGGCTGTGATATCGTGCGTTGCGCAGTTTTTGACAAAGAGGACGCCAGCGCGCTAAAACAGATCGTTGCAGGCTCGCCCATCCCAGTCGTTGCTGACATACATTTTAATCACACCTATGCGCTCATCGTTAGCGAATTTGTCGATGCTATCCGCATAAATCCCGGTAACATCGGCTCAGCCAAAAACATAAAAGCAGTAGTTGATGCCTGCAAACAGCGAAATTTACCTATCCGCATAGGCGTAAATTCTGGATCACTTGAAAAGCAGTTTGAAGACCGCTACGGCCGCACGGTGGAGGCGATGGTGGAGAGTGCGATGTATAACATCAAACTTCTTGAGGATTTTGACTTTACAGATATCAAAATTTCACTTAAATCAAGCGACGTTGAACGCACAATGCAAGCTTATAGAGCACTTCGTCCAAAGACAAACTATCCATTTCACCTTGGTGTAACAGAGGCTGGTACCACTTTTCACGCCACTATCAAGTCCGCGATCGCTCTTGGTGGGCTTTTGCTTGAGGGTATAGGCGATACGATGAGAGTTAGCATAACTGGCGAGCTTGAAGAAGAGATAAAAGTCGCAAAAGCGATCTTAAAAGATAGTGGCCGCCAAAAAGAGGGTCTAAATATCATCTCATGCCCAACTTGTGGGCGTTTGCAAGCTGATCTAATGGCAGCAGTAAAGCTCGTAGAAGAAAAGACAAAAGGGATAAAAGAGCCGTTAAACGTCTCAGTCATGGGCTGTGTGGTAAATGCGATCGGTGAGGCAAAAGGTGCAGATGTTGCTATAGCGTTTGGTAAAGGAAATGGCATGATCATGCGTCACGGCGAAGTGGTCGCAAGACTGCCTGAGAGCGAGCTTGTGGATAGATTTTTACAAGAGATCGATGATGAGATAAAAAGTAGAGACTAAAGGAAAAGTTGTGGCAAAGCAAAGAGTTAACGAGATAGAATTTACCAACCTTTACGACATTGATATGGAGCGAGCTATACTAAGCTCCATTTTGCAAAACAACGATATTTTAGGTGAAATTTTTGACATTATTAAGGCAAAGGATTTTTATCTAAAAGGGCATTCGCAAATATATGATGCAATGGTAGCATGCCTGAATAGCGATGATCCCATAACTATGCCATTTTTAAAAAATAGACTTGGAGAAAAATACGACGAAGAGCTAATACTGGATATTTTGGGCACAAATTCCCTAATAGACATTCAAAAATACGCAAACGAACTAAGAGAAAAATCTATAAAACGAAGTCTTGTAAAGATCGCTCACAATATACCAAGCAAAGTAAATGAAGATAAGCCAAGCCGCGATATGGTCGATGACCTTAGCCAGGAATTTTACTCTTTGATAGAAGGTGGAAGCACTGGAGTTATAAAAGAAGGCAAAGAGATCATCATGAAAATGATGGATCATATTAATGCTCAGGCCTTGCTTGGCGAAAAAGATATCGTTGGACTTGATACTGGATTTAAAAAGCTAAATGAGATGATAAAGGGCTTTAAAAATGGTGACCTCATCATCGTCGCAGCTCGTCCAGGCATGGGAAAAACGACACTTTGTTTAAATTTTATGAGTCAGGTTTTAAAAAATAATGCCGGAGTTGTTTTCTTCTCGCTTGAAATGCCAGCTGAGCAAATAATGATGAGAATGCTAGCAAGCAAGACCTCTATCCCGCTTCAAGACATAATGACTGCAAAGATGGATGATGAAGCGTTGGCTAGATTTAGCGATGCTTGCGAGGAGTTTGCGGCTAGTAAGCTTTTTGTGCATGATAGTGGCTATGTAAATATCCATCAAGTAAGAACGCAAATGCGAAAATTAAAGGCTATGCATCCTGAAATTTCACTTTGCGTGATCGACTACATCGGTCTTATGATGAGTACAAATAACTACGCTGATCGTCACGTCCAAATAGCTGAAATTTCTCGTGGGTTAAAGCTTTTGGCACGTGAGCTAGATATGCCAATCATTGCTCTTTCTCAGCTAAACAGAAGCCTAGAATCTCGCGCAAACAAGCGCCCTATGCTAAGCGATCTAAGAGAGTCAGGCGCGATCGAGCAAGATGCTGACATCATTCTTTTTGTTTATAGAGATGAGTTTTACCTAGAGCAAGAAGAAAAAGAGAAAGAAAAACGCGCAAGTGCCGAGGGCAAAGAGTACAAGAGCAATCACGTCTTTAATAAGCTTCAAGAAAAGGCTGAGATCATAGTTGGCAAAAATAGAAATGGCGAAACTGGCTCAGTTGATGTGCTCTTTCAAAAGCAACACTCAAGGTTTGAAGATATGTCTGCAATGCCAGTATCTGATGTTTCATTTGAAGGCTGATGCGTTTTAAAGCTTTAAAAAATAGAGAAATTTTTACTATATTTTGTCTGATTTGCCTTTGCATTTTTTCTATAAATTTAGCTATTAGCTATCATAAATATCAAATTTTTATGGACAAAGGCGAACAAGAGCTAACAGCAACCGTGATTTCTAGCTACGAAAAGCTTGGAGATGACGGCAAGAAAAGGCAAATTTTAAAGCTTAAGACTGATGAGTTTTCATTTTATACGCTTGGAGCTAAAACAGATGACTTTAAAGCTGGAGATAATATATTTCTAAGCGTCATAAATTTAGACGTTAGTTTTAAAGACTATCTTGCTTTCTCCTTTTACATGCCTAGCTTTTCACGCAAAAAACTACCACAAAAAGCTACGCAAAATATCAACCAAAAATTACAATCACTCATCTACGCCCAGCATGAAAATAGTAAAATTTCACAGCTCTACTCAGCTCTATTTTTAGGCACGAGTATTGACGGCAAGCTAAGAGATGACGTCTCGCACCTTGGTATAGCGCATCTTATAGCCATAAGTGGCTATCATTTAGGTTTTATAAGTGCGGTTATATTTTTTGTATTTAGGCCACTTTTAAAATTTTTATATGCGAGATTTTTACCTTTTAGAAACTACAACTTTGATCTAGCCATTATAGTTTTTATAGTCTTGTCATTTTACTTTTTTATAATTGGCTTTATACCAAGCTTTTTGCGAGCATTTTTAATGAGCATTTTAGGATTTTATTGCACGTTAAAAGGTGTCAAAATTTTAAACTTCAAAACACTTTTTGTAGTGGCACTTGTTAGCATATCGCTCTTTCCGCAACTACTTTTTAGCGTAGGTTTTTACTTTTCACTCATGGGCGTTTTTTACATATTTTTATATTTTAAACACTTAAAAGATAAATTTTCACCCTTCATTCATCTTATTCTTTTAAATTTATATGTTTGCTTTGCAATGGAAATTTGCGTGCTTTATTTCTTTCCACTCATTAGCTTACAGCAGCTTAGCGTCCTTGCTATCAACTACATCTTTAGCATTTTTTATCCATTAAGTGCTGCGCTTCACATCGCTTCGTATGGCGACATTTTTGATGGCTTGCTAAATAATGTTTTAAATTTTAGACTAAGCTCGACTAAAATTTTTATGCCAGCTATTATTTTTATCTTTTATAATATCGCTTCACTTCTAGCTATAAAATTTAGATCAATATTCTACATTTTACCGCTGCTTGGACTTCTGTGTTTTGCTATTGCCAGCTATAAAATTTACACCTAAGCGATCTTCATGCCATAAAATTTCATTATCTTGTTGTGAATTATCAAAGATATATACATTATAACAGCTCCCAAAATTAGCCTAGTTAAGTTTGTATCCTTTTGCCAAAAGACTAAATTTACAATGATAGCAGCTGGAATGAGAGCGTTATTCATGATAGCAAGCACGCCGCTATCGACCTCGCAAGCACCTTTGTTCCACATAAAATACCCTAGCCCACTAGCGACCACGCCAAGCCAGAGAAGCACTAAAATTTGAGTTGAAGTAAGTGAAAATTTGGCTGGATTGCCAAGAGCAAGAAGCGCAACGACAGCTACAAAAAATGCACCAAAATGAAAGTAGCCAAAGACATTTTTTTGATCCACGTTAAATTTTTCTAAAAGTGCCTTATATGCACTCTGTCCTGCCCCAAAGCAGATATTTGCTGCTTGCACTAGCAAAAACCCCTTTAATACACCATCGTTTATAGCGCCGTATTTTATAACCAAAGCTCCAAAAACCGCAACGCCAACACTAAATAGATAAAGTGGCCTAAATTTAAAGCTAAATGCGTCATAGATGAGCGTCACATAAAACGGCGTAAAAATGGTAAAAAGTGCGACTTCTGGCACGCTTAAATACAAAAATGAATTGTAATAAAATAGATACATAAGTCCTATTTGCACTGCTCCGATAGCCATGATGCCAAATGCTAGCTTTGGGCTGATGCCACGAAATTTTGTAAATGGCAAAAAGACTAAGCTCGCAAGTGCAACCCGAATAAAAACAGCTAAATAGCTATCAACCTTGCCAGCTAAAAACTCACCTATCAAACTAAAGCTAAACGCCCACAAAATGGTTACAAAGATCAGTTTATTCAATTATCACCTCATTTATTTTTCTTGCACATTCGAAAAAATACTCAAGCTTATTTAGCTCAAGTAAATCGCCATCAAGTATGAAATTTACCCTGTCGCTAAAATTTTTCTCACTCACAAACAAAAATTCTTCATATTTTATCTCACCATCAAGATACCCATTTAGCAGATCAACAAAATCACTATCAAGCTTATCTTGCTTCAAATCTTGCAAATTTAACTTTGCATTTAAGCCTTTGATCGTGCTTTCTAGCTCTTTTAGGCGAGTGATTATCCTATTTTCTTCATCGCTTAGATCAAGTGCCGCCTTTTGCTCTTCAATGCGTTTAACTTGACTTTGCTTGCTAAGACTTAAGCTATCAGGCAGCTTCCACTCAAACTCCACTCTAGGCTTGTTCGCATCAGCGTAAGCACCTATCATCTGTGAAGTCGTCCTCTCACCTTTTTTAAAGCTGTTATTATTCACACTTTGCGTATCTTTTAAGTAAATTTTTGGAGCAAATTTACTCTTTTGCTTCTCATTTTCTTGCTCTTTTATAAATTTTTCTTGCTCCATCGCTCCAAGTTTTGCGCTTATATTATCTTTGCTAAAATCTGGCATCATTATCTTTGAGCCAGCATTAAAGCCGATCTCGCCGTTTGAGAGCAAATTTATCCTTGAGTTTAGCTCGGCTAGCTTAAGCCCAAGCTCGTCAAGCTCAGCTCTTTTTTTATCAAGAGTAAAATTTATCGCGTCAAACTCAGCTTTATTTATCTCGCCATACTCAAACCAAAACTCATTTTCAGACGCAGCCTTGGTAAAGCTATCTACAAATTTTGTCTCTAAATTTATAAGCGAATTTAGCGCAACAGCGTTGAAATAGACCTTTGCGACCTGAAAAGCGGTTAAATTCATCAGCTCTTCATCTTTGTAAATTTTCTCCACGCCCTTGTGGTCTAAAATTTTATCAGCAGCCTCGCTCGCACCGCCATCAAAGATAAGATACTCAACCTTTGCCGTGATCGATCCAGCCTTTGTCATATATCCGCCCTTTATCTCATCAGGCACAAAGGTATATCTGCCATCAAGGGATAAATTTAGCTTTTTGCTTTTATTTTTATTTATATATTCATTTTTATTAAATTCTTTCAAGCTCTCAAGCTTCGCACTTTGCGCCAGAGCGATGATCTCTAGTAAATTTCCAGCCCAAAGAGGCAAGGCAAAGAGCAAAACTGCCAAAATTTTCTTCAAATTCTCTCCCTTTCATAAAATTTTCTTATAAATTTATCAAGATTATAGACCCAAGCAAAGAGCACTGGCACGACAAGCAAGCTTAGCAAAGTTGAGCTAATGAGCCCAAAGATGATGCTTATAGCCATAGGCGAGTTTGCCTCAAACCCAGCTCCTCTGCTAAGTGCAAGTGGTAGCATAGCAAATATCATCGCAAAAGTGGTCATCAAAACAGCCCTTAAGCGCTTTTTTGCAGCCATTTTCACAGCTTCGTTTGCCTCCATGCCGCTATTTGCAAAGTGGTTTGCAAAATCAACCACCAAAATGGCGTTTTTACCGACCATGCCAAAGAGCAGGATGACGCCAACCATGACAAAAAGGCTAAATGGATTGCCGCTTATAAAAAGTCCGATCACGACGCCACAAAAGGCAAGCGGCATGGCTAACATAATGAGAAATGGCAACAAAAAGCTCTCATAAAGTGCAGCAAGCACCATATAAATAAGCACCGCACTCGCACTCACTGTAAATATAAAAGAGGCGTTTGTATCATCCATCAGCTCGACAAATCCAAGAAATTTATACTTGAAATTTGCTGGCAAAATTTCATCAAGCTTCTTTGAAATTTCATTTGCCACGCTATTTAGCGGAGCGTTATTTTTGGTATTTGCTAAAAATTTTATCTCATCAGCTCTATTAAATCTCGAAATACTGGCTGGCTTTTGTTCAAAACTAATCGTCGCCACATCGCCAAGTGTGACAAAAAAGCCCTCATTGCTTCTTACCTTGGTCTTTAAGATATCATTTGTATCGCTTCTAAATTTATCATCAAGGCGCATGTAAAGCTCATACTCTTTGCCATTTTCGTTTTCAAAAACAGAGACCTCGTTCTGGCTAAATGCGCTATAAACAGCACTTGCAACGCTAGCTTTGTCTAAATTTAGCCTCTTAGCCTTATCTTCATCTATAGAAATTTGCACGCGTTTTAGCAGATCTTCTTTGGGCGAATTTACGTCCGTTGCGTCGTTTATTTCTTTTAGCATCTTGCTGATCTTTGGCACAAATTTCTCTAACTCTTTGCCGTTTTCAGAGGTGATAGTAAGCTTAACTGGTTGCACATCGCCACCTTCAACCACTGGCAAATCAGCCACAATGACGCTCATATCATCACTTTTTAGCTTGTCACGAAACCTCTGCATGATAGCGTTTTGCCGCTCGTGATTAGCTCTATCTTTTAGCTCTTTTAGCCTAACGTAAGCTTTTACAAGGTAAGGCTGCTTGGCGTCTGTGTAGCCAAGGATGAAGTAGGCGTAAGCGACCTGAGGATCGGCATTTATGAGTGAAATTTTATCTTTTAGCCTCTCTTTGCTAGCTTGCAGGTTAAGTGAGGGATCAAGCTTAAAGTAGATATTAAACTCCGAGTTATCCTCGCTTGGCATGAAGTCACCGCCTACAAATTTAGCCAGTCCAAATGAGCAAACAACAACCACAATCGTTATAGCTAAAAATATGAGCTTAAATTTAAGCGCTAAGGCTAAAAGCTTCTCATAGCCATTTTCAAGCGCCTCAAAAAAGGGCTCGCTCTTTAGAAAAAAGCTGCTTTCTTTGGCATTTACAAACCTAGCACTTAGTGTCGGCACAAGAAAGATGCTAACAAAAAACGAGATGACGATGCCAGCTGCTACGCTCATCGCAAATGAGTTAAAGTACTTGCCAACGATGCCGCTCATAAAGGCTATTGGCACGAAGACGCAAAGCAGCACGAGCGAGATCGCAAAGACGCTAAATGCTATCTCTTTTATGCCTGCAAAGCTTGCTTTTAGGGCATTTGGCTCATCTTTTAGCTTGCTAGCGATATTTTCAGTGACAACTATCGCATCATCGATGAAAATTCCGATGCCAAGGGTCAGCGCTATGAGGCTTAGGCGGTTTATGTCGTAGCCTAGGGCATTTATGATGAAAAATGTCGCTACGATGCTAGTTGGTATCGCTACGACTGAGATGATGGTGATCGAGAAATTTCTTAAAAACAGATAGACGATCACGATGGTTAGCAAGACGCCAAGGATCATATCAAAGGCGGTTTGATCGATGTGCTTTTGTATCACTTCGCTCTTATCGTAGGCTATTTTTACGTCGTATTCACTGCCAAGCAGGCTTTTAAACTGATCTAGCTTTGATTTTGCTAGAGCGATCACAGTTAGAGCGTTTGCGTCTGGAGCTAGCTCAAGACCAAGCAAGACGCCACTTTTTTTATCCATTATCGCCGCTTCGTTTGCGTCTTTGTAAGCGAAATCAACACTTGCGATATCTTTTAAAAAAACCCCTTGTTTGATCGTTAAATTTCTTATCTCATCTATGCTTTTGGCGCTAAAATTTGACTTGATCGCCATTTGGATTTTTTCATTTTCTATCTTGCCAAGAGGTGCTTTTAAATTTTCAACCTTTATTAAATTTGCCACTTCGTTTGCGCTAAGAGCAGCCTTATCTAGCTTAAACCTATCAAGTAAAATTTTCACCGCTGGCTCTAAAAAGCCATTTGTCTTGACCTTTGAAACGCCGCTAATGCGCTCTAAAAATGGCTTTGCCACATCATCTATCTCTTGCATGAGCTTAGTTTCGTTGCCATCAAGCCTTGTGATAAAGAGGCTAAAGACGGCTGAAGAGAGGCCATTTAGCTTTTCTATCTCGTAGTTTGCGCCAACTCTCGCCTTTTGCATCTTGTCGCGGACGTCGTTTGTAGCGCTCTCTAGGTCTTTGTTTAGCTCAAATTCGATGCTTACCACGCTTAGATTGTCAAAGCTAGTTGAGTAAAGCTTTTTTATCCCCTCGATGCTTGACACCTCGTCCTCGATCTTTTGCGTGATCTTTGTCTTGATGTAGTTCATATCGCCGTTTGCGTAGGTCGTGATCTTAACGATTGGGATATTTACTTGCGGATATAAATTTACATTCATCGTCTTTAGCGAGTAGATGCCAAAGACAACGAGACTTAAAAATATCATAAGCGTAGTTATGGGGCGGTTTATGGCTGTTTTTATCATTTATTTTCGCCGATTATCACTTTTCCTTGACCAAACATGCCTAGCTTCATCCCCATATCGTAAGCTTCGGCGTAAAATTTCCTGGTCTCTCTTTTTATCTCTGGGTAAATTAGCGCGATTTTAACCTCTTTTTCCTCGTTTGTTGCGTCCAGCTTAAATTTAAACGTGTCGCCAACTTTTACTAAATTTGCGTATTTTTCGTCAATCGCTATTAAAATTTTAGCCTCCTCAGAGTTTAAGACAAAGGCTGGCTGAAGTGGCGAAGCACTCTCGCCAAGCTCGACATTTTTACTAGCTATGACGCCATCAAAAGGAGCTTTTAAAAGAGCCTTTTTAAGATGATCCTCTGCGTTTAAAATGGCGATCTCAGCTGCTTGCACCCTAAGAGCTGCCTCGTCAAATTTATACTTTACCTCATCAAATTCTTGCTTCGAAGTGACGTCCTTTACCTGGCTAAATTTATTAAAGGTGCTTTTAGCAAATTCTTTGGCATTTTTGGCAAGCGCTAGGTCGTTTTTTGCCTTTTTTAGAGCGATCTCAAGGCTTGTTTGATCAAGGCTAGCTAGCACGTCACCCTTTTTAACGTGGCTTGAGACATCTACAAAAATTTTATCCACCTTGCCACTGCCCTCAAATGCAAGCTTTGAACTTTGTTTGGCATAGACTTCAAAATCAGCAAAAATCTCCTCTCCTGCAAATGAAAAAATGCCAAATATCATTAAAATTATCAGCTTTCTCAATCTCTAATCCTCTCTAAAATCGGCTCACCATTTTCAAAAAAGAACTCCGCTTTTTTGATCTCAAGCTCATCTTTTGCACCCTCAAAAAGGCTAATGGCATTAAATTTCTGAGAGAGCGCCTCAAGCAGATCGCTATATCCCAAAAGTCCAGAGTTATACTTCTCATAGCTAGCTTTTAATGCCAAATCGCTTGCTTTTACATATTCGTTTAGTGAAGCGATTTTTGAAGTAAGTACCACGATTTCACTTTGCAAATTTTTAAGCCTTGTCTCATTTTCACGCTTTTTATACTCCACATTTAGCCTTGCCTCATCAAGCGCGATCTTTTGGGCCTGACTCATCTTGCTAGTGGCGAAAAAATCAAAAATTTTCCATTTAAAAGCGATACCAAATTTATTGCCATGAGTATCTTCTTTTAGATATTTATCTACGTATGAGCGGTAAGAACTAAGCCTGCCTAGATCAATGTCGTAATTATTTTTATAAAATCCATATGTGTCATAAAGCAGAATTTGAGGCAAAAAACCAGCCTTTGCCTCGCTAAGCTTGGCCTCACCTAAAAATATATCTTGGCTTAGTCTATCAAGCTCGGCATTCTTTGAAGCTAAATTTGAGCTAATATCAGCCATCTTTGCTCCAGCTACTGGCAAAATTTTCTCACCGGTTAGCAAATTTATCTCATTTAAGATTTGCTCCATTTTGTTTTTGTATTCAAGCTGCGTGCTATTAGCTAAGTAATATTTAGCCCTTACATTCTCAAGCTCATCTTTTGCGGCAAGGCCTGCTTTGTTTGCCTTTTCAAGCTTATCTAAAACGCCTTTTAAAAAATTTGCTTGAGCTTGCTTGGCTGCGATTATATTTTCAAGTGCAGCTGCGTTAAAGTATAAATTTACAGCCTTAAGTGCAAGGTAGTTTTTAGCTTCATCACTTGCTATGGCGGCTTTGTTTTTTAAAAGCTCACTCATCTTTAGCCTAGCCTCTCTAGCTCCGCCATCATAAAGCAAAAAATCAATTCTAGCCAGTACACCGGCTGACTCTTTAGCGACTACACTTGGAAAAGTGCTTGCATTTTTGCCGTATGAGCCCTCTAGGCTAAGGCTTGGCATATATGAGCTTAATGTGGCTTCATCGCTTAATTTTGCTCTTTTTAACTCAAGCTCTTTGATCTTTGAAATTTCATTTTGCGTTGCCTTGTTTGCGATCACGCTTAAATTTGAACCAAGCAAAAATACCGGCAAAAAAATGAATAAAAATTTTTTCATTAGTGAAAGCTTTTTACAAGATTTCCTATTAGTAAATTCCAGCCATCAACTAGCACAAAGATGAGCAGTTTAAATGGTAGTGAGATCATTACAGGAGGAAGCATCATCATACCCATGGCCATTAGCACTGAGCTTACGACCATGTCGATGACAAGAAATGGCAAATAGAGCAAAAACGCTATCTCAAAAGATGTCTTTAGCTCACTTATCATGAAAGCTGACATTGCGATACTTAGCGGTATCTCTTCGATATTTGCTGGATTTTGTAAATTTCTAATCCTAAAGAAAAGTGCAAGGTCTTTTTCTCTTGTGTTTTTTACCATAAATTCTTTAAATGGCTTTAAGCTCTTATCAAGCATCTCTTCATAGCCTATCTGCTCAGCTATATAAGGCTTTATGCCATCATTATAGCTCTTTTGCCCAACTGGCTCCATGATAAAAAATGTAAGAACCATCGCAAGCGAGATAAGCACTGTTGAAGGAGGAACTTGTTGCGTGCCCATGGCTTGGCGTAAAAATGAAAATACGATAACAAGCCTTAAAAAACTTGTCATCATAAAAATGAGCGAAGGAGCAAGTGCAAGTGCGGTGAGGATTAGTAAAACATTTAAAGAATTTACAAGCTGCTCGGCATTTGCTGGAGAATTTAGACTTAAATTTATAGTTGGCAAGGCCGGATCAGCCCCAAAAACCGTGCAAAGTAAAACCGCTAAAGCAAGCAGTGCTTTCACGACTAATTCCTCATATCAAGGATACTTTTCTTAGTAGCCTCTTTATTTTTTGGCTCAAGCGATATGAAGTGAATTTCTACTCTATTATTCTTAGCCCTGCCATCTTCTGTGCTGTTGCTAGCGATCGGATCAAACGAAGCTTTGCCAGAAGCTATTATTCTATTTTGTGGTACGCCATCGTTGATTAGCTCTTCAACCACGCTTAAAGCCCTTGCAGTTGAGAGCTGCCAGTTATTTTTATAAGCTGAGTCTTTACTTGGTTCTATATTATCTGTATGGCCGATAATATCGGCTTTTACATCATTAGGCATTTTTGCCACAATCATGCCTATTCGTTTTAAAAATAGCTTCGCATCTTCACCAGAAATTTCAGCACTATCTTTCTCAAAAAGCATAGCCGCTGGAAGCCTTACGATAAAGCCATCTTCGCTCTCTTCCATAGTGATCTCAGGTGCTCCGCTAGCAGCTAGTAACTCATTTATCTTTTTAACATTCATATTTAGCTCGCTTTGTGAGCCCTTTTGCTTGCTTATCTTTTTTGCACGAGTATTTTCTGGATCTGTCTCTTTTTCTATCTGATTTTCAGGTCTAGCACCACCTTCAAGCACACTTAAAGCACCAGCTAGTGAGCCAACGGCAGCCTCCATCTTTTTAGCATCCATTGTCGCCATAGAAAGCAATAAAACGAAAAAACAAAGCAAAAGTGACATAAGGTCGCCAAAAGCAGCTAGCCACTCAGGCATACATTTTGGACACTCTTCTGGTTTTATTAACTTACCCATTATTCGAACTGACTTTTTCTATCTTTTGGTGGTAAAAATGCTAAGAGTTTAGCTTCAAGCGTTCTTGGATTATCACCTGCTTGTATTGACATGATTCCCTCAAGTACGACTTGTTTTTCAAGTGCCTCATCAGCATCGCGAATAGAGAGGATATTTGCCACAGGCGCACCTATGATGTTACCTATCATCGCACCATAAAGTGTCGTAAGCAAAGCAACCGCCATTGATGGGCCGATCGCACTAGGATCTGACATGTTAAGAAGCATCGCAACAAGACCAATGAGCGTTCCTATCATACCCATAGCACCCGCAAAACCGCCAACTTGCTCAAAAATTTTAATATTATTTGAATGTCTTGTGCTAGTTTGATCGATATCGATCTCTAAAAGCGCTCTTATAGCATCTGGCTCATTGCCATCGACCGCCATTGAGAGGCCTCTTTTTAAAAACTGATTTGTCTCATTATTTACTTCGCTTTCGAGCGATAAGATACCATCACGTCTAGCTTTAGTTGAATAATCGACTATTTTTTTTATAGTCTCAGGTAAATTTACTACGACTGATGGTTTAACAGCAATGCCATAAAATTTACCGATTCCTTTAAGCGTCTCCATCTTGAAGCCAACCATCATAACGCCGATAGTACCACCAAAAACGATCATCACAGAAGGAATATCGATGTATGGTCCTATACCAACGCCTATCGCCATTGATCCAAACAAAAGCACCAGGGTCAAAACCCAGCCGACGACGGTTCCTAAATCCATTTAAGCTCACTTTATTTATAAATTCTTAAGAATTGCTATTTTATTAGCTTTTTGTTGAAACAATCGTTAAATTAAAAAAAATGTTTGGCATTTTTTGCTACAATCTGCGAAATTTTTAACGTTAAAAGGCTTAAAAATGAACAATACTTCAATCATAATTTTAGCGGCTGGTCTTGGCACCAGGATGAAATCAAAACGCCCAAAAGTCTTATTTGAGCTATGCGGCGAACCAATGATCATTCACATCTTAAAGCAAGCTTATGCGATCACAAATGACGTTAGTGTCGTGCTTCACTACGAAAAAGAGTTAATTGGCAAAAAGATAAAAGAAATTTTCCCTCAAACTAAAATTTTCGAGCAAGATTTAGAAAATTTCCCAGGCACTGCTGGAGCGATAAAGAGCGTAAATTTAAGCGGCGAAAAGGTGCTTGTCACTTGCGGCGACATGCCACTTGTTAGATCAACTGATCTTATGCGTCTAGCAAATGCTGAAGCAGACGTGGTTATGAGCTCATTTGAAGCGGCAAATCCTTTTGGCTACGGCAGAGTTATCATAAAAAACGGCAAAGTTGAGGCCATCATAGAGCAAAAAGATGCGAGCGAAGCACAGCTTGCCATAAAAAGCGTAAATGCTGGCTGCTACTGCTTTAAACGCGAGGCATTAGAGCAAATTTTACCGCTCATAAATAATCAAAACGCACAAAAAGAGTACTACCTAACTGACGCCATAAAAATAGCAAATGAAAAGGGCTTAAAGTGCGTTGCAGTAAATGTTAATGAGCAAAATTTCATGGGCATAAATGATAAATTTCAGCTTAGCATCGCTGAAAAAATAATGCAAGATGAGATTAAGCAAAATTTGATGAAAGCTGGCGTTTTAATGCGCATGCCTGAGAGCATTTTCATAGACAGCAGGGCTAAATTTGAAGGCGAATGCGTGCTCGAAGAAAACGTAAGCATCCTTGGCGAGTGCGTCATCACAGAGAGTATCATCAAAAGCTCATCAGTGATCGAAAGTAGCGTCATCAAAAACTCAGACATCGGTCCACTAGCTCACATCAGGCCAAATTCTGAAATTTCTGACACACACATAGGAAATTTTGTCGAAGTTAAAAAAGGCGTTCTTAGCGGCGTAAAAGCTGGACATTTGAGCTATCTTGGCGACTGCGAGATAGAAAGTGGCACAAACATAGGTTGTGGTACAATCACATGCAACTACGACGGCAAAGCAAAATACAAAACCAAAATCGGCAAAAACGTATTTGTTGGCTCAGATACACAGCTAGTTGCCCCTGTAAATATCGCTGATAATGTCATCATCGCAGCAGGTAGCACTATCACAAAAGACGTTGAGAGCGGCGCTCTAGCTATCAGCAGAGGTCGTCAAGAGAACAAAAGCGGCTTTTTTGAGAAATTCTTTGGCAAAGACGATGTTAAAAAATAAGAAAATTTTACTAGCCGTTTGCGGTAGTATTGCCTTTTATAAAGCTTACGAGATTTTATCGCTGCTTAAAAAACAAGGTGCTGATGTCTACGTGGCTTTAAGTGATGGAGCGCTTGAATTTTGCAGCGTAAGCGGCTTTGAAGCGCTAAGCGAGCATAAAATTTTAAGCTCACAAACGCAAAACTGGCAAGATGGCGTAAATCACATAGCCTACTCCAAAATGGATCTAGTACTTATCGCGCCAGCCTCTGTAAATACGATAAACAAACTAACTGCTGGCATCTGTGACAATGTCTTTATGCAAACGCTAATCGCCGCCTCACACGTACCCTTAGTTGTCGCTCCAGCTGCAAATAACAATATGATCGAGCACTTCGCGACGCAAAATTCGCTTGAAATTTTAAAGAAAAACGGCGCTTTAATAGTTGAGCCGGTTTTAAAAACTCTAGCTTGCGGAGATATTGGCAAGGGCGGTCTTGCAAGCCCTGAAGTGATAGTTGAAGCGGCGATAAAAAAGCTTAGCAAGCCCATTTTTGCAGGCAAAAAAGTAGTGATCACTGGTGGCGCAACGACAGAAAAGATAGATGATGTTAGAGCCATTACAAATTTCTCAAGCGGTAAGATGGCGATGGCGATTGCAAGGGCTTTTTACTACGCTGGTGCTGATGTTACGCTACTTGCTAGCTTTGAAACCGCAAACGAGCCATTTGAGATTTTAAAATTTAGCTCAAGTAGTAAACTTTTAGAGCTTTGCAAGAGCGAGTGTGAGAGCGCAAATTTACTTGTGATGTGTGCTGCAGTAAGCGATTTTGTTCCGACAAAAATTGATGGCAAGATAAAAAAAGAGGACGTCGGCGAAATTTTAAGCTTAAGTCTAAAGAGAAATGTCGATATTTTGCAAAGCTTAAAAGAGTTTAGCTGTAAAAAGATCGGCTTTAAGCTTGAAATCTCAAGCGAGAGCGCACACAAAAACGCTAGAGCAATGCTAGAGCAAAAGGGGCTTGACGCAGTTTGTCTAAATATCTTGGGTGAGAAAAATGGCTTTGCAAGCGAGCAAAATGAGGTAAATTTCATCACGAAAAATAGTGAAACTTTGCTGCCGCTTGCCACAAAAGACGAGATCGCAAGACATATCGTGGAGCTAGCGGCAAATTTATGATAGAGAAAATTTCTCGCATTCAAAAAATAGCAAAAAATGCAAATTCGCCGTTAGTAGCTATAAATTCGTCACTTCCGCTTAGTATCTTGGTAAGCCAAAAGATCGGCTTTAACAGATACATTTTAAATTTCGCAAATAGAAATTTAAATACAAAAAGCGCAAAAGAGCTAAACATAGGCTCAAGATACTGGGGCGAGGTGCAAAGCCAAGGCGAGAATATCGTCATAAAAAATTTATACGAAAAGCCAAGAATTTTAGACGAAGATGTCTTGGCTGATGGGCTAAATCTTATCGAAAATTTGATAGAAAATGAGAATTTATCGTGGTTTTATGACCATTTATTTAAAAGTCTAAGTGAAGCTAAAACAAAAGACGAGATGAAAGTGCTAGCAAAAATACTCTTTGCTCTGCAAGAAAATGTCGTGCATATACCATTTATTTATAATGGCATAAACGGCGTTTTTCAGCTAAAAAAAGAGGAGAATGATATGAAAATTTTTTTAATATTTTCAAATTTTGCTCCACTTATTTTTAAATTTAAAGATGAAGCTTTATACGATATCACGACTCCATTTAATAATGTAGCTAGCTTGTTAAAAAGTGAATTTAGCGCCAACATAACAGTGCAAAATGTGAGTGCTCTTTGGAGCAAAAAAGAACAAATTATTGATATAAAAGGCTAAAGATTGAATGAATTAAACCACCTTGCTATTATCATGGATGGAAATGGGCGCTGGGCTAAAAAACGTGGATTTTTGCGGACAAATGGGCACGAGGCTGGAGCAAATGTGGTGAGCGATATGTGCGAATTTTGCATCGATAATGGAGTGAAAATTTTAAGTCTTTACGCATTTAGCACCGAAAACTGGAAAAGACCGCAAAAAGAGGTTGATTTTTTGATGAATTTGCTTAAAAAATTTCTTCTTTTAAAGCGTGATGATTTTATAAAAAATGGGATCAAATTTAACACGATCGGCGACATTTCATCATTTAGCGATGAGCTAAAAAACGAGATAGAGATCACCAAAAACGCAACACAAGAAAATACAAATTTGCTTTTAAATTTAGCGATAAACTACGGCTCAAAAGATGAGATCATAAGAGCTGTGCGAAAGCTAAATTTAAAAGACTGCGAGATAAATGAAGCAAGCCTAAATGCGGCACTTGACGAGAGTGAGCCAGTGGATCTTCTCATTAGAACTGGCGGCGAGAGCAGGCTTTCAAATTTCATGCTCTGGCAAGCAAGCTACGCAGAGCTATTTTTTACACCAACACTTTGGCCTGACTTTAGTAAGGATGAGCTTGCAAGCATCGTTAGCAAATTCAAAAACATAGAGCGAAGATTTGGCGGAGTTTAGCGAGATAATGGATAATTTAGTCATCTTTTTTGCCGTTTTTGCTTTTGTTTTGGGTATTTGCGTGGGCTCATTTTCAAATGTGCTGATATATCGCTTGCCACGAAATGAAAGTATAAATTTCCCAGCTTCTCATTGCCCAAACTGCGTTCATAAGCTAAATTTCTATCACAATGTTCCAATTTTTTCGTGGATATTTTTAGGCGGCAAATGTGCCTTTTGTAAGCAAAAAATAAGCCTCATCTATCCAGCAATCGAGCTAGTTTCTGGGATACTTTTTTTGATCTGTTTTTTTAAAGAGTGCGGCGAAATTTTAAGTGTAGAAAAATTGCTTTACGCACTATTTTTAGGGCTTTGCTTTATCATGCTGCTAGCTCTTAGCATCATAGACATAAGATATAAAGCTGTGCCAGATCCTCTTCTTTTTGCAGCGCTATTTTTCGCATTTATCTACGCTCTGATGCTTTTTATATTTAAAGGAATTTTTGCCCAAATTTTAAATTTATTCCTTTTTGCACTTATCTTTTGGGTGCTTAGATTTGTCGTAAGTTTTGCCATAAAAAAAGAAGCGATGGGTAGTGCAGATATCTTTATAGCAGCGATCATCGGAGCTATTTTGCCAGCCAAACTGGCTCTAGTGGCGATCTATCTTGCAGCGCTTTTTACACTTCCAGTCTATGCGCTCGTTCGCAAAAAGAGCTATGAGCTAGCCTTTGTGCCATTTTTAAGTCTTGGCTTACTTATTACATACGCTTTTAAAGAGCAAATTTTAGAAATTTTAAGGTTTATTTATGAGTAGAGTGAATAGATATCTTTTGTTTAACTTCCTAGGGACTTTTGCATCGCTATTTAGTACGCTTTTTTTGATCATGTCGATCGTATTTTTCATCCAGATCGCGCGCATCACTTCTTACATTGAGATCAGCTTTGGTGAGCTTTTTAAACTCTACTCATTTATGCTTCCACGCGTACTACTTTTTGTCGTGCCTATCGCATTTTTTGTATCACTTGCGATGACGCTTTTTAGGCTATCGAAAGAGAATGAAAGTATCGTTATTTTTACGCTTGGTGGCTCACCAAATAAAATAGCAAGATTTTTTTTAGCATTTTCAGCTCTTTTAAGTGCGGCTCTGCTTATTGTTGCCATCGTAATGATACCAATAGCCACACAGCTAAATGCAAATTTTATTGATTATAAAAAGACTGTTGCAAAGCTAAATTTAAAGCCAACCCAGTTTGGACAAAAATTCTCTGACTGGATGGTTTATGTGGGTAGTGAAATGCAAGATAACAACGGCACTACTTATAAAGATATCGTGATGTTTAATCCTTACATTAAAGACTCCCAACGCTTAATCACTGCAAAAAATGCAAAGATCACTAATACAAATCAAAGCATTGAGCTCTCTTTAGTAGATGGAAAAATGTATGACATAAAAGATGAAATTTATCATCAAAGCAACTTCAAATCCATGAAGATAAGGACTGCACAAAGTGAAGAGATAAGCGATATAGGCAGTATAAAAGAGTACTGGACGGAGGCAAATAGTAGTGAAAAAAGAAGAAAAGACCTTAGCACATATGTGCTTGTTGCGCTATTTCCACTTGCCAGTACACTTTTTGCCATAAGCTTTGGCATCGTTACTTATAGATATGAAAAGGGTATGGTTTATGTTGGTACGTTTGGCGTTTTATTTGGGTATTTTACGCTCATAATGCTATTTTCATCAAAGCCAGCTTTTGCGATTCCGCTCATATTTTTTGTTTTTTTATTGGCAGGAATTTTACTTTTTAAAACCAAGATCATACGAAGATACTAATGAAAATCCAACTAATCTATAGCTACGATGGCTCCAAATTTCAAGGCTCCCAAACTCAGCCGCATGAAAATGGTGTAGAAGATGAGCTTTCGCGTGCTCTAGCTCACGTTGGAATATTTGAAAAAATAGTCTCTAGCTCACGTACAGACAAAAATGTCCATGCGATCAATCAAAGCTCAAGCGTAATTTGTGGCGATCATTTTAAAAATTTTGAGCACTTAAAAGAGCTAATCAACCGCCACGCTCATCCAAATATTCATATAAAACGTATAAATTTAGTTGATGAAAATTTTCAAACAAGATTTAACGCCGTAGCAAGGTCTTATAGATACATTATAGATCATGGAGAATTTGATGTTTTTAGCTCAAATTATAAAGTCTTTTTGCCAAAATTTGATATCAAAAAAGCAAATGAAATTTTATCTAATTTTGTTGGTGAGCATGATTTTAGCTCCTATATGAAAACAGGAAGTGATACAAAAAGCCCAGTGCGAGAAATTTTTAAGGCATTTTGTTATGAATACAAAAACCAAACTATCATCGTTTTTAAAGCGAATGGCTTTTTACGCGCTCAAGTACGGCTTATGGTTGCAAATCTACTTAAAGCCTTGAGTATAAAAAATGGTGGTGAGCTCATCAATGCTTCACTTAACGGATGTTCCGCTCTAACTCGTATCCCAGCTCCAGCTGAAGGGCTTTATCTAAATAGAGTTTTTTATAAATTTAATTAGATATTTAGAATATTCAATAGTAAGCTTATTTAAAATGTTAAATAGAGAATCTTATAAATCAGAATTTATAACTAGTTTGCACATTGCCCCACCTAAAGTCCCTCTCACCTATAACTAACACCCTAAAATCCTTAACCCCTCCCCTCCTAAAAGCACAAGAAGCTTTAGAAGATAGTCTAAGAAGCATTACTTTACAAGACCTATTAGATGAACTTATTAATTTATAAAATTTAAAAAACAGGCAAACTAAGTTATAGAATTTAA
>CABMKY010000008.1:0-179465 GCA_902387145.1 Campylobacteraceae bacterium | reverse complement strand
TTGTGCTTTTAGGAGGGGAGGGGTTAAGAGTCCCTCGATCTTGCCACCAAGCGGGCAGGCTTTAGGTGAGTCAGAGTGGATCTTGAAAAGTTTTTCTTTATCATTTACTGCGTTAAAAATTTGAAGGAGGGTTAGGTATTGGGGAGTAGTATTATTGACTTGAGATGTAGCATTTGTGGGACTGGGGCATTTTAAGTATCAAATAGTTATGTCAAGCATATGATGTTCGCTAGGCACTATTTCCTCATTATCTGCTATATCGTCCAAATTTTCTTCATCACTATCTCTTGAATTTTGTTTTTCACTCTCAAACTCACTTGCCTCTTCTTCATTTTTTTGGCGTTCATGTTCTTTTTCAGGGTCTATTTTATAAGACTCTTCCATCGGACGCACCTCTTTGATCTCTTCACTTTGTTGCGAGGCAAGCTCAGCTGCCATCAAAGACTGCATATCAAATCTAGCTTGTTGATTTGCATGTACTTGCGATACCACTGGAGCATTTTGATTTATAAAGTTACTATTTCCTAAAGGTGTTACAGCCATTTTTAGCCTTTATTTATGATGATAGTTTTATAGTTCGTATAAGTGACATTTGCGCCGTTTTCACGTTTTAAATTTTCACGCTTAGTGTAGTCCACCTCGTATCTACCAGCTCCCTTTACGCTAAATTCTACGCAGAATTTAGCTGCCATTTTTAGCACATCTTCGGGTACCTTGCTCTTGTTTGTCTTGATGATGACATGGGCGCTTGGGGTATCCTTTAGATGTAACCATATATCGTCTTTTTTGGCAAGGTCAAGCAAATTTATATTGCCTTTTTCGTTTCTACCAACTAGTATTTTAAATTCTCTAACGTAAAAAATTTCAGCATTTTCACTCACATCTTTTATATGGCGTTCTTTTTGTTTTGCCTTATTTTTTGGGCTTAAAATTTCAAGCTCATAAAGACGGCTCGCTTCTTTTAAGAGAGACTTTAATCCTTCAAAAAACTCGATCTTTTCGCTTAAATTTCTCTTTTCTATCTCCACGCCAAGGGCTTTTGCGCGAAGCTTTTTTGATCTTGTGTAAAATTCATTTGCACTATTTTTTGGTGTATCGCTAAGAGTTAGTTTTATCTCATTGCCATCAAAATCTTTCAGACAAATTTCTCTCTCATAGCCCTTAAAATTGCCCAGATTTGCAAGCAAAAGCGATCCTAAATTCGCAGCTTCTTCACTCTTTCTCAACAGCTCATCTTTGTCTTCAAGTGAGTTTAAAATTTCGCTCATGCTATCTATCTTTTTTTGTACGCTTGCAAGCTTCGCCTCTTTTAAGCCAGCTATCCTGGACTCATTTACTCTGGCCGCTTCACTTCTAAAAAACGCCTCAAAGTCAGTTATGGGCTCGCACGGTTTTTCTTTGATAGCGATGGCTGGAAGCTGCTTTAAAACTTCGCCAGTTTCTATCTTTCGGTAGCTATTATCGATATGTCTTAACGCCTCGATTATCACGTTGTTTTCGTCAGTTATCACAGCATTTGTAAAGCGCCCAGTAAATTCAAGATAAAGCACAAAATTTTCACTTTTATATGAGCCACTTTGCGTACAGATAAATTTTAAAATTCTATTGTCTTTTAAACATTCAACGCTTTTTATATGCGAGGCATTAAAGCGTTTTTTTAGCACATTATCAAAAGGTGCTTGATAGATTTTTGCTTCTTTTAGCTCGTCATCTTTGTAGATAGAGGAGTTTGATTTGTTTAGATCAAAGATGATCTTCTCTCCATTAAATTCGATCAAAATAGCCATATCATTAATGCGTTTTGCTTGGTTTATCTTTGTAAAATTTGATAGATAACTTGCTATTTGAACTAAATGTGCGTACTTCATGTGGGGATTATATCAGAAATGTTGCAAAAATGTTTTAATAAAAGCTTTATCGCTGGCTATGAAAAGAATAGTAAAAATCTGTTTTCTGATCCATATTCAATTTTTTGAAATGTTTTATTTGTAATGTTATTAAAATATAAATTTTTCGTAAATTTTTTTCATAAAAATTTAAAATATATTTTTATATAATGATAACTATTTTTATAATATTAAAGTTTCTTTAAGGGATGATAAATGAATAAATTTCGCATTATTGCGGTGCTTTGTTTTGCTATTTCTGCTTTAAATGCTACTGATGTAAGCTTGGATGGAATTAGCATTGAAGATAGCGCAGATGATGGTTATAGAGCCACAACGAGTGAGGTTGGTAAAACCAATACGCCTATCTTAGAGATCCCGCAGACGGTAAACGTCGTAACCCAGCAGCAACTAAAGGATAAAAAGCCAGAAACTCTAGCCGAGAGCCTTCAAAATGTGAGCGGCGTTAGCTACGGAAACACCACGGGCGGTATCTTTGACTCGATCATAAAAAGAGGATTTGGTGGCGGACGCGACGGCTCGATCATGCGAAATGGCGTACCGGCTAGCGTCATGCATAGCTTTAATAAAACCGTAGAAAGCGTCGAGGTGCTAAAAGGCCCCTCTAGCTTGCTCTACGGCGCGCAAGAGCCAGGCGGTATCATAAATATGGTCACTAAAAAGCCAAAATACGACTTCTCAAACGAAATTTGGGCAGGCATCGGCAACCGCAACTACTGGAATACAGGCTTTGACACCACAGGACCTATTGCGGAGAGTGGATTTGCGTATAGATTTATATTTGATACAATGCAAAAGGACTACTGGAGAGAGTTTGGCGAATATAAAAATGTCCTCTTTGCGCCATCACTTTCGTATAAAGGCGATGATTACCGCATAAATTTAGCCTATGCGCACACACGCTCAACCGATCCGATCGACCGAGGCATGTATCTCATTCCAAGCGCTGGAAAACTACTACCCATAGATAAGAAAAGACGCCTTGACGAGCCATTCAATAAGCTAAAAACAAAGCTTGACACACTAGATGTAAATTTTGAGAAAAATCTCGGCGAAAACTGGCTGCTAAAGGGTGCTTACGCGTTTTCCCGCTCAAAGCACGAATACGGTCACATCAGGCTAATGAACGTAAATTTAAACACGGGCACGGCGACTAGGCGAAACGAATATTACGACGGATTTATCCACCGCACGCATGCTGGATCGTTAAATTTAAACGGCTACGTTAAAACTGGCGAGATAGAGCATAACTTACTCTTTGGCATCAACGCAAAGGAATACTACCGCTATAGACCAGGTGGCCTAAAAGATATGGGTAACCACTTAAGCATCAACATATATCATCCTATCTATGGAAGAGTAGGACTACCAACTGCCAGAGAGTCAAGCATCCAGTACCAAAAGCTAAAAACTATCGGATTTTATGCACAAGATAGCATAAATTTAACTGAAAACTTAATCTATTCTTTAGGAACTAGATATGAATACTACGACCAAGTAGCTCGCGGCACAACTAGTGGGCCAAATAGCACAGATCAGCAAGATGGCAAATTTACGTGGCAAACTGGGCTTTTATATCTACTAACGCCTCAGTGGTCGGTCTATACCAACTACGCACAAAGTTTCAATCCGCAAATGGCTATGAAAGGCGATATCGGCGATATAAAGCCAGAAGAGGGCAAAAGTATAGAGTTTGGATCTAAATTCCAAAACGATAGCATAACGGCTAGTGCGGCGGTTTTTAATATCAATAAGAAAAACATCATGCGTACCGTAAGTGGCGTGAGTACGCCAGTGGGCGAGGCGCGCTCTAGAGGATTTGAGTTTGACTTTAACGGCCGCGTGACGCAGGGACTAAGCGTGGGCGCTAGCTACGCATTCACAAAGACTGAGGTGCGCAAGGATAGCGGCGCGTTTGCCGTGCTAGTGGGCAAACCGCTAGAAGCTACGCCAAAGCACCAAGCCAGCTTGTTTGCTAACTACGACTTTAGCCACTTAGGAGCAAAAGGCCTAAGGATCGGCGGCGGAGCAAGGTATTTTGGCTCATGGTACACCTACTACATGAGGACGAATCTACCGGCCGTGCCAGCAGGAACAGCATTTAAGATGGATAGTGCGGTTGTCTATGATGCTTTCATCAGCTACGATACCAAGATCGCGGGTTATGAGACAAATTTTGCCTTTAATGTTAAAAACTTGACCGACAAGCTTTATTATACGTCTTCGTCAACCGGTACGGATGCTAATATCATACCGATACAACCAGGTTATGCTCGTCAGTTTATGCTAACAGCTAGCGTTAAATTCTAAATTTACTAGGCCTTTTGGCTTAGTAAATTTTCTTTAAATTTAGCAATTTTCGTTAAAATCGCCTCAAAATTTAAAGGAAATTTATGAAACAAACTATCACCGAGAAAATATTTTCAGATCACGTTGGCAAAGAGGTAGGCGCAGGAGAGATCATTGAGAGCAAGATCGATATGATCATAGGTAACGACATCACGACGCCTATTTCCATTAAGCAGTTTGAGCGAAGTGGTGCTAAAAAGCTAGCCAACCCAGATGGCTTTGCCATCGTGATGGATCACTACATACCGACAAAAGATATCCTAAGCGCCAATCAAGCCAAAATTTCACGCGAATTTGCCTACAAACACGATCTTAAAAACTATTTTGATGAAAAAGATATGGGCATCGAGCACGCGCTTTTGCCTGAAAAAGGGCTAGTCATCCCAGGCGACGTCATCATCGGCGCAGACAGCCACACCTGTACACACGGCGCTCTTGGAGCGTTTAGCACCGGCATGGGTAGCACCGACCTAGCTTATGCGATGATCACTGGCAAAAACTGGTTTAAAGTGCCTGAGAGTATCAAAGTCGTCTTTAAGGGCAAGCTTGATAAGCACGTTTATGGCAAGGATCTCATCCTCGAGATCATCCGCCAAATAGGCGTTGATGGCGCACTTTACAAGGCGCTTGAGTTTAGTGGCGAGGTGATAGAGGGCCTTAGCATGGATGATAGATTTTCAATGTGCAACATGGCGATCGAAGCTGGTGCAAAGAGCGGTATCATCGCAGTTGATGAGATCACAAAAGAGTTTTTAAAAGATAAAAATTTACGTGATAAACCAAAATTTTTCTACTCAGACGAGGGCGCAAAATACGACAAAATTTTAGATATCGATGTTACAAATCTTGATCCAGTCATCGCATATCCATTTTTGCCAAGTAACGGCAAGAGCGTAAGACAGGCGGTTCGTGACGATCTAGCTATCGATCAGGCATTTATCGGCTCATGCACAAATGGCCGTCTAAGCGACCTTCGCATAGCAGCGCAAATCCTAAAAGGCAAAAAAGTAGCTCGCAAAACAAGGCTCATCATCACTCCAGCGACACAAAAGATCGCAAGAACTGCTGAAAAAGAGGGACTTATCGACATTTTCATCGAAGCAGGAGCGGTTGTAAGCAACCCAACATGTGGCGCTTGCCTTGGCGGATATATGGGCATTTTAGGCGCAAATGAGCGCTGTATCTCAACGACAAATAGAAATTTCGTCGGTCGTATGGGCGATAGAACGAGTGAAATTTATCTGGCTAACTCGGCTGTTGTGGCGGCGAGCGCGATAGCAGGTAAAATCGCCGATCCAAGGGACTTATAAAAAATAATATGGATAGTTTGATATCTGACTTATTGAAAATTGTACTTGGTGCAGTCCTAACAATGTGTGCGCAATGGGTGTACGCTAATCTAAACAAGAAAAAAGAGAAAAATAAACTCAGGCGACAAAAGCTAGAGGAAGCGTTTATTATAGTTGGGGATATTTTAGGGGGAATACATTACAAAGTAGCTTTGTTGATAAATCCAAATTTAAATATAGAAAATCCAAAATTTGAAATTGGTAAATTACACTCGCTTATCAGTTTTTACGCACCAGAACTGGAAGAGGACTATAAGGATTTTATGTCTACATATCAAGAATTCGGTCCGCTTATCCTAAACAAATTCAGAACTTTAGATAGTGGTGACAAAAGAATAGAGGCAACAACTGAGGAGCTAGTACAAATGATCTTTTCACTAAGTTCAAAAGGCAATATAATTAAAGAGAAGTTAGCCAAAAATAGTGCAAACACTATAAATTAGTTGTTGCGGCGAAGCAAATAATGTTTTATTGTAAAATCGCCACAACAACTAAATGGTGCATTAAAACGCTGTTATCGTAGCCAAAAGACCAAAGATTATGCCTGGAAAGTTTGCGGCAGAAAGTGGATAGTCTTTTTTAGCTTTTAATAGACCGTAACTTGTCCAGATTGTGCAGTTTAGTGCAGCCGCTAGTGGCTGTATAAAAGGTGTCTTGTTGCCGTCAAGGTTGCCCATTATTTGTGGGATGTATGAAAAGTACATAACAACTGATAGGCATGTGCCGATCCAGCCTAAAATTTGTAGATTTTTTTCGCTCATTGCTTCTCCTTAAATAAAAGCGCCATTATATCTTTTTTTAATCATAGCAAGCAAATGGATAAAATAGCCATGATTTTTACTGCGATTAAGATGGTTTTAGTAAAATTGAGCATTTTAAAAGGATAAAAATGCCAGATATAGTATATGACAAAGCAAAATGGCATTGGGGTGCGAAAGATGCGCCGAGCGATATACCGCATGAAAACGGTGCGACACACATTGCATTTTTCTTTCGCTGGTGCATGGAACACAAATTTTATTCAAAGGAATTTGCAGCAGATTTTGCGGACGATATAGCACAGATGGACGAAAATTTTAACTATCGTCAGTATCTTTTTGACGCTATGGACGGCGTACTTGGAAGTGCGGAGCTAAATACTGTTGGTAAAGCCTTTGCAAAAGCTTACTATACGACTGATCGGACAAAATTTGCCAAAATGTATGGTTGGTATTTGCAGGATTATACGGATTTTGTTTCGAAAAAATTTGGTGAAAAATACTTTGATAACGCCTATTTTTATATAGAAAACTCGCAAGAAAACTATGCCTTGATCAAAGCTATCATTGATCGTCGCTACGAGGAATTTTTAACAATGAAAATGGCAAAGCAGGCTTAAAATTTTACAAGTAGCATAAACAAAAATAAGTTTTTATCACATATTTTTGGTAGATCAAAGCCGCTTTTAGCTAAATTTAGCCTCATAACTTTCTTAAGGGAAAAGATGCAAACTTGCGTGATTTTAGCAGGTGGCAAAAGCTCGCGTATGGGGCAAGATAAGACACTTTTGCCATTTGGTGGTTTTAAGACGCTTACTCATTATGAGGTTGCGAAATTTAGCAAAGTTTTTGACGAAGTTTATGTAAGCTCAAAATTTGAAAAATTTAGCCCGCCACTAAAGATTATAAAAGATGAAAATAGCGATAGCTATTCGCCAATGCTCGCACTTTACTCCATTCTTAAAAATTTTGATCATAGCATTTTTGTGATACCAGCCGACATGCCATTTTTTGATCTTAAAAGTTTGGAGGAGCTTGCCAAATTTAAAGATGAATTTGACATGGTTGTGGCCAGTGATAATGAGCACATTCACTCGCTTTGTGGTTTTTTTAGCCCAAGGCTTGCCACTTTGGCTCATGAGTTTTATTTAAAAAATGAGCATAAAATCGGACTTTTGAGAAAAAGCTGCAAATGCAAAGTCATAAATTTTAAAGATAGTGAGCAGTTTTTTAATGTTAATTTCCCTGACGAATACGAAATGGCAAAGAAAATCCAAGAAAAGAAGATAGATGATGAGTAAAATTTTATTATTTTTAAGCCTTGGCCTTAGTCTTTTGATGGCAAGTGGGTTAGATGATTTTAAAAGGGCACAAGAGCTGGAGCAAAGTGGCGACATAAAGGCTGCGATGCAAATTTATAAAGAGCTAGCCAAAAGCTCTTTAAACGAGCAAAAAGTGGTGCAAAATGTGCAAGAGAGTGAGCCAGCACCAAGAGAGGCAAAGCTAAAACAAGCCGATCTTTTAAGAGAAGATAAAAGTAGTAAAAATTTACAAAATGCACTTGGTATCGAGCTTTATAAATTTAACTACCTTTTGCCAGTAACTTATGCCAAAAATATGCCAAACGATGAGCGAAAGAGCATTGAAACTAAGTTTCAAATAAGCCTTGCAAAGCCGTTATTTTATGACCTGTTTGGATTTAGAGAGAGCCTTGTGGCAGCCTACACGCAGACATCTTGGTGGCAGATAACAAGAACTTCAGCACCATTTCGTGAGACAAACTATCAGCCAGAAATTTTTCTAAATTTTGCTTCGCCAAAATATTTGGATCAAATAGGTGTTAAAAACCTAAAATTTGGACTTTTGCATGAGTCAAATGGACGAGATGGTAGCAATTCAAGAAGCTGGAATAGAGCTTATGTGCAAAGTGATTTTGTTTTTGGCAAGCTTAGCATTTCGCCAAGAGCTTGGATGGTAGTGGGCAATAAGGGCGATAATAAAGATATATTAAAATACATAGGACACGGCGATGTAAGGCTTAGCTACAACCTTAATGATCACATTTTTAGCCTAATGCTAAGAAATAACTTACATTTTGATAAAACAAATAAAGGTGCTGCTGAAATTTCATATATGTTTCCTATCTTCTCAACCGGAGTTTATGGCTATTTGCAGTATTTTACGGGATATGGCGAGAGTTTGATTGATTATAATAGGCATACTGATAAATTTGGTCTTGGTTTTGTTATTTTAAAATAAGCTAAAAATTTTAAACTTATAAAATGGCTAAATTTAGGCAAATAGTCATAAATTTACTCAAATATGTCAAAAAAATTTAATTAATCAAAAAACTTAAAAATATTAGAAAAAATACAAGCAAATTTTGCTAAAATCTTAAGCAAAATCTCAGAGCAAAGGAGTTTTTATGAGCGGAATCTCACTAATTGTCTGTTTTATTGTAGCCATCATACTTATGATTGTTATGATCTCTAAGCTAAAAGTGCATCCATTTTTGGCACTTATGAGCATATCTTTGGCACTTGCGATCGTCGCAGGTATCGATCTATCCAAGATCCCAGCGATGATAGGTGTTGGCTTTAGCGGCACATTTAAGAGCATCGGTATCGTTATTATCTTTGGAACGATCATCGGCACCGTGCTTGAAAAAACAGGAGCTGCTTTAAAGCTAGCTGATATGGTCGTAAAGTTAGTCGGGCAAAAGCGTCCAGAGCTTGCTATGCTCATCATGGGCTGGGTTGTCGGCATTCCGGTATTTTGCGATAGTGGATTTGTCGTTTTAAACTCTATTCGCGAGGCACTTTATAAGAAAATTTCAGCAAGTCCAGTCGCGATGTCAGTCGCTCTAAGTGGTGGTCTATACGCATCTCACGTCTTTATCCCGCCAACTCCTGGCCCAATAGCAGCCGCAGGAACACTTGGTCTTGGCGGAAATTTACTCCTTGTCATCATCATGGGAACAGTCGTTTCAGTACCTGTTTTGATAGCTGTTTATTTCTTTTCAAAGAGTGTTGGCAAAAGTGTGGCTATCAGCGACAAAGATGCTGACGCTACTATCACAGCTAGCTACGATGAGCTTTTAAAGAAATTTGGCAAATTGCCTTGCGGATTTTTAAGCCTTGCTCCTATCATCATGCCTATCATTTTTATGGCGATTGGTTCTATTGTCGATGTTTTGGCAAAACAAGGCATGCTTGATAAAACGGCTCTCTTACCAAAGATACTTTTATTTTTAGGAAATCCTATCATTGCTCTTGCAATCGGCGTGATCTTTTGCGTGTTTTTATTAGTAGAAGCCAGAAAGATAAGAGAATTTGACCACATCACGAACGAGTCTTTAAAGATCGCTGGTCCGATACTCTTTATCACAGCAGCTGGCGGTGTTTTGGGTAATGTCATCACTGAGGCTGGCTTTGTAAATTTCATAAAAGAAAACGCAACCGCCATAAAAGCGATAGGAATTTTCTTCCCATTCATCATCTCAGCCGTACTAAAAACCGCTCAAGGAAGCTCGACCGTGGCTATCATCACGACAGCATCTATCATGGGTGCGTTTAGCGCTGATAACTCACTCATGCATACACTTGGCTTTACGAGTGAAATTTCAGCTGCACTTTGCGTCATGGCGATAGCATCAGGTGCTATGTGTGTATCTCATGCAAATGACAGCTACTTCTGGGTTGTGACAAATTTTAGCAAGATGAGCGCAGAACAAGGATATCGCACACAAACAGCTATGACGTTTATAATGGGCATCGTTGGTATAATTAGCGTTTATATATTATCTTTGGTGCTTTTATGAGAATTTTAGTTGCGATTGATTCATTAAAAGGCTCGCTTAGCTCGCTTGAAGCGGGCCTTGCTGTAAAAGAAGGACTAGAAGAGATTGGCTGCGAGGTCGTTGTCAAGCCTATCGCAGATGGTGGCGAGGGTAGTGTAGAGGCGATGGCTGATGCACTTGGTGCGAAATTTATAGATACGATAGTTAAAAATCCACTTGGAATTGAAATTTTAGCTAGATATGCACTAAAAGATGACCTTGCTATACTTGAAATGTCAAGTGCTTCTGGCCTTACACTCATAAATCCAGATGAGAGAAATCCACTAAAAACTAGCACATTTGGCTTTGGTCAGATGATAAAAGATGCCATTGCTAAAGGCGCTAGAAAATTTATCATTGGCATCGGCGGAAGTGCGACAAATGACGCTGGTACAGGCATGCTTAGCGCACTTGGCTTTAAATTTTATGATAAAAATGGTGCTTTGCTTGAAGGAAAAGGCGAGAATTTAGCCAAAATTTGTGAGTTTACAGATGAAGAGGCGCTAAAAGAGCTAAAGGATTGCGAGTTTTTAATCGCCTGCGATGTAGATAATCCGCTTTATGGCATGAATGGAGCAGCCCATGTTTATGCTCCTCAAAAGGGTGCAAATGGCCGCATGGTAAAAGAGCTTGATGATGGGCTAAAACACTTTGCAGCTCTTGTAAAGGAAAAGACTAATAGCAAATTTCACACACAAAAAGGTGCCGGCGCAGCTGGCGGACTTGGCTTTGCTTTCGTGGCATTTTTAGGAGCAAAACTTCGACCAGGCATTGAGATCATCACGCAGACCATCGCACTTGAGGATGAGATCAAAAAGGCTGATCTAGTCATCACTGGCGAAGGCCGTATGGACTTTCAAAGCTCAATGGGAAAGACTCCGACTGGGGTTGCAAAACTAGCCAAAAAGTATCATAAGCCAGTGATCGCATTTGCTGGAAGCGTGCAAAAATGTGCCAAAGATTGCCACAAAAATGGGATTGATGCCTATTTTTGTATATTAAATGAGCCAGTAAGTCTTGAAGAAGCTATGAGAAAAGATGTCGCGATTAGAAATTTAAAGATGACAGCAGAGCAAGTCATTCGCCTTTATATGCTAAACCATAAAGCATAAATTTAAGAAGATAGAAGTTTATTTTCTATCTTTTTCCCACTTCTTTCTAAATTTTACTATCCAAATTCTATCTTTTAAGTGCTACAAAAATTCTCAAAATTTAATACATTTTGCAAAAATATAAAATAAACTTTAGAAAAAATATTTACTATGTTAAAATAAGAAAAAATTCTAAAAAGAAAGGAGAATTTTATGCAACAGACCTTAAATTCTCGTCGCAGCTTCATTGCAGCTGCAGGATTATTTTTTGCTACGACCGCACTAAAGGCTGCGCCAAAGGACTTTAGCGGTAGTAATGTTCGCTACGGCATGGCGATAGATCTAACAAGATGTGTTGGATGTCAGTCATGTACTATGAGCTGTATGTTGGAAAACGACGTTCAGCCAGGCGCTTTTAGGACCATCGTCTCTGAGTACGAGGCAAGAGATAAGAGCGGTAAAATGGCAGTCATTGCGTCACTTCCAAGGCTTTGCAACCACTGCAACAATCCAGCCTGTATTAGCGTTTGTCCAACTGGTGCTAGCCATCAAAGAAGTAATGGCATAGTAAAGATTGATACAAAAGAGTGCATAGGCTGCGCGCTTTGCGTAGAGGCCTGTCCATATCACGCAAGATATCTTAGTATGCATACCTATAAGGCCGATAAATGCACCTTTTGTGATCACAGACTAAGAGCAGGGCTTCAGCCAGCATGTGTAGAGAGCTGTGTGGGCGGTAGCCGTATAATAGGCGATCTTAATGATCCTAACTCAAATATTAGAAAATTTCTGGCCACACATGAGACTATGGTTATAGATAGCCCTAAAAATACAAATCCACAGGTGTTCTACCACGGTGTTAGTGAAATTTTGGCTAAAAACAATAAAAAACTTGAGCTTGATAATGGATATAAAAAGGTTATCAGCTGGAGCGAAGAGATGGCACAGTAAAAGGAAATAAGCAATGCAAAGAAGAGAATTTTTAAAAAGATCAGCCGTACTCTCAACACTAACCACGAGTGCTATGCTGGCAGATGGAGATAAGGACGACTATAAACCGCAGGCAAACTCGCTAGAGCCCGAATTTCGAGTAAAGGACGGTAAAATTTCACTTAGTGATGGACATAGTGTTATTTTTTCGATGTGCCATGGCTGTACGACTAAGTGTGGCATAAGACTTCACGTAGACGACAAAAACGACCGCGTTTTAAGATGTAGTGGCAACCCATACCACCCACTTTCAAACGTACACTGGGCAAATTTTGACACATCGATAAATGACGCACTTCTTGCCACAACACTAAGTGGCGAAGCTGAAAAGAGAGCCACGGTTTGCGCTAGAGGAGCGATATTGCCTGAGATGATAGACTCACCTGCAAGGATACTAACGCCACTAAAGAGAGTTGGTAAAAGGGGTGAGGGAAAGTGGAAGAGCATAAGCTTTGAGCAGCTAGTAGAAGAGGTAGTGGAGGGCGGAGATCTCTTTGGTGAGGGGCATGTTGATGGGCTAAGAGCAATATATAGCGATGAGCTAATCGATAGTGAAAATCCAGAGTACGGTACCAAACGCAATCAATTTTTAAGTTTTTATCTATATGACGGACGCTCTGACATCGTTGATCGCTTTGTCAAAAAGTCATTTGGCACTATCAACCACTACTCACACGGTGGAATTTGCGGTGGTGGCTTTAGGGTCGGTGGCAAGATTGCGCACAACGCAAAAGGCTTTGCACATACAAAACCAGACTATGAAAACTCTAAATTTGTTATCTACTGGGGCACTTCGCCGTCAAATGGTGGCAACCCTTTCCAAAAACAGGCGAAAATGCTCTCTTATGCAAGAGGCACTAGAGATGACTTTGCCTATGCAGTGGTCGATCCAAGCGTTACAAACGCTGTAAAATACGCCTCTTCAGACAAAGGCCGCTGGATAGCGATAAAGCCAGGCACCGACTCAGCTCTAGCCATGGCGATGATACGCTGGATCATAGAAAATGAAAAATACGCTACAAACTACCTTATCCAGCCAAATTTAGACCAAGCAAAGCTAGCAGGCGAGATACACTGGTGCAACGCCACGCATCTAGTCATTACCGAAAAAGGTTACAAAGACTACGGCAAATTTGCACTTATCAACAATGAATGGCAGGTTTGCTCACAAGATGGCAAGATACAAAGCTATAAGGTAAATGAACCAGCCAAGCTCTACTGCAAAGGTAAAATTTTAATAGACGGCAAAAAGGTCGAGGTAAAAAGCTCAATGCAGCTTTTAAAAGAATCAGCTTATAAACATAGCTTAGAGGAGTACTCAAAAATTTGTGGCGTGAGAATTGAAGATATCATCTGGCTTTGCGAAAATTTCACCAAAAACGGCAGACAGGTGAGCACAAACGTGCATGGCGGTATGATGCATACGCAAGCTGGTATGACTACTTTTGCGATACTTTGTCTAAACACGCTAATGGGCACTTACGGCTATAAAGGCGGCAATGTCAATGCAAGTGCTGGCACTCACGAGTTTTTAAAAGGTAGATATGACCTTGAGAGCTTTGAGGGCGCTTATAAGCCAAATGGTCTAAATTTATCAAGATCAGGCAAATACTACGAAACAAGCTCTGAGTATAAGCGCAAAGTAGCAGCTGGCGGCAGCGGCTATCCATCAACTCAGCCATGGTATCCTATCTCTATGCCACTTGTAAACGAAACGCTTACGAGTCACAAGGCCGGCTATCCATACAAAGTAAAAGTTTTCATAAACTACATGACAAACGTACTTTACGGCCAAGCAGGACTCGAAAGAGCGGTTTTAGACGTACTAAAAGATAGTAAAAATTTACCACTTTTTGTGGGCATAGACGCCTTTATGAACGAGACAAACGCCTATGCTGACTACATCGTACCAGACGGAGTAAATTTAGAAAACTGGGCACTTCCAAACTCTCTTTGGGGAACGATCGCTAAAACTTCAGTCGTGCGCTATCCGGCTGTTAGCTCAAAGCAGGCAAAGGATAAAAACGGCGGCACGATCGACGTTGAGGCATTTTATATAGCCGTGGCAAAGAGGCTTGGACTAAAAGGCTTTGGCAAAAATGCCTTTAAAGACAAAGACGGAAATTTCATGGACCTTGACGTAAAAGAGCAGTATTACGCGGCTGCACTAGCAAATTTAGCCTTTGACGGCGAGGGTGTGAAAGATATAAGCGACGAGGACAAAAAGCTTAGTAAGATATCAAGAGTGATGACAAAACTCGATCCTTATCTAAAAGACGAAGAGAAGCCAAAAGTAGCGCACATACTAGCAAAAGGCGGCAGATACGATAGCTACGAGAGCGCATATAATGGCGATAAAGCAACCGTAAAAGTGCCAGCGCCTACGCCAGCTTCGATCTACTATGAGCTACTCGGTGGGCATAGACACTCAATAACAGGAGAATATATGCCAGGAGTGCCAAGTCTGATGCTACCAGTAGCAAGTGACGGCACGCCGCTTGAGAAATTTTTCCCACGCTCTGAGTGGAAATACGTAGTGAGCTCAAGAAAGTCAAATATCCAACACTTCTACACCTTTGTTAGTCCAAGGCTAAGAGCTGTTCATCCTAGCAACTTCATAAGGATAGCACCAGATGTTGCAAATGAGCAGGGCATTCGCTCAGGCGATAAGGTCAAAGTGACTACGCCTTATGGCGCACAAGTTGGCGAGGCATTTGTGACTGACGGCGTTGCTAGCGGGGTTATCAGCATAGAGCATGGATTTGGCCATGATGAGTTTGGTATAAGAACGCACATCGTCGATGGAAAGCCAGCTTTCGGGATCGCAAATTTAGAAAAAGGGGTCAATCATAATAAGCTTGGACTTCTTGATCCAAAAAGAAATGGCGAATTTAGTTTAAATGACTGGTTGGTTGGCACCTGCGCTAGACAAGCCTTGCCTGCAAAGATAAGAAAGATCGGCTAGTTTGATATAAATTTGGCGAGTAGAGTGAAATTTGCTTGCCAAATTTCACTTTTTGTAAGAGCTTTTGACTGGTGGATTGTAAATTTAGATACAGAGCAAGCTTTTAGGCTGCTTGCAAGCTAAAATTTCCTCATATATTTATAGGGTTTCATAGTTAAATAATGTTTTAAATTTTGCATGAGTTAAATTTAGTATTGCTAGTTTGCTTTGGCTTTAAGCGCTCTAGTTTGCTAGATCCTCAGCCACTTTTGCAGCAAGTTTTAGCTTGTCGCTATCAAAGTGGGTGTAAATTCTTGAGGTATTTAAGCTTGCATGCCCAAGAGCTTCTTGCACTAGCACAAGGTCTTTTTGCTTTTTATAAAGCATCGTTGCAAAGGTATGGCGCAGCATGTGGGCACCATTTTTCTCTTTTCTGATGCCAGCTTTAAATAAAATTTGCTCAACTATGCGGCTAACATAAGCCTGCGTAAGCCTTGTGCCTTTTTTATTTATAAAAAGATAGCCCTCTTTGTTGATGTAGTTTATTGCAATCGCATTTAGATGAGCTTCTATTAGGTGACGTTTTATCATAACGATGCGGTATTTGTTACCTTTGCCTCGGATCCTAATGATAAAAAGATCGCCATCTTCAGTGATGTCCTTTCGCTTTAAATTTAGAGCCTCGCTCACACGAATGCCAGTAAAAATTATCGTTTTTATTATGAGCTTATTGCGATTTGAGTTTTGCTTAAAATCACTCTCCTCGATCGCATCAAGAAATTTTTTGACCTCATCTTCGCCCATAAACTCAGGTAACTTTTGCCCTTTGTTGCCACTCACTCCGCCCCAGTTTTTTAAATTTATATCAAAAACATGAGCCTTGCCATCCTCTTCGTTTTGTTTGTCTAAAAACGCAAAGAAATTTATCACTGAGATGCGGTAATTTTTCTTACTAGCATCGCTTAGTCCGCCAGTCGTGCTAGCTAGTATTTCGCTTAGTAGCTCTTCATCGATCTGCTTTAGGCTGCTAAGCTCGTAAAATTTCATCGTTTCATATATTTTTTTAAGTGGATTAAAGTAGGTATTTATACCAGTAAGCCCTGCATTTCTCGCACTTTTTACCAAACCATCAAGCTGATCAATGTTCTTTACCTCGCGGCTTAGAGCGTAATTCACACTTGCAAGTGCCTTTGGATCTCGAAGCTCTTTATTCGAAAGTGAGCTAAGTTTAAATTTGACGTAGCGAGTGAGCCAAAATATAAATGAGTTTTCAAAATTATCTTTACAATCAAGCGGGTATTTCAAACCAATAACCTTAAATTTTTATTTTGAAAAGTATTATATTTGAAATTTTATAAAATCTACTCTTTTTAAAATTCAACTATAAAAGCTTAAGCAAATATCCATTTTCAGCGGCTTCAAGCTTATATTTATGCATTTTATCAAGCTCCAAAACCACCCTGAAATATCTATCATGCCAGCCTATGATCACATTTTTAAAATATTCATTTTCAAGTTTTAAGCTCTTAGTTTTAAAGCTTCTTGGCGGCTTTGCAAAGTCAAGAACGATCTTATTTTTCTCATAAGCAAAATGCTTTAAATTTTTAGCTTTTGTGATGATTTTTAGTTCTTTTTCGCTAGCTAAAAAGCTTATGAAGTTTAAAAATTTAACCAACTTTTCATTTTTAGTATTTTCGACTGGTTTTATATTAGGCTCTATTTTTACTTCTACTACTTTTTGTTCAGCCTTTGTGCTAGTTTCTTTTATCTTTTTTGTTCCAAGATCGATAACCACGACATTTGGGGCTGGTATATCTGAAGTTTTATTTCTATCTTTGTTTAAAATTTTGGTCTCATTTTTTTCTATTATTATAGGAGCGCTTAATTTCTGAGTAGGTATCTCAGCCATCGTTACTGAAACATCTAGCTTTTTGGCTGCAACTGGCTCTGGAGTTTTCATCTTTGTTAGAGCAAATTCATCGCCATGATCAATAGTTTTATTTATATCGGTTAGTCTTTTTTCTTTTATACTGCCATCATTTGCCCTGTATCTTATAGTAACATCCAGCAAAAGCATTGCGTCGTTTGGAAATTTAAATGAAAGTGAATTAAAGCTATCAAATTTCTCAATGATATTTGTTGTCATAACGCTTGTATTTAGCTCGCTAATAGGCATAAATGGGTTCTCTCTAGCAAACACACTTACTGCAAATATAGATAAAACTAACCAAAATTTTTTCATCATTCCTACTTTTTATTAAAGTCTGGCTCAAGGCCTTGTAATTCAAAATAATCTTTTTGTAGACGCGCGTTCATTTTTTTTAAAATTTCCACGTCTTCGCTAAGCCTCTCTTTTTTGCTCTGAAGGCTTAACATAACATCAAGTGAGCGTTTGCCAAACATCATATTGCCTACATAAAAAGCAAACATAGCCACACAAATGGTGGCTATGACGTAGCGTAATGTCGGTCTAATGTATTTTAAAATTTTATGAAATATGCCACCAGCGTTGTCATATTCGTCTAAAATTTCGCTCAAATATTATCCCCCAAAAACTCTCCAGCCTCAAGCTCGATCTCGAGCAAGCGGTTATATTTCGCGTTGCGCTCGCTTCTTGAAGTGGCACCTGTCTTTATCTCGCCAGTATTTAGTGCGACTGCAAAGTCAGCGATGAATGCATCTTCGCTCTCACCGCTTCTGTGGCTCATTATGCAGCGATATCCGTTTCTTTGAGCAAGGCGGACAGTTTGCATGGTTTGTGTGACTGAGCCTATTTGATTTGGCTTAATTAATATTGCATTTGCGATCTTTTTCTCGATACCTTCGCGTAAAATTTTCTCATTTGTGACAAAAAGATCGTCGCCTACTAGCTGCACTTTGCTGCCAAGCCTTTTTGTAAGCTCGGCCCAACCACTCCAGTCGTCCTCGCTAAGGCCATCTTCGATAGAGAATATCGGATATTTTTCGCAAAGTTTTTCATAGTAGCTAATGAGTTCATCACTGCTAAATTTCTTGCCCTCAAGCTCGTATTTGCCGTCTTTATAAAGCTCGCTTGAAGCGACGTCAAGAGCTAGCTTTATCTGGCTGCCTAGCTCATAGCCAGCCTCTTTTACAGCTTGTGAGATGAGTTTTAGTGGCTCTTCATTATCTTTTAAATTTGGAGCAAAGCCGCCCTCGTCGCCAACTGCCGTGCTGTGTCCAGCCGCGTTTAGGATAGATTTTAGCTTGTGGTAAATTTCAGTAGCAGCTCTTAGTGCCTCACTAAATGTGCTAAAGCCAAATGGCATGATCATAAATTCTTGAAAATCAACGCTGTTGTTTGCGTGTGCACCGCCGTTTATGATGTTGAACATCGGCACAGGCAAGATACTAGCGTTTGCACCGCCAAGATAGCGGTAGAGTGGGATATTTAGGCTCTTTGCAGCTGCGCGAGCTACCGCCATAGATACGCCAAGGACTGCGTTTGCACCCAAATTTGAGTAGTTGTGTGTGCCGTCAAGCTCAAGCATCTCTTCATCGACTGCTTTTTGGTTGTAGGCATCAAGGCCGATGATCGCCTCTGCGATCTTTTCATTTACGTTTGAAACGGCCTTTAACACGCCTTTGCCAGCGTATCTCTCGTCTTTATCACGAAGCTCGAGTGCCTCACGCTTGCCAGTGCTTGCGCCGCTTGGTACGATCGCACTTGCCTCGGTTCCATCACTTAGTCTAACTGTTGCACGAACTGTTGGGTTGCCTCTGCTGTCTAAAACCTCGTGAGCTTCTACATCTTCAATAAATACCATTATTCATCTCCTGCTTCGTTTGTATCGTCGTCTTCGTCTTTTGCGCCGCTGCTTATTAGGTGATCGATCCCCATTGAGCCTTTTATCGCCGCTACTATCTCATCAGAAATTTCTGGGTGCTCTTTTAGGTAGGCTTTGGCGTTTTCTCTGCCTTGGCCTAGTTTTTCAGCCTTATAGCTAAACCACGCGCCTGATTTGTCGATAATGTCGAGCTTTACGCCATAGTCGATGATCTCGCCCTCTTTGCTCACACCCTCGCCAAACATGATGTCAAATTCAGCCACTTTAAATGGAGGCGCGACCTTGTTTTTAACGACTTTTGCTTTTGTGCGGTTGCCGATAGGCTCGTCGTTTTGTTTAAGTGTGGCTATCTTTCTAACGTCTATTCTTACAGATGAGTAAAATTTAAGCGCGTTACCGCCAGTCGTGGTCTCTGGCGTGCCATATCCCATCATACCGATCTTCATACGAATTTGGTTGATGAAGATAACAGTTGTCTTCATCTTACTTAAAATTCCAGTTAGCTTTCTAAGTGCCTGACTCATTAGTCTTGCTTGCAGGCCAACGTGCTGATCGCCCATATCGCCGTCTATCTCGCTCTTTGGAGTAAGAGCTGCGACGCTATCAACTACGATAAGATCGATCGCACCGCTTCTTGCAAGTGTCTCAACGATCTCAAGTGCCTGCTCGCCAAAGTCAGGCTGAGAGACGTAGAGGTTGTCGGTATTTACACCTAAATTTGAAGCGTATTTTACGTCTAGTGCGTGCTCTGCATCGACAAATGCACAAATTCCGCCAGCTTTTTGCGCTTCAGCGATGATGTGAAGTGTGAGCGTGGTCTTACCAGAGCTTTCTGGTCCATAGATCTCAACGATCCTGCCTTTTGGAACGCCGCCTATGCCAAGAGCCAGGTCAAGTCCTAGCGAGCCAGTCGGTATCGACTCGATCGCCTCAACCTCTTTATCGCCAAGCCTTAAAAGCGTGCCTTTACCAAAAGCTTTATCGATCTGCTTTAGCGCAAGCTCGAGCGCCTTTTTCTTGTCCGCTTCGCTCTCTGGGATAGCTATCTTTTTGTCACTATCTTTTTCTTTTGCCATTTTTTACCTTATAGTTGAAATTTGGCTTGATTTTATCTAAAAAGAGATGAATTTTACTTGATTTACTCGCAAATTATAATATTTTCGCCAAGCAGTGCAGCGCTATCAATAAGAGCAAAAAGATGCTCTTTTTCAAACAAAAATCCATAAATTTGATCTTCGTTTTTTAGTATCGCAAAATTTAGCGGCTCTACAAGCGAGCTAGCACAAAGTGTAAGAAAGGCTTCATCGATATTATTTTGTGAAATTTGGGGTTTGGTTTTGAAATTCTCATCTTTTATAAAAGAGATAAATTCCTCTTGCGAGGTAGATTTATTAAATTTAAAAATTAGTTTTTCTTTTAAGGCTTCAGCCAAAATTTCATCAAATTTAACTAGATCGATGTGATTTTGAACACCTAAAATTTTGGCAAAATTTAGCAAGTTTTTATCATAACTAGCCACATTTTTCTCATGCTCGCTTTGCGCCTTTTTAGCCCTATAAATGGCGTAAAACCCAATAGCTATAAATAAAAATGAAAGGGTAAAAACTTCGCTCAAAAACTCACTCATCATCATCCTTATAAAATGCAAACTTCAGTCTTAAGCTCTACGCCAAATTTCTCTAAAACTCTAGCTCTAGCCAAATTTATAAGGTTAGTGGCGTCCTCAAAGCTTGCGTGGTTAAAATTTATCAAAAAATTCGCGTGCTCTTCGCTAAATTTCGCTCCGCCGATAGCGTATCCTTTTAGCCCGACCGCCTCAAGCAAAGCCCCTGCAAAGTGCCCCTCTGGATTTACAAAGCAGCTACCAAAGCTAGCTCCTTTTGGTTGATTTGCCCTTTTTGCGCTTATAGCTTCAGATATGCTTGCGTCAAAGCCGCTATGAAGATCAAATTTAGCCCCCAAAATGGCCTCATCTATGCCACTGTGGCGGTAGCTAAAACTTATCTCATCTTTGCTCACCCAGCCACGAGCCAGACGCACATGTGTGAGGTTGTCGCTTATGCTAAATTTAAGCAGTCCAGCGTTCATTTTTATAAGTCCGCCAAGTGTGCCTGGGATATTTTTTAAAAACTCAAGGTGAGCGATGTTATTTTGTTTGCAGAAGTTATAAATTTTGGCTGATTTTGTCGCAGCACCTATCTCAAGGTAAATTTTTTCATCACAAATTTCTAAATTTATATAGTCAAAACTTTTGCCGAGCATCGCCATTTTTGGGGGATTTGGCGAGATAAGAAGGTTATTGCCTCCGCCTATCATCACAGCGCCTAAAAAGTAAGGTGAGCTTAGATCTTCAAGGCTAGTTACCTCAAAAACTTCATGCACGCCGCCTATCCTAACCGAGGTAAATTTAGAAAAATCAACAAGCCTCGTCACTGGATAAATTCCGGTATAAACTCAAACATGCGAGTGGTAAATTCAACCATCATCGAGATCATCCAAGGCATCAAAAATATGATAACAACGACGACTAGCAAAATTTTTGGCACAAAGCTTAGCGTGGTTTCGTTTATCTGTGTGGTCGCTTGAAAAATGGAGATGATAAGACCTGCGATTAGGCCGCTTAGCAGCATCGGAAGGCTGATGTAAAGGGCGATCTTAAAGGTTTCAACTCCAAGCGAGACAAGCGTACTTTGCATCAACTAAACCTTGCTTCGTTGTATTCAGTTGGGATTAGGTAGTCGTTTACGTCGATTGGCTTTTCAAAAAAGCCTTTGTCATAGCCTATTTGATAGAGCTTATTTAGCGCTTTTAGCTGCGTTTCGTTCATGCTTATTGACTCGTCGTTTGCGTATAAATTTAGATACGTTTTAAGTTCCTCTTTGCCAACTCTAATAAGATTTCGCTCCATTAGCATGTGAGATAAAAATGGCTTGTGCGAAGTGGCGATCCTGACAGCTTCGCTGAGCACTCTCTCGCACTCGATAGCATCGGTTATGGGCAGGCTTCGTCTAAGCGCCATACCACCAAGTGGAAGTGGTAAATTTTCGCCGTTTAGCTCGCTCCAGATATCCCAAATTTCACGCTCTACGCAGAGCTGGTCTGAGAAATTTAAGATACTTTCATGTATGAGCACGCCAGCATCGATCTCGCCGCTAAGCACGGCATTTTCGATCTCAAGAAAATTTTTATAAACGATCCTTGCCTCTGGGTAGGCTATGCGAAAGAGCAGGGCGTTTGTCGTGTTTTTGCCAGAGAGTGCGACCTTGAAATTTCGCTTTAGCTGCTTATCTTTTAGCTTGATAAGCTTTGGTCCGTATCCTTTGCCAAAGCTCACCGCACAGCGTAAAAGTGCAAATTCATCGCAAATTTTAGGATAGAGTGCAAAGCTGATCGCCGTGGCTTCATATGTGCCTTTTAGCGCCTCTTCATTTAGCGTTTCTATATCAAGCGCCTTTGATGTGAAGGCTAAATTTTTACTGCTGACCCAGCCAAATTTGACCGCGGCATACATGAAAATATCGTCAGCGTCCGGCGAGTGAGCGACGTTTATAGTTTTTAGATTGTGCAAAGATGATCCTTTTTTTGATTACGCCATTTTAATGAAATTTATTTAAAATAAAGTTTTAAGGGCGATTTTGAAACGATTTTACCAGCTTTGCCTCTTTGAAATTTAGCACGTATTTCACGTCTATGGCGTCTTTAGCCCCTTTTCTTCGAGCTTGGAGCGTCGAGTAAAATGGATGCTTAAGTTCAAGCATTTTAATCAGTTTTTGATCACTATCTTCTTTTTTTATATTTTCAACGATTATTGTTGTTATAAATTTGCCCTCAAACTCGTAAAATGGCCAGACAATCACGCCTGCATCGCTTGTTTTAAAGTCCGTAATCTTAGATTTTTTAGGGATATTTAGCATGGAGATGATCTTTTTGCGCGAGTTGTCCGCGTTTTGCACGGAGATCACCTTGACAAGCAGGTCTTTTTTAACCCCTATGCCATTTTGACTAAAGCGATAAACGCCGTCTTCAAGTATGCCAACCTTTTCAAAAGCGTTAGCGTAGTTTGCGGCGGTGCAAGCAGTCAGTAAAAGCGACAAAAACATTAAAATTTTTATAAATTTCATCTTCTCTCTTAAAATTTCACTCTCTTTAGCCTATCTGAAGCAAAATTTTTCCTACCAAATTTAGCCTCATCTTTTCCGTTTAGCTCAACTAGATCGCCTGTAAAGCCACAAATGTCATTTTTAACGAGATAACTTCCAACGCCATAAGTATCAACCGGCGTGTTATAAGTTTCAAAATCTTTTATAATTTTAGGGCTAAAGCCTGAGCTAACTACGATTTTAACGCGCTTAAAGCCAGCTTTATCAAGCGCCTCTCTTAGGGCAAATATAAGCTCCTTGCAAACGCCATGTGGGTCAAATTTACTCGTATCTTTGCCTTCAAAATACCTATCTATCAAATTTTTACTAGTATCCACTCTAACCGCGCCAAGCCTATCTTTTAGGGCATTTGCAGCCTTTAGTGCGTCTGTTATCACGTCGTTGTTGTAATCAACCAATGCCGTGATCTGCTCGTTTTCAAAGGTTTTAGCGTAAATTTGGCAAGCCTTTACCACATCTCCGCCACACATTTGAATGAGCGCGTGAGGCATGGTGCCACCACCTTTTAGCCCTGTAAGCTCGCCCTGAGCGTCTGTGGCGACCTTTTTTATACCGCCGATAAATGAGGCATATCCGTCGCCTGGCTGCGTGCAGATGTCATCTTGCCTGTCCGCCATGCTAAAGACGTCCTTGCCATTTGCCGCTCTTATCGCGTCTCTGGAGTTTGTCGCCACGCAGCTTCTTCTAGTAAGCGTCGCGTCGATGACATTTTCTAAAAAGCCAAAATTTTCATACTTGCCGCTTATCTTTAAAACTGGCTCGTTTGCATTTATGATATCGCCATCATCAAGCGCGTAAATTTCAAGCTCGCTTGGGTTTTTGGCAAATTTATTGATGATAGCTAAAACCTCGTCTATGCCACAAAGCATGATATCATCACGCCTTTGAAAAAACTGCATCGTCACATGCTGATCAGGCAGGTTTTGCTTAATTATCTCATTTACTTTTAGAAAGTATTTCGCCGTGAAGTAACCCTCGCCGATCCTAGGATCTAGCTTAAAAGTCTTATCTGTTAGCCTATCTATCTTGCCTTGCATCTTTAGCTCAAGTTCGTTCATGTCTGTCCTTTTGTTTTTGCGAGATTATACCATTTTGGCGAAAAGCCGAATAAGTTATAAAAATATATTTTAAGAATATATAAGAGTATATTTTATAAAATCTTGAAATTTTACTTTTAAAGGAAAAATATGAAAAAGTTCTTACTTTTAATGGTTGCAATTTTTGCATTTGGCAATGAAAATTTGCTAGTAAGTGCGGGCGGTGGATATAAAAAGATAGTCGAAGCAGTCGCACAAAATCTCAAAAAAGATGGCGTAAATATCGACACTTCTTTTGCAAACATCACAGCGATCATGGCGCAGGCAAAAGAGGGCAAAACTGACGTGATAGTGGGCGATGAAGACTTTTTAAAAAAGTCTAATCTAAAGATCGCCGAGTATGTAAATTTAGGCTCAGGTTCTTTGGTGCTGGCTACTAAAAAGGGTGTGAAAATAGAAAAAGTTGAAGAGCTAAAAGCACTTTCTAAGATCGCTATGCCAGATGAGAAAAAGACAGTTTATGGTAAAAGAGCGAATGAATTTATGCAAAAAGCAAATTTAAGTGGTGAGCTAAAGGATAAAATTTTAGCAGTTGCTGGCGTACCACAAGTGGTTACTTATATATTAAACGGTGAAGTTGATGCTGGATTTATTAATCAGACCGAACTAAACGCGCACAAAGATGAATTTGGTAGTTTTATTTTGATAGACAAAGCACTTTATGCTCCAGCAAACATCGTAGCTGCAAAGCTTGAAGGATGCGATAAAAAGGCTGATTGCGTTAAATTTCTGGATGAGCTAAAAAGCGAGAGATCAAAAGAAATTTACACTAAATTTGGCATAAGATAAGGCTAAGCTTGCAAGAGCTCTCTTGGCTTTTTGATCCGCTATTTTTAAGCATAAAGGTCGTTTTGTGCCAAGGGGCTTTGCTTATCGTTTTTGGGCTGGCTCTGGCTTATTATTTAGCTTTTAGTAAGGCTAAATTTAAAGCTATTTTAGAGATGATCGTAACTTTTCCGCTCATCTTTCCGCCCATTGCTACTGGATTTTTACTGCTTTATCTGCTTGGCAAAAATGGTATCGTCGGCAAGGCTTTAAATTTAGAAATTATTTTTAGTTTTAAGGCTCTTGTGCTAGCTGCTTTTATAGCCTCTTTACCACTATTTGTAAAGCCTGTCGCTTCTGCTCTTGGCTCACTTTCAAAAAGCCTAAGTGAAGTAGCATACAGCCTTGGGAAAGATAAATTTCAAACAGCTATTTTCGTACTCTTTCCATGCGTTGCAAAAAGCGTAGCAGCGGCTTTTATCTTAGCGATCTCGTGTGGGCTTGGCGAGGTTGGCATAACACTTATACTTGGTGGAAATATAATAGGAAAAACCGACACTATCTCGCTTGCCATTTATAATGCTGTATACGATGGCAAAAGCGATGAAGCACTTGTTTTAAGCCTTGTTTTGGTTGTGTTAAGTTTTATTTTGTTTGGGATTATAAATTTGCTTGATAAAAGTAAAATTTAATACAAAAAATGGCGAGAGGATGAGAGAATCGAACTCCCCACCAGACGGTCAACCGCCCAGTCATCGGGTTTGAAGCCCGTGAGCATCACCAGATTACTTTATCCTCCGTGTGCGTTATTCTAGCAGATTTATATAAATTTTAGCCCATTTTCTATAAACTTTTTTTAATTACAAAAAGGATCTATGATTTTAAAATTAGGCATTTTCACATTTTTGGTTTTATTTTTTTGCGCTTGCTCTTCAGTACTAACCCCAGCAACCGCGCCACTAAATGTCTATGATGCGTACTCGATTTCACGTGACAAAAGAGGCATTTACTCTATCACTCGTGACAAATTTATCCAAAGTAAATTGCAAAGCAAGATTTTATTTTCAAAAGGGCTTAGCAATATAGACATTGAGATCGAGTGTTTTTACGGCGATGTCTATCTTATAGGGCTAGTTGATAGCAAAGAGCTTGAAGGTAAACTAATAGAACTAGCCAAAAATACAGATGGTGTACGAGAAATTTACACCTATCTTCGCATAAAAAAGCCAGAATATCCATGCGATAGTCTAAAAATTCTTGCGAACTTAAAACAAAATCTTTTTAAAGATAGTATAGTTGAGGGCACAAATGTGCGTGTTAGCATAGTTGGCTGTGATGTTGTATTTAGCGGCGTAGTTGATAGCATTGAGCAAGAAAAACATGCTATTTGGTACGCTAAGCATATTGATGGCGTGGCAGATGTCTACTCATTCATCAAAGTTATCAAATAAATTTAGCTTAAATATCGCTCTTTTTTTCAAAGCTTGCAATGAGGCTTGGCAAAATAATAAGTGCACCAAGAAGCATAAAAACCATAACAAGATCAGTTAGTAAGCCAAAATATATAGTTGGAATAAAATTGCTAGTTATCATCACACTAAAGCCAATAAAAATAGTGAATGATGTGTAATACATCGCATATCCGATGCTTGCGTGCGCGACTTTAATGCTCTCAAAAACACTTTTTGTAAGCATTTCTTCTTTAAAGCGGTGGATGTAGTGAATGATATCATCAACACCGATACCAATACTAATGGCTGCGATCGTTATACTCATCACATCAAGCGGAATGCCAAAAAATCCCATCACGCCAAAGAGTGTGCAAAGCGGGATTAAATTTGAAACTATCGCAATGGTTGCTAGCTTTATGCTTCTAAAAATAAAGCAAAATATGACAAAAAGTATAGCCACCGTTAGGCCAAATGTATCGACCTGCGAGCTAAGTAAATTTTGAAGCATATTATTATAAAGCACCATCATGCCAGCCACTTCTATACTTACATTGTCATTTTTAGTAAGCTGTGCCAGCCCTTCTCTAAGCTCCTTTAGAAATAAATTTCGTCTAAGCTCAGAGTCACTATCGACGATCCTTATACTAAATCTAAGCTCATCATCTTCAACGCTCACATAAGGACTTAATAAGATATTTTTATAATTTTGTGGTAATTTCTCATACATCGCAGCTAATAAAAAATCATCACTCGCGCCGTTATTTAGCTCTTTTATGGCTTTTATAAGGGTTGCTAGCGAGCTTACATGTCCGACAAATTTTTGCTCTTTTAAATAGTCGTGAATCTTCTCAGCAACCCTTGTGTGATAGCTATTAAACCAGTATTTCGCATCCTTGGCATTGCTTTCAAACTCATTTTCAAACTCATCTTGCTCAGTATTTTTATCTTGTTTTTGCTCTTTAAATTTCACTATCACATCAACTGGTATCGTGCCACCAAGTTTGGTATCAATAACTTGCATTCCTTGGCGAATTTCTGTGCTTTCTTTAAAGTAGCCAATGAAGCTATTTTCAACCTTTATCTTGCTGATACCATAAATGCCAAAACAGACAACTAGAGCGCAAACTACGTAGATAATCTTTCTTGAGTTTAGAGCTAAATTCGCGCAGTATTTTGTAAATTTAAAGCTATTTTCAAAGGTTCTAATAGGAGCTAATTTTTCTAAATTTACATTTATCGCGCCAAATAGCAAAAACGCAAGCACAAGCGAAACGCTAATGCCAGTGCTCATCATAATGCCAAGCATGATAACTGGCTTTATGTCAGCACTCATAAGCGAGCTAAAGCCAATAACCGTGGTAAATATTGCCCAAAAAGATGGAGAGAATTTATCACGAAGCGTTAGATAAATTAGCTGATTTTGGCTATATTTTGGATGCTTTGCGTAAAATTCTCGGTAGCTAACGACAAGATGAATCACAGTTGAAATAGTAATGATGAGCTGAAGTGCGATGTAGTTTGAGCTAATGACCGTCACTTCCCAGTCAAATATACCAAAAATTCCGGTCGTAAAAATAGCACTTACGGCACATATAAACATCGGCAAAACTATCCATCTAACCTGCCTGAAAAATAGCCATAAACTAAAGCTAAGAAGAGCAAGTACACTTAAGCCATAGACTAAAAGATCGCTCTTTATAAAGCCTATCATATCATCAGCGATCATATTTGCACCGCCTAAGAATAGCTCATCATTTGCGTTAAATTTAGCTATGGTTGCTTTTATAGCCTCAAGGTTTTTGTGATCGCTCTTTCTAAGCTCATCTCGGTAGGCTTTAAACTCATAGGCAAGTGCCTCTAACTTAAGTCGCTCAGCTTGTGTGATAGTGCCGTTTGACTCTTTTTGACTAAGTAAATTTCTCTCATTTACAAGCTCATTAAATTTCTCATCTTGTTTTAAATTTAGAGCAATTGCTGTGGTTTTTAGATCTTTGCTTATCAAATTTCCGCTGTAAATCGGACTTTTGGCAAACTCGAGCTTCGCTTTTGAAATATTTATATCTTTATCTTGCAACGTTGGAGTATGATCTAAGATACCAGTAATTCCGCCTTTTACACTATTTAAAAGCGGAATATTTATTATAGAGATGACGCTATTTACCATATCGTTTTTAGCTAGTTCATCACCTAAATTTTTGATAAGTTCTAAATTTTTAGGTGAAAAAAGATCATCTTTTGGGGTAAAAGCGACCACTAAAAATCCGGGTGAGTCGTAGCGTTTGGCTATCTCTCTATAAGCTTTTAAGTCAGGGTCATGCTCAAGTAGTAGCGTTTCAGCTGATGCATCAACGCTAAGCTTGGTGCTAAGATAGCCAAAAACTACGCTTAAAGCTAAAATCAGAGCAATAATAAGCTTGTTTTTAGCAATGATAAATTTAAAAATTTGTCGCATTAAGGGTTGGTTTTATTTTGATCAGGCAAAACAGCTTCATTTAGCTTTTGTAAAAGAGTATTGAAATCAGCGTTATTTAGCACATCGCCAAACTGACTTCTGTATGTTTGAATGATGCTTACACCAACGATATCAAGATCGTAAATGAGCCAACCACGCTCTTTAGCGTCATAAAATTTATAGACAAATTCATAGCTCTTGCCATCATTTATAAGCTCAGATGTTAGCCAGTATCTATTTTTTTGAGGTTCGCTCTCTCCAGTTATACGTATCTCTTGATCTTTATATCCTAAAAGTTTATCTATGTATGAGCTTTTTAGTTTTTGCTCAAATGCTGCGTCAAATTTAGCCTGCTCATCGCTACTTAAGCTGTTGTAACGTTTGCCAAGGCTTATCTTTGCCATTTGTTTATAGTCAAAAAATGGATCAAGAAGAGCAAAAATTTCTTTTGTCTTTGCATTATTGTCTAAATTTGTATCTTTTAAAATTTCAATAACCTTTGTTGTTTTCATCTCTACTTCAGGCTTGATCTGCTCTTTTGAAATAGCAAAAAGGCTAGTTGTAAAAAGTAAAATCATAGTTAGAATTTTTAAAATTTTCATATTTACTCCTTGATAAGCTTGTCGCGTCTTTGCTCGTAAGCATCGCGTAAAAATGGATAAAGGTCAATAGCATCTTTTCTTAGTTTTTCATAAGCAGTTGGATCTTGTGAAAAGCTATTAAACGCTCTATATGATTTGATACCAGTTGATAAAAGTATAGGATCAACGTAGCTAATAGGATCAGCAAAATAATCTCCAACCATGCCACCAGTATCTCTTAAATTTGATGGTCCAATAAGTGGCCAAACTATATGAAAACCGCTGCCAAGTCCCCAATATCCAAGCGTTTGTCCAAAATCTTCATCGTGAGGTTTGAGATTGTAGTATTTTGCTCCGTCTGTTAGTCCGCCAAAGCCTATTATCGTATTTGCTAAAAATCTTAATGTCTCTTCGCCAGCATTTTGAAATTTAAACTGAAGTAAGTTATTTACAAAGCGAACCGGGAAAAGTAGATTATCAAAGAAATTTGAAACCATTGTTCTGGCTGTTTTTGGCACAACATAGGCATAGCCTTTTGCCACCGGAGTTAGCATATTTACATAGATAAAGTCATTTGCATGCGTCATAATTCTATTGTAGCCACTAAGTGGGTCAAAAACATCTTTTCTTGCTTCAAATTCAACATCAAATTCATCACTTTCGCTATTCGTATTCATGTTAGTATTAGCACAGGCTAAAAGCAAACTAAAAAAGATAGAAAGCAAAAATTTCATACTAAGCCTTATTTTTATTTATAAAATGTAGCTCGATTTTATCTTTTAAAAACTTTACAAGAAATTAAGAGAAATTTATAAATCGACTTAAATCTTTAAGTTTAAGGATTAATATAATTAGATATACTTCACAAATTATTCTCCAATATAGTAAAGGTAAAAATTTTGAAAGCAGATATAAATTTAGAACTATTTTTAGGCGAAGATACACAGGTTTTAGCTAAACATATTACATTATTAAAGGCCATAAAAGAGACGAAAAGTATTACAAAAGCAGCAGAATTTGTTGGCATATCATACAAAAATGCTTGGGACTGCCTTGATACGATAAATAACAAAAGTAGCAAGCCGCTTATTATTAGAGCTGATGGAAATAAAAAAAATAGTGGCTCTGAGCTAAGCGAGTATGCCAATAAACTGATAAAAATTTATGATGCCATTCTTGAGACTCAAAAAGACTTTTTGCAAAAAAATTTGTCAAAAAGTAGATTTTGAGGATGTAGATATTATAAATCTTCAAAGAATGAATATGAACTTAAGTGCTAGAAATCAGCTCTCATGCGAGATTATTGGCATAAACCGCGGTGCGGTAAATTCTCAAATAGTTGCAAAACTAAGTAATGGCTGTACGCTTGAGTCAAACATTACAGTCGAGAGTGAGAAAAATTTAGGACTAAAAGTTGGACAAAAAGTTATTTATATTTTTAAAGCTCCAGCTGTCATTTTGGCCAAGGATCTAGATATAAAAATAAGCACAAAAAATCAATTAAAAGGCGAAGTGATCGAAGCAAAGATAGGTGCTGTAAATGCTGAAATCACTTTAAAACTAAGTGATGAGCAGACTTTAACTGCCATCATCACAAAAGATAGTGCTATCCAGATGAAAATAGGTGTTGGCGATACACTTTTAGCAATAGTAAAATCATCTCAAATCATTATAGGAGTTTAAATGAGAAAAGTTTTTAAATTTTTATCTGCGGCAGCTTTGCTTGCAATAAACGCATTTGGTGCTGAAGTAAATGTATATGCTGCGGCAAACACAACATACGCATTTCCAGAGCTTATAAAAGAGTTTAATAAGCTTCATCCAGATGCTAAAATCAACCTAACTCTTGGCGCAAGCGGTGGTCTTGTTACACAGATCCAAAACTCAGCTCCAGCTGATATATTCATGGCTGCTGATATGGGCTTTGCACAAAAAGCTTATGATACAGGCTTTGCAGTAGCTGCTCCAAAAGTTTACGTACAAGGCGCTGTTGCTATTTTTTCTATTAGAAATGTTGATTTCAAAAAAGGTATTGAGGTTGTTCGTGGCTTAAAAGCGATCTCTATCGCAAATCCACAAACTGCACCATACGGCAAAGCTAGTATAGAGGCTCTTAAAAACGCAAAACTTTATGACGAAGTAGAAAAAAATATCGTTTATGCTCAAAAAATTTCTGAAACTCTATCTCAAGCATTAAGTGCTTCTGATGTAGGTTTTATCGCTGCTAGCGCACTTTTTGATGAGAAAATGTCAAAATACAAAGAGGGCGTTAATTACATCCTTGTTCCACAAGAGCTATACACTCCGATCGATCAAGGTATCGTTCTTCTAAAACATGCTGAAAAAAATGATGATGCAAAAGCATTTTATGAGTTTATCTTAGGTGATAAATCAAGAGAAATTTTCAAGAAATTTGGTTACAACGTTCCAGCTAAATGATAAGAGCAAAGATTGTTGGAATTTTAACTAAAGATGACGTTAACTTATTTGAGCTAAAGGGTCTAAATTTAGAGGCGAATTTATTTATGCTAGTCTTGAATGAGGCTAGCAAATTTGCCTTAGATGATGAGATCGACTTAGGTTTTAAAAGCTCCGATGTTATCTTGGCAAAAGACAAACTAAGCAATAGCTCGCTTGAAAACGAGCTAAAGTGCGTGATTGAAGCTATAAATTTTGGTGAAATTTTAAGTGTTATTAGCTTAAAGTGTGGCGGAATTTACTTCGAAGCTATTATCTCAAATCACGCATTAAAAACTATGAACATAGGTGAAAACGATGAAGTCTTTGCCTATATAAAATCTACAAGCATTCACATAAGTACACAAAAATGATAGAAATTTCTTGTAAAAAAGAGCTAAATGGCGGTGGCGGAAAATTTTTACTTGAGGCTGATCTTAGCTTTGAAAGTGGCGATTTTGTCGCACTTTATGGAGCAAGCGGTGGCGGAAAGACCACCATTTTACGCTTGATCGCTGGTTTTGAAGCACCACAAAGTGGCTTTATAAGAGTTGGGGATAAAATCTTCTTTGATGAAAAGACAAATTTGGCTCCACAAAAGCGAAATATCGGCTTTTTATTTCAAGACTACGCACTTTTTGAAAATATGAATGTCTTTAAAAATTTACTCTTTGCAAAAAATGATCTAGCTCTAGCAAATAAACTTCTTGATATCTGCGGTCTAACCAGCCTAAAAAATGCAAAAATTAGCACTCTTTCTGGCGGCCAAAAACAACGTGTTGCTTTAGCTCGTGCGGTTATGAGAAAGCCTGAAATTTTACTACTTGATGAGCCGTTAAGTGCGCTTGATAATGCTATGCGTGAGAAACTTCAAGACTATTTACTAGCACTTCATGATGAGTTTAAGATGAGTATTATTTTAGTAAGCCATGATATCGCTGAAATTTATAAGCTTTGCAATAAAGTCTTTGTCCTTGAAAATGGAAAAATTTCAAGATCAGGTAGCGCAAGTGAGATATTTTTAAAGAGTGCAGGATCGCAGAAATTTGCCTTTAATGCTAAAATTTTAGAGATAAAAAAACGTGATGCTATTTATGTGGCAAATGTATTAATAAACCGCCAAATTTGTGAAGTGGTGCTAAGTAGCAGCGAAGCAATGAATCTAAAAGCAGGCGATATGGTAGTAGTTAGCACAAAAGCATTTAGCGTAAATTTGGAAAAAGCATGATAGACGAGTTAAAAAGTATCGATTACGAGCCATTTTGGCTATCGCTAAAATTATCTTTTATAACAACTTTTATTTTATTTTTTGTCTGCATCGCACTTGCCTATTTTATGTCTCAAAAGAAATTTTTTGGCAAGTCGTTTTTAGAGTCGGTAATCTCACTACCCTTGGTCTTGCCACCAAGTGTTCTTGGATTTTATCTACTCATTTTTCTTTCGCCTTATTCGGCCTTTGGTAAATTTATTGAAGAAATTTTTGGAGTTAGGCTAGTTTTTAACTTCACAGGTCTTGTTGTGGCAAGTTGTATCTATTCATTGCCATTTATGTTTGGGCCGATTTACGCTGGACTAAATAGCCTAAAAAAGAGCCTTTTTGAAGCAAGTTATAGTCTTGGTAAAAATAAGCTCACAACTATTTTTAGAGTAATTTTGCCAAGCATCAGATCAAATTTATTAACAGCTACTGTCGTTAGCTTTGCTCACACCATGGGTGAGTTTGGTGTTGTTTTGATGATAGGTGGTAGCGTAGCCGGAGAGAGCAAGGTCGCAAGTATTGCGATATTTGAAGCGGTTGAAATGCTTGATTACACCAAGGCTCATGTCTATGCACTTTTGATGTTAATAATTAGCTTTTTTGTCCTTTTTATAGTTTATCTTTTAAATTCTAAAAAAGCTTAAGACAAAGCTTATAAAGATATAATAGTAAAAATTTTAAAGGATGAAGTATGATAAAAGTGCCTACAAGTATATATTTAAATACCTTAGATGGTAAGGAATTTGATTTTTCCGCCTTTGCAAGAACGCATGACTGCGTCATTTTTATCTACCCAAAGATAGGCGAGGACTTTAGTCTTTTAAGTGAGCAACTACAAAATACACCTGGCATGAAGGGCTGCACTAAACAAGCGATAAACTACAAGAAATTTTTAAAAGATTTTAATGACCTTGGTTTCATGGTAGTGGCCATTAGCTCACAAGATATCGCAGCTCAAAAGAAATTTCAAGAAGAGACTTCAACTGGAGTCATGTTTTTAAACGATAGTGAGTTTATGCTTGAGAGGGCGCTTGAACTTCCGGTTTTTTCTGCATCAAATGGACATAAATTCTACTTTAGACAAACGCTCATCATAAAAGATGGCAAGATAAGGCGTGCATATATAGTGGATGATCCTGAGAATGATGCTAAAAATATGCTAGAAAAAATCAAAGAAAAAGACTACTAGGAGCTAAAATGAGCCAAAATAGCAAAATTGAGAAGTCTTATGATGAGCTAACTTATAAATCAATAGCCTTTGCCCAATCATCGCCATATAGGCTTGAAGCTTGTGCTACACTTCTTGGCATAACTCCACCGCCATGCGAAAATGCAAGAGTTTTAGAGATAGGATGTAGCTTTGGCGGAAATTTGATCCCATTTGCAGTAAATAACAAAAATGCAAAAGTAGTTGGCATAGATCTTAGCGGCGAGCAGATAAGGCGCGGGCAAGAGATCGTTAAAGAGATGGGGCTTACAAATTTAGAGCTTATACACGGTGATATTTGCGAATTTAAAAGCGATGAGAAATTTGACTATATCATTGCCCATGGTGTTTTTAGCTGGGTGCCTGACTTTGTAAAAGAAGCTATATTAAAAGTCATAAAAGAGAATTTAAGTGCAAATGGCGTGGCGTTTATCTCTTATAATGTTTATCCTGGCTGGAAAGTAAAAGATATCGTAAGAGATATAATGCTACTTGCCGCAAAGGATAAAGAGAGCATGCAAGAGAGGTTAAAAGCAGCCAAAGAAGCACTTTTAGTCTATAAAGAATATTTACTAACAAGAGATGAAGAAATTTATGAAGGGAAGATGCCTCTTAAGATGCTTCTTTTTGTAACAGAACATGTGCTCTCAAAAGATGACTTTTACATAGCTCATGAGTTTTTAGAATACACAAATGATCCATTTTATTTCAAAGATTTTAATGCCATGCTCGCTAAAAATGAGCTTACTTATCTTTGTGAGTATACGCTTGATGATATTTTTACCCCAGATGTTGGCACAGCCATAGTAGATGAATACAAAAATAACAAGTTTAAGGACAGAATCGACCTAGAGCAATTCATGGATATGATTAGCAACAAAGTCTTTAGACAAAGCCTAATAGTCCATAGCAAAACTTATGAGAGCATAGCCAATAAACAAATAGGCCCAAGCGATATCAATAAAATTCACGTTGTGGCAGATTTTATAAAGAAAGATAACCAGTGGCAAGATAGTTATGGCGCTATGCCACAAGATATATCATGGCTTTGCGAGGTCTTTTATAAGATGTATCCAGCTAGCATAAACCTTTCTCAGATTTTAGAAATTTTGCCAGAAGATAAGCTCATGGTTTATAGCGCTTTTGTAAGAATTCTAACAAACTCGTCTGATGCAATGATTTTAAAAGATGAGCAAAAAAATATCGAGTATAAGCCAGGCTACTCAAGACTTAGTCAAAATTTAATAAATTATGTAAGATATTTTTTAAATCATAAAAATAATGCCGATGTTGTTTTTGCTAATAAATTTAGCATCTCAAGAAAGCTTAACAATATCGATTATTACATACTTTTATTGCTTGACGGCAAAAATAGTTTAGAAGATGTCGCAGCAAAAGCTTTGAAATTTATCAAAGAGAACAACGAAGATATATTTGATATAAATGGCAAAGTGCTTAAAAAAGACAAGGTCGCAGCAAATATAATGAGCTACGTGCTAGGCACAGCAAAAATAGCTAGTATGCTTTATCTACTAGAAGAAATTTAAGTTTTTAAATTTTACTTTGCTTATATAGTTGTGTGATTTTATCTTTTAGATTTAGTGTATTTTTTGAGAGAGCTATGAAAAATGGGCTTTTTAAATTAGCAAGCTCGTAGCTCATCTCTTTGCTGCTATTAGCGTCAAATACTTTTCCACCACAAAAATTTACGAGCGCTTCTCCTGCTGCATTGTCCCAAAGGTAGCTTGGCGCAAATCTCAAATAAGCTCCACCAAATTCAACCAAACGGCAAAATTTTATAGCTGAGCCGATGCACCTTTGCTCAAAATTTAAGCTCTGCCCTATAAATTCTATCTCTTTGGCATCGCCTCTTCTACTTGAAAAGATTAGATTGTCTAAATTTTTATCTTTTTTGTTTAAATCAACTCTCTTTATGATTTCACCATTGTTATCTAAAATTTCTTTAAAAGCGCCATTTTCATCAGCATAAAAAAGCTCTTTACTAACTGGGATAAATATCACGCCAAGCACCGGTCTAGCTTTTTTTATAAGCGCTATGCAAACGCAAAATTCGCCATTTCTAGCTAGAAATTCTTTCGTACCATCAAGTGGATCGATCAACCAAAAAGAACCATCCATGCTAGAGCTAGCGGACAAAATACTCTCTTCTGAGCAAATATCAATTCCGCTTTTTTTAAGCTCTTTTATTATCGCTTCATTTGCAGCCAGATCGGCACTAGTAAGCGGAGAGGAGTCCTCTTTTATGCTGATTTGCAGCCCTGATCTATCATCGCCTGGCGAGTAAAATTTCATTATCTCTCGTCCAGCGCTAACGGCTGCTTTGATAGCTAAATTTAGAAGCTCACTCATTTTGGTGTTCTGTTTATCTCTCCAACATAAAGCTGTCTTGGTCGGACTATCTTGATACTATCTTGCTCTTTTAACTCGATCCACTGACTAATCCAGCCAGGAGTCCTACCGATGACAAAGATGACGGCAAACATATTGTTTGGTATACCAAGTGCTTTTAGGATGAGTCCTGAGTGAAAATCAACGTTTGGATACAAATTTCTACTCACAAAATAGTCATCATGCAGAGCGATATCCTCGATGCGGTTGGCGATCTTGATAAGCTCTGAGTTAATGCCTATCTCATCCATCAGCTGATCTCTCATTTTTTTGAGTACTTTTGCACGAGGATCAAAATTTTTATAGACCCTGTGCCCAAAACCCATTAGCCTAAATGGATCATTCTTGTCCTTTGCTCTTGCTATGTATTTATCAACGTTTGCTACCGAGCCTATCTCTTCAAGCTGACGGATAACGCCCTCGTTTGCGCCGCCATGGGCCCAGCCCCAAAGTGCTCCGATACCAGCACTTATACATGCGTATGGGTGCGCATGCGTAGAACCAACAGTCCTAACAGTCGTAGTTGAAGCGTTTTGCTCATGATCTGCGTGCAACATAAAGACTGTATCAAGCGCCTTTATCTCGATAGGTTTAAGATCAACATGCTCGTATGGATAACCTCTCATCATGTAAAGGAAATTTTCAGTAAAGCCGCGATCTAAATTTGGATATATGATAGGAAGGCCGCGTGAGTAGCGGTAGCTAAAGGCCGCGATCGTTGGAATTTTAGCGATTATACGCATAGCCATCTCGTGGTACTCTTCAGGTTTATCCATATTTAGGTGGTCTGAGTAAAAGGCACTTAGCGCTGAGACTGCTGCCTGCAAGATCGCCATAGGGTGAGCTTTGTCTGGAAATGCATCAAAGAGCTTCATCATGCCTTCATGTATAAAGCTTCTTTTTTTAAGCTCGGTTTTAAAATTTATATACTGATCATTTGTTGGAAGCTCTTTGTTTAAGAGTAAATATGCCACGTCTAAAAATGTCTTATTTTCGGCCAAATACGCGATATCATAACCTCTATACATTAGTTCGCCTTTTAAGCCGTCTATATAAGTTATCGCCGAGCGACACATCGCAGTTGAAGTATAACCTCTGTCAAAAGTAAACATTCCAGTATCACTAAAAAATGTCGAGATGTCTATCACATCAGGTCCCATAGTGCCTTTTAGTATAGGAAACTCGTAACTCTTGCCAGTTCTGTTATCAGTTAGCGTAGCTGTATTTGATGACATTTTTACTCCTTACTTCTTGATTGCATTAGAAATTTTATAATTATTGTCCCTATTATAGCTTGAGCTAGGCTTGCTAGGATAAAAGATGAGTAAGAATAATCACTTATCTCACCTGATCTGTGTGCGATAGTAGCAACTGCTACTAGAAGCGTTAGTGGCATGGATTGTGAGAGGGAAAACAAAAATATCCCCTTAAATCCTAATTTCCCTACAAATAACACACTTGAAAAAAGCCTTGTGGCAAGCATCGCACAAAATATAAAAATAGCATCTTTTATCACTTCATTTGAGCTTAGGCTTGAGAGTTTAAAGGTTGAGCCTATGTGTATAAAAAATATCGGTACCAAAAAACCAAATCCAAAGCTTGAAAGCTTGTGTGGTAAGTCTTTTTTATGATCAAAAAATGTCGCTATAAACATACCTGCGATAAACGCACCAAAGGCAACTTCTAAATTTAAATAAAGCATAAGTGCAATCATCGAAAAAAACACCGCAATGCTTAGTCTAATATCTTTTTCGTCCTTATCGTAGTGTGGCATAAGGATCACTTTAAGCCCCGGGTACCACCAAAAAAGCACATCTAAAATTTTAAAGCTAAGCACGCTGATAGCTAAAAATAAGATCAAATAGCCAATCGTTAGCCATAAATTTATACTAGCTCCAAACTGCAAATAGGCTGCTATAAATGTCAAAAGCGTAATGCTTATAAGCTCACCAATAGTTGCAATAAGCATGCTTAAATTTAGCCATTTTACATCCCTGCCATACTCTTTAAATAGCGTAAATATCATACCAACGGCCATTATCGGGATAATGATAATATAAAGCAAACTAAGATCAAAACTAAATGTAAGTGCAGTTGCTAGCGAGTAAATGAGCACAAGATAGATAAGCCCCAGACGTAAAATTTTGCGGTCAATATTTATAAGCATTCTAAGGTCGATCTCCATGCCAGCTAGAAACATCAAAAAGAAAAAGCCAACTTCGCTAATTAGCTTAAACATCTCATTTTCGCCGACAAGCCCGATGTAGCTAGCTAGTGCCCCAAGTATTATCTCGGCAGGAGCGACAGGAATGCGTAAAATTTTAGAAATATAAGGCGAAGCAAAGACGATAAATGCCAAAACGACAAGAATACTAAGCTCGCTAGCTTGATGTAACTGCAAAAAGATCCTTAAATTAAAAATGTTTGATTGTATAAAAAGCTTTGTTATTTTTTGATTAAGCTAAGCGATTTTTGGGCAAAATGGCGACAATTTTTAAAAATTTGGAGTGCAAATTTATGCGTAAATTTCTATTTTTTGTCTTGATGTTTTTTGGAATTTTTGGCTTTACAGACGAGCTAAGTTTGGTTCAAAGTTTTAAATTTGATGGAAGTATTTTTTATAAGAAAAATACAGCCAAAAATGAGAGCTTTTACTTTTTAAAAAATGAAAATTTTGATGAGCATTTTGTAGGATTTAGAGTGAAATTTGACAAAGATATAAAAAGTGAAAGTATGCTTGCTGAGCTAAAAAAGAAGATAAAAGAGGCTAAAGAGGTGCTTTATAGCGAAGAGAATGATCAAATTTTAGCTCTCATAAAAGATGAAATAAGCAGTAAAAATATAGAAATAATCCACTTTCTACTAAAAAAAGATGGAGTATTAATGCTTTCATATGAGAGAATTTACGATCCAAAAACTCTGGTAGATGGGCTTAAGCCTGTACTTTTAAGTGAGGCTAGAAATTTTATGCTTCAGATGCCAAAGGTAGAAGCTAGATAGAAAGGTGGATGTGGTGGTGTTTTGCACTGCATGCGGTTTTGTCAAATTTTAATAGCCAATTTTTGTGAGTGAATGAAATTTAAAATTTGCACATAGATTGATGAAATTTACTTAAAGGGGGACAAAGGGGCTTGAATTGCGTAAGTCGCCCCCTTATCTCCCAATCCCTTAACACGCTCAAAGTGCACGCAATAGTGCTGGCGCACTGCATGCGGGTAAAACTCTATCAAATTTTAAAATTTTTATGAGCAAGTAATTTCGGCTCTAGTGGCAAGCTTTGTAAGACTCAAAATCAGTAGTCAATTCTTGCGAGTGAATGGAATTTTAAAATTTATAAATTAAGGTTTTTAGAAATTTAAAGTTTTGTTTCTTTGTTAAGGGGGAAGAGGCTTGAATTACGAAGTCGCTCCCTTCCCCCTTAACGATCCCCTAACCCCGACAACGTTAGAGGTGGCATGCTCCAGTGCTAACGCACTGCATGCGATTTGTTATCAGATAAATTTGAGTAAATTAAAGCGAGCATATCACGGCTCTAAATTTAGTGGCGAGTGAGTGAAGCTTTAAAATTTAAAAATGGCATAGATAAAGTTATTTTGTTGCGTACCTTAAAAACCTCACAAATTTTTACCAAGCAAAATTCCAAGATAGCTTGCAAGTAAGCAAAGAATAAGGTTTAAAAAGATATTTAAAAAGCCTTTTACCAGCTCGCCTTCTAGTAAAAATTTCACACTATCAAGGCTAAAGCTTGAAAATGTTGTAAATCCGCCAAGTATGCCAATGACCAAAAATACTCTCACGCTTTGGCTTAAATTTAGACAAAACAAAACGCCGATAATAAAGCTACCAAGCACATTTACGCCAAGCGTAGCTAGCGGAAAGTGGCTAAATTTTAGCAGTTCGCCAGCTAAGAACCTGCATCCAGCCCCGATAAAGCCTCCAAGCCCTGCGAAAAGTAAATTTACAAGCATTAGTGACAGATACTTGCGAAGCTAAAACCTCGCTTTGTAAGCTCCTCAATATCCTTGCTAGCTTTCTCGCCTTTTGCGGTGAGGTAGTCGCCAATGACGATCGCATCTGCGCCATTTTCAAAGATCTCGTATTGTCTATCGCCTAAAATTTTCTCTCTGCCACCAGCTATCATGACTCTAGTTTCTGGAAGAGCGCTTTTGGTATCACGTACGATCTTTAGGGCTTCATCCACACTAAGAGGGGGCAGATCAAGACTTAGAGATTCATTTTTTATGAAAAAATTTATCGGCGATGAAAATGGCTCAAGCTCTTTTAGACTAGCTCTAAAGCTTACTCTATCGACCTCACTCTCGCCAACGCCGTAAATTCCACCAGTGCAAAGCATAAGCCTAGCTCTTTTTGCATCTAAATTTGTCTGATATCTCTCGTCCCAAGTGTGTGTTTTACAAATTTTTGGAAAAAATTCTCGGCTTGTTTCAAGGTTGTGGTTGTAGCTAAAAACGCCAGCTTTTTTGAGCTCGCAAAGTTGCTCATAAGTCGCCATGCCGTTGCACGCGATAAGCATCAAATTTGGCACTTCTTTGCTCACAGCTCTTGCTAAAGATGCGATATAGTCAGTCTTTTTATCATTTAGTCTAGCACCGCTTGTAACTAAGCAAAAGCCAAGAGCGTGGTTTTTATAAGCCATTTTAGCCTCGTCCACCACCTGCTGCACGCTTTTTTCTTTAAATTTTGAGATATCGGCACCAGCTTTGGCACTTTGCGTGCAATAAGCGCAGTCCTCACCGCAATTTCCTTGAGTAACTGAGCATATCGCACAGAGCATAATTGTTTTCATTTTTCATCCTTTTTGGGGCGTATTATAGCTTTGATAGGTTTAAAATTTAAGTAGGGTGATTTATGAATTTGCAAAAATAGTTTGATGAAATGTATAAAATTATTTTTATTCAAAGTGGACAAAGGGGCTTGAGTTACGGCTTGCTTGTAGCTGTGAGCTAACGAAGCAAAGAGCCGTCCCTTTATCCTCATTTAAATCCTCTAAACCCTTCGCACGTTAGAAGTGCATGCTGTGGCGGCATGCCAAGATGAGCGAAGGACTTTATAGATAAGATAGACGAGTAGTCCTTGCTTTTTATCTTAGCCGTTAATATCACAAGGCTGGTTAGCTTAGACATCTGATGTAAAAACTCAAGACTCTTTAAATTTTATAAATTTGAAAGCGTAGAGTAGTAATTTATCTTTTGAAAATTTTCCACGGCAAGGCTTTTGAGTCCGGAAAGTTTTGCGATTAGCGCTATGCTTTTTACGTTAGCTCCTGAGCCGATAAAAAGGCTCTTTAGACTAGAAAGATTTGCCAGCGCGTCAAGGCTCTCATACGAGCCCCATTTGATGTGAAGGCTTTTTAAATTTCTTTGACAGCACACTGCGTCAAAGAGCTCCTGAGGCATTTTGGTGCAAAAGTTAAGCTCGTCAAACGCCTCTTGCTCGCTTCTTAAAAAGTCGCACCACTCATCAAGCACGGCTCTTTTTTGCTTGGCAGTTTTATACTGTGGCGTGAAGCTGTCGCCTAGCTGCGTGCAGTTTATCACAAGGCTCTTTTGCCCTTTATACTGGCTAACTTTTGTGATAGTTTCAGGCATTTAAAGTCCAAATTTATAAAAGCCAAATTTAGGCTCAAGGACTCAAATTTGGCTAGAATTTTTTAGTTTTCAGAGATAAGCGTCTTTTTTTTGCATTTTGTGCACTCTATAAATGTGCCTTTTTTAAGCTCTTTTTTGATCATATCGCCGCCACATTCGTCGCATTTTTGCTCAACTGGCTCGTAGTTTGAGATGAAGTCGCATTTTGGATAGTTGGCACATCCATAAAATTTACCGCGCCTGCTATATCTCTCGACGATCTCGCCGCCACATTTTGGACATGGTACGTCAAGCTTTTTAAGCTCACGTTTTGGTTTAGCTGCCGCAGTAGTGCTGGCCTCTGTGCTCTTTTCATTATCTTTTGCGATGTTTCTTGAGTATTTGCATTTTGGGAAATTTGAGCAAGCGATAAACTCGCCGTATCTGCCCTTTCTAAGCACTAGCTCGCTTCCACACTCTGGGCACTTCTCGCCGATTGGAGTAGCTGTTTTTAGGCTTTTTATGCCAGTTTTGCCAGCGCTTATTTTTTCCATAAATGGATAGTAAAAGTCGCTTAGCACCTTTTGCCAGTCAGCCTTATCAAGTGCGATCTCATCGAGCTTTTCTTCAAGATGTGAGGTAAATTCGCTATCGACGATGTTGCTAAAGTGCTCCTCCAAAACGCCTATCATGCTAAATGCAATCTCGTTTGGTATGAGCTGCTTTTTCTCGACCCTTACGTAGTCTCTTGAAGTTAGTAGTGTGATAGTCGGTGCGTAGGTACTTGGGCGGCCGATACCTAGGCTCTCTAACTTCTTAACAAGGCCAGCTTCTGAGTACCTAGCTGGTGGCTCGGTGAAATTTTGCGTGCTTTTTATGCTTTGCAAGCTCATCTCGTCGCCCTTTTTTAAATTTGGCAAAATTTTATCCTTATCAAGCTCGCCATAAACTTTGTAAAAGCCGTCAAATAGTACCTTTCTGCCGCTTATCTTAAACTCGCCTTTTTCGCTTGCGACATAGACATTTTGCGTTTGGCTCACACATGCGCTCATTTGGCAGGCTAAAAATCTATTGTAGATGAGCGTGTAGAGTTTGAGTGCATCTTTTTCTAAAAATTTAGCCGCGATTTGCGGTGTGAAGTTTAAATTTGTAGGGCGGATCGCTTCGTGGGCTTCTTGCGCGCCTTTTGAGCTTGTCGTGTAGCTTATCACTTTGGCTGGCAGATACTCTTTGCCGTAGTTTTGCAATATATGCTCTCTAGCGGCCGCGACAGCCTCTTTGGCTAAATTTAAGCTGTCCGTTCTCATGTAAGTGATCGCACCCATGAAACCCTCGTTTGTTTGCACGCCCTCATAGAGGCTTTGTGCGATCATCATCGTTTTTTTGGGGCTAAAGCCAAGGCGGTTGCTCGCACTTTGCTGAAGTGTTGAAGTCATAAATGGCGGACTTGGTTGGATCTTTCTATCCTTGCTCTCGATCTCACGGACACTAAATTTCTCATTTTGTAAATTTTCAATGATGTATTTTGCGCGGTCTGGATTTTGGATAGTGAGCTTTTCGATCTTTTGGTTTTCAAATTTAACCAGCTCAGCGTCTAGATCTTTTTTAAAAATGGTGTCGATAGTGTAGTACTCAACCGGCTTAAACGCTTGTATCTCACGCTCGCGGTCGACTATTATCTTTAGGGCCGCACTTTGCACACGTCCAGCGCTTAAGCCTTTTTGTATCTTTAAATTTAAAAGCGGGCTTAGCTTGTAGCCAACTATGCGGTCAAGCAAGCGCCTTGTTTGCTGGGCATTGACGCTATTCATATCGACGTGTCTTGGGCTTTTTAGAGCGTTTTGTATGGCACTTTTGGTGATCTCATGAAAGACGATGCGAGGCAGGCTGGTTGGCTCTTTGCCGATGGCGTTTGCGATGTGAAACGCGATCGCCTCACCCTCTCTATCCTCATCGGTCGCGAGATAAATTTCATCAGCACCCTTGGCGAGCTCTTTTATCTCTTTTACAATGGCAGAGTGATCACTGCTGACGCGGTATTCTGGGGTAAATTTATCATCTTCTATCTTGATACCAAAGCTAGTTTTTGGCAGGTCTCTGATGTGGCCCTTTGAGGCGATGACGTTGTAGCTTTTGTCTAGGAAATTTTTGATAGTCTTTGCTTTTGCGGGAGATTCCACGATGATTAAGCTTTTCATTATATATAGCCTTTAATTTTTTTGGCGTAATTGTAGCAAAAATAATTTTTAAAGTATCAAGGCATAAAAAATCAAATCCGTCTTCATTATTTTAAAAATTTTTTCATTCATGCCTATAAAGTTTTTAGAAAATTTCACGATATAGTTTTTGTGCGACAAGAAGTCGTAACTAAAAAATTAAAAGGATTTACAATGAGTTTTCGTATTAACACAAACGTAAACGCACTTAACACACACGCTAACGCAGTTAGCAACAACACTGACCTATCTAAGTCACTTAACAAACTTAGCTCAGGTCTTAGGATTCAAACAGCTGCAGACGATGCTTCAGGTCTATCTATTGCAGATAGCTTAAGAAGTCAAGCTTCAGCTTTAGGTCAAGCTATTGCAAACGGTAATGATGCTATTGGTATCATTCAAGTTGCCGATAAAGCTATGGACGAGCAGCTAAAAATTCTTGATACTATCAAGACAAAAGCTACTCAATCAGCTCAAGACGGCCAAACAACTCAATCACGCCAAGCATTGCAAGCTGATATCGTTCGTCTAATGGAAGAGCTTGACAATATCGGTAACACTACTTCATTTAACGGTCAGCAACTACTAAACGGAACATTCTCTAATAAAGAATTTCAAATAGGTGCTTACTCAAACCAAACTGTTAAAGCAAGTATTGGTGCGACTACGTCTGATAAGATCGGTCTTACACGTTTCGAGAGTTCAAAATTACTTACCAAGATGGATGTAGTAAATCTTAAATTCTTAAACGTTGATGGTGTAAACGATGTAGGCGTTACATCTGCTACTATATCAACAGGTATCGGTAAAGGTCTTGGTGCTCTAGCTGAGAACATCAACAAAGTTGCTGATAAAACTGGTGTTAGAGCTACAGCTGATGTTACTTGGAAAGCAAGTGCTGCTATTGCCGGTGGCGAAATCAAATCTTTAACAATCAACGGCGTTAAAATAGGTGACCTAGAAGTTAAAGCAAATGATGCAAACGGTGCGCTTGTAAATGCTATCAACTCTGTAAAAGATCAAACTGGTGTTGAAGCTTCTGTTGATGCTGAAACAGGCAAAATGGTATTAACAAGCCGTGATGGTCGTGCTATAGTTGCAACTGGTAAAGATATCTCAAAAGGTCTTGGCGGTAAAGGTGCAGCTGCTAAAGGTACATCTTTAACTGGATTCGTAGGTAGACTAAATCTAGTTCGTCTTGATGGTAGAGATATTAAACTAAATGGTGGTGGTGGCACTAAACTATCAGTAGCATTCTCTGCTAATGGTGGTGCTCAACAATCAGTATCATTAAGAGATATAAGAGGCCAAATAGATAAAACCCTAGCAACTGCTATGGGCTTCCAAAGAATGAGTGGAGCTTTATCAGTAGCTCAATCTGCTGGTGTTATGACACTTCGCGGTGCGATGGCTGTTATGAGTATCGCTGAGTCTGCTCAAAAAACACTTGATCAAGTTCGTTCAGACCTTGGTTCAGTTCAAAACCAACTTCAAGCTACAGTTAATAACATTACTGTAACTCAAGTTAACGTAAAATCAGCAGAGTCTCAAATCAGAGATGTTGATTTTGCTAGCGAGTCTGCTAACTTCTCAAAACATAACATCCTAGCTCAATCAGGTGCTTATGCTATGAGTCAAGCAAACAGCGTACAACAAAACGTAATGAAGCTACTACAATAGTAGGAGCTGAGTGAAGTTTCCTCGAAAACGTAATGAAGCTACTGCAATAGTTTCATTAAGGTTTTAGATAGAGGCTTTGTCGCAGTAACAAAGCCTTAAGAGTGTTAATGCTTTTACAATACGCAAACCCACGCCCCAGAGTTTAACTTTGGGGCTTTATCTACTAAAATAAATAGTAATGTATCTATTTTATCTTTGCTCTAGTGGTTTATAATGGGTTGTGTTATAAATTTATAATTGTGATAGAGGCTTACTAAAACTAGTAAGCCAAATAAAAAGACTGTAAGTAAAATAATTCTACTTACAAATTAGCTTATATACTCAGTATAAAATTTTCTTTTGCTTTTCCTATATCGTTTTTAGTTATTAGTTTTCTCTTTTTTAGCTCAGCAACAAGTGCTTTTGAAGCTTTTTTAGTAACTTCGATGTCGGCATTTAGTCCGCCAGCTGCGGAGAACATCCAGTACTTGTGCATATTTACCCACATAAGAAGCTTGTTGGTTTTTTGGATTGTTGTGTCACTTGGTGCTACAGAAATTTTTGCAAGCTCAAGTTCTTGATAGTAGACTGAAATTTGCAATATATTATCTACATATTTTTGATAATTACGTTTTGCGATTACATCTTTTAGTTTATCTATCTTTTTTGTTATTTTAAGAAGCTCATCAAAGTGCTTTTTTTCTATTTTATTTTCTTTATTGAGCTCAAGCAATTTATCTATACTAGGCACTACTTCTAAAAAGACTTTTTCTATTTGTTGTTTGACTTCACTTTGAGCTTTTATTTTTGCAAGTATGACTTTATAAGCTTTTAAAAGATTTTTATTTACCGTCGTTTCACTATCTTTTTTTATATTAGGCAGTTTTTTAATCTCTTTATCTTTGCAAAGCTCATGCATTACTTCTAAAAACGGCTTTTCTATAGTGCCTTCTATTCTAGCACCACCTTCGGTACAGTTATATGATTTTATATTCTCTAGACTTGATTGGGCGATATCATTTTCAAACTGGTTTTTAAATAGAGTCCAAACATACGTTGTTTTAACCTCTCCCTCTCCGCCATAAGCTTTAACATATAAATTTTCATCCGCTTGCGCAAAGGCATGACCTTTTGCATGGCTCGCCCCATCTTTACCAAATGCTAGATCTTGTCCTATGAAAACGATATTTTTATGTCCTAAGACATAGGCTAGTTGATAGGCCATGTTTGCACAACTATGTCCTACGCCCAAATATCCATATCTTTTTAGACCAAACATATACTCCTCTTGTTGAGGTCTCATGGTTAGCACTAGTTTTCTTGGCAAGATATTTTTAATAGTTTGCTTGTGTGTAACTGAGGCAACAATAAAGTGTATATTATCATCAATGTTTGGATGCTTTTTTTCAAAAAAACTAGAAGTTGGTTCTATTCTTTCAATCGACATTACATAATCAGGCTTGATATCATGCCTTGCAAGGATTGGATAAGAAGCATCAACGCTTATAATGCTAACATATGGAGCAAATTTTTTAAGCGTATTAAGCTGTTTATCTAGGCTTGGACCAGTTGATACAATTATAGCTGTATCCATAAGACCGTATCTTTTTTTAACAAGACTTGTGTAGCAATAATTGCTAATCATGGGCACTAAATTTTCACAATTTTGTCTTGTGCCTAATAGAAGATCGTCTATGCTATTGCCGTGAGCAACTACTATTTGAGAAAATGCCCTTGTAATCTCTTTATTTATTCTTATGTAGTCCTCTTCAAATTGATCATAAAAAGGCATATGAATCATAAGATTATCATAGGTTTTTGCATATGAGTTTAGTTTTGCTTCTGTAACCAGATAATAAAAATGTGTATAGGTTGCAAATTTTGAATAAAAAAGTATTATCTGTCCACTTTCTAGTTCGTTTGATAGATCAATAACATTTAAAACAAGATATATGATCTCAATCTCTGGCTCTATAACTACGATTTTTTGGTGTGTTTCATTTTTTGCTAGTGCTTTATAGAGTACGCCATTGCCTAGTCCATAAAAAAATAGTATCGGATAACGTTTATAGTCACTTTCTATATCTTCAAGTAGCTTTAAAATGTCTGCTCCAGGATTTTCATAGATATATTTAAAAGTATGCTTGTTTATTAAATTTATATCAATTGGGTCTTTCCCTATAAAAATTTCATAATCTTCATTTCCAGCAATAGACCAAAGCCTTGCTGCTAGAATTTCATCTTGCTGAAATAGTGCTTGAAGATTTTTTTGAAAGATAGGATTTTGGATATTTGATACATTGTCTTTAGATGGTTTCGCTTTTTTATTAGATGCCTTATCGTTTTTGTTATTCATATCAAATCCTCCTTTGTTAATCTCTCGCTAAATTTTATATCTCTTTTTGCTTTTTTGCCGATCAGCTCTTTTAAAAATTTAGGGTGCAGGCCGTACCCTGGACGCACGCTCCTTATATTTTGCTCGCTAAAATTTTCACCCTTTTTTATATCTGCGCTTGCATAAAGTGAGCGTGAAAATCTCCTGTTTAAAGCTGCTTTTTCATCTAGTTCGTAGTTTACCACACCCAAAAGCTCCTCGGCCTCTCTAACGCATTTTGTCATAAGAGCAAATTCGCTCTCATCAAGACTAAATGCACTATCAACGCTTTTTACGCTTTTATCAAGTATAAAATGCTTTTCAATTATCCTAGCACCCAGGCTAACCGCAACAACTGGGGCTGTCACGCCTAATGTGTGATCTGAAAAGCCGACCTCAACGCCAAATTTCTCTTTCATATCAGCTATCGTTTGTAAATTCATACCATTTAGCGGTGCTGGATAGCTTGAAGTACACTTTAAAAGAGCAATATCGCTATTGCCTGCATTTTTACAAATTTGCACCACATCTCTTATCTCTTCTTCATAGGCTATGCCAGTTGAGATGATAATGGGCTTGCCTTTTTTAGCTATAAACTCTACAAAATCATAGTCCGTTACCTCAAAACTTGCGATCTTGTAAGCTGGCGGGTTAAACTGCTCTAAGAAGTTGGCGTCGTCCTTGCAAAATGGGCTTGAAAAGCAGATAAGCCCTTCTTCTTCTGCTACTTTAAAAAGCTCAGCGTGCCACTCTTTTGGCGTTAGCGCCTCTTGATAAAGCTCGTATAAATTTCTCCCATCCCAAAGTCCGCCCTTAATGACAAAGTCGTCCAGGTGCGAATTTAGAGTCAAACTATCAGGTGTATATGTCTGAAGCTTTATCGCGTCAGCTCCAGCGCGCTTAGCCGCCTTTATCGTATCTACCGCCGTTTTTAGGCTACCGCTGTGATTAGCAGAGAGCTCTGCTATTATAAAGACCTTTTTGTCTGTATCAAAATTTCCTATTTTCATCCGTTAGTCCGTTTTATTTTTAAGCTCAAGGTAACTAAACTCGTCATCTTTTGCGTAGATACTAAAGCCAAAATTTTTATAAAGCGCGAGCGCTTTTTCGTTGTTATTATAAGCTTTTGCTTTTAGCGAGCCAACTTTTAGCGTAAAAAAAGCGTAGTCTTTTATGAGATCAAGCAGCTTTTTACCCACTCCTTTTAGCTCTGGGTTTTTATAAACGCCAAATTCGCAACTCTCTTTCGTTATATCAACGAAGCTCACCACTCCGATAAATTCACCCTCATCTTTTACTAAAAAATAGATCTTATCTTGAATGCTCTTTAATCTCTCTAAAAAAGCAAAATGCTCCTCTTTGCCAACGCTTTTGTTTTTCATAAATTTGGCTATACGCTCGTCGTTTCGCCACTTTAAGACCATCAGTTTTTGCTCGCCACTAAGCGAGGTAAAATTTATAAGCTCAAACAAATTTCATCTCCCCAGTAAGCTTCATACCCATTTTCTTTTAGCCAAGCAAAGATCTCTTTTTGATTGTCTGCTACGCAAATGGCTTTAAATTTAGCTCCCAAAACATAAGCTTCATTTACAAGCGAGCTTGCTGTTATGATGAGCATTTTGGCCTCATTCATGAGCTTTGCTACGTTTTTACTATCTACAAAAAGGCTAAAATTTTCGTTTTTACTAGATATCCCTTTTAGTGCGCTTAAGTTTTTATTTCCGCTAGTTGTGATGACGGCTGTTTTTTGGTTTTTAAGAAGCAGTTTTTCTGAAATTTTAGCACTTAGCCCTGAGATATCAGTGCCTCCAAGAATGATAGCGTAGTCGTAAATTTTCTCCCTTTTTACCTGCGCTTCTTCATAAAACTTATCTCTAACTAGCAAAAACTCACTCCCGCAAAATACCTCACAGCCTTTTTCTACCAGCTCCTCATATTTTTCCTTTTGCGCATATAAATTTATATTTAATATGTAGTCTGCAAAATGTTTTTCGTAAGTGTCATCAAATGATAAAATTTTAACGCCAGTTTTTTCTTTTATAGCTCTTTCGTCTTCAAAGCTAAAGCCGTAGTGATCGATGATGAGAAGCTCAAATTTATTATCTTTTATAAGCTCGCAAAGCTCATCTATCTCGCCACTTGTTAAGCTAAATTTAGGGTAGTTTATCTCATCAAAAATGTCACCATCTAGCCTCAAAGACGCAAATGAGATGTTGCTAAATTTTTTAGCAAGCAAAAGGTCTCTCCTGATGTGCCCATGCCCTATCTTGCTACTACTATCAGCGCGCACGAGCGTTTTTAGCAAGGGGAGTCCTTTAAATTCTTTCAATCAAATCTTTCCATTATTTATCAAATAAAGCTTTTTAGCAAACTCAAAATCCTCTAGCGTGTCGATGTCGCAGACTAAATTTCTTGGCAATAAATATGCCTTTGAGTGTGGCGCAAACAAAGCACTGCACTCCAGCCAAGCCTCTTTTTTGCCAAAATAAAATGCCCCAGCGTCATGAAATGCAGGCTCAAGATCTTGCGAGCGCGTCTTTTCAAACTGCGGATAAAACATACTAACTCTAGCATTTTCATCAAGTTTTATCGCCCTTTGTATAGGAAAATCAAACGCAGTTGCTGAAAATAAAAATTTACACTCCTGCTTTTTAAACTCTCCTGCAGCCTCTTTTAAAATTTTAGCCGTTATAAGCGGCGCTGTCGCATAAAGGCAGCAGACGTCACTAAAGCCAAAATTTACGCGCCTTATCGCGTCTTTTATCACGTCAGTACTTGTAGCGTAGTCATCGCTTAGGCTAGCCTCTCTAAAAAATGGCACGCTAGCTCCAAATTCTCTAGCCATATTTGCGATCATTTCGTCATCGGTGCTTACGATCACTTCGCTAAAAACTTTAGAATTTAGCGCAGCCTCGATGCTATATGCGATTAAAGGCTTGCCTAAAAAGTCTTTGATGTTTTTGCCAGGTATCCTCTTGCTGCCGCCTCTTGCTGGGATGATGCAGATCATTTTTACTCGCTAAAGCTTTTTAGCACATCAAAAAGTATGCTTGCAACAAATTTAGCATCATCCACGCTCATTCCATGGGGGCATGGGATGCTAAGCTCGGCACTATAAAATTTCTCCGCATTTGGCAGTGAAATTTCGCCAACTAGCGCTTTATAAAAGCTAAATTTATATGTTGGCTTATAGTGCACCTGCACGCCAACGCCTTTTTGCAAGAGCGCTTCAAAAATTTGCTCTTTTTTATCCCAAAATTTCTCATCCAAAAGCACTGGATATAGGTGCCTTGAGCTAGTTGTGTTTGCTGGGATTTCTATAGTTTTAAAATATTCACACCCGCTAAATTTCTCATCATAAAATTTAGCTATCTCATTTCTTTTGGCGATAAAGCCATCCAGCCTTTTTAGCTGACTAAGCCCCAAAGCGCAGGCTACGTCCGTGATCCTGTAGTTATATCCAAGCAGGCTCATGTCGCTATCCCAAAGCTTTGTTTTAGCGATGCCGTGGCTTCTATATAGCCTTGCTAGCCTTGCTAGCTCATCGTCGTTTGTAGCAAGCGCGCCGCCTTCAAGCGTAGTGATAGGCTTTACAGGGTGAAAGCTAAATATGCTAATATCAGCCTTAACGCCCACTTTTACGCCATTTTGCACGCTACCAAGGGCGTGAGAGGCGTCGTCTATCACTTTTATGCCGTGTTTTTTGGCTAAATTTATGATCTTATCTAGCTCCACTGGGTTACCGCCGTAGTCGACTGCTGTTATCACCTTCGTTTTTGGTGTGATAAGAGCTGGAATTTTCTCTTCGTCTATGTTGCCATCCATCTTAACATCGCAAAATTTGACCTGCGCTCCTGCCATCAAAGCTGCATTTGCAGTGGCCGCAAAGGTGATAGGTGTCGTGATCACTTCATCGCCAGCCTTTACACCAAGGCTAAGATAGGCTACATGAAGGGCCGAAGTGGCTGAGTTCATAACGATCACGTGCTTTACGCCAACATACTTTGCCAGCTCCTCTTCAAATTTACTAACCTTTTGGCCACCTGTTAAGATGTCGTCTCTTAGTGCATCTGCTACTACCTTGATATCTTCTTCTGTGATCTGCTGACGGCTGTAAGGGATCATTTAGCATCTCCTATCATCTCAAGAAGGCCTGCTCTATCGAGCCAAATTTTATTTGTATTTGAGCTATATTCAAAGTCCTCGCTCACTGGTTTGCCCTTTTGATGAAGAGCATTTGTTGAGAAGTCTTGCGCTGTTAAAAACTGGATAGACGGACTAATAACGTAGTAATCATCAAATTCGTATGTAAGATGCGCGTCGTCTCTTGAGATCATCATCTCATGCATCTTTTCGCCTGGGCGAATGCCTATAATCTTGACGCCAAGCTCTGGTGCAAGGGCTTTTGCAAGATCGACCATCGTCATAGATGGGATCTTTGGTATGAAAATTTCGCCACCTTTCATTCTCTCAAAGTTTTTAAGGACGAAATTTACACCTTGTTCAAGCGTGATCCAAAACCTGGTCATCTTCTCGTGAGTTATAGGAAGCTCTTTTTCTCCTTGTGCGATCAGCTTTTTAAAGAGCGGCACGACTGATCCACGAGAACCAACGACATTTCCATATCTTACGACGCTAAATCTTGTTTTTTTGTCTCCAACGATGTTATTTGCAGCGACAAAGAGCTTATCGCTCGCTAGCTTTGTAGCTCCATATAAATTTACAGGATTGCACGCCTTGTCAGTTGAGAGTGCGATCACTTTGCTAACGCCACACTCCAAAGAGGCGTCGATGACGTTTTGAGCGCCATCTATGTTTGTTTTTATGCACTCCATTGGGTTATATTCTGCGATTGGTACGTGTTTCATTGCAGCTGCGTGGATGACATAGTCTATACCACTCATCGCGGTTCTTAAGCGCTTATAGTCCCTCACATCGCCGATGAAAAAACGCATCGCTTTATCTTTAAAGACTTGAGCCATTTCGTATTGCTTTAGCTCGTCGCGTGAGTAGATAACTAGCCTTCTTGGATTGTATTTTTTTAACAAAATTTCGGTGTATTTTTTACCAAAACTTCCTGTTCCGCCGGTGATTAGTATTGATTTATCATTAAACATTATTGCGCCCTTTACTAACTATTTTTTGGGGTATAAATAGCTAAATCTAAATTGTATTTTATAAAAATTTAAGCAAAAGCTATGCCAAAATTTTAAAATTTATTAAAAATTTTTTTATCTTTCTAGATTCTATTTCGTCAAATTTTAATTAATGTTTAGAGGAAATTATAAAAGCAGTATTTAAATTTAGCCTTTGCAAAGTCGCAAAGGCTAAAAATTACTTCAAAATTCTTGGCAGTGTGATGCCTTCTTGGGCTTGGTATTTACCATTTTTGTCGGCATAAGTTACCTCGCAAGGCTCATCACCCTCGATAAATAGCACCTGCGCGATGCCTTCGTTCGCATAAATTTTAGCCGGCAGCGGCGTCGTGTTTGAAATTTCTATCGTGATATGCCCCTTAAATCCCGGCTCAAAAGGCGTGACGTTTACGATGATGCCGCACCTTGCGTAAGTGCTTTTGCCAAGACAGATCGCTAGCACGTTATCAGGCATGTTAAAGTACTCGATCGTGCGCGCTAGAGCGAATGAATTTGGCGGCACGATGCAGATGTCGCCCTTAAAATCTACTACGTTTTTTTCGTCAAAATTTTTCGGATCGACCACGGTTCCACCGATGTTTGTGAAAATTTTAAATTCATCACCAACGCGGATATCGTAGCCATAGCTAGAAACGCCGTAGCTAACCACGCCACAACCAACTTGCTCCTCAGCAAATGGCACTATCATATTTTTCTCAACCGACATTTTTCTTATCCAAGAATCTGACTTTAAGCCCATTTTTGCTCCTTTTTTGGGCGATTATAACGCTTTGCGTCTTTAAAGTAAATTTAATAAAGCGAATAAATTAGATGAAAATTAGTATAATTTTAACAGCAAAAATTAATAAAGGACAAAAATGCAAGAGAAAAATGCAGAAATTTTTACTGGCGAGCGTGCGATGTTTGGGGCAAAAAGTGTAAATTTTACAAACTGTATCTTTGAAGATGGCGAGTCGCCACTAAAGCATAGCTCAAATTTAAAGCTAAATGAGTGCGTTTTTGCCTACAAATACCCACTTTGGTACGCAAACGACATCACGCTAAATGGCGGATACTTGGAGCCTCTAGCAAGGGCTGGCATGTGGTACAGTACAAATTTAAGCTTTAAAGACGCGCTCATTAACGCTCCAAAAAGCTTTAGAAAAAGCTCGCAAATTTTGCTAGAAAATGTAAATTTTTCAGATGCTAGTGAAACACTTTGGGGATGCACAGATGTGAAGATAAAAAATGTCTTTGCAAAGGGGGATTACTTTGGAGCAAATAGCGAAAATTTAGAGATCGATGGGCTAAATTTAGACGGAAACTACTGCTTTGATAGCTGCAAAAATCTTAGCGTCACAAACTCAAAGCTCATTTCAAAAGATGCATTTTGGAACTGCGAAAACGTGATCGCGCAAAACTGCCTCATCTCAGGCGAATATCTAGCTTGGAACTCAAAAAACGTAACGCTCATAGACTGCACGATAAAGAGCTTGCAAGCCCTATGTTACGTGGAAAATTTGATCGTAAAAGATTGCATTTTTATGGATACGAGTCTTGCGTTTGAGTATTCAAGTGTCGATGTAAGCACAAGCAGAGCGATAAAAAGTATAAAAAATCCAAAAAGTGGCGTGATAAGGGCAACAAAGATAGATGAAATCATCATCGATGAAAGTTTAGTGGATACTAAAGGCATTAAGATAATTATTACTGAAAAATAACTTAGTAAAAAAGAGTAACTTTGAGTTCTCATTTTTGCTTCATAAAAAAATTTTTTATCTAATTTTCGCTACAATTAGACACTTATATAAAAATTTAGGAGAAATTTCTATGAAAAAAGAAGATATAAAAGAGCTTATCGAATTTTTTAATGATATGGAGATGAATCATATCAAAATAAAAAGTGGTGATTTTGAGGTAGAGCTTGAAAAATTTTCAGATTATTGCGCGCCTGCTAAACCAGCAGCACAAGCACCAGCTCCAGCACCTGTAAATGTAGTCGTTAATTCAGAGGTAAAACCAGCTGCAAACTCGCCAAAAGATAGCATAAAATCTCCTATGGTAGGTACTTTCTATGCTGCTCCAAGTCCAGGCGCTGCTCCATTTGTAAAAGTAGGTCAAAGAGTAAGAAAAGGTGATGTAGTAGGTATTATCGAGGCTATGAAGATAATGAACGAGATCGAGGCTGAGTTTGACTGCCAGATCACTGAGATGCTAGTCTCTGACGGACAGCCAGTTGAGTTTGGATTGCCGTTATTTGGTGTGGAGAAAAATTAATGGAATTAAAAAGAATTTTAATCGCAAACCGAGGTGAAATCGCTCTTCGTGCTTTGCGAACGATAAAGGAGATGGGTAAAGAAGCCGTTGTAGTCTATTCAACCGCCGATAAAGACGCGCTTTATGTAAAATATGCTGACGTAGCTATTTGCATCGGTAAAGAGCGCTCAAGCGACAGCTACCTAAATATCCCAGCTATCATAAGCGCAGCTGAGATTAGCGAAGCAGATGCTATCTTCCCAGGTTATGGCTTTTTAAGTGAAAATCAAAATTTTGTTGAAATTTGCTCACATCATAAGATCAAATTTATTGGACCAAGTGTTGCTGCGATGGCTTTGATGAGCGATAAAAGTAAGGCAAAGCAGGTCATGCAAAGAGCCGGCGTGCCAGTCATCCCTGGCTCAGACGGCGCTGTGGCTGACACAAAAGCTGCAAAAGAGCTAGCTAAAAAGATCGGCTATCCTGTCATCTTAAAAGCTGCTGCAGGTGGTGGCGGACGCGGTATGCGCGTGGTTGAAAAAGAGGCTGATTTAGAAAAAGCGTTTTGGTCGGCTGAAAGCGAAGCGATGAGCGCATTTGGTGATGGCACAATGTATATGGAAAAATATATCCTAAACCCACGCCACATCGAAGTTCAAGTAATTGGCGATAGCCATGGCAATGTGCTTCATATCGGCGAGCGTGACTGCTCTATGCAGCGTCGTCACCAAAAACTAATCGAAGAAAGTCCAGCTATTTTGCTTGACGAAAAGACAAGAGAGAGGCTACATGAAACTGCCATAAAAGCAGCAAAAGCGATTGGCTACGAGGGAGCTGGTACGTTTGAGTTTTTGGTTGATAAAAATTTGGACTTTTACTTCATCGAGATGAATACAAGACTTCAAGTTGAGCACACAGTGAGCGAAATGGTAAGTGGACTTGATATCATCGAGCTTATGATAAAAGTGGCTGAAGGCGAGGCACTACCATCACAAGAGAGCATCGAGCTAAAAGGTCATGCGATCGAGTGCAGGATCACAGCCGAGGATCCAAACACCTTCACTCCGTGCCCTGGCAAGATCACAAAATATGTCTGCCCAGGCGGCCGCAACGTGAGAATGGATAGCCACATCTACCAAGACTACTCTATACCGCCGTATTACGACAGTATGATCGGCAAGCTCGTTGTTTGGGACACTGATAGAAATAGAGCTATTCACAAGATGAAAGTAGCTCTTGATCAGCTCATAATAAATGGCATAAAAACAACAAAAGATTTTCACATCGCTATGATGGAAAACAAAGACTTTTTAAGCAATAACTACGATACAAATTATCTTTCAAGACACTAAAATTTTTAAGTCAGGATTTGCAAAAAGCAGATCTTGGCTTAAAAATTAAAATTTTTTAAGTTTATCTTAGGGGAAGCATGGTAAACAAAATCAAAGATCAAAATACAAAATTTTTCTCAAATGCCGATCTTGCAAAGCTATTTTTCCCTATTGCGGTTGAGCAGTTTTTAGAGTATAGCCTAGGGCTTGCAAACTCGCTAATGGCAGCAAGTGTTAGTGAAAGCGCTGTAAGTGCGATTAGTCTTGTGGAATTTGTCATGGCGCTATTTATTAGCATATTTACTGCTATCGCTACTGGCGGCTCGGTGGTTGCTAGCCAGTATCTTGGTAATAAACAAAGTGGCAATGCTAAAATCACAGCAAATCAGCTCGTCTGGTTTAGTTTTATCTTTGCCCTTTTTATCGCGGTCGTTATTATAGCTTTAAAAGATATTATCCTAGATTATGTCTTTGGTGATATTGGAGAGCAAGTAAGACATGATGCCAGTCACTATCTTGTTTTCTCAGCTATTTCCGCGCCATTTTTGGCTGTCTATGCAGCAGCTGCGGCGATCTTTCGCACAATGTCAAACGCAAAGCTTCCTATGTATATTATGGCGGCTGCAAATTTATTAAACGTATTGCTCACTGCCATTAGTATCTACACATTTCATACTGGCGTTTTAGGTATTGCCATCAGTACGCTTATAGCCAAGGTGCTCGCTTGCTTTGTCATAGTCTATTTGCTTCTTGATATAAGGCTAAAACTTCACATAAGAAAGAGCTTTGTCTATAAATTTGACTACGAGATCATCAAGAAAATTTTAAATATCGGAGTACCTTATGGTTTTGAAAATTCGATGTTTTACGTAGGGCGCATTATTGTTTTAAGTTTAGTTTCTCTCTTTGGCACAGCAAGTATCGCTGCAAATGCCGTGGGAGGGACGATCGTGATGTTTCAAGTACTCCCTGGTATGGCGATAGGCACAGGACTTAGTGTAGTTATCTCAAGGTGCGTTGGCGCAAACGACTTTGCTCAGGCTAAATTTTACGTAAGAAAGTCGATGATAAGTATCTATATCGTGCAGCTTTTTAGCACAGCTGTGATTTTACTACTTCTTGAGCCACTGCTTAGGGTTTATAATCTCTCAAGTGAAGCCATAAATTTAACAAGGCAGATTGTCTGGTATCATGGTATCGCTATGTGTCTTATCTGGCCACTTGCCTACACATATCCAACCGTTTTTCGAGCAGCAGGGGATGCTAAATATCCGATGATTGTAAATTTAGTTTGTATGTTTGCTTGTAGAGTCATCTTGGCCTATATTTTTGCACTTACATTTGATCTTGGCATGATAGGTATTTGGTTTGCAATGTTTGCTGACTGGGCTGTAAAGGCGGTGCTTTTTACGATTAGATATCTAAAAGGCACATGGATGAAATTTAAAGCTATTTAAAAAGAAATTTAGTAATATACAAGCGATTTTGTCGCAAAGGATAAAAAATGAAAAATATATTTAAATTTGGTGCAGTTTTGCTTACGGCAGCTCTTTTTGCTGGATGTGCGAGTGAGAGCTCAAGGGTTGTTGAGACTCCAAAAGTAGCAAGCTACGGTACAGTTTACAATGGTCAAAAAATTTCAGTTTCGATAGGTCGATTTAATAATCAATCAGCTTACCAAAATGGTATATTTGCTGATGGAGAGGATAGGCTTGGCAACCAAGCTCAAAGCATTTTAATCACAAATTTACAGCAAAGCGGTAGATTCTTGGTGCTTGATAGATCAAATATGAAAGTGATCAAACAAGAGAGCGAGCTAAGCAAAGAGGCTCAAAATTTAAAAGGCTCACGATACGTGATCACTGGTGATGTAACCGAGTTTGGACGAAAAACTACGGGCGATCATCAGCTATTTGGCATACTTGGCAAAGGCAAGCAACAAACTGCCTATTCAAAGGTAAATTTAAATATCGTTGATACCAAAACAGCCGAGGTTGTCTATTCGGTTAGCGGTGCTGGCGAATACACCCTTTCAAACAGAGAGATCATCGGCTTTGGTGGCACAGCAGGATACGACTCTACGCTAAATGGCAAGGTTTTAAGCCTAGCTATTATTGAAGCGGTAAATAATCTAGTAAATGGCATAGAAAGTGGAGCATGGCAAGTAAAATAAAGCTTGCCAGCCTTGTGCTCTTTGCCATATTTTTAGCTGGTTGCGGTCACTCAAGTGGTCCAAGATCACTTTATTATTGGGACGGATCATATAGTAGCTCGCTATATAGTTATCTAAATGAAGAGGGCGATACAAACGAGCAAATTTCACACTTAGAAAATTTGGTGCAGATATCAATACAAAAGGGCTATAAGATCGCTCCTGGCGTATATGCACACCTTGGACTTTTATACTTAAATAACGGAAATTTAGGCGCTGCAAATGCAAATTTTGACAAAGAAGTAGAGAATTTCCCAGAGTCAAGGGAGTATATAAATTTCATCAAAGGCTCTAAAAATTTATCTCCAAAAAAAGTAGAGCAAAAAGAGGGGGCAAATAATGAAAAATAGCCTGAAATTTATAGCCGCCATATTTTTGGTAGTATTTTTTACGGGTTGCTCTATAAAAGAGCCTGAGCCATACGACTACTCAGAATTTTTACAAAAAAGACCTCACTCTATCTTAGTGCTTATGCCAACAAACGATAGCACAGAAATTTCAGGTCCAGCAGCAGTTTTGGCAAATGCAGTTGCACCACTAAGTGAAGCAGGGTACTACGTATTTCCAGTAGCTCTTGTAAATGATACCTTTAAGCTAAATGGCATAACCGAGCCAAGCGAGATCGCAGCCGTATCACTAAATAAGCTTGATAAAATTTTCCATGCTGATAGTGTGCTTTACATCAATATAAAAGATTATGGTACGAGCTATGCGGTCATCTCAAGCTCAACAAAGGTTGTCCTTGAAGCAAAGCTTATCGATATAAAAAGCGGCGCTACTCTTTGGCAAGGTAGTGCTATGGCAGCAGAAGATAGCAGCAGCGGCCAAAGTAGCCTACTTGGCATGTTGGTCTCAGCCGTCATTTCACAGGTGGCAAATACCATCTCAGATAGATCATACGATCTAGCAGTAATGGCAGATGCTTATTTATTTTCAAGAGATTGCCATAACTGCATACTTTATGGATCATATTCGCCGTATTATGGCAAAGATGCACAGCTTCATAAAGATAGATAAATTTAATGAATACTCATCGTCTTGGGATACTCCTTACTTTAGTTGGCGGTATCCTTTGGGGATTTAGTGGGGTTTGTGGGCAATATCTATTTTCACTTGGTATAAATTCTGATTTTTTGGTGCCATATAGACTGATGCTAGCTGGCATTGTTATTGTGATTTTTTATGCTTTTAAAGAACCAAGTACCGTTTTTTCTCCGATTAAAGATATAAAGCTACTTGGCGAGTTTTTAGTCTATGCCTTGCTTGGGCTTATGATGACGCAGTACGCCTACTTTTACTCCATTGAGCTTTCAAATGCCGCAGTTGCAACTGTTATTCAATACACCGCGCCAGTTCTCATCCTAGCCGTCATTTGCCTAAAAGAGAAGCGAGCACCAAGACCACTTGAAATTTTAGCTCTGCTTTGCGCGATGCTTGGCGTATTTTTCCTGAGCACACATGCGCAAATTTCATCTCTTGTCATTTCGCCAAAGGCCTTGTTTTGGTGCTTAGTAAGCGCTGTTTGCGTCTGCGTTTATAACCTAGCTCCCGCAAGGCTAAATGCGAAATATTCAGTCACTCTCACACTTGGCTGGGGTATGGTTATGGGCGGAGTAGTGCTTGCTTGCTATATGAGAGTTTGGAATTTTGCTGGGCTTAATGGTATAAATCAATGGCTTGCATTTATTGCTGTTATTACGCTTGGCACCATTTTTGCATTTAGCTTTTATATGATAGGTGTTAAGCTAGTAGGCGCAGCAAAAGCTAGTTTATTAGCCTGCATAGAACCACTAAGTGCAGCATTTTTTGGCTACTTTTGGCTTGGAACAAAATTTGTATTTTGGGATTTTTTAGGATTTGCTCTAATAATCTCTTGTATATTTTTACTATCAAAAAGAGAAAAATTATGATATTTCTAGCACAAACCGATACGACAGCTGGCTTTTTGAGTAAAGATTATAAAGAGATAAATAGAGCCAAAATGCGTGATGAGAATAAACCTTGCCTTATCACGACAGCGAAATTTAGCGTTTTAAATGAGCTTGTTAGAGTGCCAAAAAAGTATAAAAATTTTATACGCCATTCAAGAAAAGCCACATTTTTGTATCCAAATTTAAAGGCTATTAGAGTCGTAAAAGAGTGCAAGCACGAAAAATTTTTAGCTAAATTTGACTGGCTTTATTCAAGTAGTGCGAACAAAAATGGGCAAAATTTTAATGAAGCTTGGGCTATGAGCGTGGCTGATGAAATAGTAGATGATCGTTTTTTTGAAGACACTCCATCAAAAATTTATAAAATTTCTCGAAAAAAAATAAAACGTTTAAGATAACTAGTAAATTTATACAGTCACTACCTTTTTAAACTCATCTAAATTTTTTAGTGCTTCATCTATGCCAATCAGCCAAAATTCGCACTTTTTTGTATCTTTTTTAAAGTGTTTTTTTATTAGCTCTTCCACGCTTTTTGTGCCGCACTCTATTAAAAATTGTTTATAAATTTTGCAAAATTTTGCTTCATCTTTTTTAAACTCACTTAGAAAAAATTGTGATAGCAGATAACCGACGCTATAAGGATAGTTGTAGATGTAGTTATCTGTTTTATAAAAATGTGGCTTAAAATATGGCAAAAATTCTTCAACATCGCTCGTGCTATCTTTATAAAATTTATCCCAAGCTTGTTTTAAAAGATCATTTGCATCTTTTTTGCTAACTTGACCTTTTTGTCGCAGCTTTATAAAACCAGTCTCAAACTCATATCTAACGCTTATATGAAGTAAAAAATTTGCAGCGCTTTTTAGCTCCTGCCATAAAATTTCTACTCTAAGTGAGTCATCTTTTTTTAACTCATTTCGTAAAAGAGTCTCATTAAATGTACTCGCACTCTCAGCTAAGCTCATTGGAAAATTTGCGCTTAAAACCGGAAGATCACGCATCAAGTAGTAGTGCCAAGCATGCCCAAGCTCATGAGCTTGCTGGATTAAGTGTGAAAGAGTATTCATGTAGGTGGTAAAAATTCTTGGTTGCTTAAATTTTGGCAAACTCACAAAAAATGCTCCGCCAGCTTTATTTTCTCGTACATCGCTTTCTATCCAGTGTTTGTCTATCATAAGCTCGATAAAACTATCTTCGCCCAGTGGTTTTAATGCTTTTTTGATGATTTTAATAGCCTCGTCATGAGAAATTTCATGATGCTTGCTAAGTGGATAAGGTGCCAAAAGATCGCAACTTCTCATGCTTTTACCGCCTAAAAAGCTAGCTCTTACTCTTACGCATTCTCTTATTTTTTCCACTCTTTTGCTAATAGCCTCTTGCATGGCGTTTAAAGTGTCAAGGCTCATTTTATTTTCTTCAAGGCTTGGGGTTAAAAAATCAACTTTTGCTGCCTTAAATTTAGCCAGTCTAAATCCATGAAGCATATTTAAGATATCAAGATAAAGATCGGCAAATTTATCATAGTGAGAGCTCAGGGCATCAAACACGTTTTTGCGTAAAATTTCATCATCTGATCCTTTTAATATACCCATACATTTTGCAAGATTATAGCTTTGTGTTTTTGCATTTTTATTGGTAGCAGAGATATTTATTAAATTATTTAGATGTCTAAAATTTGCAAAAAGTGGGAAAAAATTTGTGAGCGCTAAATTTGCAAAAAAATCTCTTTCACTCTTTTTTCGTATTTTGCTCTTGCTATTTTTATGCTCTAAATATAGAAATTTTATATGTTTAAATTGAGTGCTTTGAAAAATTTTATCATCATTTTTTAGGCTATCAAATTTATCAAAAAGTAGCTCCTTTGCCGTATCAAGTTTAGATTTTTGCTCTTTTATTTTTAGCTCAAATTTACTAGCTAGCTCATCTTTTGTATTATCACTACTTTTGCAACGACAAAATGCGAGCAGGCTAGCTGCCTCCTTGTATGCTTCTTCGTATGAGATGATAGCTTTGGTAAGCTCGCTATTATTTAAAAATTTAACCAAATTTTCATTTTGTGCTTTTAGATTTTCAAACGATGAGGTAAAAATTTCGCTATCAAAATCTACATAAGAATCATCAAAGCTCCATCTCATATTTTCTCCTTAAAATGATAGTAAAAATACAAATATATGGTGGCTTATAAGACCTAAAATAGCTGGCACGCTACATCTTTTAATGAGCGAAAGCGGGCTAATGTGAAGCATACCTGAAATGGCTACCACTACGCCAGAGACAGGTGAAAGTGGTCTAGCTATTGTGGAGGCTTGATGCATAGGAAGCACGAGCATAACAGAGTTGATGTTTAAGCTCTTAGCTATATTTGGCACCATGTTTAAAAGCGGATAAAAGCTTGCACCATTTGAGCCAGCTATGATTGTAACAATAGTTGTTATAAATACAAAAAGTATAGACATGCCAAGCCCTCCAAAGCCTATGCTTTTTGCCAAATTTACAATAGCATCAAGCATACCAAGAGCTTTAAACCCTTCAGCAAATATACCAGCTGCTACAACTAGCATAACAACACCACTTAAGCTTTTTGCCATGGCATTAAAAAATACTTTTAGCCCTTCGCCAAGCTTTTCAAAGCTAAATTTATGTCTAAATGCTTCAAATACCATAGCAATTATCATAGAAAGGATTATGACGCTTGATATGTTTAGTTTTATAGTTTTTAAACAATATGGCGAAAAAACTACTACTAAAATCATCGGTAAAAATGGTAAAAGAGCATAGATCATAGGTGCTTGCTCTTTTGGAACATCCACCTTATCATCAAAACTAATGCTCTCTCCTACATGCTCGCTACAAACCCAACCTTCTTTTTTGTCTAAGTATCTATTCCAAAGAACTAATGCAATGCCGATCACGAGCGCAGTTGGAAGAGCTGCTGGAATTTTATAGATAAAAACATAATCAAGCACCTCAAGTTCAGTTGCTTTTGCAGCAGCAGCTGTTGATGAGCCAAGAAGTACCATTGAGCTAGCTCCACTCATCGCACAAATACTACCAACGCTTAGTTTATTTAGTCCTAGTGATATAAGAATTGGTCCAAGAAGCGCAAGACAAAGCACGCCAAGTCCAACCGCACTGGTTATTACCATGCTTATAAGTTTTGCTACGCAAAAAGCTATGAATATCATAAAATATGGACTTTTTATGGCTTTAAACCTTTTTGTGGCGATGCCCACAAAGGCTTGATTTGCTCCGATATGAGTCATGTAACTTGCAAAACCGACCATTAACATGATTAAAAGTCCAAGCTGCGAAAAATTATTTGAGAGCATATAGCGGATAAACTCAACTACATCCAGTAAGGAATTTCCAGTGCTCTTTACCTTTTCTGGTAAAAATTTTCCCGTATCAAGAATGACCGAAGAGACAAGCATGATAACGCCAGAGAGTAAGAGCACGAAAGTGGCGTATTTGCCTTTTAAAATTGCCCAGCCTACAACAAAAAGCGTAAGTAAGGCTATGATTAGACCAAGAGTATGCATTTTTGCTCCTTATTAAGATATTTAAAAACCAGAATACAAAAATCAAAAATACACTTAAATATAAAATAATATTTATATACTTGCAATTATACTACTTGTTATATTGAAATTTCGCTTTTATTTATAAAAATATTATTAATTCTATAGATTAGATTGCTACTTTTATGACTAAGATGCAAAAGATGAATATAAAATTTTAATATTAAGTACAACTATTGTAGTGTGATTTAAGGCTAATTAAAATATTCAAAATAAAAAAGGACGTAAATATTTGGTTTGGTAAATATTCAAATGATGCCAGTATTAACTTATTTTAGTATTTACTCCCTCGGCAGTCCGTTTTTATCAGACTTATCGCTGATTAGCTTACCCGATTCATCGTATTTTTTGGCGCGGATGAGCCTGCCGCGCTCAAACTCGCCCAGGGCTTCGAGCTTTCCGTTTGTGTAGTAGTGGCGCGCCTCGCCGACCTCCAGCCCGTCCTCAAACATCACTCTAGCTTTTAGTTTGCCGTTTTCGTGATACTCCTCATATAGGCCGTGATAGCGCCCGTTTTTAAACATCACTTTGGCAGCCGGCGCTCCGCTCTCGTAGTAGTCCAGCCCCGCGCCCGTTTGGCGGCCGTCTTTGTACTCGTATTCGCCTCGTAGCTTGCCGCCCCTGTAGTATTCGCGCGCGACGCCGTCCTTTTCGCCGTCTTTGTAATTTTCTACCACGCGCGTTTTGCCGTTTTCGTAAAATCGCTTCCAAACGCCTTGTTTGCGGTTATTTTTGTACTCGCCCATCTCCTCCACGTCGCCGCTTTCGTAGTACCACGTCTCCACGCCCTCCCGCTTGTCATCCTTATACGTTCGCTTGCCGCGGATTTTGCCGCTTTTGTAGTAGTCGAAGTCCTCGCCGTTTCGTAGCCCACCGACGTATGGGCTGCGTGCGCTAACCTCGCCGCTAACGTAATAGTCGGTAAACACGCCCTCTCGCTTGTCCGCCTTGAAAAAGCCCTCCTGCTTTAACGCGCCGCCTTCGTCAAAGTAGTAGCGGCGGTAGCGCCCGTCGCGGACGTCATTTTTGTATTCGCTCTCGCCCATCAGAGCGCCGCTATCTGCGTGGTAGTGCTTAGCCGTGCCCTCGCGGACGCCGTTTTTTAGGGGATATTCGTTTGAGGGTTTGTCTCTGCCGTCAAAATAATCCCTGTATCGCACCGCCGTGCCGCCCTGCACGTCTATCTCGCGTATAAGCGTGGGCGGCAAAGGTTTTAGCCTCGGATAGACCATGCCTATCGCATTTACGTCATACAGGTCCTCGACGCTGTATCGAAGCATCTTTAGCGTGCCGTCGTAGAGCTTGCCTTTTACGTAGTAAAGCCCGTTTTTTAGGCTCGCTTCGGGCTTCATTACGACTTTTGGCTCCAGTGCCTGCGCACCGATCGCTAGAAGCGGAAGTAAAAATAGAAATTTTAGGATTTTCATGGTTTTTCCTGCTTTGTCTGATTTGGGTAATTTTAAAATTTGAAACTAAATTTAAGGTGAAGACAGACCGAAATCTGTTTTTTTGTTTTCATATCTTAATAATTTATTAACCCAATTAAACTTAAGCAATTTTCCTCTTGTCAATTTTAGTGTATTTTGATACAGGCTATATTAATATTGCATCTAACCTCTATTCACTATACTCATAGCTACGAGTAGATAGAAATATGCAAATATATTAATTAAAACAAGGATATTTCTTAATCATACCCAAAGGGGTATGATGTGTTTTGTAACTATATACGTGAGGAAATAGGACTTGAGTATAATAATAGAACTACATAAAAATTAATATCAAAATCTTTTAAAATTGGTAAGATATTTTTCCAATAGCAAGATATGATAGTAACTAAAAAATCGCTTAATTTTTCGTTGAGCTAAAACAATATTACTTTCTAAGATTTTTTAAAAAATCATTAGATGTCTTAAAATTTTCTATATTTTTATATATTGTATTAATCTCTTTATTTATATTCTCAAGTCTATATGAAAATATTATATAGTCAATAAAACTTTTAAGAAATAAAATTGTATATGACACAAAAAATGGAGCAATACATAAAAAAAGACTAAAATTAACCAAGCTTTTATTTGTAAAAATTTCATTACCCAATATAATCATATCATATATGCTAGTATTTAAATACTTTAAAATGTTTAAGATATTGGTAATATATATAGAGAGCAAAAATAAACAAAATTCGACAAATACTATTAAAAAAATCGATATTTTTGCTTTACTTATAACGATTGTAAACAGTAAGCATAATGATATGCATACACTTCCAAAGAAAGCTATTGTAAGTTCTTTCTGAGGAAAAAAGCTATGAACCGTTTCTTGCCCTGCTAAAAACAGAACAAATAGACCAAATAGTGCTGATACTATATAAAATGGCTTTAACTGATTGCTAGCTATAGATTGTGTTTTTTCTATGGCATTTTCTAGATCATTTTGTGAATTATTTATTTTATTGGATATATTTTTAAATTCTTTTTCTATAGCTTCTTTATCTAAATTATTAATAAACGTATCGCTTTGTATTGTTACTTGAATTTTTGCTTTGTTTGTTTCAGCTACCTCCTTTATCCTTGCAGATAAATGCCTAGAATCTTTTAAAAAACCGCTTTTTATGACATCTCTAAATTGTTCAGATGTAGCGTATGCAAGATTAAAAGCTACTGTAAGTTCAAAAAAAGATGAATACGCCGATATCAAAGCATTGTAATCCATGTTTCGTATCCTAGGAAAATATTGAATCAAGTTTAGATGATATAAATGTGTCATTAAAATTACATACTGCTTTATGTTTATCTTTATTAATCTCAATCATATAAGCAGCAGAGTCGCTGACTGTAAAATAATAAAGATGATTATCTTTAAAAAGTTTCTTAACTTTTTTTATAAACAAATCATCGGCTGTTTTTAATTTAATATTATATGAAGGATTATTTGACAATCCTTTAATTCGTTTTAAAATCGAAGACATTTTAGTTTCATCTTTTTGCATATGCTCAAGTACAATAGTTAGTTCTTTTTTAGACTCTATGTATTTATTTAAAGACTTGGTAAATATTGGCTGATTTGCAATGTTGCCAGATAGTGATCTAGAGAAAATTTTTACATTATCCCTTGCATTATCAATTATACAAGATAAAACAATAGCAGTATGTTCTAGTCCCTGAATGTCAAACTCTAAGTTTGTTTTACTTGTAGATAGTATTTGAGTTGCCCTTAAATAATCATCCATTAATTTTTCCTCAACTTAATTTTATTTTTGATTTTTGTTGTATCAAAAAGCATTTTAATTAACATTAAAGTCGTAGTTGACATTATTCTTGCTATCATTAAATATAGTATTGTTGTAACTTATATCGTTTATAGTATCTTTATGAAATAAATTCTATATATAAAATATTAATAACCTATATTTCAACTTAATACGAGAAGAGATTGGAATCAGCTTCACAATAAATAAAATTTTATCAAATCGATTGATTATAATATTTTCTGTATTTTTAATGTTTTCCCAACGATCACCCACTCTTGCGCAAGCCTTTCAAAGCTAAAATTTGCATTCGCCGAGCTAGTCGAGGGTAGCTTGACGGGTTCTTTACCCGTTGCGTTTAAAATTTGAGTTTTTAGGTATTTTTCGCAGATTTCGTGCGCCTTACCGCCGTTTGCGTAAACTTGCGCTATGCGCGCTCCGCTAAAAATCGGCTCCAAATTTGCGGGCTCGACGGCGGTCATTTTAGCATCGCTCGAGCCCTTTATCTCGCACGAGATCGCAGCGTCGTAGATAGCGATGCGGTGAGCTAGAAGGAAATTTATCTTTTCATCCGTACTTGTAGGCAGCGGAGCGTTTAAAATCCCGGCCAGTACCCGCCAAAAGCGATTTTGCGGATTTGCGTAGTAAAAGCCGAATCTACGAGAAACCACAGAAGGGAAGGAGCCGAGGATTAAAATTTTAGAGTTTTTATCGAAAATCGGTTTAAAAGGATGGGTTTGGCTCATTTTGCGCCTTTTAAATTTGCTGCGTTAAATTTAAAATTTCAAATTTGAAAGCAAATTTAACCGCCCGAACGAGCGGCTAAATTTACGGAAATTTTCTCTCGCCCGTCGAATTTAGGCGAGAGAAATTTGCTCCTTACTCGGCTGCGGTACCAACAGAGGCATCCTCGGCGCTCTCAGGCGTGCCAGACTCGACCTCGTCGCTAAAATCAGCTAAGCTTAGGCGTTTTAGCTGGCGGTAGCGTCTTTGCGCGTCGGCCTTGTTTTTAGCTAGCAGCTCGTCTGCGTGCTGCGGATTAGTTTTTTTAAGCGAGTTGTAGCGAACCTCGTTTAGCAAAAACTCCTCGTAAAGCGACCAGTCGGGCTCTTTTGAGGTCATTTTGAGTGGGTTTTTGCCCTCTTTGATTAGGCGCGGATCGTATACGTAGGTCGGCCAGTAGCCGCATTTCGTCGCTAGCTCGCCTTGACCGCCCGAGAGCGCCATACCGCCCTTGATACCGTGCGCGATACACGGCGAATACGCGATCACGAGGCTAGGTCCATCGTAGGCCTCGGCTGCGGCAATAGCTTTTATCGTGTTTGCCTGGCTGGCGTTTGAGTTGATCTGCGCGACAAAGATATTTCCGTAGGTCATCGCGATGTAGCCCAGGTCTTTTTTCTGCATCGGCTTGCCGCTAGCGGTAAACTGCGCTATGGAGCCCGCGCGGCTTGATTTTGAGCTCTGGCCGCCGGTGTTTGAGTAGACCTCGGTATCTAGCACGAGCACGTTTACGTTCTCGCCGCTAGCTAGCACGTGATCAAGCCCGCCAAAGCCGATGTCGTAGGCCCAGCCGTCGCCGCCGATGATCCACTGAGATTTTTTGACAAGGTATCTCTTTAGCTCTAAAATTTCTTTTACGCCATCTACGCTTAAATTTTGCTCTAAAACAGGGGTCAAAATTTTAGCTATTTGCGTCGTTTTCTCGCCGTCGTTTTTGTGAGCGATCCAGTCGGAGTATAGCGCGGCTAGAGCGTTTGGCGCGGCGTCTTTAGTGCGTAGCATCACATCTTCTATGCGGTGGCGAAGCGTCTCTACCGCAACATTCATACCCATGCCAAACTCCGCGTTGTCCTCAAATAGCGAGTTCGCCCACGCTACACCCTTACCCTCTTTGTTCGTCGTATAAGGGGTCGAAGGCGCGCTACCGCCGTAAATCGAGCTGCATCCGGTTGCGTTTGCTACAATCATGCGGTCGCCAAATAGTCTCGTCACAAGCCCGATATAAGGCGTCTCGCCGCAACCAGGGCATGCGCCATGAAACTCAAACAGCGGCTGTGCAAAGCCCACGCCCTTGACGCTTTCTTTGCTCATCAGATCGTCTTTATAGGTAACCTTTTTAAATAGATAATCCGCGTTTTCCTGCTCGTTTTTGTCCATCTCCTCGGCTAGCGGCACCATGACGAGCGATTTTTCCTTGCTCGGGCAGTTTTGAGCGCACAGTTCGCAGCCCGTGCAGTCTAGCGGGCTAACCTGGATTTTGTATTTTAGCCCTTTTACCTCTTTGCCTTTGGCGTCTAGGACGTGATCTTGCACTGTTTGCGGAGCGGCGGCAAGCTCGTTTTCATCGATTAGAAACGGTCTGATGACCGCATGTGGGCAAACGAAGGCGCATTGGTTACACTGGATACAGTTTTCCTCGATCCATTTTGGCACCATCACGCCGATGCCGCGTTTTTCGTAGGCCGTCGTGCCTGATTTAAAGTGTCCGTCCTCAAAGCCAACAAACGCCGAAACAGGCAAGCTATCGCCCCTAGCGGCGTTGATAGGTTTAACGATTTTTTCTATAAATTCGTCGCCGACGTATTTTTCCTCGTTAGCGGCGTTATCCGTCAAATTTGCCCAGCCAGGATCGACCGCAACCTTAACTAGCCCGTCCGCGCCCATGTCGATAGCCTTGTAGTTCATCTCCACGATCGCTTCGCCCTTTTTGGCGTAGGCTTTGTGCGCGTACTCTTTCATGTATTTTTGCGCGTCGGCAAACGGGATGATGTCGGCGAGTTTAAAAAACGCCGACTGCATGATGGTGTTCGTGCGGTTTTTTAGTCCGATCTCGCGAGCTAGCTTAGTGGCGTTGATGATGTAGAAATTTACCTTTTTAGCGGCCAAAATTTTCTTTACTTTATTTGGCAGTTTAGCGACCGTCTGCTCGGCGTCCCAGATCGAGTTTAGCAGGAACGTCCCGCCCTCGCGGATACCGTCTATGACGTCGTAAATTTCAAGATACGCCGCGACCGAGCAAGCTACGAAGTGTGGATTTGAGACGAGATAGGTCGAGCGGATCGGGTTTTTACCAAAACGTAGGTGCGAGCGCGTATAGCCGCCTGATTTTTTACTATCGTAGGCAAAATACGCCTGCGCGTAAAGCTCGGTTTTATCGCCGATGATTTTGATGGAGTTTTTATTCGCCCCTACTGTACCGTCCGCGCCAAGTCCGTAAAATAAGCACTCTTTCACGCTTGCGTCGCTTAGCGAAATTTTCTCGCCGACTTTTAGCGAGGTGAAGGTCACGTCGTCCTCGATACCGACGGTAAAGCCGTTTTTAGGCTCGCTTAAATTTAGATTTTCAAAGACGGCTAGCATCTGCGCTGGATCGACGTCTTTTGAGCTTAAACCGTAGCGACCGCCCACGATCACGGGCTGATTTTTGCGTCCGTAAAACGCCGCCTTGACGTCCAGATATAGCGGCTCGCCCAGGCTTCCAGGCTCTTTCGTGCGGTCTAGCACGGCGATCTTTTCTACAGTTTCAGGCATCACGTCAAAGAGATATTTTAGACTAAACGGACGATATAGATGCACTTTTAGCACGCCTACTTTTTCGCCCTTTGCGCGCAGGTGATCGACGACTTCTTCGAGAGTTTGCGTAACAGAGCCCATCGCGACCACGACACGCGTAGCATGCGGATCGCCGTAGTAGTTAAACGGTTTATAGTCGCGTCCAGTGATTTTTGAAATTTCTTTTAGATACTCCGCTACGATATCAGGCACCGCATCGTAGTAGCGGTTGGCTAGCTCGCGCGTCTGGAAGTAGATATCGTCGTTTTGCGCCGTACCGCGAGTCTTCGGACTCTCGGGGCTTAGCGCCTCGTCTCTAAATTTTTGCAGAGCTTCGCGGTCAAGAAGCCTATCAAAGTGCGCGTAGTCAAGCACCTCGATCTTTTGTATCTCGTGGCTCGTGCGAAATCCATCAAAAAAGTGCAAAAACGGCACGCGACCCTTGATCGCCGCTAGGTGCGCGACGCCGGCGATATCCATGACCTCTTGCACGGAGCCGCTTGCCAGCATCGCAAAACCCGTTTGCCGACAGGCATAAATGTCCTGATGATCGCCGAAGATAGAAAGCGCCTGAGCCGCGATAGAGCGCGCGCTCACGTGGATGACGCCGGGTAGTAGTTGGCCTGCAATCTTGTACATATTCGGGATTTTTAGCAAAAGCCCTTGCGAAGCCGTGTACGTCGTAGTTAGGGCGCCTACTTGCAGCGAGCCGTGCACGGTGCCCGCAGCTCCGCCCTCGCTTTGCATTTCGACGACTTTAACCGGCATGCCGAATAGATTTTTCTTACCCTGAGCCGCCCACATATCGGTGTAGTCGGCCATAGGCGAGCTAGGGGTGATCGGGTAGATGCCCGCAACCTCCGTAAATGCGTAAGCCGCGTGCGCCGCAGCCTCGTTTCCGTCCATAGTTTTCATTATTTTAGCCATTTTTCCGCCTTAAATTTTCTTACGATTTTTAAAAATCTTTTATTATAGAGATAGTTTCCAAAATCTACTATTAATCTATGTCATTAATAAATTCTGAGAATTTTGCCTTTTAAATTACTAACTTTAAGTAAAATTCCATTACCGTAATGAAAAAATTTAAGGATAAAATTTGGTAAGTGTCCATAGGGTAGCCTATTTAAGGGTTATAGCTCTTGCTTTTTGTGCTTTTATATTTAACACTACTGAGTTTGTTCCAGTGCCACTTTTAAGTGATATTGCAAAAGATTTTGACATGAGCACGGCTGATACCGGTCTTATTATTACGATTTATGCGTGGAGCGTCACGATACTTTCTTTGCCACTTATGCTTTTAACTGCAAATTTAGAGCGAAAATCTCTTCTTTTAAAGGTTTTTATCGTATTTGTTATAGCTCATACTCTTTGCGCCTTTGCTTGGAATTTTAAAATTTTAATTATTGCTCGGTTGATGATAGCTATTGCCCATGCCATTTTTTGGGCTATCACTGCTTCACTTGCTGTTAGACTAGCTCCGATAAATAAAAGCTCGCAAGCTCTTGGATTATTAGCTCTTGGCACATCACTAGCGATGATACTTGGTCTACCACTTGGAAGAATTTTAGGTGATGTACTTGGTTGGCGTGTGACCTTTGGGCTGATCGGAATTTTTGCTGTTGGTGTTGGAGTTTGGCTATATAAAATTTTGCCACTTTTGCCAAGCAAAAACTCAGGCTCACTTAAAAGCTTGCCAGAGATTGCAAGAAATGGCCTTTTAATGGTCATATTTTTACTAACGGCAATTATCATAAGCGCACATTTTAGCACCTATAGCTACATTGAGCCATTTGCAAAAGATATCAGTGGCTTTGATGGGAAATTTATCACAATATTCTTGCTTATATTTGGCGTTGCTGGTGTAGTTGCAAGCCTGCTTTTCTCTAAATTTTATAAGCTCATTCCAAATGCATTTTCTGCAATTTCTATTATGCTTATTTTATGTTGCTTGATTGTGTTAAATTTTATCGCTAAAAATGAAGTTTTAATGCTATTCTTGGCCTTTGTTTGGGGGCTTGGCATAGCTGGTGTAAATATGAGTTTTCAAATAAAAGTGCTAAATTTAGCCTCAAATGCTACTGACGCTGCAATGGCGATATTTTCGGCTATTTATAACATAGGTATCGGAGCAGGGGCGCTAATAGGGCATCAGACGATAGTTCATTTAGGCGAGCAAAATATCGGTAATGTTGGTAGTTTTTTTGCCGCAAGCGGACTTATCATATTTTTGTTTACGATATCTAAGGTTAAGAGAATTTAGATGTTTAAATATCTAAGTAAAACGTTACAAATTTCTACATATAAGTGATAATAAATATCATAACTAAGAAAAATTTTAGTTAAGCTTCCTTATAATCATTATCAGAAAATGAATAAATTTTAGGAGCTTATTATGTCAGTTTTAGTTATCGGTGCAGATGAGATAACACCTATCAAGGCAGTTTTACATGATTTAGGAGCTGAGAAGATAGAACACTGGGATGCTAGAAATGAAAACCGTGTAAATCGCAAGCCAATCCCTCAAGATACTGAGTGCGTGGTGATGCTAACTAGCTTTTTAAACCACAACACTATGAAGACTATTAAAACTCAAGCAAAAAAGAGAAATATTCCAATTGTTTGTGCAAAAAGAAGCGTTAGCTGCGTATTTTGCGAGTACTGCAAGGTCTTTGGGCTAGATAAGGAATTTGGATGCAAAGAATAATTAATGAGATTCGGGCTTTTATCAGATATTGGCGAAATAACTCCAAATATTTTTGCAAAGCTTGATAGGCTTTCACGTGCAAAAATTTTTATTGCACTTTATAATTCTGGCGTAGAAAGCGAGCTAAAAATACCACTTTCTTACGCTAAATTTCTAAATTTTAAAGAAATTTTTGATGCTAGGATAAATTTCCTACTTCGCGGAAAATGTCTAAATTTTAAGCCAGCAGATCGCTTTTGTATTTCATCAAATATCATCATAAATGCTTATTTAAAAGGTGACTTTTCAAAGATAAAATTTATAGCAAAAGAGCCAAAAATGGCAGCTGCAAAGATGATAAAAATGCTTTACACAAGTGGGAAATTTGAGTTTTGTATCGATGCGGCACAGATGTTTTGTCAATTTGTTTATGATAAAATACGCCTCCGCCATCAAGACAAAGAGGTCATGCTAAATAGCGGTGTCATCTCGGTCAAAAAAGATGGTAAAAATTTGCTCAGTGTCATGCCAAGCTTTAAAAAAGTGAGCTTTGATGATATGAGAAATTTAAACGACGATATAGATAGAGCCGTCGGTGTGCTTGGTCACGAGTGTGAGATGGTTTATATTGTTTTTCCTAGAAATGAGGAATTTAGGCGCCACGTTGAGGTTAGGCACTGTTGTGCGAGAGGTTTGATCAAGCTTGTGCCTTATACGATTATTAGTAAAATTTTTTAAAAAGGATAAAAATGATAGGTATAGTTTATGGAAGCAGCATGGGAAATACTGAAGATGCAGCAAAACTTATAAGTGAGGGTCTAGGCCTTGAAAATGAGCTTTTAAACGTTGCTGATGTAGACGCAGCGAAGATAAATAGCTTTGATAAGCTAATCCTTGGTACATCAACCTGGGGTAGTGGTGATCTTCAAGATGACTGGGATGCGTTTGATTTTAAGGCGCTAAATTTAAGCAGTAAGACGGTTGCTGTTTTTGGTATGGGTGATAGCGAGAGCTACTCTGATGAGTACTGTAACGGCATGGCAAAGCTTTATGATGAGGTCGTAAAAGCTGGCGCAAAGGTAGTTGGAGAGGTTAGCACTGATGGATATACATTTGATGGCTCTGATGCTGTAAGAAATGGAAAATTTGTAGGCCTAGCACTTGATGCTGATAACCAAAGTGACAAAACTGAGGGTAGAATTTCAGCTTGGATCGAGCAGATAAAACCTCACTTTGCTTAATGTAATTTTAGCTAGATTTTCTAGCTAAAATTTTCATATATCCATAGCTGAGATGAAGCTTTTTATTCTTTCATTATGGCTGTTAAAAAACTCATCTACCAAGCCATCAAATGCGATCACACCTTTATCTAAAAACAAAATTCTATCAGCTATCTTTTTAGCAAAATTCATATTATGAGTGACGATGATCATAGACTTTTTTTCTTTTGCAAGAGATAAAATAACCTTTAAAACTTCGGCTTCAAGCTCTGGATCAAGCGCACTTGTAGGCTCGTCAAGTAGCAAAAAGTATGGATTTACGGCCAGGGCTCTAGCGATGGCTACACGCTGTGCTTGACCGCCAGAGAGCCTGTTTGGATAGGTATCTTCTTTCTGACTAAGCCCCACTTTAGCTAAAAGCTCTTTTGCCTCTTTTATCGCTTCGTTTTTATCCTTTTTTTGAACGTAGATCGGAGCTTCAGTGACATTTTGAAGCGCTGTTAGGTGTGGGAAGAGGTTGAAACTTTGAAAGACCATGCCTGTTTTTTTGCGAATTTCTAAAAGCTTTTTTGAGCTAAGCTTCTCTTTAAAATTTACAGCTCTATCATCTACCTCTAAAATGCCACTTTGTGGGATCTCAAGTAAATTTATGCATCTAAGAAGTGTTGATTTGCCACAACCTGATGAGCCAACGATCACGGTCGTTTGTCCTTCTTTGAAGCTTGTGTTTATGTTATCTAGCACCAAATGATCGCCGTAAGATTTGCTTATATTTTTAAAATTTATAGCCATTAGACATACCTTGAGACAGCTTTTTCAAGCCTTGATTGAAGATAGGTTAAGAGCGTGCAAACCACCAAATAGATAAGTGCTGCTAGGATGTAGAGGATGAGTGGCTCAAAGGTCCTTGCTGCGATCCTTTGAGCGACCATAAACATATCAACCATCGTTATAGAAGCTGCTAGTGAAGTGTCTTTAACAAGGCCTATAAATGTGTTTGAAAGCGGAGGGAGCGAGATCCTCACTGCTTGAGGTGCGATGATACGCTTTAAAATTTGATAGTGCGTCATGCCAAGCGATGTGGCCGCCTCCCACTGACCTTTTGGCACAGAAAGTATGGCAGCCCTTACAGACTCAGAGGCATAAGCGCCCACGTTTAGACTAAATGCGATAGTGGCCGCACTCCAAGTATCAAGTGTGACACCGATGCTAGGAAGCCCGTAAAATACAATAAAAAGCTGCACAAGAAGTGGCGTGCCGCGAAATATCCAAACATAGGTGGCAAATATAAATTTTAAAATTTTTATATTTGAAAGCCTTGCTACTGCTGTGATAATGGCGATGACAAGCCCTAGCGAAAACGAGAGCAATGTAAGCGGGATCGTCACCTTTAAAAGTGCAATGATCATCGGTAGCGTCGAGCTTGAAACAAGCTCGATCACTCTATCTAAATTTTCCATTTTTGCCTTGTTGGTTTATAAATTTATTTTGAGACGTCTTTGCCAAAGTAGCTTTTTGAGATAGCTTCTAGTTTGCCTTCTTTTGAAAGCTCAGTTAAAGCATTTGAAATTTGCTCTGCAAGTTCGGCGTTGTCTTTTTTAACAGCTGCTGCTGTGTAGTCTTTCTCATCAAGTGAGGCAGCTATTTTTACAGGTGCGTTTGGACGCTCTTTTATGAAGTCGTAAAATACGATGTTGTCTCTTACGACAGCATCTACGCGTCTTGATATAAGAAGCTCTATACTTTTAGCAAAACTATCTGTTACGACGTGTTCAGCGCCGTATTTTACGGCGACTTTTGCCCAGTTGCTAGTCGCTGAGTCGGCATTTTTTTTGCCTTTTAGGTCGGCAAAGCTTTTTATGTCGTTATTATCTTTTCTAGTGATGATGGCACCAAATGTTACAGTATAAGGCACTGAAAAAGCATATTTTTTCTTTCTCTCATCAGTTATGCTTACTTGATTAAATACAACGTCTGCCTTGCCCGCGTCAAATGCAGCTAGCATCGCATCCCAAGGAGCTGTTAGAAACTCAACTTTTAAATTTAGTTTTTGCGCTACCGCTCTTGCGATATCTACATCGTATCCTACTAGCTCATTTTTATCATTATAAAATGTAAAAGGAGCGTAAGTGCCTTCAGTTGCTACTGTTAGCACGCCGTCTTTTATAGTTTTTGCTTGTAAATTTAGAGCCATTGCAAGCACAGCTACTACTTTTAATAAATTTGTAAATTTCATTTTAATCCTTTATTTTGAAATATCTTTTCCAAAATATTTCATCGAAATTTCACTTATCTTGCCCTCAGCTTTTAGTTCATCAAGCGCTTTGTTTATCGCTTCTAGTAGCTCGGTGTTGCCTTTTTTAACGATTGCAGCTGTTGGCATCGGCTCGTTGCTTGTGTATGCGATTTTTAGTGGCGCATTTGGGCGTTGTTTGATGTAGTCAAAAAATGTAACGTTATCGTTTATCGTATCATCAGCTCTTTTTGAGATGATAAGCTCCACGCCTTTGCTAAAGCCATCAGCTACGACCACTGTTGCGCCGTTTTTCTCGGCTATCGCTGCCCAGTTGCTAGTAGCAGAGTGTACACTCTTTTTGCCTTTTAGATCAGCAAAACTTTTGATGTCGTTATTATCTTTATGCACGACAATTACCGGATATGGCATAGTGTAAGGCACGCTCATACCATACTTTTTCTTTCTATCTTCGTTTATACTAACTTGATTAAATACAACATCGGCCTTACCAGCATCAAAAGCCGCAAGCATCGCATCCCAAGGAGCTGTTAGAAACTCAACTTTTAATTTTAGCTTTTGCGCTACTGCTCTTGCAATATCTACGTCATATCCTACTAGCTCGCCCTTTTCATCGTAAAATGAGTAAGGTGAGTAGGTACCTTCAGTTGCGACGGTAAGTTCGCCTTTTTTGATAGTTGAAGCATTTAAATTTAAAGCTAAAAAAGCACCTGCAATAAAGCCAAAAATGGGCTTAAAATTCATTGATTCTCCTTATTTAGAAATGTCTTTGCCGAAGTATTTAAGCGAAATTTCGCTTAAAGCTCCTTCCTTGCTAAGCTCATTTAGGGCAAAATTTATCTTAATTAGTAGCACTTTGTTACCTTTTTCTACGTTATAGCCCATTTGTTCACTATTTGTATAGCATCATCTTTTATGATCTGCCAGTAAAATTCTGTAAAGGCAGAATTTAGCAAACAATCGCACGAATTGCACCAAATTTAAAAAGCAATAGAAATTTTTATACAAAACTCTTTGCAAAAATTTTTAAGATTTATGCAAATGTCAGTCGCAACTGCGACCTAGGTAATATTTTGGTGCTATTTTATCACAAAAATAAAAGGGCGGCAGCTCACTCCGCTAAAAGTGAGACCGCTAGAGCTTTTACGCCCTTAAAATCAACTTTGCCGCTCGCAAGCGTTGGGATATCATCAACGATAAATATATAGCTTGGCATCATTATAGGAGCTAGGTTGCTCTCTTTTAAAATTTGCTCTAAATTTTCAGGCTCTGTGCCGCTTTTTACTAAAAGCGCGATCGCTTCGCCCTTTTTGCTATCTGGCACGTTTGCACTGCTAAAGACAACGTCGCTTCCAAGCACCTTTGCAAGCTCTTCTTCGACGCTTCCAAGGCTTATCATCTCGCCACCGATCTTGGCAAATCTTGAGTATCTATCGACGATAAATACAAAGCCGTTTTCATCGATGTGACCTTTGTCGCCAGTTTTATAGTATCTTACGCCGTCTATATGCGTGATGACATCGTTTGTTTTAGCTTCGTCGTTTAGATAGCCTTTCATCACTTGCGATCCGCCGATGACGATGAGTCCGTCCTCGCCAGTTTCAAGCTCTTCAAGAGTCTCAGGGTCGATTATTTTTATGATAGTGCCAGGCAGAGGCATGCCAACGCTTCCAGGTCTATTAAATGTAAGCTCTTTTAGGCTCTCTTTTTCTAGGATATTTGGCATATTTACAGCAGCTACCGGCGCTGTTTCGGTCGCGCCATAACCTTCATAAATTTCTATTCCAAATTTGAGCCTAAACTCGTCTTTTATCTCTGGTTTTAGCTTTTCAGCCCCAGCTACGACCATTCTGGCACTTTGAAACATCAGCGGATGAAGCTTTTTGTTTCTGGTGTAGAGCCTAAAGAAGGTCGAGGTACCAAAGATGATACTAGCGCTGTGTCTTGCAGCCATTTTACCGATAGTTGCTCCATCTGTTGGATCAGGTACACTTACCATTTTTATGCTCTCGCAAAGCGGCATGAGCGTGGTGACTGTTAGGCCAAATGAGTGAAATACTGGGAGTGAGTTTAAGATCACGTCATCTTTTTTGAAATTTAGAAGTTCGCTTATTTGCTTAATGTTTGCAAGTAAATTTTTGTGGCTTAGCTCGATGCCTTTTGGCTCGCCTTCGCTGCCACTACTAAATAAAATAGTAGCTGTATCTTCTAAGCTCACTGGCCTAAAATAGCAAAGCTTAATGAGCCAAGTTGGGGCAAAAAATACCGTTAAAAGCGCTAGAAATTTCTCTTTTTTTGAGACGCTGGCTGAGAGATCTTCTGCAAATTTAGCCTTGCCGCTCATCGCATCTTTTAGATCAAAGCCTTTAAGTGCGAGCTTTTCAAGAAATTTGCTAGAGGTGATCACCGTGTTTATATCCGCCTTTCTTAGGGCGTGATTTAGAGAGGTAACATTAAGCGTGTAGTTTAAATTTACGCTCACTTTGCCCATGGCAAGAAGCGCCATGTTGACGATAGCTGCGATGCTTGAGCTAGGTAACAAGATGCCTATATTTTTCTCATCTTTTAGCTCGCGTTTAAAAATTTTGATAAATACTAAAACAGCTGTTATAAATTTCAAGTTGCTTAAATTTAGCCCAGTGCTGTCACTCACACACTCTTTAAATTTATCCTCTTTTGCGTTGCTTAGCCACTCCTCGGTTAGTGGTTTTTGCCTTGAGATAAAGCTCTCCCACGATGAAAAGCTAAGCTCAAGCACCTTTTGCTTCATTTTTGCAGCGTTTATAAATGTAGTTATTGGCTTGCCAAAGGCAACGATGATATCGCGTCTGCCGTTTTTAGAAGTGAGGTCTTTGTAAAATTTACTAGCTCTTGAAAAGCTAGATCCCCAAAGGCCACGAAGATAAAATGGCACGATACAAATTTCTTCTAGATCTCTGATGATAAGCTCAAAGCCCTTTTGAAACTCATTTATCTGACCGTTGTAGCTGATGTGGCCTTCCGGAAAAAGTGCGACCACTTCGCCATTTTTTAGGCACTCTCTAACTAGCTCGATCGACTCTTTGCTTGCCCCTGCGCCTATTGGGATCACTTTAAAAAATTTAAAAATTTGCTTTAGATACCATTTGTTATAGATCGTTCTATACATGACAAACCTTATGCCCCTTGGGCTTGCAGCTTGAAGTACGAGCCAGTCGATCCAGCTGATGTGATTGCCAAGAAGTAATGCGCCGCCACTTTGTGGTAAATTTTGAAGCCCCTCAACAAAAAATCGGTACTTTGTCTTTAAAAATGGCAATAAAAGTAGCCTTGTAAAAAGGTGCGGAAGCTGCAAAATAGCGTAAAAACTGCCGATTAAGCAAACAAGCGCTGTAAAGACAAAGAGCCCAGTTGTTGAAATTTTAAAATACACTAAGCCTATGCCAATAGCTAGAAATAGCAGCATTGAGACGTTTTGCAAGAAGTTGTTTGCCGCCATTATCTTGCCGGTGCTCTTTTGTGGGGCGAAGTACTGGATCATCGCATTTAGCGGCACTATAAATATGCCTCCAAAAAAGCCAAATGCAAATGAGCTAATGCTAACTACGCCGATACTTGAGCCAAATGCGAAAAATAAAAGCGAGAAAAATATACCAATAGCGCCCATCGGCACGATGCCAAGCTCGATGTGAAGCTTTGACATAGAGCCAGCCACGTATGAGCCAAATGCGATGCCTATGGCGCTTGCTGCAAGGATTGCTTGTACCGCTAGCGAGCTGTCGTCGTTAAAAACGGCTTTATAATGAGCTGGAAAAGCTGCGATGATGATCTGAGAAATTCCCCAAAATATGCTAAGCCCAGCGATACTTAGCCAGATATTTTTATCTGACCTTACTTCTTTTAAATTCTCTCTTAAATAGCTAAGGCGAATATATTTTTTAATATCAAAATTTTCGCTTGTTTCATCTTTTTCATCGATGCAAGGTAGCTTGTAGGCAAAGTACGCTTCAAGTGCGCTAAATACGACTAAAAAGATGCCAATAGGATAGACGCTTTTTAAGATCTCTTCTGAGTTTTCACCTTGGATGTATAAATTTTCAAATATAAATGAAAATAAAAATGAGCTAAAAAGTATCGCAACGATGGTGAGCGCTTGGATGATGCCATTTGCTGTGCCAAGGCGCTCAGGGCCGACCAGGGCTTTGATTATGCCGTATTTTGCTGGTGAGTAGATAGCACTTTGAGCGGCTAGTATGAGCGTTAAAGCAAAGGCCATGCCAAAAGCGCCTGCAAGATAGCTAAAAAGCACCGCGACGCTGATAATAACGCCAAAAATGGCACAAATTCTTATGACCTTTATTTTTGCAAATTTATCATTTATAAAGCTTGAGGGCGAAAATAAAAATATAAATGGAAGCAAGATCATTGCGTTTATGACGGCTGTTAGGATAAAAAGTATGTCGCCATCGTATGTTTTTAAAAGAACATTTTGTATGGTTATTTTGTGTGCTAGATCGACGCTTGCATTTAAAAATGCGATCGCAAGGTAGGGCAAAAAGCCAGCAACTTTTAATAAACTCATCATAGAAAGACCTTTGTGATTTTAAAAATTTTGTAAATCTAACAGCAAAATATTTAAAATATTATTAATAAAAAACTCTACATTAAATTTGGCAATAAAAATTTTTAAGAAATTTAAATTTTATATGCTTTTAGATAAAATCACGCAATCAAAAAATAGGAAAAATTTATCATGAACTATGAAATAATCGTCATTGGCGGCGGACATGCAGGCATTGAGGCAAGTCTTGCGACTGCTAGAATGGGCAAACAAACTTTACTTATCACGATCTTAGCCGAGCAAATAGGCGCTGCAAGCTGTAATCCAGCTATCGGTGGCCTTGCAAAGGGACATCTTGTAAAAGAGATCGACGCGCTTGGCGGTCAAATGGGGCTTACGACTGATGCTGTTGGCATCCAGTTTCGCGTGCTAAATGAGAGCAAAGGCCCAGCAGTACGTGGTAGCCGCGCTCAGATCGATATGGATAGATATAGAGTTTATATGAGAAATTTGCTTTTAAACACTCCGAATTTAGAAATTTCTCAAGAGATCGCCACTGAAATTTTAAGTCAAAATGGCGAGGTAACTGGCGTTAAAACCCACCTAAATAACATCTATAATGCAAAAAAAGTGATAATTACAACTGGCACATTTTTAAACGGGCTAATTCACGTTGGATTTAACAAGCTAGAAGCTGGCCGTGTGGGCGAGCTAAGTGCAAAGGATCTAAGTGGCAGTCTAAGAGAGCTTGGGCTAAATTTAGGCAGGCTAAAGACTGGAACATGCCCAAGGATCGATGCAAAAACTATAAATTTTGAAATTTTAGAAAAACAAGATGGCGACGCAAAACCAGTTGCGTTTAGCTTTAGAACTAAAAATTTTTCCCCAACGCAGCTGCCATGCTACATCGCCTATACAAACGAAACCACGCATGAGATAATCCGCTCAAATTTCGACAAAGCGCCACTTTTTACAGGACAGATTGAGGGCATTGGGCCAAGATATTGCCCAAGTATCGAGGATAAGATAAACCGCTTTGGCGACCGCGACAGACACCATCTTTTCATTGAGCCTCAAACACTTGAAGCTACAGAGTACTACATAAACGGCTTTTCAACGAGCCTGCCTTATGAGGTGCAAGTGCAGATGTTACGCTCTGTAAAGGGCTTTGAAAATGCGAAAATCGTAAGGCATGGATACGCTATCGAATATGACTACGTCGAGCCAACACAGCTAAGACACAGCCTTGAGACTAAAAAGGTAAAAGGTCTTTATCTAGCTGGACAGATAAACGGCACGACAGGATACGAAGAGGCGGGCGCTCAGGGGCTAATGGCTGGTATAAATGCAGCGCTTTCGCTTGATAATAAAGAGCCACTTGTCTTGCGCCGCGATGAGGCTTATATAGGTGTTTTGATCGATGATCTTGTGACAAAAGGGACAAAAGAGCCATATAGGATGTTTACGAGCAGGGCGGAGTATCGCTTGCTTTTGCGTGAGGAAAATGCCATTTTAAGGCTTGGTGGATATGGCCATGAGCTTGGGCTTCTTGATGATGAGACTTTTAATGAAATTGAAGCTATCAGGCAAAATTTAAAAAATGGACTTGCTTACCTTAACAATACTCAAATTACGCCGAGCAAGCAAAATTTAGAGCTTTTAGCCAGCCTTGATGAAGAGCCGATTAGTCAAAACGTGAGTCTTCAAAAGATAGTCGCACGTAAGAGCTTTACGGCTGAGAAACTAAGAAAGCTTGATCAGAAATTTGCAAATTTAGATGATGCGAGTGTGGATCAAATTTTAACCGAGTGTAAATATCAGCACTACATAAATGAGCAAAAAAATCAGATAGAAAAAATGAAAGATATGATGGATGTGAAAATTCCTGAAAATTTTGACTTTAGAGGTGTGAGTGGTCTTAGTAATGAAGTGGTCGAAAAGCTTGAGAAATTTGCACCACCGACGCTTTTTGCTGCGAGTGAAATCTCAGGTATCACGCCAGCTGCGATTGATATCTTACATATTTATATAAAGATGAATGAGAAAAGGCTTGGCTGATTTTGATTTTAGATTTAGTTTAAAAAGCCATAAAGCTTAAAAATTTTTATCTTAAAATCAAGATTTACGTTTAAGTTAAAATTAACATTATTTTTGCAGATTATATTTAGAAATTATACTTTTTTAATTTTTTGAGAGTATAATCGTTAAGAATTTATTTATAGAAAGGAATTTAATGTCAGTGAAGCAAGAAAGACGTAGCTTTATCGGCCTTGCGTTTGGCGCTGTAGCAGCTGTCGGCGGCGCTATGTCACTAGTGGCTGTTAAAAAGACTTGGGATCCGCTTCCAAGCGTAAAAGCTGCTGGTTTTACAACAGTTGATCTAAGTCCGATCAAAGATGGAGAAATGAGGCAGGTTGAATGGCGCAAAAAACCTATTTTCATCCTCAAAAAAAGTCCTGATATGGCTAAAAATGACAAAAGAGATGTTGTCGTAGGGGATGCTAGATACGTAGTTCTTATCGGACTTTGCACGCATCTTGGTTGTATACCTGAGTATAAAGCAAGTAAACAAATGTTTGTATGTGCCTGTCATGGCGGCGAATTTAATGCCGACGGAATGCAAACATACGGACCTCCTCCAAGACCACTTGATATACCACCATTTAAGATTGATGGAACCAAGCTAGTTCTAGGCGAAACAAGCCCAGAATACGAAAAATTAGTAGCAAAAGCTTAGGAGGATAGCAATGTCTTTAGCTCATAAATCAACTGGCGTTATTGACTGGCTTGATCAACGCCTAGCTTTTACAAAACTTATAAAGGTTCTAGTTAGCGAATACTGGATTCCAAAAAATATAAATTTCCTTTGGGCAATGGGCGTTATTTTAACAACGCTTTTTATGCTCTTAATTGTTACTGGTTTTTTACTTTTAATGTATTACAAACCAGATGTAAATTTGGCATTTGATAGTGTAAATTATACTATCATGCAAGAGGTCGAGTATGGCTGGCTTTGGCGTCATATTCACGCAGTTTCAGCCTCTACGATATTTCTTATTATGTATATTCACTTGCTTACTGGACTTTACTATGGTTCATACAAAAGAGGCAGAGAAGTCATTTGGATAAGTGGTATGGTGCTATTTATCTGTTTTTCAGCAGAGGCATTTAGTGGTTATATGCTCCCATGGGGGCAGATGAGCTACTGGGCGGCAACTGTTATCACTCAGCTTTTTGGCGGTGTGCCAGTTATTGGTGACGCTTTAGTTGAGTGGATTAGAGGTGATTACGCAGTTGGCGACTCAACACTTACTAGATTCTTTATGCTTCATGTTTGTTTACTGCCACTTGTAACGATAGCTGTTTTGGTTATTCACTTCTACTCTTTAAGAGTTCCACACGTTAATAACCTAACAAGCGAAGATATAGACTTTGAAGTAGAGGCACAAGAGTATCTACACGGCGATAGAGCGAAATCTAAAGTTATACCATTTTGGCCAGGATTTTTGGCAAAAGACTTTATGTATGTATCATTCTTTATGATATTTGTCATCTATCTTGTTTGCTATCACTTCAACTTTGCAATGGATCCTATTAACTTTGAGCCAGCAAATCCACTAAAAACCCCACCACATATCTATCCAGAGTGGTATTTCTTGTGGCAATATGAAATTTTACGTGGCTTCTTCTTTGATATAGCTGGAATTTCTGCTTATAACATCGGTCTTATCGCGTTTGCGTTTGCGGGTGTTGCATTTATGCTTATACCTCTTCTTGATAGAAGCGACCTTGTAGCTCCAGCTCATAAAAGACCACTATTTTTTATATGGTTTTGGGTCTTAGTTGTCGATCTTATCGTTTTATCTATATATGGCAAGCTCCCAACAGGTGGTTATAATGACTGGATAGGATTTTATTCATCATTACTATTCTTGTTCCTATTTATAATTGCGTTGCCAGTTATAACAATACTTGAAAGAAAGAGGGGCTAATCATGAAAGAGCTTAAAATTTTTGCCATTGTTGTTATTCTTTCAGGTGTTTTATACTGGGGCATCGAGCCTTACGCTCACACGAAGCTTCATCCGCACACTGCAAATGCTGAGTATAACTTTTCAAAAGAAGATACTGACTATGCAAAGCACTTTTTAGAGCAAAAAAAGGTAGCACTTGAGACTGCTAAGGCTAGCGGAAATAAGGCAAGTATAGATGCGGCTACAAAAGATGTAGAAGTAGCACAAAAAATTCTTGATGACTATACAGCATTTTGGAATGACATTAACTCTATCGATCTTACAAAAGGTGACGCTACAAAGGGTGCTGATACTTTTGTAGCAGCTGGATGTACGGGATGCCATGGTATAGAGGCAGCAGGTATGCCAGCTGGTATGGATGCTGAGACAGCTAGTCAAAGCTTTGGTGTAGTGCCACCAGATCTTAGTACCGCTGGTAAAATTTATGACGATAAATTCTTAGCTGCTCTCATTAAAAACCCAACTATGGCTTTAAAGCTAACTCATAAATTTAACGACGAGCATCCATTTCCGATGACCGCATTTATGGGTGCTGGTGGTGATATAAATGCTGAGACTGCCGATATAGTAGCTTATTTGAAAAAGGTATCTGCTGATTATGAAAAGGCAAACAATAAGATCACTGAAGAAAAGGTTTTCGCTGATGCATGTCAAAGATGTCATGATATAAAATATGACAAAAAATATGCATTTAGCAACAAAGTAAGCCTTGCTGCTTATATGGGCTCAAATCCACCTGATCTATCGATGATGATCCGTTCAAAAGGCGATGAGTATTTACATAAATTTATAAACGATACTCAAAAGATGCTACCAGGTACCGCAATGCCAAGAGTTGGTTTAAATAAAGCCGCTGAAGACGACGTGGTAGCTTATATCCAAAAAGTAGGTGACAAGAAAAAGGCTGAGCGCGAGAGTACAGGGCTTTATGTCATGATCTACTTCTTTATATTAGGAATTTTTGCTTGGCTTTGGAAACGTAAAGTTTGGAGCGAACTACACTAAAATTTAAGAGCCTTTTTTGGCTCTTAAATTCTTTCTAGTAATTTTACATATATAAATAGGTATGTGAATTCTTTTTTAAATTTATTCTTTTTTACAAATTTTAAAATTCCATTCATTCGCAAGAATTGACTACTAAAATTTGGCTTCGCTTGCAGCTTAGCTCAAATTTTAGAGCCGAAATTACTCATTCATGGAATTTTAAAATTCGCTTGATGCTTGTTTGGTCTGATAAATAAAATTTGTCGTAACTTTTAACCGCTTGGAGTGTGCCAGCGCTGAGGCATGCCACTTCTAATGTCGTCGGAGTTAGGGGATGATTGTTAAGGGGGAAGAGAGCTTCTTTTCTTCGCTAGCTCGCAGCTGCAAGCAGACCGTAATTCAAGCCTCTTCCCCCTTAATAAAGAAAAAACTTTAAATTTCTAAAAATATATTTTGCAAATTTTAAAATTCCATTCGCTTGCAAGAATTGACTACTGATTTTTGTATGTTTGCATTTACATTTTTGGCTGTTAGGATAGGATGATAAAAGGCATTATTTAAACCGTTTATACATCTACCGGATGTAAGATAATATTTCCTAAATCAGCAAGTCCTTCAAATCCGCCTAGACCATACATGGTTGATTTTGTATAATCTAATATGCCGGGGTTTGTTTTAATATACAAATTATCTTTGTAAAAGTCTGAATTGTCATATGCCTTTGAAGCATACATATACCTATCCTCATATTGCTTCTTATCCGGATTAAAGGCATTTGTATTATCTAGGCTTGTATTATAAAAGCTACTTTGCTTTATGAAATTCGTTGCTAGTTCTATATTGTAAAGATCATTTGAGCTTAGGCTTCGTCTATATGTTTCATTAAATGATTTATCCGTTAAAGATACCGCTGCTTTTGCTAGGATAGATTTTGCTTCATCATCGCTATAAATTTTATTTGTTGTAGTTTGAAGCTTTGATTTAAAGCTTACTATATTGTTTTTATTGTTTATAAAGTCTATCTCTCTTTGATGAAGCTGCCTATTATAAGTATCTGCGCTTGTGGTTATTTTGTATCCTGCGTTTGCTCCTTTATCTGCATTAGTGTTATTTAAATTTGGAGAAACTCTACAACCAGTTACAATAAAAATGATAAGTGCTAAGATAAATTTATGAATTTAGTCATTTTCTAGTCGTTGTCCTTTATATGCCAAAAAATAATTTTGCGGCACAGAAAATAAATTTGGATAATCAATTCTTATTGCTTTTTCATCAATCAAGTATTCATTAAAATCTGCAATAATTAAACTAGAAATATATCCTACATTATCCAAATCATCATCTGTAATATCTCCATTATATATAAATAATAATTTTATTATGTCGTTTTCCAATGTTACATAAACGGCACGCATATTTTGTGTAGTTTCGCCATTTAATGCTCTCTTTGTGGATGATAAAATTTTAGTAATTATTTCATTCATACAAATCCCTTATCAATTTGGACTACTCGGAACAATATGGGCACCATTTTACCATAATGAACTATTCCTTTTGTGGTAGACAATTTGTTACCATTTTCATCTATATAATAACCAATTACTTTTCCAAAATCTATTCTTTCTTTTGAACCAGCCAATCCGATTTATACACTATTCACCTTTTGACCTGTTCCAAATTTTGGCAAAAGATTTTCTACATCTTCTGTTAAAATACTTCTTGTTACGCCATTTTGATTGGCTGTTTTATATTCATTGGTTCCTTGTATATGTTTGTTTTGTTTATTTATATCTATCTTAACACTCTTACCCTCAGCAACAATTATTCCGTCATTGCCATTAGAATTTAGATTATTGTTTGTTGTTTTATCTGCCGTTGTACCTTTTTTACTTAAATTTACATTCGATAACTTATTACCTACCTTTATGGCTGCTTTACCAGCTGCTCCAAGAGAACCTATATTTTCACCTAGTGCGTGATAATTTCTATAATTTATAGAGCTTTGATCACCTAAGACACTATCTACAAAATTTTCAGCCATAAATTCTAGGTCTCACAAAGCTTGACACTAAAATCAGAGCCGAAATTACTCGTTCATGAAATTCTAAAAATTGCTGGAATTTTGTGCATTGATAGTGTCATACGCGCTTAGTGTGCAAGAAAAGAAAAGACGGCAAATGTGAGGATGAAAACAAGCCTCTAAATGAGTAAATTTGATTTTTTAAGCAAATTTACTCAGCAAAAAACCACATAAATTTACGCAAAACAGCCAAATTTAGCTAGCGTAAAATCACACTAAACGGCTAAATTTCCTTGGCGATCTTGCTAATTTTATTGAGCAGTTTTTCACGTTCATTTGGCTTTAGGTTGCCGTATTGAAGCTTTGTTATCATCTGCATGAAGTCAAATTGTTTAAACATTTGCGCATCGCTTTTTAGCTCTTTTTCTAGCTGTTTATAAATTTTTTCAGTCTCTTTGTTTGCTTTTTCTAAATTTTGTAAAAAGCTTCCAGTTGCGCTCATATCAAGGTCACTTTTTGCAGCTTTATTGATGACATTTTTTAGATTTGCTAAATTTTCAGAAATTTTCATCAGTATTTCCTTTTGGATTTTAAAATTTAGAGCAAATTTTATTCCTAAATTTTCTCCCACCACTTTTTTCTAGGCGGATTTTGGATAGTGAAAACTTCTCCGATCATTGGCGTTGCGTAGTTTAGCTCAAGTTTTGTCGCTGCCTTTTCAAAACGCTTGATCGGCTCATCCCAAGCATGATAAGATAGATCAAATTTGCCCCAGTGCACCGGCACACCAAGCCTTGCACCAAGATCTTTTAGTGCTTGCGCTGACTCCTCTGGCTTCATATGCACGTAAGGCCAGCCATCGCCGTAAGCACCATTTTCGATAAAAACTAGACCAAAGGCGCCAAATTTCTCATTTATCATCTTAAAATGCTTGCCGTATCCGCCATCTCCGCTAAAATAAAAGCTAAAGCCAGCCTCTTCAACCGCCCAGCCACCCCAAAGCGTCGTATTTCTTTTAAATGTGCGCCCACTAAAGTGCCTTGAAGGACAAAACGTGAAGTTTAAATTTCCTATTTTTTGATCACCAAACCAGTCAAACTCATAAATTTTAGACTCATCAACGCCCCATTTTACAAGGTGAGCTTTTACGCCAAGTGGAACTAGAAATTTGCAAATTCTATCCTTTAGCTCAAGGATCGTTTTGTGATCAAGATGATCGTAGTGATCGTGCGAGATGAGGGCGATGTCGATCGCATCTGGGTAGTCGCTAGCGGTGATAGCATGCTCGTAGGTAAAGGGCTTACCGCCAATTGGCAGTGGAAATGCTCGGTGCAAAACAGGGTCAGTGATGATGGTTTTGTCATCAAGCTTACAGATGAGGCTAACGTGCCCAAGCCAGATAAACTCGCCATTTTTCAAGGCATTTGCGTCAAATTTTAAATTTGGCAAAGGCTTAGTTGGTAGCTTACCTTTTGGTGGAAAGAGCGCTTGCGGAATATAATTTAACATAGATGCTTGTGGATTATTTTTTACCATATCAATCGTTGGTTCTAAATTTATAAAAACTTTGCCGTTGAAATTTGGCGAAGCCTTTATCAGCTTTTGGCTTTTAATATCTGGCGCGCCACCAAAAACAGGGACAAATTTCATAAAAATAAAAACTGCAACAATAAGCAAAACTATAACTATAAAAATTTCCATAAAAAGCCTTTAAATTTAAAGGCCGTATTATATTTTAGATTTTTAAATTTCAGTTTTATTTAATTAACCCGAGCTTAAATAATTAACTTGTAAATTTTAACTTAATTAAGATATTTTTACTCTTTATAGGAAAATTTTATTAATAAATATTATCCTTTAGCAAATAAACATACCTAAAAATCGATATTAAATAGATAATCTTAAAAGTATATAAAATAAAAATTTAATTCTAAAAATACAAAATTTGTCAGATAGATGACGGAATTTATTCATTGTAAGTTATAGAATTATTACAAAAATTAGGAAGGAGCGTTTGAGATGTTAAATAAAAATTTAACTATCTCTATTTTGGTGACTAACCATCACTTTAAAAGTGAGCAGGGCAGTTTAGCCTTGTTTAATGGGAGGAATTTATGAAAAAACATAAATTTGTGATTGCCGATTATAAACGCTGTATAGGATGTGCAACCTGCATGGCTGCATGTTTTAAGAGCGCTTATGAACGCGGCAAGCTGTCACGTGCAAGGCTAAGTGTGCTAAGAGAAGCTACTGGCGTTATGCCAACTCAGTGCAGACAATGCGACGATGGTCCTTGTGCGAATGTGTGTCCAACTGGAGCATTACGATTTAATGATAATTGCATCGAGCTTCACGAGGAAATTTGTATAGGCTGTAAGATGTGCACGATCGCTTGCCCTTACGGTGCGATAAGCTCAAGTGCAGAGCTTATGCCTTCAGTAAATTACGCTATCGAGCCAAAGTACAACCTTGAGATAGAGTCACAATCAGGCGCAAAAAATATCGCTGTTAAATGCGATATGTGCTTTGGTCGTGAGAACGGACCAGCTTGCGTTGATGTCTGCCCGACAAGTGCTCTTGTTATGATTGATCCAGAAGAGGGCAAACATAAACTTGGCAAGAGGATAGATTATGAAGCAGCGAATAAATTTGCTACTAAAATTTTAAACGGACAAGGAGCATAAGATGACTACGGTTTATATGCTATTTCTTGTAAGTGCTGTCGTTAGCATCTTGCTTTATTGTGCTCCAAAGGCCGCTGTAAAGGTTGGTTTTGGTCTAAGTGCTTTAAGCTGTTTTTACGCGATGTGTCACTTTGTTGCAAATATGGGAGTAAGCGATAGCTTTGCTCTTATGGATGGCTTTTTGTATTCACCAAAATTTGCGCTAAATCCACTTGGAAATTTCTTTAGCTTTGTTGTTGTTTTCATCGGATTTGCAAGCAGCGTTTATGGTATGAGCTATGCAGATGAGTACATCAAAAAAGCAAATGTTGGCGTGTTTGCATGTTTGTTTAATACATTCATCCTTTCAATGCTTCTAGTAATTAGCGCTGATAATGTATTTTGCTTTGTCGTTTTATGGGAGCTTATGACTCTTATCTCATCATTTCTTATCATTGTCAATGACGGTAAAAATACACTTAAAGCGGTTATGGTATATCTTGGCATCGCACAAATCGGTGCTTTTTGCATAACCTGTGGTTTGCTTATTACAGCCTACTATGCAGGAAGCTTTGACTTTAGCGCGTTTATGGGCGTTAAGATGCCATTTGGCGCTTCTGCTGCTGTATTTGCACTATTTTTGGTTGGCTTTGGTAGTAAAGCTGGTATGTGGCCATTTCACGTTTGGCTTCCACAAGCTCACCCAGCAGCACCATCAAACGTTTCAGCACTTATGTCAGGCGTTATGATTAAAGTTGCTCTATTTACATTAGTTAAATTTACACTTTACTTGCCACTTAGCACATATTTTGGTCTTACAATACTCGCTCTTGGTGCAGCTAGCTCACTATTTGGTGTTTTATACGCTCTTTGCCAACACGACTTTAAAGCCTTGCTTGCTTATCACTCAGTTGAGAACATAGGCATCATCTTGCTAGGTCTTGGCACAGGAATTTACGGCGTTGCAGCTGGAAATTTAACACTTGCAGCAGTAGGTTTTCTAGCAGGTTGCTACCACGTAGTTAACCACGCTATATTTAAAGGCTTGCTTTTCCTTTGCGCTGGTTCAGTCATCCACGCTACTCACACACAAAATATGGACATCCTTGGCGGTCTTGCTAAAAAAATGCCATGGACAAGCCTTGGTATGTTTATAGGCATCATGGGTATCGCAGCTTTACCTCCAGTAAATGGCTTTGTTTCAGAGTGGTTTACATATCAAGGTATGCTTCAAGGTGCGATGGGCGAGGGAACATTAGTTAGATATGCATTTACACTTGGTGTCGTTGCTCTTGCGCTAACTGGCGTTTTAGTCGGTATGCACCTCAAACTTTACGCTGTTATATTTGCAGGTACTCCAAGAGATCAAAAAATTTGGGAAAATGCCAAAGAGAGTCCAATAGGCATGGTTCTTGGTATGATCATCCTAATGATAGGCTGCGTTGGCTTTGGTCTTGGCGCAAACTACATAGTTGATTACATCATGCAAGCTGTAAATTCTATCGCTATAAGTGACTATAAAGCTAGCCTTGGAGCTATAAATATAACTTCACCAATAGGCAGTATGATCTCAACTCCGCTTATCGCTTTAGTTTTATGTGCGACTATGATTTTGCCATTTATCATCCTTGCTGTTATGAAAGCAAATAGAGATAAACCACGCGAAACTGATCCATGGGCATGCGGCTTTAAATATAGTTCACGTATGCAAATGACAGGTGGTCCATTTACAGGCGATCTTAGAAAGATCATGCAATGGCTATTTAGAGCTGATAAAAAGATCGTTACTAGAAATTATTTTGACGCGGTTGAATATCACAACCATCCAAAAGATATCTGGTGGGGAATGTTTTATGAGCCAGTCATCAAATGGTGTATGAAATTTGCCGATAAACTAGGCATCGTTCAAAGCGGATATACAAACATATATACACTTTATATTTTAGTTTATTTATGTGCCATACTTGCTGTGGGCTACTTTTTAGTTTAGGAGACGAAAATGCAAACTATACTTTTGATGATATTTCAAGTAGTCGTTATCGTTTTGGTAGCTCCTTTGTTTGATGGTATGGCAAGAAAACTAAGGGCTAGACTTCAATCAAAACAAGGTAGCGATTTCTTTCAAACATATCGTGATATTATAAAACTCTTTAGAAGAGGAAGAACCGTGCCCGAGTGCTCACACTGGGTATTTAGATGGGCTCCATTTTTCCTTTTTGCAACTTCAGCTGCAGTGCTAGCTGCTATACCTATAACATATAGTAAAGATACTGTTTTTGGAGCATATTCAGATATATTTGTGATCCTCTATCTTGGTGCTTTGCTTAGATTTGTATTTGGTGCAGCTTCAATGGATAGCGGCAACCCATTTGCAGCAACAGGCGGCGGCAGGGAGCAAATGCTTGGCGTATATGTCGAGCCAGTTATGATCATGTGCCTAATCGTCGTAATGCTTGCAGCTAAAACATCAAATTTAATTGAGATCCAAGAGATGGTAAAAACTGGTGTTATCGGATATCAAATCCCAAGCTTTGCCGTAGCTTCTATCGCATTTTTATGGTGTATGTATGTTGAGACTGGCAGAAAACCATTTGACGTAGCTGAAGCTGAGCAAGAGCTTCAAGAGGGCTTGCTTGGCGAGTACGCAGGTAGCGACCTTGGTTTAGTTCAAGCATCACTTATATTAAAACAGTTTGCTATGATCGGACTTTTCCTAACTATATTTGAGCCATGGAATTTTAGCAATCCTTTCTTAGCTATTATCGTTTTTGTGATAAAAACTGGAGTATTTTACGTAGCGGCTGTCTTTATAGACAACTTTGGCCCACGCTTTAAAATGACTTCATCTTTACGCAAAAATGCACTTGGTGCACTTGCTATCTCGTTTGTTGCACTAACACTTTATGTAGTAGGAGTGTGAGATGCAAACACTTGATATTTTAGCCATTTGCATGATCGTAACTTCGCTTGCGGTTTTTGGTCTTAGAAGCTTAAAACTCTCAATCATCGCTTATGCGATTGAGACACTACTTTTAGTTAGCATATTTTTCTTGCTATCTGAGAAATTTAACGCCGAGCAGCTTAAAACTTGGGCGATCGTTGCATTTTTTACCAAAGTTTTGCTTGTGCCAGGAATTTTATTCTGGCTTATCAAAAAACTTGGCGTAGTTAGCGAAGATGAACCAGTTGGTGGATTTTTTGTAAGCCCTGTCATTGCTATGGGATTTTCTCTAGCTCTTTCAATGAGTATCCACCCTATATTTTTAAAATTCTCTCTTATCAAAGAAGAGATCATGCTAATCGCAGCTGGAACGGTCTTTATGATGGGAATTTTTGGCTTCATGCTAAGAAACTCATTTATAAAACAAATTTTAGCTTACTGCTTGTTTGAAAACGGTATCCACCTAAGCCTTGCTCTAATGGCTTATAACTCACATGAGTTAGTTGAGCTTGGAATTTTAACAGATGCGATATTTGCCGTTATCATCATGAGCATTCTAGCGATTAGATTTTATAAAGCTTATGATAGTTTAGATACTTCTAAAGCTTCAAATTTAAGGGGTTAGAGATGGATAGTTTAGCTTTAATACTTATCTTGCCGCTCCTTGGTGCTTTGGTCTTGTTTTTGAGTCCTAAAAATTATGCGGTATTAAGCGGACTTCATGTTTTGTTTTCTGCTGCGACATCGGTGGCTTTACTTAACAATGTTCTTAAAGTCTTAAGTAGCGGAACTTTTTATAGTTTTGATAAATTTTTGTTTTTAGATAGCTTAGGCTGTGTTTTCTTAGTGCTTATCGCTGTAACTGGATTTATAGTAAATTTCTACTCTATCCACTACATGAGATGGGAGCTTGAAGATGGACACATCCACTTAAGCGATCTTAAAAAATATTATGCACTAAGCCATGTATTTATCTTTACAATGACTTTAAGCGTTATTTGCAACAACGTTGCGTTTATGTGGGCAGCTATCGAGGCTACAACACTAGCTTCTGTGTTTCTTGTCGCTATCCACAAAGATCAAAAATCAACAGAGAGTGGCTATAAATACATTGTTCTTTGCTCAATCGGCCTAGCATTTGCACTTTATGCGACTGTTCTTTTATACTCAGCCACATTTAGCACTCTAGGAGATGGCGAAGCTTCTATGCTATTTTCTGGAATAATGGCAAATGCTAAAAATTTAAACCCAGATGCGGCAAAACTTATCTTTGTATTTGCTCTAATTGGTTTTGGTACAAAAGCTGGTCTTGCTCCAACTCACACTTGGTTACCAGACGTCCACGCTGAAGGTCCAGCACCTATCTCAGCCTTGCTTTCAGGCGTACTTTTAAAATGTGCGATGCTTGCACTTTTAAGATACTACGCTATCACTGCTCAAGCTGTTGGATTTAGCTTTGTTGAGGGCATAATGATCGTTTCAGGAACTATCACTCTTTTTGTAGCGGGATTTTTCCTAATCAGACAACACAACGTAAAAAGAATGTTTGCTTATCACTCAATCGTTCACATGGGTGTTATCGCATTTGCACTTGGTGTTGGCGGTAAATTTGGTCTATTTGCAGCGATATTTCACTGCTTAGCTCACAGCTTTACAAAAGCTTTGGCATTTTGCTCAACAGGCAACATTGCAAGAATTTATGGTCACAAAGATATGAGCAAGATGGGCGGCATGGTTAAGATCGCACCGATCACCACTATAATGTTTGGCGCGGCTGTTTGTTCGCTTGTTGGTGTTCCAGCATTTGCTATATTTGTTAGCGAATATAACGTCTTTGTAGGAGCTATCACAAGTGGTCAATACATCGCAGTTGCGCTATTTGCTATTGCACTTGCAGTTATTTTCATAGCTGACTTTGCACACTTTAACATGGCAAGCTTTGGTGAGCCAAAAGGTGTGGTTGTTCATAATAAAGAGATGAGTTTGTTAGAGAATTTACCTCTTATAGCACTTTGTGCCCTTATCATAATCTTTGGCGTATGGCACGTAGATAGCTTTTATACGCTAGTAGATAACGGTGTTAATATAATGATGGGAGCTTTAAAATGAGAGGCGATAAATTTATAGAAATCCTAAAAACTAAAGTAAAAATTTTAGAAGTAACTCGTCAAGCAGACGATCAGATCACAGTTTTGGTTGATAGAAACGATCTTCCACTAGCTGTTAAAACACTTTATTATGATATTGGCGGTTTCATAAGCACGATGATACCAAATGACGAGCGCCAGATAAATGGCAGCTTTGCGCTTTATTATGCTCTTTCAATGGAAGGTAGCAAGATGACTGAAGCGGACGACTTTGCACCTGAGGATAAGTGCTTTATCACTGTTAAAACGCTTATCCCAGGAAGCGATCCGACATTCCCATCAGTTACCCCGCTAGTGCCAGCTTGTGTTTGGTATGAAAGAGAAGCTTATGATATGTTTGGTTTGGTAGCCGAAGGTTTGCCTGATAAAAGGCGTCTAGTTTTAAGTGATGACTGGCCAGACGGACTTCATCCACTTAGAAAAGATGCGATGGATTATCGCTACCGCCCTGATCCGGTTGACCATAGAGATGAGCCTGATTCTGAGTTTTTGTTTCCAACAGGTGATGCAGTAGTTGATGTGCCACTTGGACCACTACATATTACTTCAGATGAGCCAGGGCACTTTAGACTTTTCTGTGACGGCGACGAGATCATCGACGCTGACTACCGCTTGTTCTATCAACACCGCGGTATGGAAAAGCTAGCTGAAAACAGAATGAACTATGACCAAATGGGCTATCTTGCAGAGAGAGTTTGTGGAATTTGTGGTTATGCTCACGCTATCGCTTGTATCGAAGCAGCAGAAAAAGCTATCAAGCTTGAAATTCCACTAAGAGCTCAAGCTATACGCGTCATCTGTCTTGAGATCGAGCGTCTTCACAGCCACCTTTTAAATATCGGTCTAGCTTGTGAGGTTACTGGTAACTACAACGCTTTCATGCACATCTTTAGAGTTCGTGAGTACTCTATGGAGCTAGCTCAGCTAGTAACTGGCGGACGTAAAACATACGGTAACGTCGTTATGGGTGGCTTAAGACGTGATATGACAAACCAAGAGATCAAAAAAGGCATCGAGATCATAAATAAACTTGACGTTCAAATTTCAGAAATTTGGGACGCAGTTATGGAGGATAAACGCCAAATCGGTCGCTGGAAAGGTGTGGGAATCCTAGATCGCCAAATAGCACGTGACTTTAGCCCAGTTGGTCCAAATATGAGAGGCTCTGGCTTTAAACGTGATAACCGCTACGATCACCCATACGACTTTTTTAAACAGATAGAATTTGAAGTAGCAGTTGAGCATGGTTGCGACGTTTTTGCTCGTGAGATGGTTAGATATAAAGAACTAAAAAGCTCTATCCACATCATCCGCCAATGCTTTGAGCTAATGCCTCAAACTCCGATCATGATCGATCCTGTCACTATGATCAAACCAGAAAATTTTGCACTTGGTCATGATGAAGCACCACGTGGCGAGAATGTTCACTGGATCATGCAAGGAAGTGCTCAAAAAGTGTATCGCTGGAGATGTAGAGCAGCAACATACAACAACTGGCCAAGCCTAAGGTATCAATTTAGAGGAAACAACATAAGTGATGCTGCACTTATCGTTTGCTCACTTGACCCTTGCTACTCATGTACAGAGCGTGTTACATTAGTCGATGTAAGGACTAAAAAGAGCAAAATTTTAACAGAGAAAGACCTTAAAAAATTCTGTCAAGATGGCGGGGTTAGTAAGAAGGATTTAAGATGATGAAGTTATTTGACATCACAGAAAAATATGGAAAAGCGACATACGCCTATCCATTTGAGCCATATATTGTTCCTGAAAATTTCCGTGGTCAGCCAAACTATACATACGATCTTTGCATAGGTTGTGCAGCTTGCGGTATCGCTTGTCCTAGTAACGCGATAGAGCTTAAGATGAACGAGGAGCAAACAAAGCTTGTTTGGGAATTTGACTGTGGGCGCTGCATATTTTGCGGTCGCTGCGATGAGGTTTGCCCAACTGGAGCTGTAAGACTTAGCGATAGCTTTGAGCTCGCAGTTAAATTTGATAAGAGCGCTCTTATACAAAGAGGTGAGCTTGAGATGCAAACTTGCAAATGCTGCGGCAAGCCATTTACGCCAAAAAGGCTTATAAATTTTACTCTTGAAAAGCTTGGCACTGCAAATTTACTTCCTGGCAGGCTTGAAGAGGCAAAAGACTACCTTTACATCTGCCCAGAGTGCAAGAAAAATCAATCTGCTGAGAGACTAACAAAAGGTGTTGAGGAGGCTATAAAATGAGTCTATATCAAGTCCCAGAGGACATAAAAACAGCAAATGACCTAACTGCAAAGCTAGAGCATTTAAAAAATATAAAAAGAAGCTTTAGCGTTTATAGGATCGACTGCGGAAGCTGTAACGGCTGTGAGATAGAAATTTTTGCAGCTATTACGCCGATGTGGGATCCTGAGCGTTTTGGTTTTAAGCTTGTAGCAAACCCAAGACACGCTGATATTTTGCTCTGCACCGGTCCTGTAACAAGACAGATGTATTATCCACTTCTTCGTGCTTATGAGGCGACCCCAGATCCTAAGATCGTAGTTGCTCTTGGCGCATGCGGAAGCAGTGGCGGAATTTTCCACGACGCTTATAGCGTTTGGGGCGGCATCGATAAGATAATCCCAGTTGATGTCTATATCCCAGGCTGTCCTCCACACCCAGCAAGCATTATTTACGGTCTTGGCATGGCTCTTGGTATCATCGATCAAAAACTTCATAAAAAAAGCTATGAAGAAGATAACACATTGCCACCTTCAGTTGAGAAGTCAGTCATAGGCGATATTTTATTTGAGCGTGACTTGCAAGCTGAAAGCAGAAGGCTAATGAGCTATATCTTTGGTAGAATCCTTTTTGAAAAATATATGAATGCTATCAAATGTTCAAAAGATGTCCATGACCCAAGCATTTCAAGAGAGGCTGTGCTTACAGCTATCAAAAAAGAAGAAGATCCTAGATATGCTGAGTGCATGGGGCTTTTGCATAATGATGTCTATCTAAAATATGCAAAAGCTGATAAAAGCTTTGCGATAGACGTTGATAGCGAGGTTTGGAGTAAGAGATGATACAAGTTTATAAGCTTACAAAAAGGCATATGGACGACAACGATAAGCTTCCACGCGAGCTAAAGGAGATAAAAATTTTCTCCACTTGCGTGGGACATGGTGTTGGCACGATAGATTTTAGCGAGAAAATTTTAGAGCTAAGCGATGAGGAATTTGACGAGATGATCAAAAACTCAGGCGAATACGTGAAATTTAAGATCGGAAATTTAAGCAAGTATTTTGAAGTTGAAATTTTTGCCGAGCATATCGCTAAACTCTTGCCACAGCTTTGTGAGTGTAAGCTTAAAGAAATTTTGGCAAATTTAAAAGAGGGATATATCGTGCTTAGGAAGGACTTTTGATGAAAAAGGCCATCCTTTGCATCGGTAATCCTATGCGTGGCGATGATGATGTGGGTAATGAAGTTGGCCGCATCGTGGAGTACGAGCTAAAAGAGTGGAAGGTCTTTTTTGGGCAAGATGTGCCTGAGAATGAATTCTCAGCCATTAGAGAATTTGCACCTGATATCTTGATAGTAGTTGATGCGATGAGCGGATTTAGCGAGGATAAGATAGAGTTTTTTGATCTAAGCGACGATAGAGACTATATCTACTCGACTCATAATCTCCCAACGCCAGTGCTTTTAAGCTATTTGCGTAAAATTTGTCCAAAGACGCTTTTTCTAGGCATTAGCGTCTTGCTCGAGAATGTCTTAAATTTTGAAGAGGGACTAAGCGAGCAGGCTAAAAAAAGTGCAAGAAAAGCTTTTTTAAGAATTGTAGAGATTGATAAAAATTTAGTCGGTTAAATTTGGCGAGAAGCTAAATTTAATCTTTTTTGGTTGCTAAAGGCAAAATTTGCTTTTAATCGCAAGCAGTGATTTGACTTTAGTGATTTTGCAAAGTGTTAAACTTTGGTCGCAAAGATGAGCTTGGCTCATGTGCGAGATTGAAAATAAAAAGGAGAATGTAATGTTAAATCCGGCAGAAACTGCACAAGCAGTCTCAAGCTCTATGGAGCACAAAGCTCATATGCCACTTGCAAGTATTATTTTTCTTGCTATCATGGCTGGAGCTGCTATTGCTATGGGTGATATTTTTTGGGCTCACTCAACAGTTGGTATGGCTGAAAACCAGTCTATTGGCCTTTCAAATTTTATCGGCGGTATCACATTTAGCTGTGGTCTTATGATGGTTGTCTTTTATGGCGGACATCTTTTTACAAGCTCAGTTTTAAGTGGTGTTAGCGCATATGAAGGAAAGCTAAAACCAGGTAAGACTATCGGATACTGGGCTATCGTTTGGATATTTAACTTTGTTGGTGGCGCACTGATCGCTTATATGTACTACTACTCAGGCTTGCCACTAAAGTATGATGGCTACATCTTGCAGCACTTTATACCAGCTGGCATTGGCAAGATCACAGCACCATTTCATGAGCTATTTATCCGCGGAATTTTTTGTAACGTCTTTGTTTGTATGTCTATTTGGACTGCGACAAGCGAGAGCAATCTATCTGGTAAATTCTTTGCCATTATGTGGATGATCGGCGCATTTGTGGCTTGCTCAATGGAGCACTGCGTGGCAAATATGTTTATTATCACTGAAGCCATCATCTCAAAAGCTCACTATATAGCAGCAAATGGTGGAGATATCGCTGCTGCAGCTGCGGCTCTAGGACATGGCATTACGGCTGAAAAACTAGAAGTTTTAAACTGGGGAAATTTCATCGGTAAAAACTTAGTTCCAGTTACACTTGGTAATATCTGCGGCGGACTTTTCTTTGTTGGTTTAGTTGGCTTTATGGCTAATAAATTCGATATGAAGAAAAAAGCTTAAAAATTTTAGTCTTTGCTTCTTGGTAAAGACTAATCCTTTAAGACTACTCTTTGCTAGCTATTATAAAAATTTTTGGTTTTTAGTTTGTGTAACTTTCAAGTTTTTCATAATCAATTATTAAAAACTCGTGTGGTGTGATCTTTCTTATGATGTCATCTTTTATAAGCTCATTAAAAGCAGTTGAAGCGCTTTGTCGTTTGAGCCCCACAAAGCTTGAGAGTACCTTTAGAGAAAATGGCAAAAATATGTAGTGATATCCATTTTGCTTTAGATCTTGCTCCTTTGCAAGCTCGATCAAAAAATTTGCAATCCTACCTTTTGCATCTTCAAAAAGTATGGATTTTATGATCTGGCGTTGCACGATTACTGCATTTAACACAGCTTTTAAAATTTCATCTGCGACATTTGCATTTGATAAAATTTCACCTATTTTGTTTAAATTTATAGCATAAATTTCAGCATCTTCAAGTATTTCAAAAGCGCAATTATCATCAAGCACGGCGATGTTGCTCGCTTCTAAATGATAAAGGATAAATTCCTCTCCATCTTCAAAAAATGAGAGCTTTGCACAGCCACTTTTTAAGATGATGATCTTGATCTCTTCTGCGTAAATGATGCTTGTTTTTGGAAGGTTTTTGTATTCAAATTTATCAAGCTCGGATTGAGTTAGGATATCTAAAATTTGTGTTTGCAAAAGGCCTAAACGTGACTTTTTCATGATTCTCCCAAAAGTAGTTTTGGATTTTATCTTAGAAAGTATTTAATCAAGTTGAAATTTTTGCTTTTTAATTTCTAAATTTCAATAATTTTTAAAAGTAGTATTAATTTTTAAAGAAGGTTGCATAAAATGCAACCAAATTTTTAAAAACCATGAAGTTTTTTTAGATTTTCATCTATAGGTTTTTTATGTCCATCTTTCGTCACGCTTACGTAAGTTGCAGTAGCGCTTGTAACGTGTATAGTTTCTCTATATCCGCCCGGATTTAGCCTAAGAGCGGTTACTTCTATTTGCGTTGTTATCGATGTTTTGCCAACGGAGATGATTTTAGCGTAGCAGCTTAGCACATCGCCAACAAAGACAGGTTGCTTGAAAATGATCTCTTTCATAGAAATGGTCACAACACGTTCAGGAGAAATTTCTCTAGCAGCCTGAGCACCCGCAAGGTCGATCTGACTCATTATCCAGCCACCAAAAATATTTCCAGCTGAGTTTGTGTCCTTTGGCAACATAACTTGTTTGATACGCGGCTCACCAAAATCTTTTAAAATATCCATTTTTTGCCTTTTAGATGTTAAAATTTTTGGTTGATTGTAGCAAATTTTAATGGCTTTATGCTAAAATCTTGCAACTTCAGGGGATAAAAATATGAATGATTTTAAAAGATTAAATGAACTTACAAAAGAGCAAAAAATCAAGCTAAATGCTATTTATAAAAACTTAGATGACGAGGTCATAAATGAGGCTGTTAAAATTTGTGGTCTTGCTGGCACACCAAGCCAAAAACTAGCCCTTGTAAGGAGGATAGTAGATCTTAAAGTTGATCCGCTTCAAAATGAGCTAAAAAAGCTAAATTTAGGCGAGAATGAGCAAAAAAGTGTACTAAATTTAATGTATAACTACGTTAGAAATTTATATGAAAATCTGCACGCCAAGCTTTTAGAAAAGGCCAAAGAAGAAAAAATTTTAGATCAGTTTAATCAAGCTTTTGTAGAAGCAATGCACGAGCTTGGGCTTAGTTTAAATGCGTGGCAAATTTCATGGCAGGATCGCATTATTGATACTACAAATAAAGAGTTTGAAGCTAAATTTAGTGATCTTGGTATGGCAAATGAGTTTATCACTAAAAACGGCTTATTTCAGTGTGACTCAAACGGTACAAGGGCTGATAGAACGTATGGCGCGGTAGTAAAAGAAGGTGATAAATTTAGCTTTTTGCCTTATGCACTTGCTTTTAAAGATGAGGTGAGAGAGCTTAAAAGCGTCTTTGCTAAAAATCTTGAAATTTTAAGAAATTTAGCCAAAAATGACGAGCAAAAATCTTATGTCAAATACCTTGAAAAGCTACAAAATGCCTTTTGTGAAGAAGATAATACAAAGGTGATAAACGCTTGGCAAGAAGCCGAGATAGCGTGGATGGATGTAAAAGGTCCGCTTCAGCCGGGCCATCCACTAGAGTACTATGAAGATGCCTATACACATGCAGTTGCGCTAGAGTGGGATATCAGGCTGGTTGATAGCGAGGGCATTGATGAGCTTAAATTTAAAGAAAAAGTAGCAAAAACTTATAAGAGTGTTTGCGAAAAGATCAAATTTGATAACGCCGAGACAAACAAGGCAGTTAGCGAAAATATCGCTAGAACGCAGCTTTATATAAGCGTGCCGATGATCTATTACGGCGCGGAGCTAAACGGGCTTTTTAGCGCTCAGGTCGTGCCAAATGATGAGAGCGTTAGCGCAAAATGTGGTAAGAAAATTTTTGCCTTTGTAAATCACGTCTATGAGGGAGCAAAGGCAAAGCCTTTTATGAAGCTTGGGGCTGAAATTTTTAGTAGGGAATTTTTGGATTTTGGTAGGGAAATTTTATTTTTAAAGCCAAAAATTTGGAAAAAAGTATATGAAATCTCAACCATTGGCCATGAGTTTGGGCACATCCTTTTTATCGGACTTGATACTGAGATGAGCATGAATAAAAGTGGCGTCTTTAAATTTATAGAAGAGTACAAGGCGACAACTGGTGGGTTAGTAAATTTTTTCTTGCACGAAGAGGCGGAGTATAAAATGGCCGTCTTTCATGAGCTAATAGCTCGTGCTGTTGGGCTTATCGCGTGGCGAAAGGTCGATGAAGTTAGGGCTTACTACTGCGAGGGGCTCATACATCTTAGCCTGCTTTTTAGAGCTGGAGTGCTTAAATTTGATGGCAAACTAAGCGTGGATATGAGCGAGCAAGCCTACGCTAAATTTAAAGAAATTTGCTTAGAGAACTATTACGATCTAGCGCAAACATACGCTAAAAAAGATGATGCGAGCACATTTTTAGAGAAATTTTGCCAAAAAGATGAACTAAGCTATCTACCAAAAGATGAAGAGACTAGAAAATTTGTTGAACATTTTTACGCTAGATACGAAGCTATCGGTAACGACGTCGATGATAGTGGTGAGTGGCAAAGGTGGCAAAGCTTAGCCAAAAAGGCAGAGAAAGATAGATAAAGACGGAACATGATAAGTAAAATAAGCAACGAAAATCAAGCATCTTTTTTATTTATGTTGATACTTTTTTGTGTATATGTTGTTAGTTATTTTATTGCTAGTGGTTTTTATGAGAACATGATTACTGCTCTATTTGATTTTATGATCACATTATTTATCTTTTTAAAGCTAAAAGAGACAAGAAATTTAAAAACATATTGGATATATATATTACTAGGCCTTACTTGCTGGGTAGCATCAGATACTATGTGGATGCTATATGATAAGGTTGATTTTCTTAAACAATTTCTTTCTAAAGTCAATTTTATACAAATCTCATACGCAGTCTCATATTTTATGTTTGCATTTTCTGCTTTTTACATTTTGATTAAAAATTTGAAAAATTTATTTTTAATGCAAGTATTTGTGGACTCGGTCTCTATTTCTGCAATATATTTTAGCTTTATGTGGTTTATGATTTTTAATAGGAATTTAACTCAAGTTTTAAGTCAAAAAGATTTTTTTAATCTAAGTTATATCGCCATAGATTTATTTATGTTTTGTACTTCATTTGTTGCGTTTTTTTCACTTAAATTTTCAAGAAGAAGACTGTCTATATTTTTATGCTTGATAGCACTTATTGCAATAAGTGTTTATGATATTTTTACCACTACAATGGATTTTTGGATAGATGAAATATCCTTTTTTGGATATGACATTGTATTCAAGAGCGCATTTTTTATGTTGTTTGTTGCCACACTTCATTTAAGAGAGGGCGAGGCAAATCTAAAATTTAGGGCACTTAGAAATGATTTTGATAAAATTTTAATACAAAAGCTATTTGTTTTTGCCGCATTTTTGACAATTATGATCTTGTACTCTTGGAAGATAAATTTGACATGGTTATTTTCTATTTTAGTTACTTTGCTTGCATACGGGGCATTATCTTATACATTTTCTAATGTTAGAAAGATGGATATTTTAATTAAACGTGAAATACATATCAAAAAAGTGTTAAATAATCAGATAGAAAGTAAAGTAAAAGAGCTTGAAGAGACAAATAGACACCTACAAAGGATCAGTAAATATGATTATCTAACGAATGCTCTAAATCGCCAGTATTTTATTGCAAGGCTTGAAGAGATGATAAAGTCAAAGGCGCTTGGCGAAAAGATAGATATTTATAGTATTGACATAAACCATTTTAAAGCGATAAATGATTCGTATGGGCATTATATAGGCGATGATGTAATAGCAAAGTTTGCTTCAAATATTGAGTCAATATTGCCACCAAACGATTCCTTATTTGCAAGATCTGGCGGAGATGACTTTATCGTTGTTGTCAAGCAAAATGAAAATGTACATTGCAGGGAATTTTTACATTATCTACTAAAAGCTATTTCAGAGCCAATCGTTATAGATGATTATAAAATTGTACTTGATGCGAAAATAGGGATTAGCTCGACACAAACTAGTGAAATTTTGGCTGATGATTTTATCATGCAATCAGAAGCAGCACTAGAAGCAGCAAAGAAAGATGCATCTGAAAAGTATGTTTTTTATAGTGATATAAAAAGCATTATTCAGGATAGAAACTACATAGAAATATTGCTAAATAGCATAAGCTTTGATGAAGAATTTGAGCTAAAATTTCAGCCCCAATATCTAATAGAAGGTAAAAAAATAGTAGGAGCAGAGGCTCTTGTTAGGTGGAACTCTCCTATAAAAGGTCCGGTAGATCAATCAAAATTTATCCCAATAGCCGAACAAAGCTCTATTATCAATGCGATAGGAAAATGGGTGGCAAAAAATGCTATAAAACAAATGGCCTTTTGGAATGAGAAATATAATATGAATCTAAAAATAGGTATAAATATCTCTCCAAAACAGATTGATAATATAAATTTTGCATCTAAATTTTTAAGCTATATAGATAGATACGGCATCGATCCATCTTGTGTAGATGTTGAGATCACTGAGGCTAGCCTTGTAAATGCCGAAGAGATGATGCAAAGTGCGTTATCTGAGCTTTCAAATAGAGGAATTTGTATCTCAATAGATGATTTTGGCACAGGCTTTTCATCGATGAGTTACATCAAAAAATATCCTATGGGTCGCCTAAAGATCGCTAAAGAGCTGATAGACAATATTGCTAAAAATGATATAGATAAAGACGTGGTAAAAAGCGTTATAGCTTTGGCTAAAAATGTGGAGCTAAAGACTATTGCTGAAGGCGTCGAAGATGAAACCCAGCTTGAAATTTTAAGAGAGCTTGGATGCGATGAGGTGCAAGGGTATCTTTGGGGCAAGCCAATGAGTGCAGAGGATTTTGAAAAGCTTATAATAAGCGCTATTTAAGCACACTCTTTGCACTAAAATTTTCAAATTTCAAAATATCTTTATGGCAAAGTTTAGCCAGCTCATTTATCATTTTTGAGCTAGCTTCATCTTTTGGGATTATTAGATGAATTTTTTCTTCTAAAAAAATGATAAAAATATTTTTGAGCTCATAAATTTCACTAACTTTATTTAGGTCAAATTTTTCATTTTCTTTGGGTTCGCCTTCATAGTAAGCCAGAAATTCCTCATTTACCTCAAAATTCATTTGCTTTTGAACATCTGAAATTTCAATTCTCTTTAATGCAGCTATGCGACTTCTTTTTAAAAAAATAGGATAAAAAATAATCCAAAATATTGCAAAAACAGCTCCGATGACAGTAAAAAATTTACTTTTTAATAGCATATCAGCAACGAAGCCAGCTATGATGGCTTCGGTAAATATCATAAAAGTGTTTATAAAATACTGCTTTCTTGCCGCCTTTGAGAAAAATAAGATAAAAGATTTATAATCTATTAAATTTTGTCCATTTATGACGATATTGCACTTCATAAGATACCTTTGTGAATTTTAAAATTTTTGGGAAATTATAACCAAAAGCAAAGTCAATTTTTGTATAATTTGAACTATTTCTTAGGAGAGGGACACTATTTTTTTAATATCAAAATCATCTATAACTGGCATGCGAAAATGGATCTTAGTTGCGGTTGTAGCGCTATTCGTATTTGCACTATTAGCATCTTTACTAGACTATAATCTAATTGGAAAAATATCTATTTTGCTTGGTTTCTTTATGATAACTTTTGGCATTTATACTTCAATGGATAAAGTAAAAACCAAAATAACGCATTGGCTTGCAATATGTTTTGGTGTTTTTTTATGGTCTATTTGCGATGCATTAATGGTGTTAAACCAAGATGTACTATTGCGGGTTCATAGTTCTTATGCGTATCTTGATGTGTTTTTTATGTTGCCGATGATATCTATTTTAGCTGGCGTTAGTATATTTTTATATTCAAAATTTGCAGTCAGTCAAGAAAAACTAGCCATCATTATGGATAGCATAAGTGTCTTTTTTTTAATAGTAATTTTAATATATGGTATTTTTGATGAAGTAGATATCTTATCTATGATAAATAATAGATCAAATATCGTTTTTCTCTCTATTGTAGCCATAAATTTTCTTATACTTTTTATTACTTTAAGTGAGATTTTTACAAGCAGTTTGCTTCATATAAAAATTAGTGGTTTTTACCTTATATCAGCTAGCATTTTATTTACGATGCTAAATTTATTTATTTTTTATAGTCAGATCTCAAATGTAAATTTTGGCCATAAAATAGATTTTTTGTATATCATTCCTTTCTTCTTTTTAATGATAGGAGCTTTTCATTTAAAAGCCCAAAACGAATATGTTACAAATACCGATAAAGATATCTCAATAGGATCAAAATGGCTACCAATAATAATAGTTTTACCTTTGCTATTACAAGAAGATCTAACATCTTTTAGCACACTTATCTCGTTATTTATCTTGGTTGTAAATGCTATTGTTAATTACTATGTTAAAAGCTCTATTGCAAGTAGAAAAATATTAGATTATGAGAGAAATCTTCATAGAGAGATGGAAAAGTCGATGCATGAGCGAACCAATGAACTTATGCTTGCAAATTTAAGACTTCAAGATATGTCTGAGAAGGACTATCTAACAGACCTTGGCAATAGAAATTTTATAGTAAATGAGCTTGAAAGAATGTGTAAAAGCATGTCTGAAGATGAGGAAATCGCAGTTTATTATATAAATTTAAGCCGTTTTAAAAGCATAAATACATCTTACGGGCATGAAATAGGCGATAGAATTTTAAAATTAGTTGCAAAAAGGATACTTGAAGTTTGCAATAGACAAGAGGCCATAGCGAGGATTAGTGCGGACGAATTTATCGTATTAGCAAAAATGGAGATAAATAGTCATACAAAACGCTTAAATCTTGGTATTGCCTTAAAAGATGCTATTGAAAAGCCAATTCAAATAGATAGATATCACTTTGGACTTAAGTGCATAATAGGCATAGACGTAGCAACAAAAAATAGCACGGCAAATCCAAGAAATATTATAAAAAATGCAGATATGGCAATGTATTACGCCAAAAAAAATCCAGCTTTAAATCCTATGGTTTATAGCGATAAAATTAGCAATGAAATGCACCTAAGCTCAAGTATCGAGATCGCGCTTAAAAAAGCTAATTTGCAAGAAGACCTTCATGCATATTTTCAACCAATATTTGATCTAAAAATCGAAAAAATGATCTACGCGGAGGTTTTTTTATATTGGAAATCAGAAAAATTTGGCTTGATGGAAGCAAGCAAATTTATGAAAGAGGTCAATGTAAATAGCGATATTTTAAACGATATTTGCTCGCTTTTGGTTTCAAAGACCATAGAGTATGTAGATAGATGGCAAAAAGAAAAACTCTTGATACCAAAAATAAGTATAAATGTTGCACAGATTCAAAGTAAATCAGAAAAATTTGTTTTAGATTTTATTTCTAGCTTACGCTCTCATCATATAAATCCAGAGCTTTTTGAAATAGAATTTGGCGAAGAAATATGGACAAATAATACTAAGACGCTTGATAAAATTTTTTCTATTCTTAAAGAAAATAATATAGATGTTTGCATAGATAATTTTGGCTCTGGATATACTTCATTTATTTATATTAGAAAATACGGTGTTAGGCGTATAAAAATAGCAAGTGAATTTGTTGCTCAAGCATCAAATAGCAAAATAGATGCACAAATCGTATCTGCAATTATTGACTTAGCAAAGGCAATGAAGATAAAAGTTGGCGCAAAAGGCATAGAAAAAGAAGAAGATGTTCGTTTCTTAAAAGAGCTTGATTGTAATGAAGTACAAGGACTTTTCTTATCTCGTCCTATGAGTGCAGAAGAATTTGAAGACCTTGTAAGACAAGATCCTCAAATGATAGCTAAAGTTTAAATTTCAGCCTTTATCTCTTCGTTTGATTTTACGACCATGCCTGAGCCATGGATCACGCTTGGAACACAGCTGGTGCAGATATCAACTTCTTCGCCATTTTTATGAGCGTGGATAAAAACCGCATTCTTATCATCACTGCTTTTTAGTCCGCAAACATTGCACACTACTAGATCTTTTTCTCTCATTTTTTCTCCTTTAAAATTTCGCGTATTTTAACTCTTAAATTTTATACATAAAATGATTTAAGTCAAGCTTGCATCATAGCATTTAATATTTTTTTGTTATAATCCTTTAAAATTTAAAAGGGTCTAAAATGAATGAAAGAACGATTATTTTAGAGATGTTAAAGATGCAGCAGAGCCTAAATGACGAGACAAATGGGCTTGGCTGGGAAAATGGTTATACTAATAAAAATAAATTAATCAGCTGGAAACGCTGCATATATATGGAGTGTGCTGAGCTCATAGATAGTTTTGCGTGGAAGCATTGGAAGAGCATCGATGCTAAGACTGATGAGCAAAATTTACGCATAGAAGTTGTCGATATTTGGCACTTTATTATGAGCCTGGCTTTGCAAATTTATAAATCAAAACAACTTGGTGGCATAGAAGCTTTAGCTGATGACATCTGCCAAGCAAGTGGATTTAGTGACTTTTGTAAAGAGCCATTAAGTATCGAAGACGAGAGTATTTACGAGATAATGAATGACGTTGAGATGCTTATACATGAGTGTAGTGGATTTGATTATGAGATATTTGATATCTTAAAAATTTACTTCTCAATGTCTTTAAAATGTGGAGTAAATTTGTACTCGCTATATGAGTGCTATATCGCCAAGAACGTGCTAAATCGTTTCCGTCAAAATAATGGCTACAAAGAGGGAAGCTACAAGAAAAACTGGAACGGACGCGAAGACAACGAAGTGATGAGCGAAATTTTGTCAAATGGCGTTAGTAAGATAGGTGAAATTTACGCAGCACTTGAGCATGAATATAAAAAGGTGAAATGATAAACCTTCTTCGCCTTGGTTTTAAAGACTTTTTTACAGCCAAATTTATAGCGCTATCCATCTTGCCACTTTGCCTTAGCATCATCTGCCTAGCTTGGCTTAGCATCTGGGGCGGCGGTGAGATATTTGATGTTTTAAGTGAAGGAGCAAGAAGTGGCAATTACTCTTTTATTGATACAAACTCAACGCTCTCTTCATATGCTATTAGAATTTTAAGCTTTAGCGCCACAAAATGGATAGTTAGTATACTTTTTTACGTTTTAAGCACCTTTTTAACGATAATTATTAGCATAATAATCGCCCTAATCGTAGCTGGCTTTTTAACTCCAGTTGTTACTAAAGAGATAAACAAAAGACATTACAACTACGTGCTTAAAAGCGAGGTTAGCACGGCTAGAGTGCTAAAGGTGATGACGGTTGAGATCATGAAATTTCTTGGGATCTTGCTCATCTGCCTACCGCTTTTGTTTGTGCCGTTTGTAAATTTTTTCATTATCAATGTGCCATTTTTTTACATCTACTGCAAACTTTTACTGATAGACATTGGCTCAAACACGCTTGATAGTGATAAATTTGAGCTAGCACTGCTTGAAGGTGGCGGGATAAAATTTATAGCTTTTACGCTTTTGTTTTATCTCATCTCGCTTGTGCCGCTTGTGGGACTATTTTTTCAGCTTTATTTCGTGATAGTCTTGTCGCACCTCTTTTTTGAGAAAGAAGCACTTATAAAAATTTAGAGCCAAAAGGCCCTAAATTTACGCATAGTAAGATACTTTGTTGCTCTCATCAAGCAATGTATCAAATAGCCTTTTTGTAGCACTTAGTAGATTTTTATTAGCATCATTTTTAGCCAGAAGCTCGTCAAACATCTTTAGCATATTGTCATTTATGAAATTTTTGTGATTTAGATCTTTTGTGGTAGGCAACATTTGCTTGATCTTGTTTGAAAGATCACTTATGCTTTGGCTACTACCAGCGATCTTGTCGCCCTCTTTGACGTTTTTCATAAATTCATCAACCTGTGGGCGAATTTGTTTCATCGCCTCTTCGATCTCTTTCATATCTTGCTCGTCTATGCCGTTGCCTTTATATAAAAACTCATAGCCGTATTCGTGAGTGAGAGTAAGACTCCTTTGACTTGAAGTACCATTTTTTTGGCTTAAAAACTCCAAACTTTTGTTGTCATACATCGAAAAGCTTATCTCATCGCCTGAGCTAGTTTTCATCGAAAAGCTCATGTTGTTGTAGCTTCCTTGAGAGTAAAAATTTGTTTGCATTTTTAAATCCTTTTGAGGCTAAATCGGCAAATTTTTAATTTCATAAAGCAAAATTTTGTAAAATGCGTCAAAAAAGGACAAGCGATGTGTTGTTTTGGGACTAGGATCTTTTTGCTGATGCTTATCACTGTTTTAAGCTTTGGCTTTGCTAGGCTCTACCCAGTTTTACCAGTCGTTGGCTATTATTTGATACTTGCGAATCTACTCTCAATTTTGATGTTTTCGCTATTTTTTAAAGGGCTTTTGCCAAGCTTTGTAAAGGTTAATGCGATCCACTATTTTTCGCTAATCGGCGGCTTTTTAGGAGCATTTTTAACGATGCTTGTTTTTAAAAAAGTCGCAAAAGATAAATTTACTTTAGTAGAGCTTATTATTTTTACGCTTTGGGTGTTGATAATCGCCGTAGTCATCTTTAAATTTCAAGACATTCTTGACATTTTTAGGGGAATTTAGATGGATGAGAGGATAGTTAAATTTTTAAAAAAGATGCACCTTGTAAGTATCTGCGCCATCGATGATGAGGGGCAGCCTTATGCTTTTAGCGCATTTTACGCCTTTGATGAGGTAAAATTTAGCCTTTTGCTAGCTAGCTCTGACGAGAGCTCACATATCAAATTTTTAAAAAACTCAAAGCTCGTTGCTGGCACAGTTGCTCTTGATACAAAGATCGTTGGCAAGATAGAGGGCGTACAGTTTCAAGGAGTGATGAGAGAGGCTAGCGCAAGTGAGCGAGAAATTTACTTTAAAAGATTTTTTTACGCAAAAGCGATGGATCCAAAGATTTGGTGCATAAGCCTTGAAAAACTAAAATTTACGAGTAATGTTCTTGGTTTTGGCAAAAAGATAAGGTGGGAAAGAAGCGATAAAATTTAGACGTTAAGCTTATATAAGCTACAATCATTGAAAAATTAGAAAAAAATAAGGAGAATTTATGAAATTTAGCGGAAAAAACGTACTAATAACAGGTGCAAGCAGAGGTATTGGCGCACAGATCGCAAAGACGCTTGCAAATATGGGTTTAAAAGTGTGGATAAACTACCGCTCAAAGCCTGAGATAGCAGACGCTTTGCAGGCCGAGATCGAGCAAAATGGTGGCAAGGCTGCTGTAATAAAATTTGACGCAACTGACGAAGATGAGTTTATAAAAGGTATAAATTTGATAGTCGATAGCGACGGTGAACTAAGCTACCTCGTAAATAACGCTGGCATAACAAATGACAAGTTAGCGCTTCGTATGAAAACTAGCGAATTTACAGATGTGATAAATGCAAATTTAACTTCAGCTTTCATCGGATGTAGAGAGGCTTTAAAAATTATGAGTAAAAAGCGCTTTGGAGCGGTTGTAAACGTCGCATCTATCGTTGGTGAGATGGGAAACGCTGGACAGGTAAACTATTCAGCTAGCAAGGGCGGACTAATCGCCATGAGCAAGAGCTTTGCAAAAGAGGGTGCAAGTAGAAATATCCGTTTTAATAGTGTAACTCCTGGCTTTATCGAGACTGATATGACACATGGGCTAAGCGATGAGGTGAAGAAAACTTATAGCGATAACATCCCGCTAAAACGTTTCGGCAGTGCTAGTGAAGTAGCTGAGACTGTGGCATTTTTACTAAGCGATCACGCAAGTTACGTGACTGGTGAGACGCTAAAAATAAATGGCGGACTTTATATGTAATGAAATTTCAATAAGTTTTGAAATTTAAAATAAATAAAAGCGTAAATATTATAAGATAACAGACATTTTTTACAAGGAGACCTTAAAATGGCAGTATTTGAAGACGTAAGAGACGTAGTTGTAGAGCAACTAAGTGTAGATCCACAAGCAGTAAAACTAGAGTCTAAAATTATCGAAGACCTAGGTGCAGATTCACTTGACGTTGTAGAGCTAGTTATGGCTTTAGAAGAAAAATTTGAAGTAGAAATTCCTGATAGCGAAGCAGAGAAATTAATAAGCATCAAAGACGTTGTAGATTATATAGAAAAACTAGGTAAATAATTAAAATTTACAAAGTTTGATTTAAGGAGATGTATTGAAACGAGTCGTTGTAACTGGTATTGGTATGATAAACGCACTTGGTCTTGATAAAGAGAGCTCTTTTAAGGCTATTTGCGAGGGTAAAACGGGAGTAAAGGAGATTAAAAGCTTCGATGTAAGTGACTTTCCTGTTAAAATTGCTGCCGAAATAACTGATTTTGATCCAAATAGCATTTTAGACGGCAAAGAGGTGAAAAAAGTAGATCGTTTCATACAGCTTGGCATAAAAGCATCTAATGAAGCTATGGCTGATGCAAATTTTAAAGAGTTTGATGCTCATAAATTTGGCGTTAGTTCAGCAGCTGGTATAGGCGGTTTGCCAAATATTGAGAAAAACTCGATTACATATTTTGAAAAAGGTGTAAAGAGAATTTCACCATTTTTCATTCCATCTGCACTTGTAAATATGCTAGGTGGTATAGTTTCTATAAATCACGGACTTAAGGGTCCAAATTTGTCTAGTGTAACAGCATGTGCAGCAAGCACTCATGCGATATCGCAAGCTGTAAAATGCATTATGATTGGTCAAGCTACAAATATGCTAGTTATCGGCGCTGAGTCTACTATTTGTGGTGTAGGTATAGGCGGCTTTGCAGCAATGAAAGCTCTCTCAACTAGAAATGATGAGCCAAGTAAGGCATCAAGGCCATTTGACGCAAATCGTGATGGTTTTGTAATGGGTGAAGGAGCCGGTGCGCTTGTACTTGAAGAGTATGAGTCAGCTATTGCAAGAGGTGCTAAAATTTATGCTGAAGTAGTTGGATTTGGTGAGAGCGGAGATGCACATCATATCACATCACCAACACTTGAAGGTCCATTAAGTGCGATGAAACAAGCACTTGATATGGCAAAAGGTGTAAAGATAGATTATGTAAATGCGCACGGTACTTCAACACCTGTAAATGATAAGAATGAGACTGCGGCACTAAAAGCGGTTTTTGGTGATAAATGTCCACCAGTTAGCTCAACAAAAGGTCAAACTGGACACTGTCTAGGTGGTGCTGGTGCTATCGAGGCAGTTATATCTATAATGGCAATGAGAGACGGCATTATCCCTCCAACAATAAACTACGAGACTCCTGATCCAGAGTGTGATCTAGACTACGTTCCAAATAAAGCTAGAAAAGCTGATATAAAAGCTGTTATGAGCAACTCATTTGGCTTTGGCGGCACGAATGGCGTCGTGATATTTAAAAAGTTGGATTAAGATGTCAAATTATTTAGATTTTGAAAAAAGCATAAAACAAATTGATGAAGACATAGCAAATGCTAAGATCAGAGGCGATGAACATGCTGTTGAAATTTTAAATAAGAATTTATCCAAAGAGATATCAAAAGTATATAAAAATTTAAACGAATATCAACGTTTGCAACTTGCTCGTCATCCAGATAGACCATATTCTATTGATTATATTAATGCGTTTTTGATTGATGGATATGAGATTCATGGAGATAGAGCTTTTAGAGATGATCCAGCGATAGTTTGCTACATCGGCTATATCGGAGGCAAAAAGACTGTCGTTATAGGCGAGCAAAAAGGCCGTGGCACTAAAAACAAATTAAGAAGAAATTTTGGTATGCCTCATCCTGAGGGTTATCGTAAAGCTCTTAGAGTTGCAAAAATGGCTGAGAAATTTAATCTACCTATTTTATTTCTCATAGACACTCCAGGCGCATATCCAGGTGTTGGAGCTGAAGAGCGAGGACAAAGTGAGGCTATAGCTAGAAATTTATTTGAGTTTGCAAATTTAAAAACTCCAATAATTGCTGTTGTTATCGGCGAAGGTGGAAGTGGCGGCGCTTTAGCTATTGGTGTGGCTGATAGACTTGCCATGATGAAAAACTCCGTTTTTTCAGTTATTTCTCCAGAAGGCTGTGCGGCAATACTTTGGAATGACCCAGCTAAACAAGAACAAGCTACAAAATCTATGAAAATAACAGCTGATGATTTAAAAAGTCTATCACTGATTGATGCTGTTATAGATGAACCGATAAATGGAGCTCATAGAGACAAAGAAGGTGCTGCAAAAGTACTTGCAAATTATTTTATTTCAGAGCTAGCTGAGCTTGAAAAGCTTGATATAAATGATCTTGTAGCAAAAAGAATAGAAAAAATTCTCTCTATCGGAGCATTTGAAGAATAAATTTATAGTCACAACAATTTTATAAGAATGCTTATTAAATTTGTTTGTGGCATCATCTACCAAAATACTAAAACAATTTAAAAATCAATATAAATTTAATCGCTTTAACAGCCATAATTTTTATACTAGCTTTTATATCTTTAAGATTTAAACACTAAAATTGTTAATATCAAATCCACATAAAGAGTATTAATGAATAAATTTCAAGAAAAATATATCACTCTTTCAAAAGAATATTATAAAAATAATGGCAATGCTTCTAATATTGAGGCACTCTATCAGTTTAAAGAAGAGTTGGAAAACTGTGATGACATTTGCGCAAAGTATGTTTTAGTCGATGTTTATCAGCTTTTATCTATGAGAAAGAGTGCTTACGACTTACTTTTAAAAATACATGACAAAGGTGATAAAAAGCAGCTAAAGGCACTTGGCTATCTAGTGCAATTCATTGACGAAAATGATAAATGGGCGCTGCCTCGCCCAAAAAGTAGAGGTCAAATTTTGGCTCAAGAAGATAAAGCCTCCACACTACCAAAATTTATCTACCATCCTAACCCTTTAAAAACTGGCGCATTTAAAGATGATATGAGCATCTTGTGTGAGTGTTGTGGCAAAGATACTGAAGTTTATTATAGCGGTAGCATTTATTGCGAGCAAGATATTTCGTATCTTTGTCCTACTTGTATTTCTAGTGGTAAGGCTGCTAAGAAATTTGACGCAACATTTGTGCAAGATGCTGACAAACTAACTACAAGTGATGCTAAAAAGGATGACGAACTCTTTAGAAGAACCCCGGGCTACGAGAGCTGGCAGGGCGAGCATTGGATAGCTTGTTGTGATGATTATTGCGAATTTTTAGGTAACGTTGGCACAAAAGAGCTTGAAGAAATGGGTATAGCAGACGAGGTCTTTGAGGACTATGCAAAAAGAGCCGAATATGACGATAAAATGCTACGCGAACATCTTGTTAAAGCTGGCGATATTGCCGGATATTTGTTTCGTTGTTTGCATTGTAAGAAGTATCATATATATGTTGATGCTTGTTAAAGAGGAAAATATGGATATTGCAAAAATTTCTAAAGGTTGTAAAGAACGTGGGCTGGATGAACTTTTTAAACTTTTATCGCCACTAGCAAGAAATGCCATAAGGATAGATGTGCAAGCTAAAAATGACGATGATATCGCCATTGGAGCGTCTAAATTTGGCGGCTCGCCAGATCTGCCAGATGGTTTATCGTGGCCTTCAAATGAAAACGGCGCTTTGAGTTTTGTGGCACAGATAAATTTTGCTGAAGCTAGCAAATTTGACATTGACTCACTAATGCCAAAAAGCGGAATGCTCTATCTCTTTTATGATAGAAATTTGCGTATTTGGGGCTATGATCCTGCCGATAAAAACGGCTTTGCAGTGATCTTTTCTGATGTAAATAATGGACTGCTTTCTCGTAGGAGAGCAGAGAGCTTAGAGGGAGAAAATTCTACGTTTAACGCACGCTTGCTTAGCTTTGAAAATGAGATAAATTTGCCAAATTTACAAAGCTCGATTGTGCCATTTAGTAAAATTAGTGAGGCTGAGTGGGAGGCCTATCATGAGGTTATTGAGTCAAGCTGGCAGGCTAAAGAAAATAAGCTCCTTGGGCACTCCGATAATGTCCAAGATGGTATGGAGCTAGAGTGTGAGCTGATTGCAAATGGACTTAGCTGTGGTGATGGTAGCGCTTATCACCACCCAAGAATAGCGGAATTTGAGAAAAATGTTGCCCAGTGGCAACTGCTTTTACAGATAGATAGTGATGATGAGGGCGACATGGACTGGGACGGAGAGGGCAGAGTTTATCTGTGGATAAAGAGGGACGACCTAGCGGCGCGCGACTTTAGCAAGACGTGGCTAATTTTGCAGACGAGCTAAGGCTGCCGAATTTATAAAAGATAAAAATTAGAATTTATAGGGAAATTTTATACTAGGGTTACACAATAAATTTTTACTAACATTTTTAGTGCGATTGCCAAAATTTCACTGCCATTTCTACCACTAACTACTTAAATATATAAAATAATCAAAGATGGTAATGCCCAAATTTAGGCAAAATTTAGTAAAATCCTTAAAAAATTTAAAGGCAAAATATGTTTAATGGCTTGATTCGTGAGATCGCACAGGTTGTTAGTTATTCACAAAATATTTTAAGGCTAAAGGCAAATTTTCGTCCAAATTTAGGCGATAGCATTGCTGTAAATGGTGCTTGCCTGAGTGTAATAAAACTACATGAAGATGGCTTTAGTGTGGAGCTAAGTGCAGAGAGTAGGGCAAATATCGCGGTTGAAAATTTAAAAGAAAGAGTGCATATCGAGCCAGCGATGAGGCTAGGAGACCGAGTAGATGGGCATTTGATGCAAGGACACATCGATTTTATCGGTAAAATTTCAAATATCAAAAAGAATGAGAATGGGGTTGATTTCTATATCGACCTGCCGCGCGAGGCTATGAGCTTGATGTCAAATAAAGGCTCAGTGGGCGTCGAGGGCGTGAGTCTAACCATAAATGAAATTTTGCCAAAGGGTATAAGGCTAACAATCATACCAATCACATTTAAAGATAGTCTTTTTGGCACTTTTAAGGTTGGCAGGCGCGTAAATATCGAAAGCGATCTTTTGGCTCGATACGTAGCTAGGCAGCTTTTTTGCAAGCAAGATAGTGGCCTTAGCTGGGACGATGTTGAGCGAATTTCTAGCCTTTATTAGGTGGATAAAATGCGTGAAAATTTAGAGATCGTCTTTAATAAAAATGGCGTATTAGCTGGCTTTACAAATAGATTTGGTGGTGTGAGTGAGGGTGCTTATGAGAGCTTAAATTTAGCAGATCATGTTGGCGATGATCCGCTAAAGGTCGCACAAAATCGTGAAATTTTAGCAACGGCGCTTGGCATTATGCCTATTAATTTAAAATTTATGAGCCAAATCCACTCAAATAAAGTGGAAATTCTGCAAGATTTTAACGATACTCTACCTCCGTGTGATGGTGTGATAACATCATTAAAAGGCGTGGCGCTTTGCGTCTTAGTCGCTGACTGTGCGCCTGTTTTGATAATAGATGAACATCTTGGCGTAGTCGCAGCTGTGCACGCGGGGCGTGCAGGTGTTACTAGTAAAATTTGCACAAATGTGGTAGGACTGATGATGAGTGAGTTTGGTTGTCGCGCTAGTAATTTACGCGTATTTATAGGCGCAAATATCAAAGTGCAAAACTACGAAGTAGGCAAGCTAGATCTTGGTGAATTTAACCGATACAAAAAAGATGGAAAATTTGATATAAACGCAGCTTTATTAGACGAATTTGCTAAGCTTGGAGTAGAGCAAATATGGCTAGATCCTCGCTGCACTTTTGAGAGAGATGAATTATTCTCATACCGCAAACAGAGTAGGACTGGGCGTTTTTGCGGATTTGTGATGAATAGAGCCACATCGGTAAATACTAAAAAATAAAAGTAAATTTTTAGCTTCATTACTTGCCTGTTAAAATTTGCCTGCTAAATTGTATTGAACGTTTTTGATATTTAATTTGATCTAAAAATGGCTAAATATAATAATTTTTAGCTACAATTTGACATCGAATCTCAAAAATAACAACAAGGAAAATCATGAAAATAGGTAAAATTTTGACTGCCATTATGTTAACAGGAGCCTTTTATATGGCGCAAGCACACATGTTTTGGGTAGATGGAGCTAATGATGAAAAGCTAGGAAAATTTATCGCAAACATGGGTTATAGCGACGATTTTCCAAAGCTAGAGCCTATTATGGCCGAACGCGTCCATCTTTTTGCGCCAATTACTATAATAAGTAAAGATGGTAGCAAAAAGAAGCTTAAGCAAAGTGGCGAGAACTATCACTACGAGGGCGAAAGATTAGACAAAGGCACATATATCTTACTAGCACAGCAAAATCCTATGTATTCGCTTAAAAAGCGTAGTGATGGCAAGTGGCTAATAGACAAAACTAAGCTTGATCTAAAGGATCTAAGCGATATACAGGTTTGCCGGCTGATGACGATAACATCTAAGAGAGTCTTAAATTTAGGTGAAACGAACGACTTCATAACTAAACCTGTTGGAGTTAAAATCGAGATCGTACCGCTACAAAACCCAGCGGAATTTAGAGTGGATAAGCCTTTTAAATTACAGGTTTTTGCTGATGGAAAGCCGCTAGAGCGAGCTAAACTAACTGGTACTTTTGCTGGATTTTTAGACCATAAGCACGCATTTTACGGTATGACAGATGAGCAAGGCATCACTGAAGTATTAGCTCTAAGACCAGGATTTTGGGTATTTGAGGTGATTTATGAAAGACCTTATCCAGATGCTGCGAAGTGTGATAAAGAGACGTTAAAAACGACGCTTAGTTTTGAGATAAAAGAATAAAAGTTTGATATAAATTTGAGTTCGAATTTATTATAAATTTTTTATAATCGCTTTGTAATTTTGAAAGTAGAGAAAGAATGCCTTACGAAAACTTTAAATCAAAAAATCCTCTTGTGCTAAAAATCACTACAAACGCAAGAAAATTTGGCTTAGAAACGCTACAAAATGAGGAGTTTGTAAGCATTCTTTTAAATGTCAAGAAGCTTGAAATTTCATCCGAACAAAGGCAAGCAATGGCAGAAATTTTTGCTAAGTTAATAAAAATCGAAGAAGACTCGCAATTAAGTAAATAAACTTTAGTTTAAATTCATATTACTTTAAGTATAATCCCCCTTTATTTCACACACGACAATCCTAAATTTGGTTGTGCGAAAGCATTAATGGTCGTGGAGGATAAAACTAAATTCAAGGCAAAATGCCTAAAACAAGGAGAAACTCATGGTAACTATGAGAGATTTATTAGAGTGTGGCGTACATTTTGGTCACCAAACACGCCGCTGGAACCCAAAGATGAAAAAATTTATCTTTGGCGAGAGAAAAGGTATCTATATCATAGATCTTCAAAAGACTATCCGCTACTTCCGCTACACTTATAACATTGTTCGTGACGCAGCTGCTGAAGGCAAGTCAGTGCTTTTTGTCGGTACTAAAAAACAAGCTATCGACGCTATAAAAGAGTACGCTGAGAAATGCGGAATGCCTTATGTAAATCACCGCTGGTTAGGTGGTATGATGACAAACTTCGGTACTATCCGCCAGTCTATCCGCAAACTAGAAGTTATCGAGACTATGGAAGAAGATGGCTCGATAAATTTACTAACTAAAAAAGAGGCTTTGATGCTTCGCCGCAAAAAAGAGAAACTTATCGCAACTCTTGGCGGTATCCGCAATATGAAAAGCCTACCTGATATGATATTTGTCGTTGATACAGTTAAAGAAAAGATCGCCGTTCAAGAGGCAAATCGCCTAAAAATCCCAGTTGTAGCACCGATCGATACAAACTGCGATCCTGACGTTGTTGACTATCCGATCCCAGGAAATGACGATGCGATCCGCTCTGTTCAACTTTTCTGCCAAGAGATGGCTGAAGCGATCAACGAAGGTAAATCACTTCTTGAACAAGATGGTGGCGAGCAAGCTGCTAGTGAAGAAGTAAGCCAAGATGAGAAAGACGCAGTTGTAGCTGAGGCTATGAGCGAAGAAGACTTTGGCGAGGACGAAGAATAATGGAAATAACTGCACAAATGGTAAAAGAGCTCCGCGAATCAACCGGAGCTGGCATGATGGACTGCAAAAAAGCACTTGGCGAAGCAAATGGCGACATGGAAAAAGCTGTTGATATCCTTCGTGAAAAAGGCCTAGGCCAAGCTGCTAAAAAAGCTGATCGCCTTGCAAGTGAGGGTTTGGTAAGTGTTGAAGTTTGTTCAAAATGCAAAAAAGCAACTATCAGCGAGATCAACTCTGAGACTGACTTTGTTGCTAGAAATCCACAGTTTCAAGCACTTGCAAAAGACGCAACTGCTCACATCCAATCAAGTGGCATAAAAACAGTTGAAGAGCTAAATGCGAGCACTTTAAATGGTGTTAAATTTGAAGATTATTTCAAAACTCAGATCGCAACTATCGGTGAAAATCTTGTAGTGCGCCGCTTTGAGACTATTAGCGCTGATGATAAGGGCGTGGTAAATGGCTACGTTCACTCAAATGGGCGTGTTGGTGTACTTATCGGTGCAGCTTGCGAAAGCGCTGAAGTTGCAAACAAAGCAGCTGATTTTATAAGAAATTTATGTATGCACGCAGCCGCTATGAAGCCAAGCGTTATAAGCTACAAAGACCTTGATAAAGATTTTGTTGAGAAAGAATTTATCGCACTTCGTGCTGAGCTTGAAAAAGAAAATGAAGAGCTAAAACGCCTAGGTAAGCCACTTCATCATATACCTGAGTATGCTAGCCGCTGCCAAATAGGCGATGCTGAGCTTGCAAAAGCTACAAAAGCGATCGAGGAAGAGCTAAAAGCTGAGGGCAAACCTGAGAAAATTTGGGACAAGATCATCCCTGGTAAGATCGAGAGATTTTACGCTGATAACACAGTGCTTGATCAACGCCTTACACTTTTAGGTCAGTTTTATGTAATGGACGATAAAAAGACTATCGAACAAGTTGTCGAAGAGAAGAGCAAAGAGCTTGGCGGCAAGATCGAGATCGTAAAATACGTTCGTTTTGAGCTTGGCGAAGGCTTAGAGAAAAAAGTAGATGACTTTGCTGCAGAAGTTGCTGCTCAAATAGGCTAATGGAAATTTTAAGAGCGTCTAATATAGGCTTTGCGTACGATTATACGCTCTTTAATAATATAAATTTAACTCTCAATCAAAAACAAAGTATCGCGATAACCGGCGTTAGCGGTTGTGGCAAATCAACGCTTTTACACATACTTTCAACACTTTTAAAACCAAATTTTGGCGAGGTTATCTATCAAGATAAATCGATCTATGAGCTTTCTCAAAACGAGCTTTTGGCCATTAGAAGGCTTCATTTTGGCATTATTTTCCAGTCACACTATCTTTTTAAAGGATTTAGTGCTTATGAAAATATCGAGCTTGCAAGCATCTTATCTGGCGAAAATATAGAAAAAAATGATCTTGAAGCGCTTAAAATTTCAAGTGCGATAAATCAAAAAGTTGGCGAGCTAAGCGGCGGCCAGCAGCAGCGTGTGAGTATCGCTAGAGTGCTTACTAAAAAGCCAAAGATTATCTTTGCAGACGAGCCAACGGGCAACCTTGATAAGCAGACGGCAAATGAAGTGATGCAAGTTTTATTTGACTATATAAATGAAAATAACGCTGCTCTTGTTCTAGTTACTCACGACAACGACCTAGCCGCTAAATGCGACAATTCATACAAGCTTGAGAACAAAGAGCTTGTGCAAATTTCTTAAAATTTAAAAACTAAAATTTATTATTTTATCTTTAATATTTTTATAAATTTTTCCAATTTAGATTTATCTATATCTTTATAATAAAAATTTGTATTAAAAGCTTTATGTAATAGGTAAAATCAGGTAAGACCAAATTGCTTGCCTGATTAATAGAAAGTTTAGACTACCCACCAACATGTTTTGTATTATTCTTATCAGCCTTTTGTTTTAAAAATTCCTCTTCTTCTTTTGTAGGGTTATAATCATCTTTCAAAATTTTTTCTTAGTATCAATCTTTTGCTCAAGCATCTTATTTTCATAAATTTTTATATATTGGCTTCCAGTATTCAAGGTAATTTCTAAAGCCAGCGCTATATCCTGCATTATAGTGGTAGCTTACACATTTTAGCTCTTTATCACTGCCAAGAAGTTTTTTATAGTGGGCATACATCTTTTGAGCTTGTGCTGATATTTTATTGCTATCTATCACATTTGTATGACAGCTAGTGCAGCCATTATCACCTATCTCTTTAAATTTACTAGTATCATCACCTTAATTTTGATGGAAATCAATACAATCAAAGCTTAGATACTCGTGATGAGACTTTAGCTTATGTTTGGCTCTTAGCTCGTTGGAGACTACTATTTTTGTTACGTTTAGATCGTTATTTGTATGTCAGTACTAATCTATTAAGATAAATTAATATAAAAAGTGTGTCAGTGACTACCAATGCGTTATTCTAAAAGAATTTATAAGCGAATAGTCGGACTTTATAATTAGAGAAATTTTTACACTTTATGATAAGAGAGAAGGACTTTAAATTTCTTCTTTGATTTTTTTGTAAAGTTCTAAAATCTCATCTTTTTTAATAATAAAACTATTTTTATTTGCTATTAGATAAGCTGAGCTTTGCATGATATCACCAGCGATCTTTAGCCCATTTTGTTTCATGGTTGAGCCAGTTTCGACTACATCAACTATCGCGTCACTTAGCCCAACTAATGGTGCAAGTTCTATTGATCCATAAAGCTTGATGATCTTTACGGCTACGGCTTGTTTCGTAAAATAATTTCTTGTTATATTTGGCATTTTTGTGGCTATTTTTAGCTCTGGCTGGTTTAGGTCTAGTCCAGAGTCATTTTTTATGCCAATGCAAACTTTGCACTGCCCGATTTTTAAATCCAGTAGCCTTACAACATTTGGCTTGTGCTCTTCAAGTACGTCAAGCCCCACTACACCAATATCAGCTGCACCTTCAGTGACATAAGTTGGGATATCTTGGTTGCGAACCATTAAAAATCTAAAATTTCCTTCTTCAAGAATTAGTTTTCTGTCTTCAAATAAAAAACTTGAACCAAAAATTTTTCTAAAAATTTCTAGTGTTGCCTCGGCTATTCTTCCCTTTGGTAGTGCTACGGTTATCATATTATCATATCTTTCTTTTCAGTTATTAGCTTTTGCATTGCACGAAAAACAAGCATCTTGTCGCAAATAGCATTTTTAAAAAATTTTGACAAAAAGTCGCCATCTCCACCAGTAAAATAGACTTTTTTATCACCGGCCAGTTTATCTAGTAAAGTTATTATCGGTTTAATAATGCCATAACTCACGGCATCGGCTGTTTTTTGTGGTAGAGCATCTATGTCTATTTGTGAATTTATAGTGATATCAAGTCGTGGCGAGATATTTTTGTAGGCATTTAGCATACTTGAAATGCCTGGCAAGATATATCCTCCAAGATGGATAGAATTTGCCATAATGTCAACTGTTATGGCACTTCCAGCATCGACAATTACGCCATTATTTATAGAGTAACATGCAGCAACTCTATCTACGCCTAGACCCTGGTATATCGTATCAATAGTAAAAAATGGTTCTAAATTTACAAACATTTTATTATCTTTTAAAAGATTTAAAATTTCATCATTTACGGATATAAAATATACTTTTTTTTCTGGCTTATAGTTTTTAAACTCAGAAATTTTCATACGTGAGATTTTGCCATCTTCTAAAAATGTAGCGTTAGTATTGCCTATATTACACAAAATCATAACATCGCCAATTATTATCTTGTAGCTCTTTTAAGGCTTTAGAACAAATTTCTGAGCTATAAAATATAGTTTTTTTTCTTAGATTTATTTGGAATTTTGCCTCTATCTTTTTAGAAATTTCTTCAAGTTCCAAAGCCTCTTTGCGTAGCAATCTACTTTTTGCTGTTCTTAAAAAGACAAGATTGTAAAAGCTCTTATTGTCCACTCCCCAAAAGATATCAAGCGTCTTTTTTGTGCTAAATTCACTTGTATTAAGTGCTTTGATATCTTTTAAAAGGATTTTTTTGGCTTCAAAAAGCTCCCAAATTTTTTGGTTCATTGCCCTAAATTAACAAGTTCATTATCATAATAAAAGGCACCATTGCCCATAAAGCTTTTATCTTTTATCTCATCGCTAAATTCATAAATTTCAGCTCCACTGAGGTCTAAATTTGTTTTTATAACGTAGCCTGTTTTTTCGATTACGTAGAGCTTATTATTGATAATAGTGGCTGCTGAGAAGATGGCAAATTTGAAATTTACTTTATTTTGCTCTTTTAGCATAAGATTTGTTCTTACGATCGTACCATCTTTTTTAAAGATATAAATTTCATCGTTATTAACTAGTACATCTTTGATCTCACCGTCATAATAAACCGTTTGACTTGGGTTAATGACGATTAGTTTTTTTGCTGTTGCTGCTATTAAGTTATCACCCTCAACGCCTAAGAATATGATGTTATTAAAGAAATTTTCAGAACTTACGACCACGTCACGTAAAATTCTACCAGTCTCTTTTTGTACTATATAAATTTTGCCATCTAATGCCGGATAAACGATAAGCGAGCTCATAAAAAATGGTGCTACGACCCTTGAATCAACTGCTGCTATATTAGACGAGCTATATTCCATTATTGTTGTTGCGGTATTTATGTCTATTAGATAGATGTGGTTTGTCGCGCTAATAGCTGCTAATAGGTTTTGATCAAGAGAAGCAGCAACAATTGCTGTTGGAAATTTATTGCTATAAATGCTGCGTCCATTAGGATCTGTCACATTTAGATCGCCATTTATACTAGCTGAGATGATAAAGCCGTTGTTTTCATTTAAGAAATTAAAATTTTCAGGCAACTTAATGTTTGTATTTAGACCATTTTTGGTGATAATATTGCCGTTATCAAGAGTGGCGCCATTTGCATTTGCTGATTTGATATAAGATGGCATATCTTTTGACAAAGAAATTTTGCCAGAGGTTTGAGCTGGCTCGAAATATTGTCTTTTTGTGCCACATCCGCTTAAAACTAAAGCCAAGGCAAAAGCCAAGAAAAGAGTAATTTTTTTCATTATTTTATTCCCTGATAGTGTTTTAAATTTTTAACTAAAGTTTGAAGTTGAGAGTCGAGTGAAATTTTATTAAACTCATCATTTGCTTCTTTGATTTTGTTTTGCTTTAAAAGCTCAAAACCTTTTAAAAGTGTGCTATATTCGCTTAAAATTTGATTGTTTGCATTACCATTTTGTGAAAGAATGATATCTTTTACTATAGGATTTACTTTTAAATTTACAAGCTCGCTAATACCATTTGTCTCATTTTTATCAAGCTTTTGCTGAAGTGAAAAAAGTGCATATAAATTTGGCTCTTTTTCTTTTAAAATGCTTAAGGCATTTGCATCGTTTGGATTTAAAATGAGCTTTGAATAAGCCAAATTTGCATCTTCAATTCTATTATCATTTATTGTTTTGTTCGAATAAAATCCAATAATTGCAATGACGGCAACGATAATGGCAATTATCATAAATTTTTTATACTTTCTAAAGAAACGCTCACCTTTGATCATGCTTTCTAAAAACTGTTCTTGAGCACCAATCTCTTGTTTTATCTGTGTTAGATCTTCTTTTATAGCCAACGCTTTTCCTTTATTTTTAAAAAATTTTAATTCGCAGATTTTAACATAATTAAATTAAAACTATCCCAAAATTAAAGCTTGAATGTGATATAATGGCTCAAAATTAATTAATAAGGTTACTTATATAATGCAAATAGATGACACTCTTTTAAATAAATTAGAAAAACTTTCTGCCTTACAAATCAGTGATGAAAAAAGAGAAGAAGTAAAAAAACAACTAAGCGAGATTGTATCTTTTGTTGATATTTTAAATGAACTTGATCTAAGCAGCGATGAAGCTGTAGTTAGCTCTATAAAAGGTGGCACGCCTTTAAGAGAAGATGAGCCAAGACCAAGTGATGTGATTGATACGATCTTAAAGTACGCTCCTTCACGTGAAGGGCATTTTTTTGCTGTACCAAAAATAATAGAATAATGGTAAAAATATGGATCTAATCGAACAGCTTCAGGCGAAGAATTTAAGTGTAAAAACACCAGAAGATAATAGCCTTAATAATCTTACTGGCGATATAAAAACACTTTTAAAAACTGTTGTAAGTGATAAGGCAAGCGATCTTCACCTTGTTTCAAGATCTGAGCCGCAAATAAGAGTAGACGGTGCTTTAAAGCCCATTGATTTTGGCGTATTAAGTGGCAAGGATATAGAGAATTTATGTTTTGCTTTGATTACTGATGAACAAAAAAGTGAACTTGAGAATAATAAAGAGCTTGACTTTGCGATCGAGCTTCCAGATATTGGTCGCTTTCGTGGCAACTATTACTATACCATGAATGGTGATTTAGCTGCTGCTTTTCGTATAATCCCAATCAATATCCCATCTCTTGATGAGTTAAATGCCCCACAAATTTTTAAACACATTATTAAGCGTGAAAAAGGTCTTATTTTGGTTACTGGACCGACAGGAAGTGGTAAATCAACAACTCTTGCAGCCATGCTTAATGAGATAAATTTAAATTATAGAAAGCATATTATTACAATTGAGGATCCAGTCGAGTTTGTGCATAACAATAAAAAAGCTCTATTTTCTCATAGAAATATCGGCACTGACGCAACTTCTTACTCAAGGGCTCTAAAATCTGCGGTTCGCGAAGATCCAGATATCATACTTGTGGGCGAGATGAGAGATAGAGAAACGATATCTACAGCTATAACTGCGGCTGAGACCGGACACTTAGTCTTTGGTACGCTTCACACAAATTCAGCCATTCAAACTATAAATAGGATCGTTGATAGTTTCGATGGAAGTGAGCAATTACAAGTAAGAAATATGCTTAGTGTTTCGCTAACTGCTGTCGTTTCACAAAGCCTGATCCCAAAGATAGGCGGTGGAAGGTGTGCGGTGCATGAAATTTTAATAAACAATATGGCTATCTCAAACTTGATACGTGAAAACAAAATACATCAAATTTACTCTCAGATGCAGCTAAACCAGCAACAAACTGGTATGAGTACGCAAACTCAGGCTTTGATGAAAGTACTAAAAGAGGGTAAGATTACAAAAGAAAATGCGCTAGCTTATTCAACTAGCCAGCAAGAACTTCAAAATTTAATAGGAACTATATAATGGATTTAGTAACGTGGTTTGATATTATTATTATCGCTCTTGTCTTGATGCTTGGCATAAAAGGCATATTAAATGGACTTATAAAAGAAGCATTCGGACTTATCGGACTTATCGGCGGCTTAATTATAGCTAGTAGATTTTCAGATCTATCTGGTGAGTTTATAACTAAAAATATATATAAATTTGAAAATCCTTCATTTTTGCAGTTTGTCGCATTTATCTCTCTTTGGCTAGTTTTTTGGCTAGTTTGCTTGCTAGTTGGTAAATTTTTATCAAAAATAGTTTCAGTAAGTGGGCTTGGTTTTTTGGATAGACTTGGTGGATTTGTTATGGGAAGTGGAAAAATTTTCTTAACATTTTCGGCAGTAGTTGCTGTAATATCTGGTACTTCGCTAAATAATATAATTGCTCCTTATTTTGCGAATAGTAAAGTTTATCCGGTTTTGATAGAAACTGGCAAATGGATAACAAACCTTGATGTAAAAAATATCAAAAGTGAGTTAGATGAGATAGTGGCAAGACCAATGGATACAAATAAAACTGACGCATTTATCTCAATGGATACAAATGCTAGTGTAAATACCGACTCTAATATCACAAAAGGGGAATAAGATGATAGAAAATTTAGAATATGATGCGTTGCTTGAGAAATTCAAAAGAGTGCTTCGCGACAATGGTTTAAAATACACGAAACAGCGTGAAATTTTACTAAAAACGCTATACAACAATGGCGAACACTTTACTCCAGAAAAACTTTATCTTTTTATAAAAGAAACGCACCCTGAGCTAAATATTGGTATCGCAACTGTTTATAGAACACTAAATCTACTTGAAGAATCAGAAATGGTGACATCAATCAGCTTTGGTTCACAAGGCAAAAAATTTGAGCTTGCCACAAAGCCACATCACGACCATATGATATGCAGAAAGTGCGGCCTTATCATAGAATTTGAAGATCCAATGATAGAAAAAAGACAAATCAGTATCGCAAAAGATCATGGCTTTAAACTAACTGGTCATATGATGCAGCTTTATGGAATTTGTGAAAAATGCTCAAAAAATAATATAAAGGGAAAGTAAGGTGATATTTGACAACCAACATGAGATTCAACGACTACAAAGTATAGATGAGCTAAGAAATTTAGGTATTAATCCATATCCGCATTTTCTTAGAAGAGATATGAATATCTCTAAATTTAGACTAAAATTTAACTACATTAATGACACAGAAGAAAAAAAGGCCGAAGGTCAGCTAGTAGGTCTTGCAGGTAGAATAAAACTAATTCGTGATGCTGGAAAAGCGGTCTTTGCAAATATCGAAGATGAAGATGGAAATTTACAAATTTACTTTAGTAATAAAACGCTTGATCCAGAGTGGTTTAAAATCGTTAAAAAATACGTAGAGATAGGCGATATCGTCTATGTCAGAGGTTATGCATTTATAACAAGAACTGGCGAATTTTCTATGCATGTAAGCGAGCTTAGCCTTGCTTCAAAGTCGATAAGCCCACTTCCTGAGAAGTATCATGGTTTAGTTGATGTTGAGACAAGATATCGCCAAAGATATCTTGATATGATAATGAACCCTGAAGTTAGGGCAGATTTTAAAAGACGCTCAGTGATTATTAGTACGATTAGAAGATTTTTTGAAGAAAAAGGCTTTTTAGAAGTTGAAACACCAATGCTACACCCAATAGCAGGTGGTGCAAACGCCAAGCCATTTATCACTTTTCATAATGCTCTTGGAGTCGAGAGATATCTAAGGATCGCACCTGAGCTATACCTCAAACGCCTTATAGTAGGTGGCTTTGAGGCTGTTTATGAGATGAATAGAAATTTTAGAAACGAAGGAATGGATCTTACTCACAACCCTGAGTTTACAAGTATAGAGTTTTACTGGGCATACCACAACTACCACGATTTAATGGGTATCACAGAGGATCTTTTTAATGTCATTTTAGACAAGCTAGATATGGAAAAAGTTGTAAATTTTGACGGCATGGAGATTGATTTTAGTAAGCCATTTAAGCGAATAAGCTATAAAAAAGCTCTCGTTGAGATTGGCGGACTAGATGAGAATATCATAAACGACAAAGATAAAATTTTAGCAAAACTAAGAGCTGATGGCCTTGAAGCAAATGAGAAGCTTGATCTTGGTCACTTGCAGGCTGAGTTATTTGATAACTACGTAGAGAGTAAGCTTATACACCCAACTTTTGTTATTGATTATCCGATTTCGATCAGTCCACTTTCAAGAAGAAGTGACGCAAATCCTGATGTGGCTGAGAGGTTTGAGCTATTTATCGCTGGTCGTGAGCTAGCAAATGGCTTTAACGAGCTAAATGATCCAATTGATCAATACAACCGCTTTAAAGCGCAAATCGATGCTAAAAACGCAGGCGATGACGAGGCACACGAGATGGATGAGGACTATGTAAAAGCCCTAGGATACGGCATGCCACCAGTTGCAGGTGAGGGTATAGGCATCGATAGGCTTGTTATGCTTTTAACGGATAAAAAATCAATTCGCGATGTTGTGCTCTTCCCAGCGATGAGGCCACTTAAAAATGAGATAAAGGAGAATGAAAAATGAGTTTGCAAAGTTACGATAAGGACATTTACAATCTAGTAAATTTAGAGCTAAAACGCCAATGTGATCACCTTGAGATGATCGCTAGTGAAAATTTTACATATCCAGAAGTTATGGAAGTAATGGGCTCAATCCTAACAAACAAATACGCTGAAGGCTATCCTGGCAAGAGATATTATGGTGGCTGCGAATTTGTCGATGAGATCGAGCAAATAGCGATCGATAGATGTAAAGAGCTTTTTGGGTGTGAATTTGCAAACGTTCAACCAAACTCAGGCTCTCAGGCGAACCAAGGTGTTTACGGCGCTTTACTTAATCCAGGTGATAAAATTTTAGGCATGGATCTAAGTCATGGTGGACACTTAACGCACGGCGCAAAGGTCAGCAGCTCCGGTAAGATGTATGAGAGCTTTTTCTACGGCGTCGAGCTTGATGGCCGCATAAACTACGATAGAGTCATGGATATCGCAAAGATAGTAAAACCAAAAATGATCGTTTGCGGCGCAAGCGCATACACAAGAGAGATCGAGTTTAAAAAATTTCGTGAGATAGCTGATGCTGTTGGGGCGATACTCTTTGCAGATGTTGCTCACATTGCTGGTCTTGTTGTTGCTGGTGAGCATCAAAGTCCTTTCCCATACTGCGATGTCGTAAGCTCAACTACGCATAAAACATTAAGAGGCCCAAGAGGCGGTATAATAATGACAAATAACGAAGAGTATGCTAAGAAGATAAATGCCTCTATTTTTCCAGGCATCCAGGGCGGACCACTAGTTCATGTCATCGCAGCAAAGGCAGTTGGCTTTAAGCACAACCTTAGCCCTGAGTGGAAAATTTACGCTAAACAAGTAAAAGCAAACGCTAAAAAATTAGGTGAAGTATTAATAAAAAGAGGCTTTGATCTAGTGAGTGGTGGTACTGATAACCATCTAATTTTAATGAGCTTTTTAAACCGCGAATTTAGCGGAAAAGACGCAGACATCGCTCTAGGAAATGCTGGCATAACTGTAAATAAAAACACAGTCCCTGGCGAGACAAGAAGTCCATTTATCACAAGTGGTATACGTGTGGGTAGTCCTGCGCTTACGGCTCGTGGCATGAAAGAGGCTGAGTTTGAGCTAATAGCAAACAAAATAGCTGACGTGCTAAGCGACATAAACAATACATCTTTGCAAGAGAAGACAAAAGCTGAGCTAGTTGAACTTGCTCATAAATTTATAATCTATGATAAAGCGACATTTTGATGCAAAGTATTGATACGGCACTTATAAAGATTATTACAACTCATTACTATATCAAGCGTGATACGATCGTTAATAAAATAGAATACAGAGGCAAAATTTTCTTTGATAAATTTGAAAAGATAAATGAGCCACTGACCTATAATATTATGAAAGAGCATGAAGAGGGCAAAGCTGTTATCGCGCACTCTTTAATAAATGCAAATGATAAAGTTGAAAATATAGTCTTTGACTATAATGGCAGAACCCCAGATAGATTTTGGCATAAAGCACAGCTTCTTTTAAGAGAAGAGGGATTTATAAATTTTACAGCCTACGAGAGTAAGACACCAGGCCATCTGCATCTTTATGTGCATAAAGGTCACACTACGCTAAATGAGGCTTGCCAGCTAGCAAATATGCTCAACGCAAAGCTTTCACAGAAGCTACCTAAAGAGTGGAGGATGTTTCCAAATATCGATATGCCAAAAGAATTTAACATACTAACTTTACCTTATAAACTCTATCAAAAAGAGCGTGGGGCTAGTTGGTCAAAATATATGTAATAAAGACAAGGATAAAAAGTGGAAAATGATGAGTTAAAAGATATTCTTTTAGAAAAAGATGATGAGGCAAAGGGCTTGAAACTAAAAAAACTTTTAATGTTTATAGCGGCTCTTGTTATACTTTTTTTGATTATTGTGGTGGCTATGAAACTAGTAAATTCGAGCGATCCTTCACAAGCTCAAAATGAAGCTGATTCAAGACTAGTGCTTCCTCCAGTACCAGCTGAGCAGCCAGTAGATAGACAAGCTCCGATAGCTGATACAAATTCAGACAATAAAAAAGGCGATACACAGCTCTTTGAGCAAGTACCGATCGTGCCTGAAAATAAGCAACAAGACGAATTTGAAGATATGATCAAAAAGCTAAAAGATAAAGAAAACAATAAGCCTGTTTCTAAAACTGAAGAGCCAAAAGAGATAGTTAAGCCTATTGAAAAGCCTGCTGAAATACCAGCAAAAAAAGCTGAGACAAAGGTAGATGCTCCAGTTAAAAAAGTCGAAAAAGTAGCAGCTACTGATAAAAAGAGTGAGGTAAAACCAGCTAAGACTGAAAATAAAGTAGATAAAAAGATTGAAAAAAAGGCTGAAACCAAAATAGAAAAAACGGACAAAAAAGCTGAGGTAGCTAAAACTGAACCTGCTACAAAAGGCTCTTATGTTCAAGTATTTGTGACTAGTAAATTTAATCCAAATGCTGAATATATGAAGAAGATCGCTGCCAAGGGATATAGCTACAAGACTATAAAAGTTGGTGAACTGACTAAAATTTTAGTTGGTCCATTTGATGAAAAAACGCTTCAAAAAGCAGTAGGCGATATTAGAAAAGATATCAATAAAGACGCTTTTATTTTTAGAGCAAAATGAAAACATTCGCAGTCTTTGGAGATCCAATAGCTCACTCGGTATCTCCGAGGCTGCACAATAAAGCCATTGCAGACCTGGGCTTAAAAGCACTTTACACAAGAGTCTTGCTAAAAGATGGCAGCGAATTAATCAATAAATTTAAATCCTTAAAATTAAATGGTGCAAATGTAACGCTTCCACATAAAGAGTGGGCTTTAAATTTAGCCGATGAAGCTTCAGATATAGCTCGTAAAATAGGCTCTGCAAATACACTTGTGCTTAAAAATGATAAAATTTATGCATATAACACAGATGCGCCCGGGTTTTTAAAGGCAATAAAAAATTTTAAAGATGTAAAAAAAGCTATTGTTCTTGGAGCTGGCGGGACTGCAAATGCCATAACTTATGCATTAAAAGAACAAGGTGTTGATGTTTGCATACTAAATAGAAGCAAAGATAGGCTTGAGAAATTTAAAGATGAGTACAAATGCTTTAGCTGGGATAACTACGAAGAGCAAAAAATTGATCTAGTAATTAACTCAACCTCTGCTGGCTTAAAGGATGATTTTTTACCAACACCTAAAGAAATTTTAAAAAGCATTTTTAAAGATGCTAAATTCGCATTTGATGTGATTTATGGTAAGCAAACACCATTTTTAGAAATGGCCAAGCAAAGCAGCCTTGGTGTAAAAGATGGCGCCGATATGCTTTTATATCAAGCGGTCTTAGCACTAAATTTATTTTTTAACAATACACTCGATGAGTCAAAGATCGAGCGCTCAATGAGAGAAATTTTCTATCTATAATAGCCGCCAGTATTTATTTTTGTAAAAATTTATGGCTTGTAGAAAATATTTTGATTAAAAATTTTATTGAAAGTAACTGGAGTAAATATAAAAAGCAGGGAAGATCCCTGCTAAATTTTACTATTCGTTTGTTTTGATATAAGCGTAGTCTGAAATTTTAGTCCATTCTCTTGCTTTTTTAAGGAAAGCTCTTTGAGACTCAACGATCTCTTTAAATAACGGATCTTTAGCACTCTCTTCATCAAGAAGTTCATTTGTAGCTTTTTTAAGAGCTACGATTACTTCTGGTGGGAAAGATTTTACTTGGATGTCTGGATACTCGCTCTTCATTTTATCCCAGTACTCGACGTTTGAATAAAATACTTTTGTATTTGCATCTCTTGCTACTTCAGCTGCAGCTGCTTCAAAGATCGCTTTTAGGTCATCTGGAAGCTTCTCGTATGATTTTTTATTAAAGAAAAATTGAGTTTCACCGTTTGGCTCTTGCCAGCCTGTGTAGTAGTATTTTGCCACTTTGTGAAAGCCAAGTGCCATATCATAAGCTGGGCTAACCCATTCGACTGAGTCAATCGTTCCCATCTCAAGAGCCATGTAAAGCTCACCAGTTGGGATAGTATTGATGTTAGCGCCAAGTTTAGCGTAAATTTCACCACCAAAGCCCGGAATTCTTATCTTTAAACCTTTGATATCATCTAGTGATTTTATCTCTTTTTTAAACCAGCCACCCATTTGCATGCCGGTATTTCCAGCTCTAAAAATTTTGATATTGTATGGATCGTAAACTTTTGCCTCAAGCTCCTTACCACCGCCAAATTCATACCAAGCTGTTTGCTCGTCAGTATTCATCATAAATGGTGTTGCTGTAAAAAATATAGTTTTAGCATCTTTGCCTTTGTAATAATAGCTACTTGTGTAGGTAATGTCGTATTGACCGCTTTTAGCAAAGTCAAGCATTGCAAAAGGCGATTTATGCTTTGATGGATAATCAATCCTTAGCTCAAGTCTGCCATTACTCATCTTTTCAATTTTATCCTTTAGCTCTTTTGGTACATCACCAAGCACTGGCATAGTGCTCTCCCATGAGCTAGCAAGCTTTAGCTTATAAACTTTATCATCTCCCATAGCAACGCAAGCAACAGCTGCTAGACCAAGAGACGCTAATAAAAATTTATTCATATCTTCTCCTTTAAAATTTTGACTATTATACAAAAATTTACATTATTAAAATGTGTTATAATCGCAAAAATCAAATTTATGGGGCATAAAATGATAAAAAAGACGAAAATCGTAGCTACTTTGGGGCCAGCAAGTGATAATGAAGAGACAATGGAAGCGATGGTAAAAGCAGGCGTTAATGTCTTTCGTTTAAATTTTAGTCATGGGACACACGAATACCATAAATCAAACATTGACAAGATAAGAAATATCGAAAAAAAGCTAAATAAAAGAATAGGAATTTTACAAGATATCTGCGGCCCAAAGATCAGAGTTGGTAAGCTTAGTGAGCCATTTTATCTAAAGGCTGGTGATGAACTTAGTATCCATGCTGATGAGATTATTGGTGAAAAAGTGGAAAAAGGAATTTATAAAGTAAGTCTAAATCAGCCTCAAATTTTGCCAATGCTAAAGGTTGGCGAGTATGTCTATCTCTATGATGGCTCTATAAGAGCAAAGGTCGTTAGCGAAGGTAAAGAAATAGTAAAAACTATCATTGAAAATGATGGAATTTTAAACTCAAACAAAGGCGTAAATTTCCCAAATACAGCTCTTGGTATAGAGATCATCACACCAAAAGATAAAGAAGATATGAAATTTGGCGCAAAGCATGGCGTAAATTTTGTCGCTATTAGCTTCGTGCAAGATGCAAATGACGTAATAAAGGCAAAAAATATCTTAAAAGAATTTGGCTCAAGAGCTGCTATTTTATCTAAGATCGAGAAATTTGACGCGGTTGAAAATATAGACGATATCATCGCAAAGAGTGATGGTATCATGGTAGCTCGTGGTGATCTTGGGATAGAAGTGCCATTTTATAAGGTCCCAACTATCCAAAAGCTCATCATCAAAAAGGCAAATGCAGCAAGCAAACCAGTCATCACAGCAACTCAGATGATGCTAAGCATGGCAGAGCATGAAACTGCCACAAGAGCGGAGATCAGCGACGTAGCAAACGCTGTGCTAGACGGTACTGATGCTGTTATGCTAAGTGAAGAGAGTGCGATCGGTAAAAACCCAGTCGCGGTCGTAGAGGCGATGAGTAAAACGATCATCCAAACTCAAAGCATCTATCCATATAATAAATTTGATGAGTTTGACTTTTTTGACGAGACTGATATGGTGGCAAGTAGTGCCGCATCTCTTGCTGTTCGCATAAAGGCAGATGCATTAATCTCAATCACTGGCTCAGGAAAATCGGCTATAAAATTAGCTAGAAACCGCACAAATATCGACATCATCGCAGTAGCTCACGATGAACAAACAGCACACATGCTTACTCTTGCTTGGGGTGTTACGCCAGCACTTGTACTAGAAAAAACAAAGCTTAGCTCACTTTTAGCAAATGTCATGAAAAAGGCGTATGAAGAGGGATATGTTGAACACGACAAGACTTATCTTGTCACAGCCGGTCACCCTACGGGCGTTGAGGGTAGCACGAACCTTATACGTATCATCAGACGCGATCAGCTTGATTATTATTTGGAGCTTGCAACTGAGTAAATTTATACTCTCTTGCAAATTTTAAAATTTTGCTTGCTCGTAAGAATTGACTGCTAAGATTTGCCTGACACTTACTCGATAGCAAAACGCATGCACCTTGAACTTGTCAGGATAGAGGGATTATTAAGGGAGAATGGAGTTCTTTTGCTTTGCTAGCTCGCAACTGCAAGCAGACCGTAATTTAAGCTCCCTTCTCTCTTAATAAAAGAACAAAAAATATATGCTGTTTTATTTCTGTAAATTTCACTCGCGTTAGCAGGCTACTAAATTTGGAGCCAAAATTCTCCGTTCATGAAATTTTAAAATTTGTGTGAAATTTACTTGTAAAAATTAGGATATATAAAATTTATTTTGAAAGAATTTGTGACGTCAAATTTAACGTCACAAATCTAAATTTATTTTTTCTTTTTGCTTTTTGGCTCATCGCCTTTAAACCAGCTTTTTATCTTATCAAAGACGCTTTCATCGGTATTTGATTTACCTGATTCTATGCCAAAGCTAGCTTGAAGCTTATTTAAAAGCTCTTTTTGCTCATCGCTTAGTTTTTCAGGCGTTTGAATAGAAATTTGTGCTACAAGCCTACCTTTTTTGCGCGAATTTACGCTTTTTATACCTTCATTTTCAAAGATAAATTGCTGCTTATCTTTTGCTCCAACAGGTAGTTTTAGCTCAGTTTCTCCTCGAAGCGTTGGAATTTTTATGCTTTCGCCAAGTATGGCTTGCGTGAAAAAGACAGGAATTTCTAGATAAACATCGTCGTTGTGGCGAATGAAATGCTTGTCTTCTTTTACGTTTATACTTACATAAAGATCACCTTGAACGCCGTTTGTACCGATATTGCCTTTGCCAGCTACTCTCATTCTCATGCCGCTATCAACGCCCTCGGGAATAGTAATCTTTACAGTTTGTTGCTGGATTTTATAAGCTTTTGCGTTACAATCGGGGCATGGTTCGCTTATTACTTCACCGCTTCCGTGACAATATGGACACTCTTGGACGATATTCATAAAGCCATTTCCGCGTGTCATCCTACCACTTCCGCCACAGTGCTGGCAAGTCTTGCTCTTGCCGTCTTTACTGCCAGTCGCATTGCATGTTGGGCAAGGCACTTTTTGATCAAATTTTATCTCTTTTTCACAACCAAAAATAGCTTCGTTAAACTCCAAATTTATAGGAATTTCAAGATCAGCTGAGTATTTTTCGGAGTATCTTTTTCTCTGCCTAGAACTACTCGCAAAACCGCCACCAAAAAATGAGTCAAAAATATCTGAAAGGTCAAAATCGGCACTAAATCCGCCACCGCTGCCAAATCGACCCTCAAGGCCTTCTTTGCCATATCTGTCGTAGATAGAGCGTTTTTGCTCGTCACTTAAAACTTGATAAGCTTCATTTATCTGTTTAAATTTTAGTTCAGCCTCTTTGTCGCCAGAATTTCTATCTGGATGATATTTTAAAGCAAGCCTTCTAAAGGCTTTTTTGATCTCATCTCCGCTTGCATTTCTTGAAATTTCAAGGATTTCGTAATAGTCAAATTCCACATTTTTCCTTGTTAATTAAGCTTATTTTAAATATGGGATTTTACCCAAAAAAGTTTAAATTTAAAAAAGAATTTACATTTTTGCCGTATAATCTCTACTATTTTTAATAAAAAGGATAATTCATGGTTAATGTTTTAATGATAGAAGACGATCCAGAATTTGCACAAATTTTATCTGAATATCTTGATAGTTTTAATATAAAAGTTACGAATTTTGAAGATCCATATTTAGGACTTAGTGCTGGGATAAAAAACTATGATTTGTTAATACTTGATCTTACTTTGCCGGGCATTGATGGGCTTGAGGTTTGTAAAGAAATTCGCCAAAAATACGACATTCCTATCATCATAAGTTCGGCTAGAAGTGATATTAGCGATAAGGTTGTTGGACTTCAGCTTGGTGCTGATGATTATTTGCCAAAACCATACGATCCAAAAGAGATGTATGCTCGTATCACAAGTCTTATAAGAAGATATAAAAAGACAAATGAAGTACAAGAAGAGGTCGTTGATAGCGCATTTAGGATTGATGATAAGCGTCACGAGATTTACTTTAACAATGAGCCGTTGGCACTTACTCCAGCTGAGTATGAAATTTTAACTTATCTCATTAAGCAACACAGCTTTTCAGTATCACGCGAACAGCTAGTTTATAATTGCAAAAGCCTAAAAGATAAAGATTCAAAGAGCTTAGATGTTATTATCGGACGCCTTAGATCAAAAATCGGTGATAGCTCAAAAGCCCCAAAACATATATTTTCAGTAAGAGGCATAGGATATAAGCTTATCGGATGAAATATTCCATAACTACGAAGATAACTATTATCTTTGCCATAGCTTTCTCGCTGATGTGCTTGCTCTTTGTAACTTTTGCAAACATTCAGCAAGAAAGCGCTTTAGAAAAACTAAAGGATAGACAAATAAGTGCGATGAACTATCTTGTCGCACTCTATGAACGCGGAAATCCCCCAAGAGATTTAGAACATTATTTTAAAAATTTTTACCTAGAGTATGTTGGAAATAAGAATTTAGCCACTTCGATAGCTACAAATGGAACTGTTGTTTTTACGCAGCATACACCTCTTGGAGTGGTGCAATCGGTTAATTACAAAGGCGATTTGTATTTGCTTATTAAAAACCCGTCTTTTCAGCTGCTTCTTGAAAGTAACGACGCAAGACACGTAAATGATCCGCTTTGGGTCGCATTTTTGATAGTTTCAGCCCTTCTCATCTCACTTTATGTCTCGGTTCTCAGAAGTCTTTCGCCACTTAGAAGGCTTAGTAAAGACATCAGAAAATTTGCCAGCGGAAATATGGAAATGGCGATGACAGCTAGGCTAAATGAAAACGAGCAAGACGAGATCGGACAGGTTGCGGTTGAGTTTGATAACGCCGTTTGCAAGATCAGAGAGCTCATCCGCTCAAGGCAGCTATTTTTGCGTGCGATTATGCATGAGCTAAAGACTCCTATTGGTAAGGGCAGGATCGTCTCTGAGATGGTCGCAAATGAGACCCAAAAGATGAGGCTCATAAACGTTTTTGAGCGCCTTGAGATGCTGATAAATGAATTTAGTAAGGTCGAGCAGCTCCTTTCTAAAAGCTACGCATTAAACTACCAAGAGTGCCATTTTTCGCTCATTTTAGAGCAAGTACAAGATATGCTCATGCTTGATAAATTTGAAGAGCGAGTGAGCTGTGATATCAGAGATGATGTCATTTTAAGAGTGGATTTTCAGCTTTTTAGTTTAGCGATTAAAAATTTGATAGATAATGCCCTAAAATACGCAGAGGATAAAAGAGCTATTTTGATCTGCGATAGTGAATTTATAGCGGTTAAAAATTTAGGCAAAAAGCTAAATCATCCGATTGATTACTACAAACAAGCTTTTGTTAGAGGCGATAAGGTGAGTGCGGGAAGCGGTATGGGGCTTGGACTTTATATCATCGAGCAAATTTGTCAGATGCAAAAATTTGAGCTTGTTTATGACTATGAAGACGGCTATCATGTCTTTAAAATTTTACTTAGATCAAAGGCAAAGCGAGCATGAAAAGAGGCTTAGAAAAATTTAACGAGCTAACTGAGTCTTTTGCAAAGCTCCCTGGTGTTGGTAAAAAATCAGCCGCAAGGTTTGCCTATTTTGTCTGCATGCAAGATAGCTTTGCAGGGCTAAGGCTCGCTCAAAATATCGAAGACGCAGTGAGATTTATCAAGCGCTGTGAGCGTTGCGGTGGGCTAAGCGAAAATGAAATTTGCGACATTTGCAGCGACGAGGGCAGGGATAGCGAGGTCATCTTACTGGTTGAGAGCCCAAAAGATATCCTAGTCTTTGAGCAAAATGGCATCTACAACGGCCTTTACTTCGTGCTTGACGAGATCGACGAGGATGCCATAGAGAGGCTGCGAAGTGCGATCAAACAAAATGGCTCAAAAGAGGTCGTCTTTGCCTTTACGCCGGGGTTAAATTCAGACGCTCTTATGCTTTACGTCGAGGATAAGCTTGGTATGAGTGAAATTTCATTTAGCAAGATCGCTCAAGGCGTGCCAACTGGTGTAAATTTAGAAAACGTTGACATGCTTTCACTTTTAAAAGCCTACGAAAGCCGTACAAAAGCCTAATTAAACTTTCTTTTAGTTATAATTTTGCCTAAATTTATAGAAATTTAGCCAAGGCTCAACCGCTGCTAAATTTAAAGGATATAGGTTGATTTTACTCATAGATAATTACGATAGTTTTGTTTTTAATGTTGAGCAATATGTAAAAGAGCTTACAGATGAAGAGGTTAGATGCGTTAGAAATGACAAGATCACGCTTGACGAGATCAAAAAACTAAACCCAAGCAAGATCATTTTAAGCCCAGGGCCAAAGCACCCAAAAGATAGCGGAGTTTGTTTAGAAATTTTGGGGGCAGACCTTGGCGTGCCGGTGCTTGGAATTTGCCTTGGACATCAAGCCATAGGGCTTAGTTTTGGCGCAAAGATAAAAAGACTAGATGACCCACTACACGGCAAAACCTCGTTTATTGACGTGAAAAATAAAGAGCCACTTTTTGCTGGGCTGCCTGAGCGCTTTGAGGTTATGCGCTACCACTCACTTTATGTTGATGAGCTCCCAGCTAGCTTGAGCGCTGACGCGGTGAGCGATGATGGCGTAGTTATGGCACTTAGCGTAAAAGACAAGCCGATCTTTGGCATCCAGTTTCACCCTGAAAGCTACTTCACACAATACGGCAAAAAGATCGTTGAAAATTTTGTAAATTATAAGGCAAAAGATGAAGTAAAAGAGCCTAAGATCCGCTCACTTAAGCCATATCTTATCAAGCTTCAAGAGAATATCCCGCTTGATGATAGCGATTTTGAGCAAATTTGCGAGATAATAGCCAGTAAAGAGTACGAGATCATCCAGCTTTCGGCCCTTTTGGTGCTAATTAGCGAAAAGAGCCTCTATCCAAAAAGCCTCGCTGCACTTGTAAAAAATATCCTAAAATACTCGCAAACTTACCGCGACGATACGCCTATGATCGATCTTTGCGGCACTGGCGGCGATGGCTTTAAGACGATAAATATCTCAACAACTGTGGCATTTATCCTTGCAAGCCTTGGCATAAAGGTCGCAAAACACGGCAACAAGGCAGTTTCAAGCAAGTCTGGCAGCTCTGATGTGCTTGAAATTTTAGGCGTAAAAAGTGAAAAATCACTGGCAAAACAGCGTGAAAATTTAGCAAATAAAAATTTAGCCTTTTTTCACGCGCCATTTTTCCACCCACTTGTTGGCGAGGTGAGAGAGGTGCGACAAAGACTTGGCATAAGAACAGTATTTAACGTACTTGGACCACTTTTAAATCCAAATTTAAATCTTACAAATCAGCTAGTTGGCGTCTATCACAAGCCAGTGCTAAAACTCTACGCCCAGACGCTTAAAATCCTTGGCAGAAAGCACGCTCTAGTCGTTCGTGGCGATGACGGACTAGACGAGATCACGCTTTGTAGCGAAACGAGCGTTGTGGAGCTAAAAAATGGCGAAATTTTTGAGTACAGTATCACACCAGAGCAGTTTGGTTTTAAAAGAGCACTTCACAGCGACATCGAGGGCGGCACACCTGAAGAAAACGCCAAAACTTTGATCCGCACGCTAAAAGGTGAGGAGCAGGGGGCAAAATTTGACATCGTTGTCTTTAATGCGATGTTTGCACTTTACACAGCTGATGGCGCAAAGAGCCCAGACGAGGCCAAAAAAATGGTGCTTGAGGCGATAAATTCTGGTAAGGCGTATAAATTTTATGAAGAGTTTATAAAGGCTGAGGCTAATGGCGCTAGTTAAAATTTGTGGTATCAAAACGCTAGATGAGGCAAGTGCGGTTTGCGCTTTGGATATTGATTTTATCGGACTAATATTTGCCAAAAGCAAAAGAAGAGTCGATCTAAATTTAGCTAGGCAGATAGCCAAATTTGGTCACAGCAAGGGCGAAAAAGTAGTTGGCGTTTTTGCTGAGCAAAGTGATTGTGAAATAATGGAAATTTCCCAGTTTGCAGAGCTTGACGTGGCTCAGGTGCATGGAGTGGTGAGCGAGAATTTACATGCAAATTTAAAAGATATGGGGCAAGAAATTTGGCAGGTTTTTAGCGTAAAAGATAGCTTGCCAGAGGTTGATTTTAAGCACTTTGACATGGCGCTCTTTGACTGTAAGGGCGAAAATGCCGGCGGAAATGGCACAAGCTTTGAGTGGAAAATTTTAAAAGAGGTCAAATTTAAATTTGGCATGGCTGGCGGCATAGGAGAGCACAATATAAAAGAGGCACTGAAATTTAGACCATATCTAGTAGATATCAACTCAAAAGTCGAGGACGAAAACGGCATAAAAGATGCGCAAAAGATAGAGAGAATTTTAAAGATCATAGGTGAGGTAGAAGATGAATAGCAAAGCATATTTTGGAAAATTTGGCGGGCAGTTTGTGCCTGAGACGGTAATGTTTGCTCTTGATGAGCTAGAAAACGCCTATGCCAGTATCGCAAAGACAAAAGAGTTTAAAGACGAGCTTGATGATCTGCTTAAAAACTACGTTGGCAGGCCTAGTCCGCTCTTTTTTGCAAAGCGCCTGAGTGAACACTACGGACATGAAATTTACCTAAAAAGAGAGGATCTAAACCACACTGGCGCACATAAGATAAATAACGCCCTAGCTCAAGCGCTACTTGCTAAAAAAATGGGTAAAAAGAAAATTTTAGCTGAGACTGGAGCTGGTCAGCACGGTGTGGCAACAGCGACTGCAGCAGCACTTTTGGGCCTAGAGTGTGACGTATATATGGGCGCAACAGATGTGGCTAGACAGCAGCTAAATGCCTTTCGTATGCAGCTTCTTGGCGCAAAGGTGGTGAGCGTAGAAGATGGCTTAAAAACGCTAAAAGAGGCGACTACAGCGGCCATACAAGCGTGGGTAAATGAGATAGAAAACGCGTTTTATGTCATTGGCTCAGCCGTTGGCCCACATCCATATCCAAAGATCGTGCGTGACTTTCAAAGCGTGATCGGCACAGAGGCAAAAGCTCAGCTTGAAAATTATGGCAAAAAGGCTGATTACGTCATCGCTTGCGTTGGCGGCGGCAGCAATGCTATTGGCATTTTTAGTGCGTTTTTGGACGATAAGAGCGTAAATTTAATAGGTATAGAAGCTGGCGGCCTTGGCATAGATACCCCTTATCACGCAGCTACGCTTAGCAAAGGCAAAACCGGCATCATCCATGGCATGAAAACGACAGTCTTACAAGATGAATACGGCATGATCTCGCCAGTGCATAGTATCTCAGCGGGTCTTGACTACCCAGGTATCGGCCCAGAGCACGCCCACCTAAACGACATCAAAAGGGTAAGATACGAGGCCGTGACCGACGATGAGTGCATAAATGCGTTGTATTTTCTAAGCAAGATGGAGGGCATCATCCCAGCCATCGAGAGCGCGCATGCTGTGGCGTATCTGGAGAAGCTTTGCCCAAAACTTGATAAAAAAAGCGTCATCGTCGTAAACGTCTCAGGCAGGGGCGATAAGGACATAAATACAGTCATCGGCTACGAAAAAGGAAAAATTTATGGATAAGGTTAGAAGCGCATTTAACGGCAAAAAGGCAAACATCGGCTACATCGTCGCTGGATATCCAAGCCTAGAAAAAACGAAGGAATTTTTAGAAAATTTAGATGAGAGCACGCTTGATCTAGTCGAGATCGGCATCCCGTACTCTGACCCGCTGGCTGATGGCAAGCTCATCGCGCAAGCTAGCTTTGAGACAGCTCAAAGTGGCGTAAATACCGATGTTGTCTTTGACATGCTTGAGGGCTGCAAGGCAAAAGTGACAAAGCCACTTGTTTTTTTAGTTTATTACAACATCATCTTTGCTTATGGCGTTGATAAATTTCTAAAAAGATCACATGAAGCGGGAGTTAGCGGCTTTATCGTGCCGGATTTGCCTTGTGAGGAGTGTGAGGAGTTTGCTCTAAAGTGCAAGGAGCTAAATTTATGCCTTGTGCCACTTATAAGTGTCACGTCTGGGAGTAGGGCGGATGAGATATTAAAATTTGGCTCAGGATTTATCTACGCTCTTGGCGCGATCGGCGTTAGCGGTTCAAAAAGGGCTGATGAAGATAGGATAAAAAATTTGGTCCTAGAGCTTAAGAAAAAGAGCGATCTGCCAGTAGCTGTGGGCTTTGGTATAAAAAACAAAGACGACGTTAATGAAGTAAAAAAATATGCTGACGGAGCGATAATAGGCACGCAAATAGTTAAGCTTTGTGCCGAATTTAGCGGTGAAAAGCTAGTAAAAGAGATAGATAAACTCTTTTAAAATGCTTAATAAATTTATAGCTAATTTAGTAAAGCCAAAGTATAATTGAAAATGCATTTCAAGTCTTAAGGAAGAGATATGAGAAAAGTTATAGATGAAGCTACAAGCTATCTTTGCAAGGATACTTTAGGGCTAGATTTAGAAGCTGGTAAGAGCCTTGGCAAAGGATTTTACGGAGCTAGCATACCATTCTATAAGGGCAAAAGCGAGTATCATTTTTACCTATTTTTTAAAAAAGATACTTTGAAAATTTTCATGAATGCCTTTTTTGGTCACGAAGATGTTGATGGTGGTGATCTAGACGATCTTTGTAAAGAGATAGCAAATCAGATCATTGGCAAAGCTAAAAATTTACTAAATGAAAAAGAGCCAAATGCTTATAAGCTTGGAACGCCTGAATTTTTAGGCGAAGTTGAAAATTTTGGTATCAAACTAAAAGAGAAATTTGTATATAAAATAAAAAATAGAACATTTCAAATAGGCTACAACATACAATGAACGACGAGAGTGCGATAGAGACGCTAGAGCAGCTAGGGCTTTTTAAGAGCTATGATGAGCTTATGGATATAAGCGTTGATTTTATAGCTGAGCTAGGAACTACCACGGTTAGCATAAATGAGCTTTTGAAATTTGAAGCTGGTTCGGTCATAGACCTTGAAAAGCCAGCTGGTGAGAGTGTGGAGTTATATATAAATAATAGAATTTTTGGAAAAGGTGAAGTAATGGTTTATGAGAAAAATTTAGCCATCAGGATAAATGAAATTTTGGATTCAAAGTCAGTTATTCAGTACTTCAAAAAAGAACTTTTATGAAATTTATACTATTTTTCTTACTTTTTGCAACTCAAATTTTAGCTTCAAACCTATTAACTTACAATATCTATGAACGTGCTGATAGAGTCGATATTATGCTTAGCTTTGATGCACCTTATGAAGGAAATATCTTTCAAAAGCGCGAAAAAGACACAACATCTTTGATATTAAATTCACTAAATTACGATCAAAGTGCCAGCAAAGATATAAACTCAAAGATTATTCAAGAGCTTGAGATAGAGCCAAAGCAAAACTCGCTTGTCTTAAATTTGCGCTCAAATGATGCTATTATCGTAAATGCTTCAAAGACGACCGATAGTTTTGGACTTCGCATTCGTGTAACTCTAAAAAATGCAAAACCTCAAATACAAAATATGCCTCAAGCTAGTGCAAAAATAGAGACCCCTAGTACTTCAAAGGCAGATGAAGAGCCTATGCTGAATATAGACTCAAGGTATTTTATAGTCTTAAGTGTGCTTATTGCGCTTCTTGTATTTTTATATGTATTTAAAAGATATATTACGTCAAAGAGTAATGATTTTAGCGGATTTAAAGTACCTAGAAATCAGTCTCAAAATGATACAAAATCAATGAACTGGCTACTTAAAAATCAAAATAGTGGCGTAAATATCATCTATGAAAAATATCTTGATCGTACGAATAAACTAATGCTACTAAGCTATGAAAATAGGCGTTATTTAGTGATAGTTGGTAGCTCAAATGTAATGCTTGATAGCTTTGGTGAAGACAAGATACAAAACGAGCAGGATTTTGCTATATTTTTTGAAGAGAACAAGAAAAAACTAAGCTCATTTTTAGAAGAGCGAAAAAATAGTTTAAGTAACTATAAAGATAAAATGAGCGGAGAATTTTAGTAGTTTTAGCTAAAATTCTCATCCAATTTAAATTTTTATGCGTTAAAGCTAGTTTCAAAATTTATACAAACGAAATAGCAAAAATTTCAGGTTTTGTGATCTTTTTTATCTCTTCTTTTGCCATAGCAAATTCTTTTGCACCTTCTATTTTTAGCGTATGCCCACTAAATTCGAAGTTTAAATTTAGCCTTTCACAGGTTAGATCAAGTGCCTTTGCAAGTGAGAGTATAAAACTTAGCCATCTTATACACTCGGCTTTTGGAAGTAAATTTTTATACCGTTCAAATTCATAGATGTTTTTCTTTCCATTTGTGCCAATTACTACTGCAATCAACGCTTTTTGTTCATGCGAAAAGCCATAATTTAAGGCATTTAGAACTATATAGGCTGAGTTTTTATGATCACCATAAAAGCCAATCTCTTGACCGACATTGTGAAGTTTTGCAGCAACTAAAAGCACTTCAAGATAGTTATCACTTAGACCATGAAGCTTTTTTAATACCATAAATATATCTTTTGCATATCTTGTGACCGATTTATTGCATGATAATATAAAACGATCTTGCAAACTTTTGATGCTTGGATTAAAATTTTGCGGAAATTTAAGGCTAGGGCGTAAAAAATCTTTTAAGAACACTCCCTCTCTTACACCAACCCCGCTTGTTATAATATTTTTGGCATTTAGAGCTTTGGCAAGGGCCAAAAAGATATGTGCACCCTCTCTAATGGTGTCGTATCTATCTTTTTTTATAGGAAATTTATTTAGCTCAAGCACGCTAATATTTGCAATGCTCTCGATGTAGGCTTGCTCGTCGCTAAGCTTGTAGCAAAAGCCATGAAGCGAAGAGAGCGGATATGAATTTTTACTCATTATGGCAGATGATATCGCTCTAAGAGAGCCACCAATAGCAATTATATTTTGGCATTTAAATCGCTCATCTATCTGTTTTGTAACTTGTTCTAGAAATTTTGGCAATTTATTTAAGTTTTTTTTATCAAAAAAAAGCTCTTTTAATCTAACTGTACCAATGTCAAGCGAGAGCGTATCTATTATTTTGCCTTTGCTTATTCTGGCAAGCTCAGTTGATCCGCCACCGATATCTATAGTGACGCATTCATCGATGTTATGGAGTAAATTTTTGGCTGCAATCGCACCAAAAGTAGCCTCTTCTTTGCCGTCTATGACTTTTAAATTTATGCCAAGTTTTTTCCTTAAAAGAGAGATCAGAACATTTGCGTTTGGAGCGTCCCTAAGCGCTGAAGTACCAACACATAAGACTTTATTGCATTTGTAGCTTTTTATGATATTTGAAAATTCGCTAAAAGCCTTTAGTGCTTTTTTCATTGAGCTTTCGGATATTTCATTGTTTGAGCCATATCCACCTTCGCCTAGACGCACTTTTGTTTTATATTCAGCTAGTATAAAAAACGCTAAGCGTGACGTTCTCTCAAATATCGCCATTCGCATAGAATTTGAGCCAAGATCTATTACTGCGGTTCTCTTTGCCATTTTTATCCTTTTATATTTAAAACTAGGCTTGCGACTGCACCGCTTCTATCGCTTCTATTTTTAATATCTACTTCGCCACCAAGAGCCTGTGCCGCACCTTTAGCTAGAAACAACCCAAGCCCAGCACCACCCTTGTCACCATATCTTTTAAATGGGGCAAATAAATCTTTGCTCTCATCTATGCCTATTCCTTCATCTATTACTTCGATGATAAATTTATTTTTTATAAGCTTAGAGCTAATCGTAATAGTGCTATTTTTTGGTGAAAATTTAATGGCATTTTGAACAAAATTTTGCACAATGTGAGTTAGCAAGCTAGTTTGTATTTTTAGATTTAAAATTTCTGGTTTTAGGTCTAGTTTTATATTTTTTTCATCATTTTTCGCAAGTATCTCATAGTTTTTTGTAAGTTTTTTTAAAAATCCTATAACATCGGTATTTACTGGTTCTTCAAACTGAGCTCCCTCTTGGCGGCCGATCTCAAGCACAGAACTTATCATCGCGTTCATGCCGTTTATAGCTTCATTATTTGATTTTAGAGCCTCGATATATTTTTCGCTCTCGCGTGGCTTTAAAAGTGTAACTTCATTTTTTGTTTTCATTACAGCCAGCGGTGTTTTTAGCTCATGTGCCACACCTACAAAAAGTTCTTTTTGGTATAAGACAAATGTTTGGATGCGAGAGATTAGCCTATTTATACTGTGTCCAAGTGGTAAAAACTCATCTGGTAGACTTTTTATATCGATCTCATGAAGAAATTTTTCGTCTAAATTTGTAAGTTTGTGACTCAAAATTTTTATAGGTATTAAAAGCATTCTTGATAAAAATAGTGCATAAAAAAGCACCAAAAGTATCGCTGATACATTTACGATTACAATATCTATAAAAATTTCTCCTACTATATGAGCTTGAAGTGTAGTATCTTTTTCCAGGCTTAAATAACTGCTTTCATCAAGTTTTGTTATTAAAATAGTTTTACTCTGATCTTTTGATTTTTGCGTTACGATATATGTTTCTTTATCTTGTGGCTCGTCTGTTTTTATCGTTGCTAGAGTTTTATTTGGATTTTCTATCGTAAATGTTTTTGAATTTAAAGGATTGAAATTTTGAGGATTTTTTTTATAAGCTTCGGCTTGATAGTTTAGCTCATTAACTACACTTTGAAAAACGGTAACCCTTATATAGTGATAAAGCATTACCGAAATAACTACAATTAGCATCATAGCGCCAGATGCTAATTGTAGTATAAATCTATTCCTTAGGCTTTTTTGGGAAAACAAAATCTATATCCGCGTCTTCTAACAGTTTCAATTGTTGAAATATTTAGCGGTTTGTCCATTTTTTGGCGGATTTGGTTGATAGCGACTTCAATGACGTTTGGAGTTACAAGCTCTGGCTCTTCCCAGATAGCGTCTAGTAGTTGCTCTTTAGATACGATTTGATCTGAGTGTCTTGCAAGGTGAGTTAGTACCTCAAATGGCTTGCCTTTTAGCTCGATGTCGCGACCAAGATATGTGATCTTCTCTTCGTCAGGATTGATGATAAGCTCATCGATTTTTATAATATTTGTGCCACCAAAGCGTAGTCTTGCTTCAAGTCTAGCTACTAAGATGTCAAAATCAAATGGCTTTTTGATGTAGTCATCAGCGCCAGCTCTAAGTGCTTTTATTTCGCTTTCTTTGTCATCTTTTGCAGAAAGAACTACAACTGAAGTGCGTGGAGATTTGTGTTTGATGATATTTATAAGATCTATGCCATCGCCATCTTGAAGCATCCAATCAGTCAAAACTAGATCGTAATTTCTGATGCCTATATAGTACTCAGCATCTTTAAAATTTTCAGAGCTATCAGTTTGATAGCCAAACTCTTGCAAACCCTCAGCAATCGTCTTATTTAGCGTCACTTCATCTTCAACTATTAAAATACGCATTTTGCTTCCTTAAACTAAAATTTATGGGCGATTGTATCATAAATTAAGCAATATTTCAAGATAGTTTAATAAATTTTTAAAAAATAGTGTTTATTTTTGCTCCAACAACTGCATTTGGTAAAATTTCAGTTTTTAAAATTTCCATTTTAAGGCTAGTTAGTGAGCTAAATTTCTCTTTTAATGCTTTGCTGGTTTCTTCAAGAGACTCTTCAACGCTTTGAAACTGTCTTTCATTATAAAAATTTTTAACAAAGTCAATAATTAAAATATAATCAATAAAACTAGTTGAGCAAATTTCTAGATTCATTTGCACCTCTTGCTTAGTGACTCGCTCAAAATCAAGCATTCCGATGATCGTTTCAAATTTATAATCTTTAATGATCGTCGTCATCTCGCTTTTCATACGACTTTTTTCTCCTTACCGGATATTAAACGAACGATATTTGGTATATGTTTATAGACCACCAAAAATGAGATGATTAGTATCGGAGCGTGTGTGTAAATTTCATCTAACTCTGGGTGGATTATAAAGCTTGATGCTATGAGAGCTATCAACGCGCAAAGTGAAGCAAGAGAGCTAATTTTTAAAAATTTTCCGATCACAAACCAAACAGCTAAAGCGATAATGATCTCAACTGGTAAGAAAAATGCGATCACTCCAGCTCCAGTTGCGACTCCTTTGCCGCCTTGAAAGCCCAAAAATATAGAAAAACAATGTCCAGCCACGCTTAAAACCGCCATCGTCCAAAGTACACTTTGGCTAGCTCCTAAATATGAAGCGACAATAAGTGGCAAAACTCCTTTTAAAACATCACAAATTATCGTTAAAATGGCTAGTTTCTTGGCTAATTTTGGATCTTTTTGTTTTAAAACTCTTAAAACATTTGTCGCACCGATGCTCTTACTACCTTCGTTTTTTATATCGACATGCCCAAAAATTTTTGCAAGAATAAGACCAGATGGAATGCTTCCAAGTAGATAACTAATGGCATAAAGTATTAAATTTTGCATATTTTACCTTTTAAATTTAATAGAAATGATAGTAAAAAAATACTAATTGTTTTATAAATCATCTCCACAAAAGTACGACTTTCTCGTCATAGATATCGCTTTTCTTTGGTGAAATTTGTATTTCGTTTATAGTGATATTTTTTATATCGTTTGCTTCCTTTAGTTCGTTGCTTTCTTTTTCAAATTTCTCCTCAAGTTCGCTAATGGCTAAATTTATATCATTTACACTTTGCTCACTAAGCTTTACATCACTTCGCTCTTTTAAGACTCTATTTGCGCTTCTTGCGCTTGATGCGATCTTGCCCGCATTTTGACGAGATAAAAGCTTGTTGCCAAATATCGCTCCAAGTATGCTAGTACCTATATTTATGGCAGCATCAAGCCCACTTGTGGTCATCTCTTTTTGCTCTTTATCAAGCTTTGCTAGAGCCTTGTTTAGCTTGTCTTGTAAGCTTTTTCGCTCTTTATCAAATTTAGCTGTGAGTTTTGCAGTTTGTTCTTCTGAAATTTCATTGCACTTATCTTGAAGCCTGATATAAAACTGCTCCTTTGTTTCATTGTTTTTTGAATAAATTCCCAATGCTTCAAAGGTGTTAAATTTGAAATTTCTATACAGATACTCTTTAAAATCTTTTTGGATATTGTCAAAATTTTTAGCTTTTAAAATAAAATTTGGCACAGCTGCAAAGCTTGCACCGCTTGGCTCATTTTCGTTTGCATCAACATGCATGCCTTCGCTAGCCTCACTCCAGTTTGGCTCATTGTCATTTTCGTTTAGTTCATAAAGATAGCTTACTTTATAAACGCTATCGATGCCTTTTTTGGTGTCATAAATTCTCACCTTTGCACTTGCAAATAAATTTGGCGTGAGACTTTTTGAGTTAGCATAAAGTTGCGTGATTTCATTTGAGATTATGGGCTTTATGCTAAATTTCATCTCGCTTTTATCGATCCTTGTATCAGATAAATTTTCTTTTTGCTCTTTCATCAAATTTGAAATTTGCTCACGGCTAAGCGGGCCTTTTAGATAGCTAAGTGCCCAGCGTGTCGAAATAACGCTTAGCCCGTCTTCGTTTATATTTTTAAGTAAGAAATTTCTTTTGGCTAAATTTGATATGAGATTTTCAAGTGAAGCTTTGTCTAAGCTTGAGCCTGCGATGCCGCTTAGCCCGTCTATAACGCGAGCTTTGTCCTGGGCTGTTTGGAGGCGGCCGATAAACCAAGTACCGATGTTGCTAAGGCCTTTATAGTCAAGATCTACTGGGTTTTGCGTGCTTAATACGCAGCCAAGACCAAATGCACGAGCTTGCTTTAAAAGTGTGAGCATAGGCGTTTTTGATGGTGGATTTGCATTTGGTGGGAAAAATCCAAAAATTTCATCCATATAAAGGATCGCTCTAAGCGAGCTAGTGCCCTCAGTACCGCGCATCCACGCGATGATCTCGTTTAGTAAAAGGGTGACAAAAAACATCCTCTCAGCATCATTTAGATGCGAGATTGTAAAGATATTGCACTTTGCTTTGCCGTTTTCGTCAAATAGCATCTTTGAAATTTCAAGTCTAACGCCTTGAGTCCAGCCTTTAAAGCTTGGGCTTGCGATGAGAGCGTTTATCTTCATGGCAAGCTTTAGGCGCTCACTGCTTGGATAGAAGGTATCGACATCAAAAACGCCTATCTTTTTAAAAGGCGGATTTGCGATGAAATTTATAAGCTCTTCAATACTGACATCTTTTTGCTCTTTAAATTTAGTATCAAATATGGTTGAGATGAGAAGCTGTTCTTTTGAATTCATGTCCTCGGAATTTATACCTACAAGAGATAATACCGAGGCCGCGAGTGAGTTTATATAGTTGCTAAAAATTTCTTCGTCATTGATATTTGGGCAGGCAAAGTCGCTAAGTAGCGCCACGCCTATACCAGCTGAGCTTTTTGCTGTGTAGATGTTAAAGCTTGCACTCTCTTTTAGAATTTTTACCCGCTCAAGATCTTGAAAGCTTGACTCTATGCCATTTCTCCAAAGCTCGGCCTGAGCAGCGGCAAATTCCTCTACACTTTGACCTTTGTTGGTTGCTTCTGCTTCATCTATGTATGGTAAAAAATCCTCTGGCCTCATCTGCGGAAAAGTGAGAGCTAAATTTGTGATGTCGCCCTTTGGATCGATGATGATAGAAGGGATATTGTCTATGCAGGCTTCTTCTAAAAGCGTGATACCAAGGCCTGTTTTACCGCTACCTGTCATACCTATGATAGCTGCGTGGGTGGTTAGATCCTTATTTTTATAAAAAAATGGCTCTTTGTCTTTTAATCCGATATAAAAAAGTTTTAAATTTTCTTGTATTGTTTTCACTAACTGCCTTATTCGTATAAATTTATACGTGAGCGAAGCTCGTCAAGCGTCTCTTTTATGCGCTTTTGTGTAAAATCTTTTATTGTTTCATCATCATCAATAAGCTTCATGCAGTATCTTATGTAGCCTTTATATGCTAGCTCTGTAACAAGTCTTAGCTTTAAAGTCACGTTTTTTACTTTATCTGGCGCGATTGAGATATCAAAGGTCGCTTCTAGCTCTTCTCCATCTTGAAAATTTGTAGTTTGCGGGCTTAATACACTTATGCCGCCTTCAGAAACATCATAAAGGCTACCTTCGATCTTGTCTTGTTTGCCTTTGATAATAGTTTTGGTAAAACGATTTGGCAAGATACGTTGGAATTTTCTTTTATATGCGTACATCGTCGTATTTCGTAAGAAATTTGAAAGAGTGACGCCTTTATTGACTATATTGTAATTAACAATATCAGCACATAATGGCTTTGAGAAAAAGCTATTTGGTAAAATAAAACCTTTGCCGTCTTGCTTCATAGCTAAAATTTGCATCATATCCACGCGAAAAACGACACTATCTTCCTTAACTTCTAAAATTTCAGCCTCATATTTTATATTTAATCCATCATATAAATTTAAAAGCTCAGGCCTTACCTTGGCCTTTTTCATGCGAGTGAATGTGTTGATCGGATCTTCATAAAAAAATGTTCCGGTTTCGATCATATCTTTTACATTTGTTTCTTGCTGGTCTTTGGCACCACATAAAATTTCTTTGATTCTTGAAACGGCATTTACGAAATAACCTACGAAGGTACTGTTGTCGCAAGAGTGGCTAAAATTTAAGGTCAAATTTAAAAGTAGAAAATTGATTAATTCATCTCTTGCATTTGATTTTGGTATTAGATTATTCAAATCATCTTGTAGCTGCGTAGCATTTGGCTTTTGAATAAGCAGTGTATCAAAGATGTTTTCAAGACAAATTTTTACCTGATCGTGCGGTACGATAAATGTTAGCTGTCTACAAAATTTGATACCATCGTCGATAAATTTATCTCTTAATTTAAGTATGCTGTCTTCGCAGTTTATTACAAGCTCTTGCCTGCCTTTAAAATCCATGTAGTCTCCGGAATGTTATTGATTAAAGCCAAGGCTATGATATAAAAAGTTATATTAAAAAAGTATTTAAATTTATTTGGAGGAGAAATTTCTAGGTAAAGGATACCTAGAAATTTCTATTGATTATAGTTTGCCTTCGTTGTGTGAAAGGTAGTCAGCAACACCTTCAGTGCTTGGTTTCATACCAGCATCACCTTTGTTCCAGCCAGCTGGACAAACTTCGCCGTGCTCATTTGTAAATAGCATAGTATCAACCATTCTTATCATCTCATCGATATTTCTGCCAAGTGGAAGATCGTTTATAACTGCGTGGCGAACTGTGCCATCTTTGTCTAGCAAGAACGAGCCACGAAGCGCTACACCAGCATCTTCTAGAAGTACGTCAAATCCGTGAGCAATTGATTTTGTCATATCAGCTACGATAGGGAAGCGAACTTTACCAATACCGCCTTTGTTTACTGGAGTCTCTTTCCATGCGAAGTGAGAGAATTGGTTGTCGCATGAAACTGCGATAACTTCGATACCACGTGACTTGAACTCGTCATATCTTTTATCAAATGCGATGATTTCGCTTGGGCAAACAAAAGTAAAATCCATTGGATAGAAAAATACAACCGCGCCTTTCTCGCCAATATTTTTATAAAGATTAAAATCATTTACAATTTGATTGTTTCCTAAAACTGCTGCAGCTGTAAAATCAGGTGCTTTTTTTGTTACTAACATTTGTTCTCCTTAATAATAAATTTTATTGATTGCGAAATTATATCTATTCAAAATTAAATTTAGTTTAAATATATTTTAGAAATTTTTGTTTAGCAAATTTAGTGTTATTGGTAAAAACAGAAAATGGATTTTGTTAAAAGTGGTAAAAATTTGAATTTTTAAAAATTTATTGATGAGAATATTTGAAAGAAATTAGTAAAAGCGTTACTAAAAATTTAGAGGATTACTTACTGTAATTATTGTAAGTCGCTAAAATTTTTTCCACCAAATTTTAGAATCGCTGATCCCCATGTGAAACCGCCACCAAATGCGTCAAGAAGCAAAACTGAACCATTTTTGATGCGACCGTCTTCGTAGGCATCATTTATAGCCATCGGAATTGAAGCAGAGCTTGTATTGCCATATTTAGCAACAGTCAAGACACATTGCTCATCTTTAAAATTTAATCTATTTTTTACTGCATCTATTATTCTTATATTTGCTTGATGAGGTATAAAAAAATCGATATCTTCGCTTTGCATTTTGTTTGCATGCAGAATTTCTATTACGCTTTTGCTAAGTGTTTGAACTGCTATTTTAAAAACTTCATTTCCACTCATATGGATGAAATTTAGTCTATTTTTTAGTGTTTCCTCACTGGCTGGAAATACACTCCCGCATCCTGGAGTTATTAAAAGTTCAGCTTGCTTACCATCGCTTGCCGTATGAATATCAATGATCTCATTACCATTACTACTACTAATTACAGCTGCACCTGCTCCATCACCAAATAGTATACAAGTGCTTCTATCTGTATAGTCAACAATAGAGCTTAATTTTTCGGCTCCAATAATTAATATATTTTTTTTGGCACCGCTAACAATGAGAGAATTTGCAAGCTCTAAAAGATAAATAAAACCGGTACAAGCCGCACTTATATCAAATGCTGTAACTCCATAGTTTAAACCCAAATTTGCAGCTATTTTGCAAGCAGTAGATGGCATACAGAGATGATCTGGAGATATCGTAGCACAGATGATTGCATCGATTTGAGATTTATCAAGTCCTGAGCGTTTTATGGCTAATTCACCAGCTTTTGTACCAAGGTCACTTGTTGTTTCGTTAGTTGCAATATGCCTTTGTTTGATACCTGTTCGCTTTACTATCCATTCGTCACTTGTTTCAACCATCTTCTCAAAGTCAAAATTTGTTAGAATTTTTTCTGGAATGTAAGAAGCGATAGAAATCAGTGAAGCTTTTGGCATATTTTACCTTGCAAAGTGCGAAAGTTCTTCTTCGATAACTTTATTTATATTTGAATTAGCAAATTTTATTGCTTGAAAAATTGCATTCTTTATAGCTTTTGAATTACTTTTACCATGACTTATGATAACGCAACCATTTACACCAAGAAGCGGTGCACCACCATATTCGTCATAGCTAACCTGCTTTTTAAGTGTCTTAAAAACTTTTCTCATGAGTACAGAGCCAGCTATAGCAAGAGGTGATTTTTTAATTTGTTTTTTGATGATTTTGCCTATCGCATCTGCAACGCCTTCACTAGTTTTTAAAAGAATATTTCCCATAAAACCATCACAAACCATTACATCGATACTACCATCAAAAATTTGATTGCCTTCTGCATTACCAACAAAGCTATCAAGCCTAGAAACTAATTTAAATGCTCCTTTGCTAACTTCATTGCCCTTGCTCTCCTCTTCGCCATTTGATAAAAGACCAACTTTTGGCTCTTTTTTACCTAAAATTTCTTTTGCATAGGCTTCACCCATTATAGCAAATTGAAACAGATGCTCACTTCTGCAATCAACATTTGCACCAACGTCTAAAACCAAAGTCGTAGATTCTTTTGAATTTGGCATAAGTGTTGCAATTGCTGGGCGAGAAATATTTTTTAGTCTACCAATTCTTAGGGTAGCTAAACTCATAGTTGCACCACTATGACCAGCAGAAACTACAGCATCAACTTCCTTGTTTTTTAAGAGTTCAATTGCTTTGTAGATCGTACTATCTTTTCTTTTAAGCGCATCAGTTGCGCCATCTGCCATTGAGATAACTTCGCTAGCTTCTAAAAATTCGATATTTTTTAAATAAGACTGTGGAATGAGTGGTTTGATGACATTGCTATCGCCGACTAATATAGCTTTAAATTCTGTCTCTTTTAGTGCTTCAATAACACCAGATATTATAGGATCTGCACCAAAATCACCACCCATAGCATCGATAGCAATGCGAATCATATTTTAATATTCACCTGTAGTTTTGTTTATGCGGTGAGGCATTTTCCAAGAACCGTCTTTGTCTTTTACAGGCACCGGAAGTGTAACTTTATAATGTGTTCTACGTTTTGCTGCACGAGAATGACTCACTCTTCGCTTTGGTACTGCCATTTTTACTCTCCTTTATAAATTTTTACATTTTTCACAATAGAAATAATCGCTTTTAAAAGCCTCTAACTCACTCTCAAAGACTTCTTTTAAATCAATATTGCCATCAAAAAATTCCATCGTATCGCTAAGCTCATTTTCGCTATCTTTATAAATACCGTCACTTAAATTTAGCTCTACATCTTGATTGATAGGTAACATAAATGATTCGCCGCATCGATCGCAAACATAATTTATATTCCCTTTTATTTTACCTTGGCATTTTACCAAAAAAGGGTCTTTTCTTTTTAAAATTCCAATAAAAACTAAATTATCATTTTCTACTAGCTCAAAGCTTATATCTTTGTTTGCTATTTTAGAAAAAGATATAATCAATTTTCTTGACCTAAAATTAGCAAATTTCTCTTGAAGCAAAGAAGAAATTTATTTCATTCACAGCATTTTCTAGGCTATCACTTCCGTGAACCGCATTTGCATCAATGCTATCAGCAAAATCAGCTCTTATAGTGCCAGGAGCTGCTTCTTTTGGGTTAGTTGCACCCATTAGCTCGCGGTTTTTAGCAACTGCATTGTCGCCCTCTAAAACCATAACCACAACTGGCCCGCTTATCATAAATTCGACTAGATCGTTGAAGAAAGGTCTATCTTTATGAACTGCATAAAATGCTTTTGCATCGCATTTGCTAAGTTGGATTTTCTTTGCAGCTGCGATTCTTAAGCCGTTACTTTCAAATCTATCTATAATTTTTCCAACAACATTTTTCTTAACAGCATCAGGCTTAATAATAGAAAGTGTTCTTTGCATAAATTTTTCCTTAAATCTAGGTTATTCAAATTGAAGTTGGTAATTATATCAAATAAAGCTTAAAAATAAAATAGGCTCAAATTGAGCCTAAAATTTATAAATATAAATTTATTGAATAACTGGAATAGAGCCATTACGTGCATCAGCACCGATTTGATCGCGAGAAGGTTGTCCTGCTACAACAGCGTCCCATACGATACAACCGTCAGTTGGACAGGCGGATGCACAGGCTGGCTCATCGTTATAGCCTACACATTCAACACATTTATTTGAATAAACATAGTATGCGTCTGCTCCAGTTGGGTTGTCGCTATCATCAACGATGGCTGAAACTGGGCATTCATCAATACATGAACCACAGCTTATGCATATATCAGTTATTTTTACAGACATTTTTTCTCCTTAGATTAAAATTTGGCGTAGAATATCAAAAAAAGCTGAAAATGATATAAATAAGCCCTTAAATTTAACTACAATCTTAAATTTTAGAAAAACTACTTTATAAATCTTTTATCACTTTTAGACTAAATTTACAGATTAAAATTTTAAAAAGGTTGTATAAATTTAATGAACGATATTATTGAAATAACTGGCGCAAGAGAACATAACTTAAAAAATATAAATCTTAAAATTCCAAAAAATAAATTAGTAGTTTTTACCGGTCTTAGTGGAAGCGGCAAGAGCACACTAGCCTTTGATACGCTTTATGCTGAGGGACAAAGAAGATACATGGAGAGCCTTAGTAGCTACGCTAGGCAGTTTCTAGATCGTGTGGGCAAGCCTGATGTTGATAAGATCGAGGGTTTGACGCCTGCTATCGCGATCGATCAAAAGACGACTTCTAAAAACCCTCGCTCAACGGTTGGTACGATTACAGAAATTTATGACTATCTAAGGCTTTTATACGCAAGGGTCGGCGTTCAACACTGCCATAAATGTGGCAAACCTATCTCAAAAATGAGTGCAAGCGATATCATAAACGAAATCTCAAAGCTCCCGCTTGGCGCAAAAGTGATCATCTATGCACCACTAGTGCATGAGAAAAAGGGCACATGGGCAGATTTGATCGAAAATTTACGCCAAAAAGGCTTTGTAAGGGCGCAGATAGATGGCGTTGTGGTGAGGCTTGATGAAGAGATCGAGCTAGCTAAAACGAAAAAACACACGATCAAGGTCATCGTTGATAGGATCGCTATCGATGAGCAAAATCACGAACGCCTTGCAAGCGACGTGGAAAAGGCGCTAAATGAGAGCTTTGGTGAGGTCGAGATAGAGATCGCAAATGCTGATGAATTAGGACTTAAAGAGAGCTTTATACATTACAGCGAGCACATGGCTTGCTTTGACTGTAAAATTTCATTTACGCCGCTTGAGCCGCTTAGCTTTAGCTTCAACTCGCCAAAGGGTGCCTGCGAGCACTGCGACGGACTTGGCATAAGATATAGCCTAGACATGAGTAAGATCATCGACGAAGAGAAGTCAATAGAAAACGGTGCGATCAAGCTACTTTATGGCTACAACATGAGCTATTACTATAAATTTTTACTTGCTTTTTGTGAGCAAAATGGTATCGATATCAAAAAGCCATATTATGAGCTTAGCGAAGATGAAAAAAGGCTCGTTTTATATGGAAATGTCAAAGAAGTTGAGTTTTTTTGGAAGCGAAATAAGCTGCTTAGAAAGTTTGATGGTGTTGTTAAAATTTCACATGGGCTTTTGAAGGATTATAAGGACTTTGATGAATACATGAGTGAGAAAATTTGTGATGCTTGCAACGGTCACAGGCTAAAGCCTCAAAGTCTAGCGGTCAAGGTCGCTGGCCTTGGACTTGGTGAAATTTTGGATATGAGCATAGAAAACTGCACCGCTTTTTTCTCGAATGAGAAAAATTTCGCCTATCTTAGCGACTATGATAAGGCGATCGCAAAGCCTATCTTAAAAGAGATCAACGAGAGGCTTTTCTTTTTGTATGACGTGGGGCTTGGCTACTTGTCGCTTGGACGTGATGCTAGGACGATCAGCGGTGGTGAGGCGCAGCGTATCAGGATCGCGAGTCAGATAGGAAGCGGGCTAAGTGGCGTCATGTACGTGCTTGATGAGCCAAGCATCGGTCTGCACGAGCGCGATACGCTAAAGCTCATAAAAACACTTAGAAATTTGCAAGCCAAAGGCAACTCTGTAATTGTCGTTGAGCATGATAAAAAGACGATAGAAGAGGCTGATTTTATCGTAGATATCGGTCCTGGAGCTGGTAAATTTGGCGGTAACGTTGTTTTCGCTGGTAGCTCAAAAGAGCTTTTAAGCTCAGATACCCAGACCGCTTTATATATAAATGGTGAGAAAAAGATCGACTATCAAAAAAATAGAAAAGCTGAGAAGTGGCTTGAAATTTCAAATGTAAATATCAACAATATTTCAAATTTAACCGCTAAATTTCCGCTTAGAAATTTAGTTGGCATCACTGGCGTCTCAGGATCTGGCAAGAGCTCGCTAATACTACAGACCTTGCTTCCAGAGGCACAGGAGCAGCTAAATAGGGCCAAAAAAGTAAAAAAGATAGCTGGAGTAAATTTAAGCGGACTTGAGAATCTAGACAAGGTCATTTATCTTGATCAAAGCCCGATCGGCCGCACCCCGCGCTCAAATCCAGCGACTTATACTGGCGTGATGGATGAGATAAGAAATTTATTTGCGCAGACTAAAGAGGCAAAGCTTAGAGGCTATAAAATAGGGCGCTTTAGCTTTAACGTCAAAGGTGGACGCTGCGAGAAGTGCCAAGGCGAGGGTGAGATCACGATCGAGATGCACTTTTTACCTGATATAAACGTGGTTTGTGATGTTTGTAATGGCGCTAGATATAACGCTCAGACCTTGGAAATTTTATATAAAGGCAAAAATATCGCCGAGGTGCTAAATATGAGCATAGATGAGGCGGTTGAGTTTTTTAAAGCTGTGCCAAAGATCGCTTCAAAGCTAACCACGCTACAAGACGTGGGACTTGGCTACATCACGCTTGGACAAAATGCAGTCACACTAAGTGGCGGTGAGGCGCAGCGCGTGAAGCTAGCAAAAGAGCTTAGTAGAAGTGATACTGGAAATACGCTTTACATCCTTGATGAACCAACGACGGGGCTTCATTTTGCCGACGTCGATCGGTTGGTAAAGGTGCTAAATCACTTAGTTGATCTTGGAAATTCAGTCTTTGTGATCGAACATAATATGGATGTTATCAAAAACTGCGACTATATCGTAGACATGGGACCAGAAGGCGGCGCAAAGGGTGGCAAAGTAATAGCGTGCGGCAACGTAAAAGAAGTAGCTAAAAACTATAAAAAAACTGGCAGCTACACAGGGGAATTTCTAGCACAAGAGCTTGAGGAGATGAATAAAAAATAAAAAATTTGCTTCAACCGTTTCTTTATAAAATTTGAAACGGTTGATATACAGTGTGGTATTAACTAATTTTTGATGTTGCTTTCTTATCTATGGTGCTTAAAGCCAGAGCCCAAAATAGTAGCATTAAAAGGGCATTTTCATGGTGAAATGTTGTATTTGCAAGTGAGATTATATTATTAGCCATGAGCATTAAAAGAGCAAGAAAAACTATGTTATTTTGTCTAAAATTTTTAATGAATTTTATAAATAGTGATAGTTGAAATACCAAATATGCAAGCAAGGCAACGATGCCCTTCTCTGTTAAAAATGTTAAAAAGGTATTGTGTGCGTGGCTAACATGAACTTCAACATTGCCTGGAAAATATTTTGTTATATCAATGATCTTAAACTCACCAGAGCCTATCCCAAATAAAGGGTTTTCAAGCCACGTATAAAATGCGCTAGCAAAGATCGGATATCTAGTCTCTGATCCAGTAACCCCCTTTGTTAGTTGACTATATAATCTTTCATCTTGAGTGATATTTGTTGATATGTATATATAAGAAATAGCTATTACACCAAATAAAATTATCAAACTTAATAAAAATTTTATTTTTATCTGTTTATTTAAAATTTCAAAAAGCAAGTAAGTAAAAATAATGATTGGTAAAAGATACATTGTAGCTCTAGAGCCAGCTATCATTATTCCAAGGACGCAAATTCCGGCAACACTTATGCCTATATACTTTTCAAAAATTTCTTTGCTATTTATCGAAACTAATGCTACACAAAAAACTAGTAGCATAAAAATAGCGCTATGATTTACGTGTCCTATTGATTTAAGCTCAAAAAGTGCTAAAGGATCATTTGAAGTGAATTTTTCTACACAAGCAGGGATAAATGCAGCAATCAAACCAGCAAATAAGGCAAAAAATAAAAATTTAGAATTTATTTTTTCTACGCCGACACTTCTGGCTACAAAGAAAAATAGCATACACCTTAGTGGATCAAGTGCTCTTGATACAGAAACTCCATTTATCAAGCAGCTTATAAAAGTAGCCAAAATAAAGATAAAAAGCGAGATATTTATGAGATCAAATTTAAATTGCCTTTTTTCTTTGATGCAAATATAAATTCCAGCCAAGACGAAAAGTGTGAGTGAAATTTGTTTTAAACCCTCAGTTACCGGCAGTGTAAATAAGACAATAACTAAAAAAAGATTGTAGAGCTTAGACACGATGTCGTTTTTCATGCAGATCCTTTAAATTTTTAAGTTGGCATTTTATCATTGCTGAACTAAAAATAATATACAATTAAACAAAAATTAAAAGGAAGTATCGTGCCTGATGTGAAAATAAGCTTTGTAGTGCCTGTTTTTAACAAAAAAGAGCACATTAGGGATTGTTTAAATTCGCTTATATCTCAAGACATGGATGATATTGAGATTATAGTTATTAATGATGGAAGTACTGATAATACGCTAGAAATATTAGAAGAATATAAAGATAAAATAATATTAAAAACAAAGAGTAATGCTGGTGTTAGTGCTGCTAGAAATGATGGCATATTGTTAGCTAGCGGCAAATATACTATCTGCGTAGATGCTGATGACTATGTGGAAAAGGATTATGCTTCATGTGTTTATGATATCTCAAAAAAATTTGATGCCGATATGGTGATAACAGATATGTGTAAGGTTTATGGTAATAAAAAACTCTTTTTGAAGGATTTTGAGACAAAAGAGGATGGTGTAATCGATAAAAACGAGTATCTAAAAAAGCTTTTAGCCTCAAGACATAACAAAGTTTTACACAATGCGGCAAATAAGGCGATTAGGACTGAAATTTTAAAAGAAAATTTATTTCCAGTTGGAATCACACAAGCTGAAGATTTTCACGCTGTAGTGAGAAATGTTATCGCTTCAAAAACTCTTGTAAAGCTAAATAAAGCATTTTATTATTATAAGATCGGAGACAACAACACTGCTGGTTTTGAAAAGCTAAAAGCTGTGATGGATCATAAATTTGTTTATGACGACATAATCTCAATTTTAAAAAACAAAAATTTAGCTCTTGAAATGGTGTCAGATCTAGAATTTAGAAAGATAAAAAGCGTATATATGCCAGCTATTTCGGCGAGACCAAATCTAAAAAATAGTAGCTATGTAAAGGCACTTGATCTTTTTTATGAAGATATTGATAGCATTATAAACTCAGCTGGTTTTTCAAAACTTAGACTAAAACAGAGAATTTTGCTTAAAGTGCTAAAAAATGTAAAATCGTACGAAAATGTATCAAAAATTTTAAAAATCTTTAATACAATAAATGGCTTTTTGTCAAATAAAAAAATGAAAGAATTTAAAGAGTAGAAGATGATAAATATACTTGAGCTTGAAAGCTCTCTTGGATTTGGTGGACAGGAACACCGCACTCAGCGTGTGATAAATGGACTAGATAAGAGCAAATTTAAGGTTTTTTACGGGCTAAATCCTGGCTCAAAAAGCTTTGAGAAGCAAATAGAGTGTGAATTTGTTGAGTTTAATCTCAAAAAGTCTTTTAATATCTTTGAAATTTTAAAAATTTGCAAATTTGTAAAGCAAAATAACATAAAAATAATCTCAACTCACTCAGGAAAGGACGGCACCATAGGCGCTATAGTGGGCAAAATTTGTGGCGTTAGCGTGGTTCGCACTAGACATTTACAGCTGCCTATAACATCGCCTTTGCCTTATAACCTAAGCACAAAAGTAGTCGGCGTTTGCGACTCAGTTTGCGCGGATCTTATAAAAAGAGGCGTGAAAAAAGAGAAGGTGCTAAAAATTTACACTGGCATTGATACGCAAAAGTACACACCAGAATTTAAAATAAATATGAAAAAAGAATTTGGTCTAAGTGACGATGTGGTTGGTATTTGTATCGTTGCAGTGCTAAGGGCTGCCAAAAACCACAAGCTTTTAATCGATGCATTTAGTGAACTAAATTTAGAAAATTCAGCTCTTTTTATCGTAGGCGAAGGCCCTCAAAATGAGAATCTAAAAGAGTATATAAAAGATAAAAGAAATATCTTTATGCTCGGCAATAGAACCGATGTGAGCGATTTTTTGGGCTCACTTGATATCTGTGTGCTACCTTCAGACATGGAGGCGATCGGTGGGGCGCTGCTTGAGGCGTCTTCGTGTAAGCTGGCTACCATCGGAAGCAACGTGGGCGGTCTTGGCGAGGCTGTGAGTAATGGCAAAAGTGGATTTTTATTTCAAAATGGCGATAAAGAGGGGTTAAAAAAGGTACTTGAAAAGCTTATTTTGGATGAAAATTTAAGAAAGCAGATGGGCGAGTTTGGCAGAGAGTACGTAAAAGAGGTATTTAGTATCGAAAAAATGATAGAAAATACACAAAATTTATATATGGAACTTGTAAAATGAGCGTAACAGTTTTGATGTATCACCACGTGCTTGAAAAGAGTGGTTTTATCGCTAGCAGCGTGGATGAGTTTAGATCGCATATGAAATTTCTGGCTGAAAATGGCTATAAAACACTAAGCATAAATGAATTTATTGCGTATAAAAAAGGTGAGCTTGAAGTGCCTAAAAAGAGTGTTTGCATAACATTTGATGATGGCTGGATGGACAACTACATCTATGCTTATCCTATCGTGAAAGAATTTGGGCTAAAGGCAAATCTTTTTATAATCACTGGCTGGATAGAAGCGGCACAAAAGGCACACGAGATGAGGCCTGCTAGCTTTTTAAATGTCGATCACAACGAGTGTAAGAGGCTTGCTCCAAGTAGGCCGCAAGATGTGATATTAAATTTAGAGCAGATAGAGAAAATGAGTGATTGTTTTTACTTTCACTCACATACACATGGCCATTTTGATGGATATTTCGGGCAGCTTAGCTTAGACGAGGAATTTGGCCTTTGCCGTGAATTTATGAAGAAAAATTTTGGCTTTGAGGACGATTCACTTTGCTGGCCACGTGGCAAATACAATGACGAGTATCTAATAGCAGCGAAAAAGCATGGTTATAAGGCATTTTTTACAACAAAACGTGGCATTAATAAAGCTGATGGCAACCTTGAAGAGATAAAGCGCATTGTTACAAAACGTGATGAAAAATGGCTAAAAAAGACTATGTTTATATATCAAAATGATATTTTAGGCTCGATCTATGCGTCTATAAGGTCTTAATGGACTAAATTATTTGGTAAAAATTTTTTCATTTTTGGCTATATGTTTTTGTAAGATTTTGCTTTATTGGTGATTTGAACTCTAATTTAAATTTATACTCAAGACCCGCTAGATCAAGTTCTTTTTTATCTATTTGTTTTTGTGTGCTGCTTGAATACTTGCTCAAGTTTTCTTATAAATTCCAGCTATTCAAGCAGCTTCTTCATCAGCGTTTAAAATACAAAGAATGTCACATTTACTTATACGTAAGAGCGGATTTGCGCTTACGTATATTACGACTTTTACGAATGGCATAATAAATTTAAAAAATGGTTTTAACTCATCTTGATGATCGCTTTTAATTTTTATCTTTGGACGAGCTATAAATAAATTTAGGCTCATTACATCATCATCGATTACAGCGATTTGGTAAGGTTTAAAGTTTTTAAATCCATTTTTTCTAATTTGCTTTGCAAGTGTGCTTTTACCACTGCTGTGAAGCCCAGTAAGAGCGATTAAGGCTCGTTTTTTATCTTTTAAAATTTCTTTGCAAGCCTCATTTAATGCTTCAAGCATTATTTATAGCCTCTATTTCTAAAATTTGAATATAAATTTCCTAGTATTGGAGTCGAATATATAAAAAGCTTCTTTTTAACTCTAAAAATGTAATCACTCTCGCTCTTCGCATTGTTTGAGATATCAATACGTCTTATCTTAAATTTATCATCTCCTGCGCAAAATCCGCCATCTATCACACTAAAGGCAAAGTCATAATACTCTCTTGCAACTTTTAGTGAAAGCTCGTTAAAATGCCCTTTGGGAAAGCAAAAGCCAAATTCTTGTTTTTCGGGAAATAGCTCTTTTATTTTAGTAAGCGAGCTAGAAAATTCCTCTCTTAATTTTTCTTCATCGTTACTTTTGCAAGAAAAGTGGCTCGCTGTATGGCTATCAAACTCAAAAAGGCCACTCTCTTGCATCTGCCTGATCTCGTCTAAATTTAAAAAATACTCCGCATCTTTATCATAGTCGATCTCTTTATGTTTTTTAAATGCAAAGTTGTAATCCTGTCTTTTAAAATCCTTGATCTTATCTGTTATCAAAAAGCACACAGCTGGAATTTTTAGCTCTTTTAGGATAGGAAATGCAAATTTATAATTATCAAAATATCCATCATCAAAAGTTAGTAAAATGCTCTTTTTTGAAGCCTTCGCTCGACCACTAGTTATATCTTTAAACTGGCTGTAGTTTATAAATTTATAGCCCTCATTTAACGCCATCAAAAGCGCCTTTTTAAATAGCTCTGGTTTAATGGCAAAGTCATTTTCATTGTTATTACAGTGGTGCATCGTTAGCACGCAAACTGGGTAGTTCATTTTTGCTCCAGTAAATTTTTAATAGCCTCTTTTAGCGCTTTGTGGCTAAAGTTTTCATCCACAAATTTAAAGGCGTTTTGTGAGTAAATTTTGGCTTTTTCAGGCTCATTTATCAGCTCCAAAATGCACTCTTTTAGCGAAATTTCATCTAAATTTTTAGCACAAAGTCCACGCTCTTTATCTTTAACTAGTATATTCATCGGGGCGTTATTATAGACCAAGATAGGTACTTTTGAGCTCATTGCTTCAAGCAAAACTGTACCAAGCCCCTCAGAGTGCGAGGCAAATACGTAGATATCAAAGCTTTTTATAACATTTGCCGCGTCTTTTCTAAAACCAGTAAATATAATCTTATCTTTTTTGCTAAAAATCGAGGCAATCTCATTTTTTGTGCTTTCACTGATATTTCCTGCAAAAACTATTGTGGCGTCCTTCTCTTTTAAAATCTCTTTTGCTGCATTTGCAAAGTCGTAGACACCTTTCTTGCGGTAAAGTGAAGTAAAAGTGCCGATGACTAGCTCGTTTTTGGCGATATGAAACTCATCTCTAAAAGTGCTTTTTGTATCATCTATAGCCTCCACATCGACTGTACTCGGCATAAAAACTAGCCTATCTTCGCTAACGCCGATGCTTAACAGGTGCTCTTTGACACTATCTGAGATGTATAAAATTTTATCAAATAGTCTTTTGTGCATGAGTTTTGAAAGAAAGCCTTTTATAGGAAAAAGATTATGCCTTTCCTTGTAAAATTTAACGCCTTTGCTTCGGTAAAATAGTCCAGCAACGGCTCCAACCCAGCTATCAGTCGAGCCATGCGTGATCAAGGCATCTATCTTGTTCGAGCTTATTGCTTCGCAAAGTGCTGGCACGCTTTTATGAAAATTTTTCTTATTCATCTCTTGTACTATAACACTAAAGCCTTCTTCTTTTGCAATGCTTTCTATCTGAGAGTTTGGGTTGCAAAAAAGTATGACATTATGACCCATCTCGCGCATAAAACGCATCTCGTTTAGCGTCTTATTTTGCTCGCCACCCCAGTTAAAAAGTGTCTGCGTGTGAAGAATATTCATCCGTCTATCCTAAAATTTCTTTTATTTTGGCTTTTATTTTTGGCATTTCGTCGCTAAAATCCATCAAGGTCTTTTCTATGCCATGCTTTGCTATGCCCTCTTTATCGCAAGGCACAAAGTCCCAGTCTTTTTGATAGACGATATGCTTGCCCATGCTTTGTATGCCATTTTGCGCTATGTAGCCATTTTCCATGAGTGAGTTATCCCAAGGCCCCCACTCAAAAGCATTACTTGGACCAAAAAAGGCTATGACTGGTACATCATTTGCAGCGGCAATGTGCATGATGGCGGTATCAACACCGATAAAAAGGCTTGAATGCTTTGATAGGGCGATCGTTTGTTTCAAATTTAGCTTACCGCCTAAATTTATAGGCTCACTTTTGCAAATTTTTAGCACGCTTGCTAGCTTTTCTAGCTCATTTTCTTTATTGTCGCTTGTTAGCACGACCTTTACACCAAGCTCATTTTCGCAGTAGTCGATGAGCTCTGCCATGCTCTCATCATTTGCGCATTTAAACATCCAGCGGCTTGTAAGATGCATATGAATAAAGCATTTTGGTAAATTTAGATGCTCCACGCTCTCGTCTGAAAATACGCTCACCTTTTTGCTAACCGGTTCAAACCCCAAAGCTCTTAAAGCGTTTAGATTATGATCGATCGTATGTGAAAAATTTTCATAGTATTTCGCTTTGACGTTTAGAAGTTTATTTATTGATTGATTTTTGCCAAGAAAGCCTACTATTTTTTTGATCTTTGCATATTTTGAGATGATGATGCCGCGGTCTCCCGTGGTTGTTTGCACCGCCATATCGTATTTTTCTTTTTTGATGGCTTTTATAAATTTTATCTCGGTAATTAGTTTTTTAAAAAAGCCAGAATTTGCACTTTGTCTATCGTAAATGTGGATTTTGTTTATGTAAGGATTTCCTTCTATCATCGCTTCTGTACCTTTGTTTAAGGCAAAGTCGATGGTTGCATCTGGGTAGTAGTGGTGCAAATTTTCAATGAGCGGCGTGGTTAAAAGTACGTCGCCGATGTTTCTAAATTTAATTACAAGCATTTTCATTTTATATATTTCCAAAATGTGTACTGGGCGTAAAGCCTGGCTATAACGTAGCCAGTAAAGCCCTCTTTAAAGCCACCTTTTAGCACATAAAGCTTAAAAAATGTCCAAGCTGGGCTTGTTAGAGCTTTAAATAAATTCCTTTTTGCCCCCATGCTTGAGTAGCGATTTTGTTTAGCTATAAACTGCTCGATGCTCTCATATGCATAGTGCAAGAAGTGATTTTTAAGCGCTCCAAGCTTTTGTGAGCCGTCATTTAAAATGACCTTTTCATGCACGGCTCTGCCATCAAATTTGGCAAAATTTTTGTTAAAAAGTCTTACTGTGTAGTCTGGATAGAGCCCCATGTTTTTTATCGCTTTGCCAAAGAAAAAATTTAGCCTAGCAACGTTGTAAGCCATAAATTTAGGCTCTTTTAGCGTGCTAATGATCTCGTTTTTAAGTTCATCCGTGATCACCTCATCGCTATCAAGCACAAAGACCCACTCATTTTTGGCTAGATCCACGCCCTTTTGCTTTTGTGCGCCAAATCCCAGCCAAGTTTGCTCGTGAAATCTCACGTTGCTAAAGCCATCACAAATTTGCCTTGTGCTGTCTCGTGAGCCACTATCAACCACAATGACCTCATCTGCAAAATTTGTACTTTCTAGCACTTTTTGTAGATATTTTTGGCTGTTAAAAGTTAAGATGACGACACTTAGCATTTATACTCATTTTCGTAAAATCTCTTAAATCTTTGGTGAAACCAAAAGTATTCCTCAGGCCTTGCTCTAACCATCTCTTCGCACGCGCTACACTGCATTTGCGTCGCTTTTTGCACAGCATCTTCTTTGTCAAACGTACTTATGTCGATAGGCTCTTCAAAGCAAATTTCATTTAAATTTTCACCTTTTTGGTAGATAAATGCGTTTATGATAAGGGCATTTGTCTTTTGAGCTAGCACGCTTGCAGCTGGCGTGTGAAGCACGTCTTTGCCAAAAAACTGCACCTTTATGCCATCTTTTGGCGCTGTGTTTTGATCTACTAAAATTCCTACTATTCGCCTAGCTTTTAGCGCTTTTAAGATATCTTTTGCGCCGCCATCTTTGTCGATGAGCTCCACGTTAAACTGTGATCTGTTGGCTCTTAAAATTTTATCCATGACGCTGCTATCAAGCCTTCTGCCAAGCGCTGAAGAAGCTCCAAAGCGAGCCGCGACAGCTAGGCCAAATATCTCCCACTGCCCAAAATGTGCCGTTGTAACGATGATAGGCCTGCCAGATTTTATCGCATCAAGTAAAAAGTGCTCATTTTTAAAAACAACTTGCTCAAGTATCTTTTGCTTTGTCGTGTTTTGGTTTAGGATGAAATTTATACCAAGGTATTTTGCAAAGTTGTAGTAGCATTTTTTGGCGATTTCAAGCTTCTCTTCTTTAGTTTTTGTCTCGCCAAATGCAAGGTCTAAATTTGTCATCACGACGTGAAATCTCTTTTTTTTAAGCTTCATAAACGCAAATGCTAAAAATTTAGCAAGCATGTTTTGAAGCGAGCAAGGCATTATAAATATAAGAAATTTTAAAGTGTAAAAGCCAGCTAGATAGAGCCTATCCATTTAGTAGCCTTTTTGCGAAATTTGCAACCGTTTCAGGGTAAATTTCTCTTATGCAAAAGTCGTTTTTATCGATACTTCTGGCGTCTATTTGCTTGCCCATATCTATAACTAAATTTTTATCCGTGATGTAAGCATTTCTGTGGCTTGGACGGTTGCCAAAAAGCGTGATAGAAGGCCTATTCATCGCCCAAGCAAGGTGCGTTAGACCACTATCGTTGCCAATTACTAAATCACAGCTTGCAATGAAGCTTATCATCTCTTTTATGCTTAGCTTTTCAAGTAGCTTTGCTGAGGTGCCTGAGATGATCGCCTCAGCCCTTGCTTTTTCGCTCTCACTTCCGTAGCAAAGGTAAATTTCACGCTCTCCAAGTAGCCTAATCACGTCTTTAAATTTGTTATAAATTTTGCTCTCTTCGCTTGCAAATGCAGCGATTAAAACGCGTTTTTTACCACTTTCGTTTTTATAAATTTCACTTGCTTCAAAGCAAGGTACTTTTTCTAAAATTTCACTTGCTTCAAAGCAAGGTACTTTTTCTAAAATTTCACTTGCTTCAAAGCTAAAATTTAGAGCAAAAGCTACAAGCGATAAATTTCTAATGATTATATTTTCGTTGTAATCAATTTTAAATTTATGTCTATAAAGCCTAGCTGCGATCTTTTCTTTGACACTCTCTCTGCTAAAGCCATAAGTTTGCTTGCCTATTATTTTTGCGACGACGGCTGATTTAAAAAGTCCTTGCAGATCGATCACTTTGTCAAATTTACCAAGCGTTTTTAGTATCTTGTAGCTCTTTTTAAAGCTTTGTTTAAGCGGCAAAACGACTAGCTCGTCGATAAGCGGATGATCTTTTAAAAGGCTTGCAAAACGAGCATCAACTAGCCACGTGATATGAGCATTTTGGTAGTGCTTTTTGATAAACTGAAGCACAATAGCTGCGTGCACGATATCCCCAAGAGCTGAGAGTTTGACGATGGCTATTTTTAGTTGATTTTTGTTTTGCATTGATCACTTTAGATATAAATTTTTGGTATGATTTTAAAAAAAAATGCTTAAAAAAGGGCTAAAATGGCGAAAAGTTACATCTGTGTCTTTGACTGCGAGACGATACCTGATGCAAATTTGATAAGAAAAATTTATGGCATTGATGGGAGCGATGAAGATGTGAGCGTGCAAGCGATGGCACTGCAAAAAGAGGCCAGTGGTAGTGAGTTTTTGCCTGTGATGTTTCATAGAGTAGTCACCATTTCTGCTGTTATGGCTGATGAGTACGGCAAATTTTTAAAAGTTAGCACGATGGAGGGCAAGGATGAGCGCGAGATCATCGCTAAATTTTTAAAATTTATAAATGATTATAACCCAAGGCTTGTTAGCTTTAATGGAAGGGGTTTTGACCTGCCGATGTTAATGGTGCGTGCGATGCGCTACAATCTAAATGCGGCGGCATATTACGAGAGCGAAAATAAAGAGCTAAATAAAAACAAATGGGAAAACTATAGGGCAAGGTATTCGCCTAAATTTCACCTTGATCTGCTTGATTTTATAAGCGATTTTGGAAGCGTAAGAGGGCTAAAGCTTGATACACTTTGTGCTAGCCTAAATTTGCCTGGCAAGTACGACGTACACGGCGATCAAGTGCTTGAGCTATACTATGCAGGCGAGCTTGATAAGATCAACGAATACTGCGAAAGCGATGTGCTTAACACCTACTGGCTCTTTTTAAAATTTGAACTTTTACAGGCAAATATCTTGCAAGATGACTATATAAATTACCTAAATGTGATGAGTGAATTTCTAGCCAAAAACTGCGCTCGCAGAGGATACACTGAGGTCTTTTGCACTGCGATAAGTGATGAGCTAGCTAGACTTAATGGCAAGCTTGATTACGAGATAAAGATCCAAAAAGAAGACGATGAAGAATTTGATGATTTTAGCGATCTTGATGGTGTGAAAGATACGCCAGAGCAGTTAAATGAGCGTTTGGCAAGACAAGGGCTTGACGGGCTTTTAAAAAAAGCGAGTGAGGTTGCGTCAGCTGCCAAAAAAGATAAGAGTTTTGCCGAAGAGAAACTACCTGAAATAAATTTGGACGAAGAATAGAAATTCTACGCTTTTAGGCTGTAAAATATCTTTTGCTACTCTCTATGGAATTAATATCCTGGTCCGCGGAATATCATGGGTATTCAAATCCAAATTCATACTCTTTTAAAACTCCATTAGAAAAGATGAATTTCTCGTAGTAGAGTGGCATATCAAATTCTTGTAAGAGTTTGCTTTCATTTTGCTCAGTGATGTAGGTGACAATAGAAGTGGCATTTTCTTCTTGCAGATCGTTTGGCTTACCTAGCTTCTTTAAAATTTGCTCTTGTTTGTCGCCAAGTTGATACCAGAATTTGTAGTGAAATCTTTTATTATATTTTCTTTTCGCAAAATATTTTTGATGCTAATTGGGTCACCTATGACTGCTAAGTTACCTTTACCCCACTATTTTCTGTTTGTTCAAATTTTTAGGTCAATATTTTATAGTAACTTTGCTAGACATTAAAAGTTTATAAGCATATAAATTTTTGTCCTATTAACATGTTACTCAAATTACCTAGTTACTGCTTATTTTTTCATAAAATTTTTTCTCATGTCACTGAGAATTTTTGGAGTGATTTGATTTATATAAAGTCTATCGTCTTTATCATGATTCGTATAGTAATTTTCTACTTTACTAATCTTTTCGTCGCTCGTATTTTCATCTATGTATCCAAATTTCCAAGTGTACTCATACAAATAAAATTTCGAGGCTAATTTTTTAAAAAGTATATAAAAGTCTACTATATTTCCATCTCTGTCTTGGGTTCCGCCTTTAAACTCAATTATATTACCATTAGCTGTAACATTCCACATGGACATATCGTCGTAACAAAAACTCCATTTTTTTATCTTGTCTTTGTAAATAATTGCGCACTCTTTTATGCCTATTACTTGACCCAGATTGTCTTCACTATAATTACGTAAAATTTTTACAGAATAGCTATCGCTGCCCGTTTTAAAATAATAGTTAGATACGTCTTTGTATTTAAAATTTGGTATTTCATCTTTTCCCATACCATTGAAGGTCAGCAATGATACTAATAAAAATGCACTATTTAAAAATTTAAAAAATTTCAGCATTTCTAATCCTCGTGTAATTTTCTTTTCTATCTCTTTTGCTTTGGTCGTCGGTTCCCCTATTAATAACATACGTTATTTTATCCACTACATTTTCATTATTTGAGTCATTTTTACTCTCATCTGCTATTTTGTGTAGATTATTAGAAAGCCAAAACCATGCAGCACTCATTATCGCGTACTTTCCATATTCGGCTACTAAAGTCGGATTTTCCACTATATTATCTTCAGTATTAAAGTTTTTATTAATATAGTTATTGAAATTTGAATAGCCACTTCTCCCAGTTAAATGAAAAAAGCCCCTGCCTATAAAATTCCAACCATCGTCTCCGCCTTGATTGCCATTTTTATCGCTATAAACATAGTTGGCTATGGCTTTAGGTCTATCCTTTTCTTTAAAGGCAATAAATTCGTCTGCCTTGTTTGGATTATCTTTAAATTTGTTTCTAAAAACTGTTCCGAGTCTATTTGTATTTTTGTATAAGATATTCTTGCTTATCTCTTCGGCTTTGAAAAAAAGTAGAAAAATAAGCTAAATAAAAGAAAATCTAAAAACAACTATACTTTATATCTTTTTAAATTTATTTTGATCGCTGCAATTCTTTAAAATACTCTTTTGATACAAGCATATTTTTTGGTACCCATTGCTTTTTGTTTATCGCCTCACATGCTTCAAAATTTACTACAGCTCTTTTGTTTTCATCAGTATCTATTCGTAGTGCTAGGTAGCATCCGTTTTTTCATATACGTACTCATCTGCAAAGTAGGCTAGTTTCTCGCCATATTCGTCATCATCTGTCTCTGGGTCAAGATCTATATTTTTATTCCTGGCTACTCCAGATATTTTTACAATATCTTTATATACGTTATTTTCATAGGTTAGACTAAATTTGATCTTATCTTTTGCTATCTGCTTTGTACTTAAATTTATACTTATGGTATCTGTTTTGTATGTAAAGACTTGTGCAAACGAACTACTACAAAAAATACTATAAAAAATATAAATAAAATTTTTTCATCTAGTTTCCTTTATATTGTCAATATTGCCATTTTCTATGGTAGGTAGACTGTAATTGGGTGTAAAATTTTCCGGATATACAAATGTAAAATTATGGTTCAAAAGCTATAAATTTAAGCCTATCATCAAGCTCATTAATAATATAGATTTAGGTTTCATCTCTTATCCTTTTATCAAATTTATTGGTCAGGTAAATTCCAAGATATAAAATGATATGCATCTACTTTGTCATTTTTCTCTTCAAATAACCATAATTCACAACTGTTATCAGGATTGTGCTCACTTTTAGGGGCAAATAATTGAACCAAAAGAGTGTTTTTATTTATCCATTTAAAATCAAAATCATAAGTTAGATTGTCTGCGCTATAAGCCGTATATCTCGTATCTTTCATGCGCTCTATATCTTTTAACTCTGGTTTTGGTGAAAAAAATAATGTTAAAATATAATCTTTCCATACATCTAATATAGTAGCACCAATATAAGTATACATACCGTCGTTCCAAATTTTCTTTGCAAGCTTTTTACAGTCTTTATTTAAAAGCTTTTTTGTATAGTCTTTTGTTTCCAGCTATCATAATAATCATCTGTTGCAAATGAAATATTTATTGCTATAAGCGATATTAAAGCTATTTTATAGATCGTTTTCATGAGCATATTGTTTAAAATCAGTCAGGTAAATTTTTGGATGTAAATTTATAAACATCTACGCTACCGTCTTTTTCCTCATATAGCCATAGCTCACATTTGTCTTCATAGTGGTTTCTAGCTTCTGAGCTATAATATTGAACCAAAAGAGTGTTTTTATTTATCCATTTAAAATCAAAGTCATAAGAATAGTTATTTGCATCATAGGTCTTGTATCTTGTATTTTTCATACGCTCTATCTCTATAAGCTCGGGCTTGGGCGGGAAAAATATCATTAAAATCGGTTTCTTCCACATATTGGTTATTGTGTTTGATACATACGTATTTGCACTTTCGCAAAATATTTTCTTTACTAATTTACGGCAGTCTTTGTTTAAAAACTTCTTAGGTACGGCCTTTTTCTCCAATCTAGCATAATAATCATCTATATAATCATCCGTTGCAAATGATAAATTTACAGCTACAAGTAAAGCTAAGATTATTTTAAAGATTATCCTCATAATACTTCTCCAAAAGTGTTTTTATACCCCTCTTTTAGTATCTCTATAGGATCTGCTAAGTCTTTACGTCTTTTAAATTTATTGTTTGGATCATTGGTGACGGTTAAAGGATCATCTTTGTTGGCTCCATTTGTAAAGTACTCAAAGTGAAGCATGGTTACTATTTTATTTCCAACTATATCTGGATGCCTTCCGTTATTAATCATAAATCCTGCATATCCTATAACTTGACCTTTTCGCACCATATCACCCGCTTTTACTTTTACTCTTGAAGGATCAACCTCGCCATATCTTATGATAAAGCTACCAAATTCTACTGTGTCGTATTGTATCGTTATGTGGTTGGTTTTATAGTAAAATTCACTAGTCTTTATTACTTCGCCATCAGCTATAGACACTATCTCTACATCTGATGCAAAAGATAATTCATTTGCATTAGTTCTAGGTACCATATCTGTATATAGATCTCTTGCGGCGTGTTGTCTTTTACCGTTGTTTCTACTCCTGCCAAATATCGCTTGGCTTTCGCCATCATCACCCAGCATAAGTGTCCAGTCATACTCCATGCCTTTGTCGTTTAAAGGTTTTATCTTTAGTGGAAAAACTATCTCATTGCTCATCTCTACTTTTACTAAGACTTCTTCATCCCCATCTTCCCACATACCACTATCTACTCTAGTTAAACTCTTTGATTCATTAAAAGAGCTAATAAATTTATCCATATTCTCTTTATTTAATAAATTTATACCAAGCTTATCATCTTTATCTGCATT
>CABMKY010000007.1:0-41398 GCA_902387145.1 Campylobacteraceae bacterium | reverse complement strand
CGTTTCGTGAGCTGGAATTATATATGAGCAATACTTAAAGATAGTTGAAATAATTAGGGAATTTGAGAAAAAATTGTTGGCGATTAAAAATTTTAAGTTATGTATTTTTATTATAGGTTTATAGGGTTTAGTTTATATATGCGTATCCACTTCTTTTTTCTATATTTATAGAGGCCACATTATTATTTTTATCTGTTAAAACTATCTTACAATCACCTTTTAATAGTCTTGAATAAGGCCTTTTTGCTCCTTTATTGTTAGTAACACTCACCACTCTCATGGGCCTACCTAATTCATCAAAATCAATGGTTTGTGTTTTGCCTTTTCCGCAACTACCGACAAATTTAACTGATTTTATGCCATATTTTTTTTCAATATTTAAATCTATATTAATTTTATTACAATAGGATTGAGGAATGCCTCTCCAGCCCGCACTTAAGAATTTATTTGACTTTTGCGTATCGATGGCAACCTCTTCTTTGGAATTTAAGTTACCACTAAATTTATTACCACTACCTCTTTTATCATAAAAAATACTATATTTCCAAGATTTAACCCCAGGCTCATCTACAGAGCACTCTTGCAAACTGGTATCATTAATAGCTATCCCCCATCTCATTTTAAACCAAAATTTTTCATTTTCAGAATGTACAAATTTATCATCTTGCATGGCAAGGTGCTGGGCGTACCTTATATGCGTTAGCATCTGTGTAGCTGCCTCTCTAGCTCCGTTTATTTCTAGCCTTGGTATGATCATTGCTGCAAGTATGCCCACGGCAATAATCACAAAGATAAGCTCTATAACAGTAAAACCCTTATTTTTATGCATCTACCTGCCTCTTACATCAAAATTTGCAATTACTTTTCCAATTTTTTCTATGCAAAATTTTGATTTTTCATCTAGATCGGCGCTTACTAATAAATTTTTAGACTCATCTCTTACATCTACACCATAAAATTTAAGCCTTAATGCAAGCTTTTTATTGTCAGTGTATAAATCCTTGATTTCCGCTTCTTTTAATTTAGCAGCAAGCTCTTTTACAACATCAAATTTATAGACAAAATGCTTTGTTGGATTATCTAAAAATAGGTAAAAAATTTGATTAAATACGATCATCGACCAGTTTAAGGCTAAAAAAAGCATCACTAAAGTCGTACAAATTTTATAGCCTTTTCTAAATTTTGGCAATCTTACGCGATACGAATTAAAAAAAACTCTTACCATAAGTGGCGTTGCGATCACACAAAATGGTAAGAACTGCTCAAGTTCCAGCCTTTGGCGCACAGAGACTATCATACAAAAGCAAAACGAGCAAATCGCAATAAACCATAAAAGATCCTTTTTTTCCTTAACCCAAATTCTATAAATCGTATAGACAAAAAAGATAAAAATAAATGGTGAAAAAACAGCGGCAAAGATACCAAAAGTATCGATAAAGTGCCCACTTGGCCTACCATTTGTATTAAAACCAAAAAAGTAAAGCGTGAGTAAAAATAAAATAGCACTTAGCCAAGCAAGCAGAGGCCTTCTTTTATAAAGTGAAAATATAAAAAATCCTACGTAAAATATCAAAAAATCGCCATCTATAAAAAAAGAAAGACAAAAAAATGTTACAAATAAAATTTTATTTTTAACATGAAAAAAGTATATACATAGGAGCGCCAGCATAACGCAAAGCCCAGCATTATTGACGATAAGAGCTGAAGCTAGCGTGCCAGGAAGTAAGATAAAAAGCAATACCGCAATAAGTCTGTCAAACTCTAATTTAATGTAAAATTTGCTTATCTTATACATTAAAACGACACTTATTACATGAAAAGCGATCATCACGGATCTTAAAGCAAGATCTGTTTGACCAAAAATTTGAACACTTAAGTTTAAAACATGGCTAAGAAAATTTTGTTTGTTAAAAAAAATTTCAGCTTCACTGTAACTTATGCTAAGAGAATTTGCCGTATAAAGTAAAAATATACAATCAATCAAACATATCAAAAATACGCTAAAAGCGACGTGATGTCCAACAAATTCTCTAAATTTATCTAGCAAAAATTTTCCTTAAATATGTATATCCCAAAAAAACTCAATCCAATCGTGAGCCTCTTTTACCTTAAATTCTGGCAAAAGCAGAGCCTTCTCTTTATAAAAGACGGTCGCTATTTTTATATCTAAATTTGGATAACGTTTAAGCAGCTCTCTTTTTATCTCGACCATGCTCTCTCCACTATCGATGATGTCATCGACGAGCAAAATTTTAGTGTATTTGCTAAGATCTGGTATGTTAAAGATATTAATCGTATCAAGCTTGTTTGTATCTTCATAATGGATAGAATTTAAGGTAAATAAATTTCTATTATTAAGCGCAACAGCTAGCGAGTGGCCAAGCGTTAGACCGCCTCTTGCCACAGCTAGTATCACATCTGGATCAAACTCATCTTTTATCTGTTTTGCCATCTTTTTAGTATCAACAGCAAATTCATCGTAGCTATAAAATATCATCTTTCATCCTTATCAATGCACTAAAAATACGATAAAACTAATGAGCGCTAGCACGACTACGCCTAAATTTATATCGCTAAATTCTCTCTTTATGAGCTTAACTATGACGTATGACATAAAACCAAATGCAAGGCCGTTTGTGATCGAATAAGTAAGTGGTATGAGCACAACTATGAAAAATGTTGCAACCGCAATGGCTGGATCTTTGAAATTTATACTAGCAAGCTCAGCAAACATAAGCACGCCAACCATTACAAGGATCGGATAGATAGCATTGCCAGGGATCGCTTTAAAAAGTGGCAACATAAAGAGTGTAAGTATAAATAAAAGTCCGCAAAATACAGCCGTTAGACCAGTTCTGCCGCCCTCTTCTACGCCGCTAGCACTCTCTACAAACGATGTAGTCGTACTTACACCTACAAGTGAGCCAGCCGCCGTAGCAATAGCGTCGGCTTCAAGAGTTTTTTCAAGTTTTACGACGCCATCTTTTTTGTTTTCGTCAAATATCCCAGCCCTCGTGCCAACGCCAGCTAGTGTGCCTATCGAGTCAAAAAGGTCAGTCACAAAAAACGTGATAACAACTGGTAGCAATGCTAGGCTAAACGCACCTTTTATATCAAGCTCTAAAAATATCGGTGAGATAGAGGCTGGAGTTGAGAAAATTTCTTTTGGATGAGGAGCGATGCCAAGCACCCAAGCTATCACTGAAGTAGCAAGCACAGCTAGGATAAATGCACCCTTTATCTTCCATGCCCAAAAGCAGATAACCAAAAATAGCCCCAAAACGCCAAGAAGCACATTTGGATCTTTGAAATTTCCTATGCCAACTAAAACCGCATCGTTATTTACGATAAAGCCCATTTGCTGAAATGCCACAAAGCTGATAAATGTGCCTATACCAGCGCTTATCGCTCTTCTTAGATCAAGTGGGATGGATCTTATTATCCACATTCTAAAATTTGTAAAAGATAAGACGACGAATATCACGCCACTTAAGAAAACAACGCCAAGAGCCGTTTGCCAAGGCACTTTCATACCGATGCAAAGACCAAATGTAAAGTAGGCGTTAAGCCCCATGCCAACGCTCATCGCAACTGGCGTGTTCGCCCAAAGACCATTTAATATCGTAGAAAAGATGGTAATTAGCGCAGTTGCCGTGATTAGTGCCTCATAAGGCATGCCAGTTTTGCTCATAATGATCGCATTTACCGGCACGATATACATCATTGCCAAAAACGTCGTAAGTCCCGCTCCAAATTCCTGCTTCACACTCGTTTTGTTTTGTGCTAAGTCAAAAAATTTCACCCCAAGCTCCTTTTAGTAAATTTTAAGTTCGTTATATAAGCTATCACGTTCAACTGGTGTAAAACCAGATGTTTTAATAAGATCGCAAAATGTCTTTAGTGTAACGCCATTTGCGCTGTTTGCGCCGGCTGCACTTTGTATGCTCTCTTTTTCTATCGTGCCATCAAGGTCATCAGCTCCAAATTCCTGAGCGATCATCGCCAAATTTAGCGTCGAAGTAGCCCAGTAAGCTTTGATATGTGGGACATTATCAAGCACAAGACGTGAGATCGCCAGAGTCTTTAAAATTTCAGCTGATCCTAAAAATTTAACATCTTTTAGGTAGTTATTTTCTCTTTGATAGACAAGCGGGATAAATGCGTTAAAACCGCCAGTTTCATCCTGCAAGCCTCTAATCCTTAGCATATGATCGATCCTATTATCGCGACTTTCTATATGCCCAAAAAGCATTGTCGCGTTGCTTTGTTTGCCGTGATCGTGCCACATTTTATGGATCTTTAGCCAGTTCTCGCTACTTACCTTGCCTTTGCAAATTTTAGCCCTGACCTCTTCATCAAAAATTTCAGCCCCACCGCCTGGCATGCTATCGACGCCGTATTCGAGCATCTTTTCTATCACCTCATCATAGCTTAAGCCATAATGCCTTGACAAAAAGTCGATCTCAGCTGCTGTCATCGCCTTTACATGAAGCTCTGGATGAGCTGCCTTTATCTTTTTAAAAATCTCTAAATACCACTGCCAGCCACTTTTTGCGTTGTGAGCTGATACGATGTGTATCTCTTTTACTCCGTGACTCACGCTCTCATCAACGATCTTTAAAATCTCTTCGTGGCTCATTAAGTATGGATTTGGATTTTTTCTGTGAGCTGAAAATGCGCAAAATTTACAAATATCAGCACAGATATTTGTTGGATTGATATGGCGATTTACGTTAAAAAAGACCTTGTTGCCGTGCAGTTTTCTGCGCTTTTTATCGGCAAATTTAGCTAACGTAAAAAGATCAAGATCATAAAGCGAAAAAGCCTCTTGCTTGCTTAATCTCTCGCCACTTTCTAGTTTTTGTAATAGATTCATTATCTTTATCGTCCTAAAGCTGAACTTAAGGCTTTATTATAGGCAAATAAAGCTTTGTTTTTGCAAAAATTATGTAACATTTGCCAAGATATTTTTAACAATGGAAACATTAAATGCTGGCTGATAAAAGTACCAAATATAGCGACAATTATTTAAAAATCAAAGAGAAATTTCTTGATTTTAAGGCAAATTTACCAAAACATTTTCAAAAAAATCAGGGTAGAAATTTTGCAAATTTTTTAGCCAAAGAATACGATGATTTTATAAAATCTTATTTAAATGAAACTATGCGAGATTTTTTTGATGATTTTGTACCACAAAATGATAGCTTTGCCTTTAGTGTTTTAGCTACTGGAAAATACGCCCAAACCTTACTTAGCGCAAATAGTGAGCTTGAAATTTTACTAGTTTATAAAAATTTAAAAGGCTATAACATAAAGAATTTCTTAAAAGAATTTAGCGAAATTTTAAGTAGCTCTGGAATAAATTTTTATATAAAAAGCGTCGAAATAGATGAAATTTTTACAAATTACAAAGACGATCTCAAATTTAAAAGCGAAACATCGCAAGTCCGATATATCTGTGGTTCAAAAAGTCTATACCGCCTAGTAAAAAGCGAGATCGTAAAATTAAAAGAATTTGATAAAAAAGCCTTTTTAAACTACCATTTAAAGGCGTTTTTACCGTTTTATAGCATCAGCTACTTAGCCCAAGAGCCAAATTTAAAAAGTGGCTTTGGCGGGATAGATGAAATTTATCACCTAAACTGCATACTAAACTGCCTAGATAGCGACATTTCAGTTAGATCACAAGCCCTAAAAGTGATGAATGAAAAAGAGATCGCTAGCTTTAACCTAAATGTGGACTTTTTACTAAGCCTACTAACTACCTTAAATTTAACGCAAAATTCTGATACTTTCAGTGCTTCAAGCGTTGAAATCACGACAAATTTCATGCAAACAAAGTCCAAAAAGCTTCAAGATAACGAAAGCGTTATCAGCCAAAAGATGCTAAGCTCAATGAATAATGTTGCTATTTATTCGAGGTTTATCGTCGCTTCTCTTTGCAGGCCATTTTTTAAAAGTGAGCTAAATTTTGATCAGAGAAAATTTGCAAGGCTAAAAAATGGCTTTTACGAGATAAATGGCGTTATTTACGTGCCACTTCATAAAAAGCCAGCTCTCATCGAGGATCTCATAAATGAGCTTTTGGAACTAAAAGATGTGGATTATAAATTTGATATAAGCGCGATCTTTTACATCAAGCGAGCCATTATCACAAAAAGTGGCTTAGAGCGTGCTATAAGCGAGTTTAAAAAGATATTTTTAAGAAAAAATTCCTACGCTATTTTAAAATCATTGCTCGATGCGCAAATGATACAAATTTTAATAAAACCAATGGAACACATCAGCCAGCTAGCTCAGTACGACGGCTATCACGAATTTACGGTCGATGAGCATAGCATTTTAAGTGTAAAATTTCTCGAAAACATAAAAGATAAATTTATAAAAAATCTCTATACCGAACTTTGCTTGGAGGGCAAGACGATGCTAAAGATCGTGACTTTAATGCACGACGTTGGCAAGGGGCTTGGCAAAGACCACGCAAATATCGGAGCAAATATCTTTAGAGCCTACGCAAACAAGCTAAATTTAAGCCAAAAAGCCATAAATATCGGCGTCATCTTGATAAAATACCACACGCTAATGAGCAACGTCTCAAACAGAGAGGACATTTATTCGCAACGCGTCATCTTTGCCTTCATATCAAAGCTTGGCGACAAGCAGGTTTTAAAACTGCTTTACATCCTTAGCTACTGTGTGATAAATGCGACAAACGAGAGGCTCTATAACGCCTACACAGCAAAGCTTTTAAGAGAGCTTTATGAAATTTCTATTAGTGCATTTAGCGATGAAAATTTATTAGATGAAGCGACAAGGCGAGTAAAAAAAGAGCAGTCTATAAAACGAAATAGCGAGTTTTTGGCGCTTGAACTAAGCTTGCAAGAGAAAATTTTTAAAATCACATCAAATCTTGTCTTTATAAAATATAGTGCGAGTGAGATCATAAATTTAAGCAAGGCTGCAGATAGCTTAGATGCGACAGAAATTTTTATAAATAACTCTAAAAATTTAAGCATTCAGATCTATACAAAAAAGAGTCTAAATTTAAGTGCCCTACTCTATGAATTTGCTAAATTTGACCTTGCATACATGGAAATTTTTGAGCTATTTGAGAAGAAATTTTATATCAGGCTTGATTTTAACCAAAATGTTAAAAAAGAGGAGCTTGAAAATACTAAAAATTTAGCTCTAAAATCCCTAAATAGCGAGGTTCTAAAAGAGCCTTTGAAACCAAACATTAACAAAGATGAGATAAACTTCGAGCTAAATCACTCAAAAGATTACGCCAAACTTAGCATCAATGCAAAAGATCAGCGTGGGTTAATGGCTTATGTGATGAGTGTTTTTGACAGGCTTCATTTTCAAGTCACGAGTGCTAGAATCCAAACGGTCAAAAATAGAACAAGAAATCTCTTTTTGATCGAGAAAAACGAGCGACTTGAGAGCAAAGGTGAAGAGATATTAAATTTATTAATAAGTGAGTAAACATGTGTGGAATCGTAGGATACATCGGAGATAAAGAGAAAAAAGAGGTCATTTTAAGCGGTCTAAAAGAGCTTGAGTACCGAGGATATGACAGCGCTGGTATGGCTGTGATGAGTGATGGCAAGATAGATTTTTTCAAAGCTGTTGGTAAGCTTGAAAATTTAGCCCTAAAGACAAAAGACTTTACATCAACTGGCTTTGGTGTGGCGATAGGTCACACACGCTGGGCAACTCACGGCAAACCAACTGAGATAAACGCTCACCCGCACCTTGGCGAGCACTCATTTGTGGTTCACAATGGCATCATCGAAAACTACAAAGAGCTTAAAGATGAGCTTGAAGCAAAGGGCGTGAAATTTGTCAGCCAAACCGATACTGAGGTGATCGTGCACCTTTTTGAAGAAATTTTAAAAGAGAAAAAAGACCCATTTAAAGCTTACGAGGCGACTATCGCAAAGCTAAGAGGTGCATACGCGACGCTACTTATCACAAAAACTGCGCCTGATAAGATATTTTTTGCAAAAGATGCCGCTCCTATGGCGATAGGAAAGAGCAATGAAAAAGAGCTATATTTTGCTTCATCAGACGCTCCACTTATTGGCAATGCAACAGAAGTGGCATATCTTGATGATAACAACTACGGCTATGTTAGTTTAGATGAGATCGCAGTCTTTAAACACGGCAAAAAGGCGAGCATAACATTTAATGCTCTGCCAAAAGACAAAAGCTATGCCCAAAAAGAGGGATATACATTTTTCATGGAGAAAGAAATTTACGAGCAAGGTGCGGTCGTATCTGAAACCATCATGGGCAGAGTCAAAAACCACAAAGTCACCCTTGAAAATTTAGACGATGAATACCTAAAAGGTATCGATGATGTCGTGCTTTGTGCGTGCGGTACGAGCTACCATGCAGCGCTAACCGCAAGTTATCTTTTTGAAAGACTTGCCAAAGTTAGAACAAAGGTCGAAGTGGCAAGTGAATTTAGATACAGAAAGCCTTATCTAAACAAAAACTCGCTCTTCATCGTAATCTCACAAAGTGGTGAGACAGCCGACACTCTTGAAGCGCTTAGGATAGCAAAAGAGGCTGGGCTTAGAACGCTTGCGATTTGCAACGTCGATAACTCATCTATCGTTAGACTAGCTGACAATACGCTTTTAACTCGCGCTGGCATCGAAAAAGGTGTGGCAAGTACAAAGGCATTTGCAACGCAGATCATCGTGCTTTGGATGCTTGTGCTTCAAATGGCATCAGCAAAGGGATCTATCAGCAAAAAAGACCTTGATCACGAGATCAAAACTCTTCTTCACATTCCACAAATTTTAAATATTAATAACTCTCTTCAAGAGAAGCTTCACCGCCTAAGCAAGCATTATTTACACGGTCATGGCTTCTTCTTTATCGGCAGAGACATCTTTTATCCGCTAGCACTTGAAGGTGCGTTAAAACTTAAAGAAATTTCATATCTTCACGCCGAGGGCTATCCATCAGGCGAGATGAAGCACGGCCCTATCGCGCTTGCAGATGAGAAGCTATTTACGATCGCTTTAATGCCTCAAAATTTACTTTACGAAAAAACAAAGAGCAATGTAGAAGAGCTTGCTGCAAGAGATGCGTACATCCTAGCGATAAGCCCACTTGAGTTTGAGCTAAGCGATGACTACGTAAAAACAAGCGTTCAAGATCATTATATGAGCGAATTTTTTGAGATGATGCTTGTACTTCAGCTACTTGCACTTGAAATTTCTGTTAGACTTGGCAACAACGTCGATATGCCAAGAAATCTCGCAAAAAGCGTGACTGTCGAATAGCTCGTGTGGCTGGCATCTTGCTAGCTACTTAAATTTTTATAAAAATAGTTTTGCATTATGCTACTAAATATAAATCTTATATTAATATTTTTATAATATTTGCTTATATATAATGTTAAAAAACAAACTTAAATATTAAGGATAAAAATGAAGTTAAATTCATCTTTACTAAGCGTAGGCCTTGGAGTTTTACTTTTAAGCGGTTGTGCAACTGGCAATAGCAACGGTGTAACTGGCAGTGCTGCTGGAAGCAATAACAATAATGCTAACACAAAAATAGAAAAATGTAGTAGCACCCTTGGAACACTTGCGTTTTATGAAGACCAAAATTCTGATTGGTATTCATATTTAACACACAACTACAAGCTCACATCAACTATTCCGGTTTTACGCCTTCTTGCGCAACAAACTGGCTGCTTTGTTATAGTTGAGCGTGGTGCTATGATGGATAATATGATGCAAGAGCGTGCACTTGATAGATCAGGCGAACTACGTGGTGGTTCCGGCTTTGGTAAAGGTAAAATGGTAGCAGCTGATTATACTATTCGCCCTGAAATTTTCTTTAGCAACGAAGATACAGGCGGAGCAGGTGCTCTTGTTGAAGCACTTTTTGGTAGTGTAGCAGGTGCTATAGCTGGTGGTTTTTCAACAAAAGAGACACAAACCACATTGGTTCTTATAGAAAATCGTTCAGGTGTTCAATTAGCGGCAGCTATTGGCTCAGCTTCTAGCACTGACTTCTTTGGCATGGGCGGCGGTGCTGGCGCTTCTCTTGGTGCTGGACTTGGCGTATATTCAAGAACACCTGAAGGAAAAACACTTGTAAATGCTTTCCTTGATTCAATGAATCAATTAGTTATTGTTCTAAAAGACTACAAAGCACAAAATGTAAAAGGCGGTCTTGGCAAAGGCGGAAGTCTAAAAGTAGGAGATTAATATGAAATTTTTAGCCATTTTATTTTGTTCATTGACTTTTTTGTTTGCTATGAGTTATGAAAAAAAAGTTGAAGCTAGGCTTTGTGGTCTTATAAATCAAAGAGAAATGGCTAAAATTTATGGCGATATAAGAAGCATTGATAGCTTTGACAAAAAAATAGAAAGCTACAAATTTCGCAACGGAATAGAAAAATTTGACGAGGATAGTTGCCGTGCAAATGGCTACTATCCTGTTGATCCAAACTATGCGCCATATCCGCCTAACTACCGCCCATACTATCGAAATGAGTACGAAAGATATGATAGATTTCAGCGTGGTTACCGCGGAGGCTACTATAACGATGACGACTATGATGATGGTTTTGAGCGTGGATATAGACGTGGTTATAAGGATGCTAGAAGAGACTATAGGCTAGGTAGATAATCTTATCTAGCCTTAACTTTAACTGGCTCTTTTCTAACAAAAAAACGACTTCTACAAATAGCAAATCAAAAACAATATATATACCAAATTTTACTGCTATAAATAAGTTCAGTGCATTGATTAAAAATTACAAAACCTGTGGATACGACAACATCCCAACTACCCAAATTTTTCTTTCGACAAAAGAGTAATAGACACCCTTACAAATAAGCTAGAGCAAGACCATAAAAATTTAAAAGAGCTAACAAGCAATATCAGCAGAGACGATCTTTTAAAGGTGCAAATTAGTGCACTTGAAGATGAAATAATAAGTTCATCTCTCATAGGGGGCGAAAGGCTTAAAAGATCAAGCATTCGCTCGTAGATAAAAAAGATGTTAGACAAAAATTTTGACTGGCTAGCTGATACTCATGCGACTATACACAGTGGTAATCTAGTCTCGCTAATGCTTGAAGTAAATTTAAACAAAGACTATATGAACCTCGAGCGGCTACATGGCTGGCACAATACCTTGTTTGAATATATCCAAAGCAAAACTTACAAGATAAAACGAGCCAAGTTTAGAGATGATGAGATGAGCGTCGTCTCAGGCTCTCCAGAAAATGTGCAAATCCACTATGAAGCCTTGCCAGTAGAGGTATAGAAGATGAGATGAGAACTTTTAAAATTTTATCAACAAAAGCCTTGAAAACGCATATCTAAAAAGTTTTATTGCACATCTTTAGTTTTTTATCCATCCTTATGATGATGGTAATGGACGCATAACAAGGGCTTTGGCGTACTACTTTTTAAGAGAAGATGGTGTTAAGCCATTTTCTATCTCTAGCATTATTTAAGCAAATAGAAAAAATTATTATGAAATTTTAGAGCAGATAACAAAGCTTGGAAATAATTTAAATTTTGATTTCACAGAGTGGATAATGTAGCACACCTACAAGCGGTAAATAGCGCTATAAACAGGCTATAAGCTTACTAAAAATATAAAATTTCTATCGTAATTTAAGAGTCAAAGCCATTAAAATTTATCTTTACCTAGTATCGTTGCCAGCTGTTCTTTGATTCTATCATCAAATTCACTAACGCTTATGACACCCCTACTTTCGCACATCTTAGCATCATTAACATCACAGTAATCACTAAGTGCGTTTTTGTATCCGCCCCTTATACAAGCCTCTCTGTCTTCTAAAAATCCAGCCCCGCCAAGGATGAGCACGCCAAGGTCAAAACCTATCTTAAATTTCGCACTCGCTGAGCTTTTAACCCAGCTTAAAAATATCTCATCGTATCTTAATCCAAGTGCTCCAACACCATCTGGCACGACTAAGATATCCACACCATAAAGGCTTTCAGCATAAATTTCTGGATGAAGCCTGATGCCAAATTCATCGACAACCTCAGGCTTTAGTGCGTAAGTCTTGATATTAAAATCCTCAAATTTATGTAAAAAATCATAAATTTTGGCAAAGCTTAACAAATTTATCTTGTCAAATATCAAAATGCCAACTTTCATGCTAGCTCCTTTTAATGAAGTGCCTCATTTAGCTTGATCGCCCTTTTGCTCGCACTTGCAGTGATCTGACCTGTTTGGCTATTTTGTCTAAAATGAAGTCCATTTAGCCCGCCAAGCTCAAGTGCTTTGTAAATTTCAGCTTCAAATTTAAACTCTGGATTTAGCTTAGCTAACTTTTCGCGCTCACTAGCTGATATATAGACCTTTGTGCCCTCAAGTACCGCTATGCCAGCATCCACGATGCAGTTATCGCCAAGAGGCACACCTGTGACTGAGTTTGCCCCAAGCAAGCAGTGTTTGCCAATGCTTACAGGGTTCCCGTTTGTGCCACTTAGCACGCCAAGTATGCTAGCTCCGCCACCTACGTCGCTACCCTCGCCAACTACGACAGAGCTGCTGACTCTGCCTTCGACCATAACGCCACCGGTTGTACCTGCATTAAAGTTGATGTAAGCAGCACCTGGCATGACGACTGTGCCAGGATACACGGCAGCGCCCATGCGAACCTTAGCTGAGTCTAAAATTCTCGTATTATCAGCCGGAATGATATGGCTTAAAAATCTTGGGAATTTATCGACGCTAACGATCGCTGGGTATTCGCCAAACATCTTTAGAGAAATTTCATTTTCTCTTAACCATTCAAGCTCGATTGGCGTATTTTGGCTAGTCCATGCAACATTTGGTAACACACCAAAGGCTCCATCAAGCACGATCGTTCTAGGTGCGACTTTGCCAAGCGAGATCAAGTAAAGCTTGAGATATACGGCCTCTACGCTAAGTGGCTTTGCGTCCTCAAACAAAAACACAAGTTTAAATTTATTCTCATTTAGTTCAAGATCGTCATCAAATGCTATTTTTACGGCATGCAAATTTTGTACATTTTTATGAGAGCTTATCTCTTTTTCAAAGACGCTAAAGAGCTTGCTAGCTTTTTTTACCACTTTTGGCGTAAGATCGGCTACAAATTCAGAGCCGTTAAAATCAACCTTAACATCACATTTTTGCAAAGCATAGATATAAGCGGCTGCGCTTAAAAAGCTCTCTTTGTAATTTACAACAGCAAAAGTCGCTTGCAAAATTTTATCTGTATTTTTTTGTCCACGATCGACTCTTGCGATACCAAAAGCAAGCGGATCTTTATAGCCATCTTTTTTTCTAAATTCTTCAAAAAATTCCTTAAATTCATTTGCATCTTTAAACTCTTTAGACATCTATTCTCCTTTAAATTTTTTCTTAGTCTAGCCAAAAATGGCTAAAAATTTTATGATTTTAAGTCCATTAAAATTTTTAAATATTTTTATATTTTTAATAATGATTAATCTTATCATAAAGTAAATTGCAATAAGATTTTGCAAATTTAAAGAAGGGGTTTAAATGTCAAATTTAGCAACAAAACCTAGATCTGCTCTAGCTGCATTGATCGGCCTTGTCGCTGGCGTTGTCTCAGCCTTTGTCAAATGGGGAGCAGAATTTCCGCTTCCTCCAAGAAGTCCAATGGATATGTTTAACGCTGCTTGCGGACCAGAGAGTGCCATTAGAGCAGCCGATGCAATCGATTGCTCTAGAAATTTCTTAAATCCGCCTTATATATTTTTAAGGGATTATTTGGGAGTAGCCGATCCAAATGCCGCCATTTACGAGTTTGCAGGGCATGCGTTTAACTACGTAATGATGACACATATATTATTTTCGATCGTTTTTGCGGTTGCTTATTGCGTTTTGGCTGAAAAATTTCCAAAGATTACAATATGGCAAGGCTTACTAGCTGGCATTATCGTAAATATCGCTGTTCACGTGATTACATTACCTATTTTGGGGCTTACTCCACCACTTTGGACACTCCCTTGGTACGAGCATGTATCTGAATTTGTCGGCCACATGATATGGTTCTGGTCGATAGAGATCATCCGTCACGACCTAAGAGCTAGGATCACAAAAGAAAAAGATCCAAGTGATTATTGCTGCTGCAATGCATAAGTGCAAATTTCTGCTGTTTTGAGCAAAAACCTAAAATAGCAGATTTTTTGTTAGCTTTATTTATCTAGTTTTTGATGTGTAAAATTAAAGCCACCACTAAATTTAAAATTTATCAGCGTTTAACACTCCTGGCTAAGTTCTAAATTTTCTAAACGTAGCGGTTTTTCGCCCTCAAAGATCACTCCAACACCAAAAGGCTCACAAATATCAAGTGCACCCTCAGCAAATCTCATCAGCCACTGCTTATCGTGCGCATAAAAGGTACATTGTGGCGAGCTAAAAGGCAAGTCGCAGACTGGCACATCAAGTGCTCTAAGCTCGTCCTCGCTCAAAAAGCACTCTCGCCCAAGCTCATCTTTTAAAAAGGAAAGCGCATCTTTTATGTGCCGGTCGATATCCTGAGCGATACGCTGCACAAGCAAAATCGTCTCATCATCCACATCTGCCCCATTTACCGAGATAAGACAAAAGAGTACCTGTCCAAAAATTTCGCTTTCAAGCTTCATCTCCGCATACCAGATAAAGCCATCATCTGTTGCAACTTTTTCAAGCTTACCAAATTTCAAAGTCATTTTTTATTCTCATTTTTGTGGTTTTGCTACTCTTACGAAAAAGAGCGAAATTTAAGCAGATTTGTAGTGAGCTAAAATTTATCATCTAAAATAGAGATAGCTTGTAAATTTGCCCTTTTAGCATAAAGCAAAAGCTAAATTTACAAGCAAATTTTCAGTTTTTCTCGCTATTTAGAAGCAAAATTTCTCATCAGTGCCATTTTTCTTACGCATAGCTTTAAAGTTAGCAAGATTATCTTTATCTAAAAAGTAATCTTTCTCTTTTTTATTGCGGGCCTCTAGCTTTTCTATGCCTTTTGCAAGGGCTGCTTTTCTATCTTCGTGAGGCGAGCTAAATTCTGGCGAGAACATCGCTTCATAGGCATTTTTCTTAGTCCATTCAAGCGCTTTATCAGCGATCTCTTGTTGCTTTTTGATATCGCAAAATGCATAAGGATTGACCACGTCGCCAACAAGCTTCATAAACGCCCCTATCGCGGCCACCACGTCAGTAAATTTCTCGCCCTCCATGTCTATAACGCCTCTTAGCAAGATTGCGCGATTTTTTGCCGCATAAAACCAAAATACCGCTTCATCGCGAAGTCCAAGATCGTATGCGCGAGCTGAAAGGACAAAAAGAGTTATCGGAGAGACCATTTGTGGGGCGTCTTGCACGATCTTTTCAGACTTTTTAAAGTCCTCTTCTTTGCCACTTTTTAAAAGCTCATCTATCTTGTCATAGACCTTGACGTACTCCACCTTGCCAGCATTTGCTGAGTAGTATGGCGTGACGTAGATGTCGATACTTCTTACTTTGCCATCATTTGCAAAGCCACATACCGCTCCAAAAAGTAGTGCCGTAAGCAGTGATAAAATTTTCATTTTAGCTCCTTAGTTTAAAATTTTTATCATTTTAACTAAAAGCAGTTGAAAAGATTAGGATAAATTTAAGAAAAAGTCCGCAAATTTAAAGCGGACTTCGAAGATTAGTTTTTAAAACTATGAATTGGAGCTGGAATTTGTCCGCCACGAGCGATGAAGTCGGCACTTGAGGCTTTGTTTATCTTCATCACAGGCGCTCTTCCTAAAAGGCCGCCAAACTCGATCATATCACCCTCACGTCCAAGAGGTATAATTCGAACGGCCGTTGTTTTTTGATTTATAACGCCGATAGCCGCCTCATCAGCGATCATCGCAGCTATGCTCTCGCTTGGCGTGTCAGCAGGTATAGCGATCATATCAAGACCAACCGAGCATATCGCGGTCATCGCTTCAAGTTTTTCTAAATTTAGTGAGCCAGCGCGCACCGCCGCTATCATACCCTCATCCTCAGAAACTGGTATAAATGCACCGCTTAAGCCGCCCACTTGATTGCACGCCATGACGCCACCTTTTTTTACTGCGTCATTTAGCAAAGCAAGTGCCGCAGTCGTGCCATGCGTACCAACAGCCTCAAGCCCCATCTCCTCAAGCACACGAGCCACCGAGTCGCCCACAGCTGGCGTTGGAGCAAGAGAGAGATCAACGATACCAAATTTAACCCCAAGCCTTTCGCTCGCCATTTGGCCCACGAGCTGACCGATGCGCGTGATCTTAAATGACGTTTTTTTGACGGTCTCAGCCACAACATCAAAGCTCTCGCCACGTACCTTTTCAAGGGCTCTTTTTACCACTCCTGGGCCAGAAACGCCAACATTTATCACTACATCAGCCTCACCCACGCCGTGAAATGCACCAGCCATAAAAGGATTATCTTCGACTGCGTTTGCAAAAACGACAAGCTTCGCGCACCCCATCTCCGAAGCTGCCGCCGTCTCTTTTATGATACGTCCCATGTCACGCACAGCGCTCATATTTATGCCAGTTTTCGTTGAGCCAACATTAACACTTGCGCATACTTTTGAAGTCTGAGAAAGTGCTTGTGGGATAGAATTTATCAAAATTTCATCGCCCTTTTGATATCCCTTTTGAACTAAAGCTGAAAAACCACCTATAAAATCAATACCAACCTCAATAGCCGCCCTGTCAAGCGTCTTTGCGATCATCACGTAGTCTTTTGCGTCCGTTGCGGCGCCGATTATCGAGATAGGCGTCACGCTCACTCTTTTATTGACGATTGGTATGCCTAGCTCAGCAGAAATTTCGTTACCCACTTTGACTAGGTCTTTGGCTTTAGTGGTGATTTTTGCGTAAATTTTGTCGCAAGCTTTGCCCATGTCAGGATCGATGCAGTCAAGCAAACTAATACCCATCGTAATCGTTCTGATGTCAAAATTTTGCTCTTCGATCATCGAGATCGTTTCGGTTACATTTTTGATGTCCATTATTTTTCCTTAGATTGTATGCATCGCATCAAAGATAGCGGAACTTTGGATATTTATCTTTACTTTTAGGCTCTCACCAAGCTCGTTAAGTTCTGCTCTTAAGGCCGTAAAGTCTTTATTTTCATCACTTGAAACCACTGCCATCATCGTAAAAAACTCATCTAAAATAGTCTGTGAGATATCATCTATGTTTAGCCCTAGCTCGCTAAGCTTTGCTGAGACGCCAGCAACGATGCCGACTCTATCTTTTCCGACTACGGTTACGATCGCTTTCATGTTTTCTCCTATTAAATTTAAATGATTGCATTTTGGCTCCAAAATTTAAGCCCTACATCAAGCAAAGCCAAATTTTGGTAGCCAAATTTAAACTGGCAAATTTTAAAATTTGCTCTAAATTTTATCTTTTGTAAATTTTACTTCGAGCAAGCACTCTTGCCGTCATTTACTGGCTGGATCGCTGAGTTATCAGCTCCGCCATCACTATTTATATTTTCTATCACTTCCCAAAGTCTAGCAGCCGCACTCTCGTAGCGTTTTGCAGTGACTGAGTTTGGCTCGTAAAAGCTAACTGGTTTACCATTATCCCCGCCCACGCGAACAGCTGGCTCGATAGGAATTTCAGCTAAAATTTGTGTGTTGTAAGCCTTTGCCACCTCTTCAGTCGTGCCTTTGCCAAAGATGTCGTACTCTTTGCCGTTGTCTGGGCAGATAAAGCCGCTCATATTTTCGATGACGCCAGCGATTGGGATGTGAAGCTTCTCAAACATATCAAGCGCACGTTTGCTATCGTCAAGCGCTACCACTTGTGGCGTTGTGACGCAGACACCTGCCGTTACCGGCACGCTTTGAGCTAGAGTTAGCTGCGCGTCGCCCGTTCCTGGAGGCATGTCAAGAAACAATACATCAAGCTCGCTCCAAAGCACATCTTTTAGCAGCTGTTCGATCGCTTTCATGATCATCGAGCCACGCCAGATAAGACTCATGCCCTCCTCCATCAAAACGCCCATACTCATCATCTCAACACCATGGCTAAGTATCGGCTTTAGCTTATTTCCGACAACTTGTGGTTGGGTATTTACTTCACCAAGCATTCTTGGGATGTTTGGTCCGTAGATGTCAGCGTCTAAAATTCCAACCTTTTTGCCTAGTTTTGCCATTGAGATGGCTAAATTTAGAGTCGTGGTTGATTTACCAACGCCACCTTTTCCTGAGCTTACCATTACGAAATTTTTAACTTGTGGCGCAATATTTTTACCACTTTGAGTGTTACTTTTCTCCTCAGGTATCTTTGGCTGGATCAAATTTAGCACATACTCATTTGAGCCCATGACACGTTTGATGTCCGTTTTTAGCTCGTTTGCCACTTCTGGGCTTGAGCTGACGATCTCGACTTCGATTAAAATTTTATCGCCGATTTCTACATTTTTTACAAAGCCAAAGCTAACTATATCTTTTTCAAAACCAGGATATATAACACCTTTTAGTCTATTTAAGACCTCTTCTTTATTTAACATTTTTCTCCTTTTTCTAGATCTTTTGAAATTTTATATGCACAAAATTTTGGTCCGCACATCGAACAAAAATGAGCGCTCTTAAACGCATCTTCTGGCAAGCTTTCATCGTGAAGTTCTCTAGCTTTCTTTGGATCAAAGCTAAGCTCAAACTGCTTGTTCCAGTCAAATGCGTATCTAGCATCACTCATCTCGTGATCCTTTTCGATCGCTCCTGCCTTGCCAAGTGCGACGTCTGCGGCATGAGCTGCTATCTTGTGAGCTACGATGCCCTCTCTTACGTCATTTTCATTTGGTAAGCCAAGGTGCTCTTTTTGCGTCACGTAGCAAAGCATGCTAGCGCCGTGATATGCTGCCATTGTGCCACCGATCGCCGAGGTGATGTGATCGTATCCTGCGCCGATGTCTGAGACAAGCGGCCCAAGCACGTAAAATGGGGCGTCATGGCAGAGCTCTTGTTCGATTTTCATATTATACTCAATTTGATTTAATGGCACATGACCAGGGCCTTCTATCATCACTTGCACATCTTTTTCCCATGCACGAAGCGTTAGCTCTCCAAGTACCTTTAGCTCGCTGAGCTGTGCCTCATCTGTCGCATCAAAAAGACATCCTGGACGAAGGCCGTCGCCAAGCGAGAGCGAGACGTCATATTTAGCACAAATTTCTAAAATTTCATCAAAAATTTCATAAAAAGGATTTTGCCTATTTAGCTTTGACATATAGCTTGCACTTAAACTGCCACCGCGGCTTACTATACCCATTTTGCGCTTCTTAACAAGTGGCAAAAACTCACGCAAAAATCCAGCGTGTATCGTAAAGTAACTAACTCCTTGCTTTGCTTGCTTTTCAAGTATCTCTAAAATGAGCTCATTTGCGATATTTGTAACCTCTTTTGCCTCTTTTAAAATTTCATACATAGGCACTGTGCCAATTGGCACGCTTGAATGCTCGATGATCGCACTTCTAATAGCATCTAAATCGCCATCCGTACTTAGATCCATAACCGTATCAGCGCCAAATTCTAGGCAAATTTCAAGCTTTCTAAGCTCAGCGCAAATGTCACTACTTAAGCTTGAATTGCCGATATTTGCATTAACCTTTGTCTTTAGCTTTCTACCTATGCCCATTGGCTTTAAATTTTTATGATTTATATTTGCTGGGATGATGATGCTACCTTTTGCCACCTCATCCATCACTAAATTTTCACTAAGCCCTTCGATCCTTGCCACATAGCTCATCTCTTGCGTTATCTCGCCGCGCCTAGCATAATACATCTGCGTCTTATCTCTCATATAAGGCCTTTTTTGATTTTTAAAAACCTCATTTTAGTCCTTTTTTGATTTAAACTAACTAAATAAGCTTTTAAAAATTTACTTTTTTAAAAAGAAATTTTGAAGTTTTGAGATGTATAATTCTGTAACAATTTTCAAAGGAGTTATCTTGCTTGATATATCACTTATAATGCTTGGAGCAGGAAATTCTAGCCGTTTTGAGCTACCAGTAAAGAAGCAATGGCTTCGAATAGGAAGCGATCCACTTTGGCTATTTGCCACTAAAAATTTGAGTAACTTTTACACATTTAAAGAGATAATTGTCGTTAGCAAAGAGTGCAAATACATGTCAAAATTTGCTCCAAATTACAAATTTGTTGATGGAGGTGAAACTAGACAAGATAGCCTAAAAAACGCACTTGAGCTAGTAAATAGCGAATTTGTCTTAGTTAGTGACATCGCTCGTCCTTGTATATCAAGCGAGCTCTTTCATAAGATCATCGAGGCAGCAAGTCAGGCTGATTGTGTAGTTCCAGCGCTAAAGATCGCAGACACTGCTTATCTTGGCGAAAACGCTATCGATAGAGAAAAGGTAAAACTTATCCAAACACCACAACTTTCTCGCACAGCACTTCTTAAAAAAGCTCTTAGTGGCGGTGAAATTTACACAGATGATAGCTCAGCTATAAGAGCCATTGGCGCTAGCGTATGGCAAATTTTAGGTGATGAGATGGCAAGAAAGATCACTTACAAAGAAGATCTTGCCAAAATTTCTGCTTTAAAAGAGCCAGAAAATGAAGTCTTTGTGGGAAACGGCTTTGATGTGCATGAGTTTGAAAAAGGTCGTCCTTTGATTCTTTGTGGCGAGAAGATCGACTATGAGTTTGGGCTAAAAGCTCACAGCGACGGCGACGTGGCACTTCATGCGCTAACTGACGCTATCTTGGGGGCTGCTGGGCTTGGCGATATAGGTGAGCTTTTTCCTGATACGGATGCTAAATTTAAAGATATTAGCTCCATTTACTTGCTTGAGGAAGTTTATAAAAGGGTGCAAAGTGTGGGCTTTGTGCTAACAAACGCTGATATCACGATAATGGCGCAAAAACCAAAAATTTCAAAACTAAAGTCAAAAATGGAAGCAAATATCGCAAAAGCTCTAAATTTGAGCCAAAGCCGCATAAATGTAAAGGCAACGACTACTGAAGGGCTTGGCTTTGTTGGCAGATGCGAAGGGATCGCCGTAATGGCAAGCGCTAGCCTTAAATTTTACAACTGGAAGCAAATATGAAAATTTTAATAGTAGAAAATGAAATTTACCTAGCTGGCTCGATGGCTAGTAAACTAGCTGATTTTGGCTACGATTGCGAGATCGCTAAAAGCGTAAAAGAAGCATTGAAGTTTGAAAATTTTGATGTAGTGTTACTTTCTACCACACTTCCAGGGCAGGATTTTTACCCTGTTATTGAAAAATTTAAAAGCTCTATCATCATTTTATTAATCGCTTATATCAACAGTGACACTGTGCTAAAACCGATTCAGGCAGGTGCGGTTGATTACATCCAAAAGCCATTTATGATAGAAGAGCTAGTTAGAAAGATAAAGCATTTTGAGGAATTTAGAAATTTCAAAAACGAGATCAAAAACTATGAAAGCTACGTAAATTACGCTTTAAAAGAGTACGAAATTTCTAGTTTTGAGGCAAAAAAGATAAAATTTCCACTGCTTTTAAAATCAAGCAAAAGCGGATACAGCGATAAATTTATATTTAGCTACGTAAAAGCTTGCAAATTACCATTTTTATTTTTAGGCAAAGCCTGTTTCTCTGAGCTTGAAAAGGCATTAGCTAAAAATGGTGATGAGCTAATCTATATGACAAATTTAGAGGAGCTAAAACAAGAAGAAAAAGAGAAAATTTTAGAAATTTGCAAAAAGAAAAAGGTCGCGATCTCAACTAGCGACTTTACGCAAAAAGCACCATTTGACGAGCTTGAACTTTCAGGACGCGATAAAAATTTCAATATCGATGAGATCGTTACGATCGATGAATATATAAAGTACATAATCGTTAATTATCAAGATAAATTCCCTGACACAGAACTTAGCAAGAAGCTTGGAATTTCTAGAAAATCACTTTGGGAAAAGAGAAAGAAATATGACGTCAGCAAGAAAAAATAGCGAAATTTCTATAAATACCGAAGTTTTTGGTGCTTTGGAGCTAATAAAAAATAAAATTCTCTCAGATTATGACTCGCTGATGGATGATGAACAGATAAAAGAGGTGAGCAAAAAGGGCTATTTTAATGGTGAGCCAATGCCGTATTCTTTTGGATTTGCTCCATTTGGCGAGCTAAATCAAAATATTGCCAGCAAGCTTACTCCTGGACAAAAAGTAAATCTAAGTCTTGATGGTAAGATTGTTGGGCACATCAATGTTGCCAAGGTCTTTAAATTTGATGAGAACATGAGAGCTAAAAATATATTTTTAGCAAACGAAGCTAGCAATGATAAAGAGCTAAATTTAGGCAAATACGGCATTAGTGGCGAATTTGAGCTTTATGATGAAAGTATGCAAATAAGCAAAAATGTACTAAACGATCTAATAAAAGAAGATGGTGCAAAAAAGATAACGGCGGTCTTTTTAACGGCTGATCCATTTAATAGAGCTCACGAGCGCCTTGTTAGAATGACTATTGATAAGGCTGATTTAGTAATCATTTTTTTAATACGAACACGTGAAGAAAAGCACGTTGATTACGAGATTAGAAAGCAAGTGCTGGATTATTTTATACAAAATTATTTGCCGACAAAAAAGGTCTTTGTCTTTGCTCTAAAAAATACGACACTTTTTAGCTCACATGCAAACCCTACACTTGAGTGCATCGCTGCTTCAAGATTTGGAGCAAATAAGCTAGTCATCGGACAAAACCACTCAGGAATTGGAATGTTTTTTGATCACAATGAAGCTCATACGATTCTTGATATTTACAAAAACGACCTAAATTTAGAGGTAATCGTACTGCCAGAGCTAGTTTATTGCAATAAATGCAAGACTCTAGTTAGCACCAAAAGTTGCCCGCACGGACAACATCATCAGATCAAATATCATCCAGATGTTATCAAGGAGCTTCTATTTAACGGTATTATGCCACCAGCAATTCTTGTGAGGCCAGAAATTTCTGCACTGGTTTTAAGCAAACTCTTTACAAATCGCTTCAAAGACGTGCAAAAGCTTTGTGATGACCTTTTTGTAAATTCAGGACTACTTGAAAACAAAACTGACCGCGATTTTTACGAAGAGCTTATGAAGCTTTATCAAACATCATCGATGACTTAAGGAAATTTATGCAAAAACTATTTTTAACTTTTTTTGGATTTGGACTTTTGCCAAAAGCGCCTGGCACTTGGGGCTCTATTGCTGGCGCTGTGGTAGCTTATTTTGTGCTTTATTTTTTATCATCAACCACACTTTTTCTAGCTAGCATTTTGCTATTTTTGGTAAGCATTAGCGTTATTGATGATTTTGAAAAAAAGGTAAATTCTCACGATGAAAGTTTTATCGTTATAGACGAAGTTGCTGGAGTTTGGCTTGCTATTGCCATTAGCGGAGCTACGATCTCTCAGCTAATACTCTCACTTGTACTTTTTAGAGTGCTTGATATTAAAAAGCCTTCGATAATAGGCAGGATCGACCGCAATGTAAAAGGTGGCCTTGGCGTAATGGGCGATGATATGGTAGCTGGCTTTTTTGCTGGAATAATTAGCGCAATAATATACGGGGCTGCCATAAAATTTGGCATAACTTTGCTGTAAAAATATAGATTTTTGGCAAAGTTATATAGGCTTAAATATCTTTTATATAAATTTTAAGCAAGCCCTAGCTCGTTTAAAACAGAACTTAAATTAACCGAGCTACTATTCTTACTATTAAGATTTTTTTGCTTCTCTAGCAGAGCTTGATTAGCAAGTGCTACATTTAGCTCTTTGCGATAATCGCTCAAAATTTTATCCATTATCTTAAGCAGCTCATTTTTTTGATCCTGTGTTTTTGCGGGATCATCTATGCCTAGAAGTTCAGTTAGCTCCTTTTTCTTTTGGGCTATTTTCTCTTCTATCTTGTTAGAATTTAGCTCACTTATAAAACCAACTGCACCGATTTCAGTAAGCCTTTTTTTAAACTGTTCAATCTTGTCTGAAATTTTTGCATCGCTTGCGATCTTATCCATAGCAAGGCTTAAAATTTCATCAAAACTATTTTTTTTATCCTTAGTTTTGCTTGAGCCTGATTGCAATAAATAATCGATTATGTCGTTATTTTGTACCTTCATATATCTCCTTTTACTGTATTGAGATATATTTTACAAGCAAGATTTATTCCTAAAGGTTAATCTCTTTGGCTGTTTTTGATTTTTGTAAGATAAAACTAGCAAACTCATCACTAAAATTTGGGCACCAAACAACCTTGTAGAAGCTAAAATTTAGCTCTTTTGCAATCTTTGCGTACTCAATAACTAGCTCAAAAATGGTCTCAGAGTTATCAATACAAAAAGAGAGTGGATAGATAAGAGCCTTTTTACTCTTGCACTTTGCCAAAATTTCATTTAGTGAGGGTTCTAGCCATTTTACAGGCCCAAGACGCGACTGGTAGGCTAAATTTATCTCTTTGAAGTTCAGTCCGCTATCTTTTATCATTTTGCTTAGAATTTGCACATGCTCATTTATATGTTTTTCGTAGACATCGCCTTTATCGATAATTTTTTGAGGCAACGAATGAGCCGAAAAGATAAGCTCCATATCGCTTACATCTATATTATTTATAGCTTCATTTATGTGCGAGATTATGATTTTATTATAAATTTCATCATCATAAAATGGCCCGCAAAGCAAAATTTTAGCCTTTACGCCTAACTCATCTTTTACTTTTTTAAAATCATCTAAACTCGAAGTTATCGTAGTTTGTGAATGATGAGGATAAAGTGGCAAAAGCACTATCTCATCAAAATTTTCGTATTTTTTAAGCACATCTTTTACAAATGGTGAAGTATAGTTCATCGCAAAATCAACTGCATCAAACTCATTTTGTAAGCTTGAAATTTTATCGCAAAGCTTAGCTGTAAGCTCGCAAATAGGCGATTTGCCACCTATTTGTTCGTAGTTATGCTTAGCCGTTTTTAGCCTACCTTTTGTGATCATAAAAGCTACAAATTTTCTTAAAATTTTATTCTTTATACCCAAAATATAAGGGTCATTAAACATATTTTTTAGAAAAATTTCTACATCAGCAAGGCTATTTGCCCCACCCATATTTAAAAGCAAAAGTGCCTTTTTCATCAAAACAACTCCTTAATTTTTATCGCATCATCAATGTTTGAAAGTTCGATGTTTTCGCCGCTTTGACAAAGGTCATAAAAGGCATCATATTGGGCTTTTATTTCATTGTTTAAAGGATCGGTTTTTAAATTCATCTGACCATTTTCATTTACTCTGTGAAGTTTGTAATCAATAAGATCGCCAAAATAAACACCTTCTTTGGCATTTACTTCTATTTTGAAACGTTCTAATGAACCACAGAACGAATCGGTAATATTTACTAAAATTTGATTTTTCATTTTAATGTTAATTCCAACATTATCACATATTTTAGTATTGGTTTTATTTGCTTGAGTATAAAAGAAGTTGCAGACTTCGCTACCTACTAAATTTTTAGCAAGATCTATATCGCAAAGTGAAAGCTCGTTTATAATATTTCCCTCGCAAAGTGGCTTAAAATGTGCGATTGAGATACTGTAAATTTCTTCTTCTTTTAAAAGCGCCTTTTTTAGTGAAACAATAGTTGGATTAAAACGCTCATCAACACCAGTACAAACTCTTACCTTATTTACAACTGAGGCATATTTGATCTCTTTTAACTCACTTACACTTTTAAATATAGGCCTTGAGATCAATATATTTTGACAATATTTTGCACACTGACAAAATGCCTCTACAATCTCGTGTTGTGGCAAACAAAGTACAATGGCTTGTGGCTGAGCAATTTCGATAAATTTCTTAAATTCATCAAAAAATGGAGCCCTGCAAGCCTCATCTCTATTTTCTTTATCAAAAACTCCACAAACTTCAAATTTATCGGAACGTCTAAGTTCCATATAGTGCCTTTTGCCAACTAGATTGTATCCAACAATACCAATTTTAAGTTTCACCAAAAGCCTTTTAGTTCTATTTTTTAGGCTATTTTATTTGCAACTCGCTTTTAAACAAATAAATTTATAAAATATATTAAGCAAAAATTAATTTTGTATTTTTTTATAAATTTACAAACGATTTTTAGCTAAAATCGAGCAAAATTTAAAACTAACGAGGATAAAAATGCAAAATTTAGATATAAGAAAGGCATATCTTGATTTTTTTAAATCAAAAGGTCACGAAGTCGTAGCTTCAGCACCACTCGTGCCAAACGATGCAACACTACTTTTCACAAATGCTGGTATGGTGCCATTTAAGAGTATTTTCACAGGCGAAGTGCCACGTCCAACACCACCTATCCGCACTAGCTGTCAGACCTGCATAAGAGCTGGCGGAAAGCACAACGACCTAGATAACGTCGGCTACACAGCGCGCCACCACACATTTTTTGAAATGCTTGGAAATTTTAGCTTTGGCGAATACTTCAAAAAAGAGGCGATCGCTTACGCTTGGGAATTTGTAACAGAAGTACTAAAACTACCAAAAGACAAACTTTATGTAACCGTTCATGAAAGCGATGATGAAGCATTTGAAATTTGGAGCACTCACATCGCAAAAGAGAGAATTTACCGCTTTGGTGACCACGATAACTTCTGGCAGATGGGCGATACTGGACCATGCGGCCCTTGTAGTGAAATTTTTTACGATCAAGGCGCTGAACACTTCAATACACCTGAAGACTACATGGGCGGCGATGGAGATAGATTTTTAGAGATCTGGAACCTTGTTTTCATGCAGTATGAAAGAAGCGCTGATGGCAAACTAAGCCCACTACCAAAGCCAAGCATTGATACTGGCATGGGACTTGAGCGTGTTACTGCTATCTTGCAAGGTAAATTTAGCAATTACGATAGCTCACTTTTTATGCCGCTAATTAACGAAGTAGCAAAGCTTTGTGGCAAGCCATACGTCTATGAAAGTGGCGCTAGCTACCGCGTCATAAGCGATCACATCCGCTCGGTCACATTTTTGCTGGCTCAGGGCACGACATTTGATAAAGAAGGCCGTGGCTACGTGCTTCGCCGCATCTTACGCCGTGCGATCCGCCATGGATACTTGCTAGGCATAAAAGAGCCATTTATGTATAAGCTTGTCGATAAAGTTTGCGAGCTAATGGGCGAGCACTACACCTATCTAAATGAGAAAAAAGCGGCTGTAAAAGAGCAGATCAAGCTTGAAGAAGAGAGATTTCTAGCGACTATTGCTAGCGGTTTGGAGCTATTTGAGAGCGAGCTTAAAAATACAAAAGAAATTTTTAGCGGAGAGGCTGCGTTTAAGCTTTATGACACATTTGGCTTTCCACTTGATCTAACAGCTGATATGCTTAGAGAAAAGGGTCTAAAGGTCGATGAGGCAAGGTTTGATGAGCTTATGAGTGAGCAAAAAGCACGTGCAAAAGCTGCCTGGAAAGGCAGTGGCGACAAGAGCGCGAAGGGCGACTTTAAAGAGCTACTTGAAAAATTTGGCGAGAATAAATTTATAGGCTACGAAGAGCTTAAGAGCAAAAGTAAAATTCTAGCCCTGCTTGATGAAGAATTTAAAAATGTAGATAGTTTAGATGCTGGCAAAGAGGGCTGGGTGATGTTTGACGTCACTCCATTTTATGCTCAAAGTGGCGGCCAGTGCGGTGATAGCGGTAAGATAGTAGGCAAAGCAAATGTGCTTGATACACAAAAATTTCATGGGCTAAATTTATCTTTAGTAAAAACTACCGTGGCACTAAAAGTTGACGACGAAGTAGAGCTTGAAGTTTCTAGCGATAGAGCAGAAACTGCACGTCATCACAGCGCTACACACTTGCTTCACGCAGCCCTTAGAAGCGTGCTTGGCACGCATATCGCTCAAGCTGGCTCAAACGTCGAGGCAGATAGGCTAAGGTTTGACTTCTCTCATCCAAAGGCGCTTACTAGCGAAGAAATTTCAAAGGTCGAAAACCTTGTAAATGAGTGGATCTTAAGCGGTGCAAATGCAAAAACGCAGGTTATGGAGCTTGAAGAGGCTAAAAAAAGCGGAGCTATCGCGCTATTTAATGAAAAATACGCTGATAATGTAAGAGTCGTTAGCTTTGGCGACGTCAGCAAAGAGCTTTGCGGCGGCACACACGTAAAAAATATAGATGAGATCGGATCGTTTTTCATCACAAAAGAGAGTGGCGTAAGTGCTGGCGTTAGGCGTATAGAAGCTGTTTGCTCAAGGGCTGCGCTAAATTTAGCAAGATCATTTAGAGCCGAGCTTGACGAGCTAAAAGATGAGTTAAAGAGCACTGAGCCACTAAATGCGGTCAAAAAGCTAAAAAATGAACTAAGAGTTTTAAAAGACAAACTAAAAAATGCTAAAAATTCTCATGAGCTAGTCTATTTAGATATAAATAAAACCAAGCTTTGCGTCACAAGCGTAGATGGTGGAGATATAAAAACCTTGATAGACGAGTTTAAAAATGAGTATGAAAGTGCTGCTATTTTGCTAATCCAAGCCGATGAGAGTGGCAAAATTTCTCTTGCAGCTGGAGTTAAAAATGCTCCTTTAAAAGCTGGTGCTTGGGTAAAATTTGCAGCACAAATCCTAGGTGGCAATGGCGGTGGTAAAGATGACTTTGCAACAGCCGGTGGCAAAGATGCATCAATGATAGAAGATGCGATAAAAGACTCACTTGAGTACGCAAGGCAAGCCTTAGAAAAATGAGTCATTACGATATAGCTTTTATAAAATTTGACCAAGTAGTACTATTTTTGCATGTATGCTTTGTAGCTCTTTTTGTGGGGCTACAAGCCGGTCTTGTGCTTGTTGGAAGTTACTTTATAAAAAATAAATTTGAAGACAAGGAACGCTATCACATCTTACTTCACATTATAAGACGCTTTGGTATTGCGATTTTCATACTAATCCTTTGCGTGATAGCGACAAGCATAGTTATAATTTTTGGATTTTATGATGCAAATTTGACAAATCCTATGGCAAGTGCAATGGTAGCAACAAAATGCGCAATAGAACTATTTTTGCTATTAAATTTAAGCTATATATTTTATAGATACAAAAAGGCCTTAAAAGCACTAAGATCGCATGAAATGATCGAGCTAAACGAGAGTTTGATCGTTATAATTTATTACTTCACACCGCTAAATTTATTAGCTTCTTTAGCAGCTATTTATCTTGGTATAAGCTATAAGGTATTTTTATGATAACACTTGCTTCAAGCTCACCAACAAGGGCAAATTTATTAAAAGATGCTGGTATAAATTTCACTCAAATTTCTTTCCAGTTTGATGAGAGCAAGATAGAAAAAAATGTAAAGCCAGAAATTTATGTCCAAAATGTTGTAAAAGCAAAAAAGGAGCAATTTTTAAAAGCAAATACCGCCTTTAAAAATTTACTCTTTGCAGATAGCTGTGTGGCGTGTGGGGATAAAATTTTAGGTAAAGCAAAGGATGAAAAAGAAGCGATTGCCATGCTAAATTTACAAAGTGGCAACGAATGCAGCGTCTATACAGCGATGATATTTTTAGGCGAATTTGAGCTTATAAACGTAAGTAAAACTACGTATAAATTTAAAAAATTTGATGAGCATGACCTTAATGAATACATAAAAAATGATGAGTGGCAAGGCAAGGCCGGAGCCATGACGATAGAAAATTTTAATAAAAAATATATCATCTCCCAACACGGCGAGACCAGCACAGCCATGGGGCTAAATTTAAAAATATTAAAGGCATTTTTATGAAATATATCTTGGCATTTATCTTTATAGTTGCCATTTCACTTGGCGGAGCATTTTTATACTTTTACTCGCAAGTAAGGTTTGATGCTTACGCTATCATCGACTACAAACCAAAACTTACAACGCAAATTTTTGATAGAAATAACGAACTTATTGCAAATATTTTTGAAGAAAATAGAATTTATGTAAAGTATAACGACATCCCACCACGCGTCATCGAAGCACTAGTGGCTATCGAGGATACGAGCTACTTTGAGCATGGCGGTATAAACGTAGAAGCCATGGCAAGAGCAGCTATAAAAGATATCAAGGCTAGAAAGCTAGTTGAGGGAGCTTCAACACTAACACAACAGCTCATTAAAAATTTGGCTCTAAGCCGTGAGAAGAAATTTACAAGAAAAATAAAAGAAGTGGTGCTTGCTATAAAACTTGAAAGTGAGCTCAGCAAAGAAGATATCATAGAAAGATACCTAAACCACGTATATTTTGGGCACGGTTACTACGGCATAAAAACAGCTGCTGAAGGGTATTTTAGAAAAGAGTTAAATGAGCTAAGCATAAAAGAGGTTGCCATGCTAGTTGGCTTACCAAAAGCTCCAAGCACCTATGATCCTACAAAACACCTTGATCTCTCGCTTGGCCGTGCAAATAGAGTACTTGAGAGGATGTATAGCATAGGCTGGATCAATGAAGATGAGTATCGCAAGGGTATACTTGAAGAGCCAGCAGTCTTTGACGATACACTTACACGAAATAAAGCACCATACGTGGTCGATGAAATCATCAAAGAAGCCTCAAAAAAATTTGACGATATAAAAACTGGTGGATATAAGATACAAAGCACCGTTGATCTAAACGTGCAAAAGATCGCGCAAAACGCCCTAGTCTATGGCTACAATGAAATTTTAAAACGTGACAAAAAGGCAAATCCTGAGATCCTAAACGGAGCTATCGTAGTCACTCATCCACAAAGCGGTCAAATTTTGGCACTAATTGGTGGTATCGACTATGCAAAAAGTAGCTACAACCGTGCCACCCAAAGCAAACGCCAACCAGGCTCAAGCTTTAAGCCATTTATATATCAAATCGCTCTTGATAGCGGCTACTCAGTAGTCTCGCAAGTAGCTGATATCGCTAGGACATTTGACATGGGAAATGGCAAAGAATGGACGCCTAAAAATTATAGTGGTGGCTTTCAAGGCTACATCACAATAAAATCAGCAATCACACAATCACGCAACCTTGCAACCATAAATTTGCTAAACGACCTTGGTCTTAGCTCAGTTAGAAAGCAGCTTACAGATATGGGATTTAGCGACATTCCTGAAAATTTATCTATCGCGCTTGGAAGCTTTGGGATTTCGCCACTTGACTTTGCAAAATTTTACTCGATGTTTCCAAATGAGGGCGAGATGGTTGAGCCAACACTTATTAAGCATATAGAAAATAGCTTTGGGGCCTCGATGGATTATGAACCACAAAGAAAGCAAGTGCTAAAACCAGAACAAGCATTTTTGATGACGACACTTCTTCAAAATGTCGTAAATAACGGCACTGGACGCAACGCAAAAATAAATGGCATCCAAATAGCAGGCAAAACCGGCACAACAAACAATAACATCGATGCTTGGTTTTGTGGTTACTCGCCTGATATCGAAGCGATAATCTGGTACGGAAATGACGACAACAGCCCTATGAAAAAGATTGAGGGCGGTGGTAGAACAGCTGCACCTGTGTTTAAGAAATTTATGGAAGGCTACATTAAGCTTTATCCTACTTTAAGACGTGCATTTGAGCAGCCAGATGGTGTTTATAAAGGCTATTATGGTGGCAGTGACGAATACTACACAAACGACTCACCACTACCTCAAAATATACCGGCAAATGACATCATACAAGATCAAGAAAACGATGGATTATTATTTTAGGAAGATAATATGAAGATTAAAATTTTACTTTGTTTAGTAGTCGCAAGTATTGCATATGGTGCTAATCTAAATACGGCCAGCAAAAACGAGTTAATGGGGCTTGGGCTAAGTAAAGGCCAGGCGTTAAACATTATAAAATATAGAAAAGCCCATAAATTTAAAAGCATCGATGAGCTTGAAAGAGTCCAAGGTATTGGCTTTAACGATATGCAAAAAGTTAAAGAAAAACTTAGCATAAAAGAGAATGCGAAAGTCAAAAAAACTGAAGCAAAAAACTCCAAAGGCAAGAAAAAATAATCTTATTTTTTATTTGAAATTTCTAGCCATTTACACTTGAGTCCTATTATTATGACTTTTTATAAAATAATCCACTCTTTTTTCTATACTCTTTTTCTTATATTTGCAATTATTTTTATCTTATTTTTAGAGAGCATTCGAATTTAAGAACCGCATTGCTCCCATACTATCCCATCTACTCGGCTGCAAAGCTAGTAAAATCGCTCATACAAAAACCACTACCTTTTACCTATGTAGCAGATAATGCGGTACTAGCTGATGATAAAAAGAAAATTTTAGTTTTGATAGTTGGCGAGACGCAAAGAAGCAGAAACTACTCACTAAATGGCTATGCTAAAAACAATACAAACAAATTTACCAAGCAAAATGATGTGGTAAGTTTTACAAATTTCTACTCATGTGGAACAGCCACAGAGACTAGTGTGCCTTGCCTATTTTCAGACTTAAAGCGAGAAAATTTTAGCAACCGTGAAGCAAAAGCTCGTGAAAATTTAGTTGATATCATCAATAAGCTTGGTATAAAGACATACTTTTTTGGCAACAATAGCGGTGGTTGCAAGGGCGTTTGTGACAATCTTGATCAAAACCATACTTCAGATCATAGAGCAGAAGGCTTTGATGAAGTGATATTTGATGAGGCTAAAAAGGTCATCGAAGATGCAAATTCCACCACCTTTATCGTGTTACATCTGCAAGGCTCGCACGGTCCTATCTACTACAAAGGCTACCCAAGCAAATTTAACAACATGTGACACTGCCGAGCTAAACAAATATACACCAGAAGAGATAGCAAACACCTACGACAACACCATTTTATATGAGGACTATCTACAAAGCGAGCTAATAAACGCCCTTGAAGCAAGAAAAGATGAATTTGAAGTCACCATGTTCTTTTTCTCAGATCACGGAGAGAGCCTAGGCGAAAATGGTATATATTTACATGGTCTGCCTTACTCCATCGCTCCAGATGAGCAAAAACACATCCCAGCCATCGTCTTTTCAAGCAATAATGATCTTTTAAAAAGGCTAAAAATTAGAAAAAATGAAAGTCTTTCGCATGATTTTATCTTTAGCTCAGTGCTTGGATATTTTGGGGTAAAAACTAAGACTTACGAGCCAGAATTTGATATTTTTAGGGAGTAAATTTAAAAGCCAGCCTAGGCAAAGCCCGAAGCTGGCGTAAATTTAAAAGCTGATCTCTTTTATATCGGCTACTTTTAGTATCTCGCTATAAATTTGACCGATGATTGCGACGCGGTTATTTCGCACTTTCTCGTTTTCAACATTTATCATAACTTTGTCAAAAAACTCATCGATCTGTGGTTTTAATGCAAATAGCGCCTTTATCCTTGGCTCATACGCTAGGCTCTTATCGACCGCTTTAAACGCGTCATTTAGGGCTTTTTCAGCGTCTATCTCAAAGAGACTCTCATCGACCTTGCTAAATTTATCGTCTTTGATGATATTTGCAAGGCGTTTAAATGTCGAGAAATTCTCTCTAAAATTTGGCTCGCTAGAAATTTTAGCAAGTGCCTCTATCATCTTTGTTATCTCCAAGATATCCTTTTCGCCGCTTTTTATGCACGCTTTTACGATAGAAGCGTTTGCGTCAAAGAAGGTATAGAGCCTATCAAGGATGAAATTTATAAGCACTTCAACGTCAAATTTCTTATAATCTTTTGCGATATCTTCTAAAATTTCTTTTACGTTAAATTTCAAATTATGTGCCAAAACGATCTTTATCACGCCATTTGCCGCACGTCTTAGAGCGTATGGATCTTTGGTGCCGCTTGGGATTTTACCGATACTAAAGAGCCCCATTAACGTATCAAGCTTATTTGAAATCGCCACAACCGAGCTAAAGACCTTGCTTGGGCACTGCGCCTCTTCACCATCTGGCAGATACTGCTCTTTTATGGCTAAAACGACGTCTTCATCCTCGTTTTTAGCCTTTGCATAGTAGGCACCCATGATACCTTGAAGCTCGGTAAACTCATAAACCATCTGAGTTGTAAGGTCAGCCTTGCTTAGCATCACAGCTCGCTCAAGCTTTGCTCCATACTCGCCAGCTTCTTTTTTAAGCAGCTCATCATAGTTGTTAGCAAGTTTTTTGGCTACTTGTAGCTCTCTAAGCTCTTTTTCGTAGATACTTCCAAGCTCTTTTAGATAGGTTATATTTTTTAGTTTTTCTGGGCTAAATTCAGCTTTTAAGTCACTTTGCCAAAAGAACATCGCATCACTTAGCCTTGCTCTTAGTACCTTTTCGTTGCCCTTAATGATGAGCGAGTAGTCCTGCGTTATGGCATTGCTAACAACCACAAAGCCATTTGCCAGTTTGCCACCTTTAAAGACTGGGAAGTAGCGCTGATTTTCTTTCATTGAAGTGATGATGACCTCGCTTGGTACCTCCAAAAATTCCTCTTCAAACGAGCCAAGAAGTGCTGTCGGATACTCGGTGATCGCCACAACTTCAGCCAATAGATCTCTATCGATCTCGATCTTTAGCCCACTTTTTTGACTAATTTTTTCAAACTCGTCAAGAATTATTTTTTCTCTCTCATCCGCATCAAGCATGATGCCACGGCTCTTTGAGCCTTCAAAATACTCTTTTATATTTGAAATTTTTATCTTGTCATAGCTAATGCTTCTGTGTGGATAGGTTGAATCACCGCTCTCAACGCCAAATTTATTAAATTTTATGACCTCATCACCAAGCAAACACAAAAACGATCTTATCGGACGGATAAACTCAAACTCGCCGTTGCCCCAGCGCATAGACTTGCCAAAATTTAGGCTCTTTAAAAACTCCTCAACCATGTCACCCATTATCTTGGCAACCGGATCACCCTTTACCTCTTTTTCGTAGTAGAGCACCTCTTTGCCGTCTATCTCTTTAAATTTAAGCTCGCTCTCATCTATGCCGCATTTATTTGCAAAGCTAAGTGCTGCCTTTGTAAAAGCTCCGTCTTTTAGCGCAACTTGCTTTGGCGCACCGATAAAGCTAGCCACGCTATCAGGCTGAGATTGTGGAAATTTCTCATGAAAAAAGACCAAGCGACGCGGCGTGTAGTAAAATTTAAACTCGCTTTTGATGTTATATTTTTCAAGTACAGCCTGCCATTTAGCATTGATATTTGGCAGCTCCCTTAAAAAGGGTATCGCTGGAAGCTCCTCAACTCCAATTTCTAATAATAACTCTTTCATATTTCACTCTTTTTATTAAAATTTTCTCTTTTTTCTCTTACCATTTTTCTTGCCCTCTCCTTCTCCTGTGACTGTAAAATGACGCCTCTTATCATAAAAATAAGAAATAAAACAAACGCCGTAATCATAAAAATATCTAAAATTTGCACTCTCTACTCCACAACGATTTGGTTTTCTCTCTTATAAATTTTAACTCTCGCATTTTCAAAATTATACTCGCCATCTTTTAGCTTTTTCTTGCTATAAACCCTGATCTTACCGTATGGTGTATGCAGATAGCCCCTCTCTAGTCTGCCCGAAATTTTAGCAAAGACATCGCCACTTCTAGCTTCGCTTAATTGCGATGCATCTAGTAAATTTTCGCTAATATCTTTTGTGCCATGCTCATTTATGATCTCATAAGAGCTGACTTCAAGCGCATCTTTATAAATTTTCATTCGCCTTACTAAAATATCTAGCTCCTCGCCTACAATAACACTATTTTTAGGATCATAGACATAAATTCCGCGGTGATTTTTCGAGATAATAAAGCCATGCTTATCTTTTAAGATAACAACCACTTTTTCAATCACTGCTGGCACTGCCTCTGGGTGATCAAAAAGCGTATCCACATCAGCCGTCTTATAGTTTTGTTCGCTTGTTTTTTTATTGGCTTTGTTTTCATCTTTTTTAAAAATTTTACTCACAAAGCCTTTTTTTACTGGGCTTGGATCAGTTGAAATTTTAAACTTTAACGCAAAGTGATCTGAGTAAAGGTCGCTCTTTGCAAAGCCTTTTTCATCGACTGCAAAGCTTGGTTTAAAGACTTCAAAACTACCACTAACATAGCTTAGATCGCCATTTTCCATAAAACTAGGCGAAAGTAAAACATGATCGATCGCTCTTTTTTTGCCATACACTGCATGAGAATATCTATCTTTTGGCTCAAGCTCTTTATAAAGATCATAAAAATTTCTCGTTGCAATGATGTCATTTAGGATGGACTTTTGTCCAAAGGGCGAGTTAAAATCACCCAAAATAATCGCGTTTTTCTCTTTACCCAGAGCCGTTCTTAACGTTTTTTCAGCCTTTTTTTGCATATTTATGCCATTTTTATAAGTTGGAAAGTGATTTACAAATATGCTAAATTTCTTGCCTTCTGTCTCAAACATAACCTTTAAAATATTTCTCGTCTTTACGTTTGGAACTTTAAAAATTTCACTACCACTTGGCTGCAACTTTGAAATAAGCCCAAGCCCAACAGGCGAATTTCTCTCCTTTGTAAAGCTTATAAATTTATACTCGCTATCACTTACTAGAGATTTTAAAACTTGCTCATTTTCAATCTCTTGAAGTGCGATAATGTCAGTATTTAGTGCATTTATGACTTGTCTTGTTCTTTGTAGTTTTGAATCAGCTGCCTCGCAGTCCCACTTTGATACGCCTACTTTAAAATCAAGATACTCGCTACCATCATCTTTGCAATCAAATAAATTTTGCACATTATAAGTTGCGATGCTAATTTCACTCGCAAATGCCACCAAAATGGTAAAAACCAAAGCAAAGACTACTCTCAAATCTCACTCCTAAAGTCAAATTCAGTGATATTTTGCCTGATCGCCTCATACGCGATAATGCCAGCACTCATAGCTAAATTTAAGCTCCTGCCCTCTTTTCCCATTGGTATGGTTATGGCGTTTTTAAAATTTATATCCATAAATTCTCTTGGCAACCCAGTACTCTCGCCACCAAAAAATATAAAATCTCCTGGCTTAAACCTAGCCTCGTAGTAAAGCCTATTTGTCTTTGTAGTAGCGAAGAAAAATCTATCCTTGTGGCTTAAGTTTGCTTCTAAAAATTCTTCCAAACTATCCCAAATTTTTGGATTTAAAATTTTCCAGTAGTCAAGCCCTGCTCGTCTAACAGCCTTTTCACTCAGATCAAACACGGTGGGTTTAACGATATGTAGCTTTAAATTTGCATTAACGCACATTCTACCGATAGCTCCAGTATTTTGCGGTATCTGAGGATGAACTAAGACTATGTTAAACATAAGCTTTCTTTGCCTTAAAAAGTGTTATAAACTAGCCTATTTTAGCCAAAATGGGCTTTTAAGAGTTTTAAAGACTAATCTTTTCCGGGCTTAGCTCGCTTAGATATTTTGAAATTTCAAGCTCTTGCCTACGTTTTATCTCTTTTGCGATCTCTTCGTTTTTAAAACCAGCTGATAAAATTTCTGCCACATCAACTTTTGCATCAAATTTTGCCTCATAAATTCCAAGCTTCTTGGCACGCTCTATCCGCTCTTTATTATAGGCTCCAAGCCATGATTTTATGGGCATGTTTAGGGCAATTTGCATTAGATCTTTATCGCTTGGTATATCCTTAAAATAAGGCTGTTTTAAGATAGAAAAGTAGCTTTTTGGCAGACGCATTTTCTCTAAAATTTCTTTTGCATTAGACTCAAATTTGCCAAACAAAAGATACAAAAATAGCCTCTCATCATCCACAAATTCTCTAGCACTCTTAAGATCGCTTAAAAACCCATCATCTTTATAAATTTGCATACCAAAAATTTCTTTAAAAAGTCCAAGCTCAAGAATATAGTAAGCTCCCTTTTTAAGATGCTTTGCACGAAAAAATTTAATAAGCTCAGTATTTATCCTATCTCTGCTTAGATGCTCCAAACTAAGGCTTTTCATAAGAGCTAGCGTCTCATCAGCTATGATAAAATCAAGCCTCGCGCTAAACTGCACACCGCGAAGTATCCTTAGTGGATCTTCTTTAAATTTTTCACTATCAATGTGCTTTAATGTCTTGTTTGCTAGATCTTGCTTCCCACCGTAAAAGTCTAAAATTTCTCCATTAAAGATATTCATCATCATGGCATTTATCGTGAAATCTCGCCTAAGGCTCGCCATTTTGGGATCATTAATATAGCTTACTGCAAAGTCTTTGTGTGAATTTCCAGTTTTGCTCTCGCTTCTTGGAAGCCCAATATCGTAGTTTTTGTATTTGTAAATAAAGTAGCTTTTACCAACACCGCTGGCGCCTATGCTAGCCATTAGCTCATTAAATTTAGTAGGCTCAATGTCATAAACTTCGATGTCATAATCATAAATTTCTCGCCCCAAGAACGCATCTCTCACGCAGCCACCAACTAGATAGACATGTGAAGTAAATGGGGCAAATAGCGATCTAAAAAAGTCTAGCTCGCTATTTTTATAAATTTCATTTTTGATTTTTATCTCATTTTTTGAGCCGTCTAATGGCTTATTTTGAGAGATTTTGGAGTCTATTTTCGATATTTGCAAGGGTAAATTCTAAAAATTTTGTCGTTAGCTCAAGCCTTGAAGCAAGATTTTGTTCACTAGTTTGTTTAAGCCCTTCAAAAAGCACTTCTATGCGCTCAGCAAGGTTTGCTAAGAAAATTTTCTCTTCGCTCACCTCTCTACTTTTTGTTAGACTTGCTGGCTCCTCTTTTACCTCAAACACTTGCTCATTTTGTAAATTTGCCTCAACTTTTAGCTCGTTATTTAGTGCATTTTCATTATTCTCTATGCCCAAAAGCTCTTTTTTTAGATTCTCACGTTCAAGCTCTTCTTGCTTTTTGTTTTGCAGTGCTTCTATTTTCTCAAGCTCAGCGCTAACCTCACTGATTGCCATTCTAGCGATATCATCAAGCTTCATAATCTTATCAACCACCTTTTAAATTCATTTATCTCTTCATCACTTTTCATCGCTATAAAAAACTCTTTCATTTGCTCGTTTTTTATCGCTCGCTCTTTACGAAGTCCGCTCAGGCGGTTTATCGCGCTAAGGGCATCTTTATTTGACGGATCTTGCTTTAAGATATTTTTATAAATTTCAAGTGCATCATCTTTTAGTCCCTGAGCTTCGTAGATCAGTGCTTCAGTGATTGTGTTTTTCATTTTTTGATAAATCCTGCGATAACATCACCTATCTCGCTAGTTGAGCAAATTTCAACTGCGTTAAAAGCAGCGATATCTTTTGTTCTATAGCCTTTTGCAAGTGCCTCTTTCACAGCATTTTCTATCGCATCTGCGGCTTCATTTTCACTAAATGCATATCTTAGCATCATAGTTGCGCTTAAAATGGTCGCGATCGGATTTGCTATGCCCTGCCCTGCGATGTCTGGAGCTGAGCCGTGAATTGGCTCATAAATTCCCACTTTGCCGCCCATGCTAGCACTTGGCAAAAGTCCTATCGAGCCACAGACCATACTTGCTTCGTCACTTAAGATGTCGCCGAATAAATTTTCAGTAAGTATGACGTCAAAATTTGCTGGAGCTCTTACTAGCTGCATCGCCGCATTATCCACATACATAAAGCTAAGCTCTACTTCAGGGTAATTTTTAGCCACTTCGCTAGTCACCTCGCGCCAAAGCTGACTTGTCTCAAGCACATTTGCCTTATCGACCATGCAGACCTTTTTCTTGCGAAGCATTGCTGTTTCAAAGGCGATCTTTGCGATGCGCTCGATCTCCATTTTAGAATAAACCATCGTGTTAAACGCTCTATCTTCGCCTTTTTCACGTGGCTGGCCAAAATAAAGTCCGCCTGTTAGCTCACGAACCACGACAAAATCAACACCTCTTAAAACCTCTGGCTTTAGCGTGCTAGCATCCACTAGCTCATCAAAAACAATGGCTGGGCGTAAATTTGCATAAGCTTCAAGCTCTTTTCTAATCTTTAAAAGCCCACTCTCTGGCCTTAGATGTCTTGGCAAGCTATCCCACTTCTCGCCGCCGATCGCTCCAAAAAGCACAGCATCAGAGTTTAGAGCAGAGTTAAGCGTCTCATCTGGCAAAGGCACACCAAATACATCATAAGCTGCACCACCCATAAGCTTGTAGTCGTACTCAAATTTTATCCCAAACTCAGCGCTAATAACATCTAAAATTTTTATCGCCTCATCTATGATCTCAGGGCCGATACCATCGCCTTTTATAACACAAATTTTATATTCTCTCATTATTTAATCCAACTTTACTTTTGCGTATTCTATAAGTCCGCCGGCGTTTAGAAGCTCTTGCATAAACGGCGGTATAGGGCTAAATTTATACTCTTTGCCGCTGGTTAGATTTACGATCGCGCCGTTATCTACGTCTATTTTTAGTTCGTCGCCCTCGTTTATCTCGTCCGTTTCTTTGATCTCAAGTATTAAAAGCCCCGTATTAAAGCTATTTCTATAAAAAATTCTCGCATAGCTTTTAGCTATCACCGCGCCTATACCGGCAGCTTTAAGCGCGATAGGAGCGTGCTCGCGAGAGCTACCGCAGCCGAAATTTTCGCCCGCTACGATAATGTCGCCCTTATCTATCTTGGAGCTAAAATTAGGATCGGCGTCCTCCATTATATGTTTTGCTAAGATATTTTCGTCGGAAGTATTTAAGTATCTGGCGGCGATAATTATATCGGTATCGATATTGTCGCCGAATTTCCAAACTTTATTCATCGTTTCGCCTTTTTTAAATTTTCGAGATTTTAGCCAAAAGTAGCTAAATAATTCATCAAACGGCGAATAAAATTTGCGGCCCAAACGGCTAAAGGGCAAGGCAAAGGGCGTTAAACGCCCCTTTTATTTTTTTAAATTTAAAGAACACCTGCCTAAGAATTTACACGCCGGGCAAAAACCCGTAACGCCGACGATAATCGGGATTAACCCGATTAACGCCCAGTAGCTCTCGTAAAAATACCAAACCGCTACCGTAAAAATCAGCCCCAGTACGACCCTAATAATTCTACTTTTTACGCTTACCATATTTTTTACCTTTTCTTGAAAATTTTATAAAGCGGGCAGTAACCGTAATATCCCGTTAAAAGCGGAATTAGCCCGACCGTCCACAACCAGCAGTCGCAAATAAATCCGAAAATAAAAAACCAAATCGCCGCTATAATCAAACGTATAGTTTTATCTAAAACGCTCATTTTATCTCCTTTAAGCTAAAGCTTTTAGCATTCCGTTCATAACCATAGGTTTAAATCCGTAAATTTTAACCAGCCAACTCATGTAGCTCTCTCTAGTAGCGCCGAAGCACTCTAACGTCGGAGCCGTTCCCTCCCAGTCGAACTCTACCATTATGGCCTTGCCGTATTTGGTGATAAAAGGGCAAGCCGTATATCCGGTAAATTTCTCGCTAGGTTCTCGTCCTTTTATCGTATCGGCTAAATTTTTAGCTAAGATCGGATACATTTTCCTAACGCT
>CABMKY010000006.1:0-26951 GCA_902387145.1 Campylobacteraceae bacterium | reverse complement strand
AGCTAAAATTTCGCTTCCTTTTTGCTTAGGCGGCAAGTGAAGCCAGTCGTATTTTACGTCGATTAGCTCAGACGCGATTTTATCTTCGCCGTTTTGTCTATACGCCGTCCAAAACTCGAAAGTAGCGGTATTTGAGCTTTTATCGACGGCTACGATTTGGTGGCGAAGATTAAATTTTATCTTTCTTTTTATCATTATTTGAGTCATCGCCGCGGCATAAGTCGGATCGCCGAAAAGCTTGCCGCCGCCGACGTAAAGATTAACGCTGCCTTTATCGCGGTTGCCGGCCAACCTCAGCCTATCTTCGCTCATGCATGTTACTTTTTTATTAGCGCCGCTGCATTTCATCGGGGTTTTTTGATCGCAAAATACAGCCGAGCCGCCGTTTTGAGAGAATTTTTTCATCAGCTCGTTGCTCTTTACGGCGCCTTGTAGAGTGTAGACGGAGGATATGTTGCCGCTCGTATCGTTAATATCCTCTAAGCTTAGCCCCTTAACGGCTTCAAAGTCGTATTCCACGCCGCTTGCTACGATTAGATAATCATACCCAAGCTCGCCCCCGTCGTCTAGGACGAGTAGATTGGCTTCTGGCTTTATCTCCGATACGTTTTTGCGTATCCACTCGGTTCCTTGCGGGATATAATCCGCTTTTTCGTAAACGACATCGCTAGCTTCGTAAATTCCGACGGCGATTAGCGTAAAGCCCGGCTGGTAGTAAAATTTCTCGTCTTTATCCACGAGAATTACCTTGGCGTTAGGCATATCTCTTCTAAGTTTAGCCGCCAACGCGATACCGCTAAGTCCCGCGCCCATTATGACGATTTTAGAATTTATATCGTCGTTTTCGCCGCCCGTTGCAGAGCAACCGCTCATACTCGCGGCTAGTCCCGCGGCCCCCATTAGCTTTAAAGCGTCTCTTCTTTGCAGTCCTTTCATAAATTCTCCTTTTAAACGAGTTTATGAAATGCTACCCAAAAAAGGCCGCTCTCTCCGTAACAAAGTTACCTTAAAACGAGAATTTTAAGAAACAAGCCTTATTTCGCCGCGGCTTTGCGTTATTTGCCCGCTTCTCTCAAGCTCTTTTAGCACCCTAGATACCGCTTCTCTAGCGCTTCCTAGATGATTCGCCAGCTCTTCGTGAGTTATTTTTATAAAATTTCCGTTTAGATTTTCGATGCTTTGGGATAAAAAATTCATAATCCGCGCCGAAAGTGGCGAAAACAAAGCCTGCTCCATAACGTTTATGGTTCTGGCAAACCGATCGGCTACGATTTTTAGAGTAAAATTTAAAATGCTCGGATATTTTTCTTTAAGAGGTTTGTAAATTCGCGCCGGAATAACGATGATCTCGCTATCTTGCTCGATTTCGACGCTTACTTTATTTTCTAGCGAATTTATAGAACACGTATCGCACAGTACGCAACTCTCGTCTTTAGTTAGCCTAAATATCGTTATTTCCTTTGCGCTAGACGACACGAATGCCCTTAAAACGCCTTTTAGTATAAGGATAAATCCGAAGCAATCGTTTCCGGAGTAAAATATATCGCCCTTTTTTACGGTTTTTAGATACGCGTTAGCAAAGATCGCATTTAGATCCTCGCTTGCTAGATCGAAATTATTCGTAAACCTCTCGCGCAAAATTTCTTTTAACTCTTTGCTTAGCATTTTGCCCTTTCGTGACTTCGTTACAAAAATTTAACCTTATTATAGGTAATATTGCATAAAAATTTAATACGAAAAGAAAAACAATGCACGACGTTAAGAAAAACGACTCGCAAAGCAAAATAAAATCGCTGCCGATTATGCTTTTTGCCGGTACTATGGGGCTTGGCGGGCTTTGCGCAGCCTATAAGAAACTAAGCGAGATATTTGATTTACCGAGCGAGATATTCTCGGCGCTTAGAGCGCTAGACTGTACGGTATTTTGCCTACTTTCGGCGTTTTACCTCTTTAAGCTTTTAAAATTTAAAGAAGAAGTAAAGGCCGAATTTTCGCACCCTATAAAGATAAATTTTTTCGGCGGATTTATCATCTCGCTTTTTCTTTTAGCTCTAGCCTACAAAGATGCGCCGCTACTATACTACTCGCTTTTTTACGCGGCTTTAGGCTTGCAAACGATTTTTACGCTTTACGTAATTTCTTTTTGGATCGACGAAAAATTCGATATCGTGATGCTAAATCCGGCATGGTTTATCCCGGTAGTAGGTAACTTGTTAATTCCGATCATAGCCGAAAAATCTCAAGCGATCTGGTATTATTTTAGTTTGGGGCTATTTTTCTGGATTATTTTATTCGCTGTTATATTTTACAGGCTAGTTTTTTGCGATAAGTTAGCCGACAAATTCGTCCCGACGCTAGTCATTACGCTAGCTCCGCCGGCTATGGCGTTTTTGGGATACGTAAAATTAACCGAGCAATTCGATGCTTTTGCGGCGATACTGCTTAATATAAACGTATTTTTCGTGGCGCTTATACTTTTTTCGTATAAAAGATTTATTAAACTCAAATTCGCCCTATCGTGGTGGGCTTTTACCTTCCCGACGGCCGCTAGCTCCATAGCGTTTTTAAAAGCTTACGAAATTACGCAAAGCGATTTTTACTTAGTTTTGGGCGTCGGCGCTTTTGCGGCTCTAGTCGCTTCGATTTTGATGGTCGGGTTTTTAACGGTTAAATCTATAATAAACGGCGAAATTTTTTCGGAAAAATAGCCTTAGCTCAAAAATTTACTTTAGTAGTATTCGTAGCTGATTTCTAGCTTTTTATATAGGCCGATTTCCGTTATATCGCCGCTTTCGTAGTATTTGTCCGCGGGCTTAAATTTGACCGAGGTTTTATGCGTCAAATTTCCCCGCTCGTCCCTGCCTATATCCTTAAACTGCAAGATTTGCCAGATTTTTGCCTCAGATCCGAAGTAATTTACCGACGTATACTCCATCTCGTCGCCGTTTGCGGCGTAGTAATAAACCCATTTTGAGTTTGGGGCTTGCGTGATTTTTTCGTATTCGCCGTTTGGCTTGCGCTCGAAGCCTATCTCTATGCCGTTGCGCGGCTCCATATTATTTTCTATCCGCGTTAAAACGCCATTTTCGTCGTAGACGTAGCTATCGTCCGTCACTAGCGTCCCGCCCGAATACGCCGCCCGAGCGATCATTTTGCCGTCCTTGCCGTAGGTAATTTTCTCCGTGCGAGGGTAAAATCTATCCTCCACGTGCTGCTCTTTGGCCGTTGCAACTAAATTTTCGCCGTCAAATTCGTATTCGTAGAGATAAATGGCGCTATCTTGGTATTTTTTGCGTATTAGCCCGTCTTTGCCGTATTCAAACAAAACCGAGCCGTTTGGTACGCCGTTTATGTGTTCGGTTTCTTGCACTATATAGCCGTTTTCGTTAAACTCCGTTCGCTTCACGCGCGTATTTTCTAGCGCGCCGGAGCCGTCTATAGAGTATTCGTACTCCGTAGCCGTCATGCTTTTAACCTCGCCTTTTAGATCCTTTTTACTCCAGTCGCTTTGCGGTAAAATGGCCGAGTTTAGATAGCAAACAGCGGATGCCACCACTAAAATAGCTTTAAAAATTTTCACTTTTATCCTTTTTCAAATCACACAAAGCCTAGATTAATTTAGGTTAAAATTTCGCCTAATTTAGCCCCAAAAGCGACAATACCAGTAAAATTCTATCTTTTACGAGTTTAAATCCGCACTTAAAACCGACTTAAATTTTTAAGCAAGCCTGAGGCGAATTTTCATTTCCGGGCGGTTTATCAAATTTAAACCTAAGCTTCATTTGCCTTTTTAAAAATTTCCATCATCTCTTCTTCGCTAAGCGGCTCAACTAGCACATTTGCCGCATCGATGAATCGGTATTTTTCTTTTGGTAAATTTTTCATAAAAGCGTTGTATTCGCATTCGCCAAGCACGTGCGCGTCCCTATCGTCTACGCCGACGACTAGCGTAAGTATCCAGCGCGAGACCTTGCGCCCTCCTAGAACTTCTTGCGCTTGCCACGAAGGGGATGGAGCGTAAGGCAAGATAGTCGGTAAATTTTCGCTAAGCGTATACGCGCCAAAAATTTCATTCCCGTTTTTATCTTCGTATAAATTCTCTCTTGCGCTATAAGCGTCAAGATACTGCACCCGCCTCATCATCTCATCAAATTTAGCCGCAGGGCTAGTACTTGCAAAAATTTCATCTATCATAACCGCGTCAAACGCCACGTCGCGCTCCACGCCATAGATATAAAGCGTTTGATTTTTCTCTTTTGCGTCCTTTAGAGCTTCGAGTCCCCACATTATGTCGGCTTCATAATCAAATTTTAAAATTTGCTCTTCATCGTAAATTTCCTCGTTATCGCGCTCTATTTTCGAGCCAGTTTGGGCTGAGAGCTTTGAGAGTAGCTCAAGCGCGATCTGCCAGTCGCCAACGCCGCTTGGAGTACAGACTCGAACGATATATTTGCCGTCTTCATAGTTTAGCTCAAAACCACGAGCACTTTTCTTCCAAACGCCAGCGATCATCACGTCAGCGCCCAGCTCATTTGCGCCTGGCTCCTCTTGCTCGCTATTAAAAAAGAAAAGTCCCCCGACAAGCCCTGAAATTTCACGCTCGCTTAGCGCCTTTTCATATCCGCCGAAAAGTTTCTTTTTATTTTTTACCTTAAATGTTACGCTCATAAATTCTCTTTCGCCTACTCTAAAACGTCATCACTTGATCGCACTGCCTAACCCACTCGGACAAGATATCCATGCTGCCTTTCACCTCAGCCTCGAAATAAGGCTCTCCCGCATGCAAACCGCATCTCGTTTGGCAGCTACCGCAAACTTTTAACATAGCGCCGCTAGCGTAAAGCTCTTTTAACATAGCTACTAGATCTACGTCGTAGTTTTCCGGCTTTTTGGTGCTATTTCGCGCAAGATCGACCGCGTCGTTCATTAGAAAAATTCTAACCTCTTCGCCTTTTTCTTTTAGCGTTTTAGCTAGCCTTAATGCGTTGTAAGCATTGTCGGTACCGTTGTATGGTTGATTTGTAAGTATAAATAGAAATTTTTTCATCTTTTTCTCCTTTTGCCAAAAATGTAGTGCAAACCGGGCAAATTTTAGCCAAGCTATATAAAAAGAGGCTAAATTTATCTAAAAAGTAAAAGTACGCCGATCGTGCAGACGATAATGGCGGTGCAAATTTCAAGTAGTCTTAAGTGCGTTTGTAAAAATTTCTTTAGCATAGCTCCGCCAAGCGCGTAGATATTTAGCGAGCAAAACTCGATGAAAACGAGCGTTACTACGATCGCACACATGCGAGTTAGGCTAAAGGGATCGTCTTTGTCCAAAAATGTAGGCAGCAAGGCTGAGAAAAATATCCACGCCTTTGGATTTGTGACGCAAACGATGAGGCCGTTTATAAACATCTGCTTTTTGCTTGGCAAATTTGAGACGCTTGTTATGCTAAGCTCGCCCTTGCCCAAAAGAAGCATCGCACCAAGATAGAGCATATAAAGCCCTGCGATGATGTTTAGCGCCTTAAATGCGTACTCAAAATGATGAAGCATCACGCCCACGCCAAGCATACAGCAAAATGCCACGAAAGCAAGCGAAAGAAGCTGCCCGGTCATCATAATAAGCGAGTGCTTATAGCCAAAGCCCATACCGATACTCATCGCATAGGTCATGTTGATGCCTGGCATTAGCGAGATAGGAGCAAGCGTGGCGAAAAAGAGTAAGAAGTCCATAAAAAGCCTTGAAATTTAGCTAACAAATATAAAAATTTAAGCTATAGATCTGATCCTGCGATCAAATTTATAGCTTAAATTTAAAAGGCGGACTAAGCCGCCTCTTTTTTAGTGAGTTAAGAAATACTCTTGAATTTTGGCTTTGTCGCTTGTTTTTGTAAGCGCAAGCATCAAAAGCACTCTAGCTTTTTGCGCGTTTAGATTATCGCTTGTTAAAAAGCCGTATTTTGCGTCGTCTACTTCGCCGTTCATAGTCGTCTCGCCACTTCCTACACGTGAGTCGCGAACTACTACTACGCCAGCTTTTGAAGCCTCGCCAAGAGCCTCTAGCACGCTAAAGTAAGGGTTGCCGTTGCCAAGGCCAGCGCTAACTATGCCTTTTGCGCCGTTTTTAACAGCTATGTTTACAAAGTCAGGATTGTCATTTGCATGAGAGTAGATGATATCGACTCTTGGAAGCTCTTTTACTCCCTCTAGGTCAAATGCTGATTTTGCTGTGTGTTTTCTGATCGGATTCATATAGTATTTTACGTTGCCATAAAAGACTGTGCCGATCTTACCGCTATTTGGTGATTTAAATGTATCAACGCCTGTTGTGTTGGTTTTGGTTACCTCTCTAGCAGCGTGAATTTCGTCATTCATAGTAACTACAACGCCTTTTCCTACGCTATCTTTGCTAATAGCTACATTTACAGCATTAAATAGATTTAGCGGGCCGTCTGCGCTTAGTGAGCCGCTATTTCTCATCGCACCTACGAGCACAACTGGCTTGTTGCTTTTAACTACTAAATTTAGAAAGTAAGCTGTCTCTTCCATAGTGTCTGTGCCGTGAGTAATGACGATACCATCAGCCTTGCCACTATTTAGAAGTTCGTTTATTCTATTAGCAAGCTTAAGCCAAACTTCATTGTTCATATCCTGTGAGCCGATATTTGAAATTTGCTCGCCTTTTATGGTAGCGATCTTGTTGATATCTGGCACGGCTGCGATTAGTTTATCGACCGTAACAGTTCCAGAAGTATAGCTTGAATCAAGCGAACCTGAGCCGCTTCCTGCTATCGTTCCACCAGTAGCTAGGATGTAGATGGTTGGCTTTGCAACCGCTAAAGTAGCACCTAAAATCATGAGTAACACCGCCTTAAAGATTAAACGCATTTTAGCTCCTTTGCATTAAAATTTGCAAAGTCGTTATAATGCCATTTATTTAAAAAATTTATTAACTTCCAAATTTTATATTTATTTAAAAAATTCTTATCAAAAACATATAAATTCCAGTTGAAATAACTATGCTAAGAAGGGTATTTTTAAATTTTAAATGCATCAAAATAGCCGTAAAAACTGCTACTATCTCGCTTAAGCCATATGGAAATTCGCTAAATTTAGTATCTTTTAGGCCGTAGCAGACCAAAACGACCATTATCATCATACCCATATGCTTCTCGATGGCGTCCAAATAAGGGTTTGGCTTATAGTTTTTCAGTACATAAAACGGCGTTGCTCTCGTTATAAAAGTAGCCAAGGCACTTAAGAACACCGCCACAAAAAGCACCATCTCACTTGAGCTTACACTTATCAAATTTTATCCTTAAACAAAAGCAAAAATACAAAACAAAGCGCCATTGAGCCAACAAGCACAAATTTAGCTGGAAATAGGCTCACTCCAAGCACGCCAAAAAAGGCCGCTGCAAAGAGCACGCGGTAGTTTTTATCATTTTTAAACATCTCGATGACGACCACTATAAAAAGCGAGGTCAAACTAAACTCAAGCCCCTTCGTATCGGCCTTGATAAAGTCACCAAGTATCGCTCCAAGCAGCGTTCCAGCCGCCCAGTAAGACCAAGAAAGCACATTTAGCCAAGTAAAGATAAAACTTCGATCACTAGCCTCTTTTAGCCCCAAATTTTTAAATATTGCAAAGGTCTCATCTGTTAGCAAAGCGATGTTTAAAAGCCTAAATTTGATCCCGCTATACTCTTTTAAAAGTGAAATTCCATAAAAAGTATGACGCAAATTTACTAGATAGCTCACGATAAAGACCTCAACGTAGCTCGTGCCAACGCTAAAGAGCGAGAGCATCATAAACTGCGCAGCCCCGCCATAAGCTAATGTGCTAAGTGCCACTGCGATAAATGCGCTAACTCCCATGCTTTTTGCCAGCACGCCAAATGCGACACCAAGTGGGAAATAGCCCATAAAGATAGGGATGGATAGTTTAAAAACGTAGTTAAATGTCAAATTTTTGCCTTCATAAAAAGCCGAAATGTTAGCAAAATTTGAAAAATTTAGAGTAAAAATGGAGCTAATTTTATAAAATAATAAAAATTTATGGAGCCAAAAGATGAAAAAGGTAATTCTAATTTTATTTTGTATTCTATTTTCTTGGGGTAAAAATTTAGATACCACCAAGCTTGAAAGTGAATGCACTTTAAATAACATAGAAAGTTGCACCGATCTTATATATATCTACTTTAATAAAAATGAGCGCGATAAAATGGCAGCTATGGCAAACAAGGCCTGCGAGCTAGGCAATCCACATAGCTGTCTATTTTTAGGAAATATATATCTACAAAAAGACACTCTAGCACAGGAGAAAGAAGAAGGACTTAGACTTTATAATAAGGCTTGCGAACTAAAAAATGTATTTGCTTGCTATACCATTGCACTTATCTACGAAACAGGAGATGCTGATATACCAAAAGATAAAAATAGAGCAAAAAACTACTATAAAAAAGCCTGCGAGCTTGATTTGGATGAAGCTTGTAGTAGCTTAAAAATTTTAATTAATTAAAAATTGCTTTTATTCTTACTCATAAAAGTAGAAATTTTAGACAAAATGTGCCAAATTTTTATTTAGCCCAAATTAATGCGTCTGTTTTATCGAGTCCTTGCCTTTTGGCGTTTTGTTTAAAAAGCAAAATACCTCAAGCATGAAAGAAAGTAGTATAAGCCCAACAATAATTAGAGTCGCGTTCATACTACCTACCTTTTAAGCCCATTTACTATTTCAAGCATCGAATCACTCGTAGTTATAGCCTTTGAGTTTGCCTCGTATGCGCGCTGACCAGTTATAAGATCGGTCATCTCTTCAACTAGCTGAACGTTACTCATCTCAACAAACCCTTGTCTTATCGTACCAAGTCCATCAAGTCCTGCAACACCTACCACCACGTTACCGCTAGCGCTTGTTTCCAGGTAGTTGTTATCACCCATTGAGTGAAGGCCAGCTGGGTTTATGAAATTTGCTAGCTCGATCTGACCTATCTGAGCCATCTCTCTCTCGCCTGCTTGAAGCACTGACACGGTGCCATCTGTGCCGATAGAAATTTGCGTCGCATTCGCAGGCACGGTAATCTGAGGGATTAGCTGATAGCCATCGCTATTTACGATCGTGCCATTTGCGTCAAGCTTAAATGCGCCATTTCTAGTGTAGGCTGTCGTGCCATCAGGCAGCTGAATCTGAAAAAATCCGTTGCCAGCTATTACCATATCTAGGTTATTGCTGGTCTCTTTAAAATAGCCCTGAGAGAAAATTTTATTTATCGCTGTTGGGCGCACGCCAAGACCCACTTCGATGCCTGTTGGGCTTGTGGTAGTCTGGCTTGTTGCCGTACCTGAATACTCCATGACTTGATACATAAGATCAGCAAATTCAGCCCTATTTTTCTTGTATCCATAGGTATTTACGTTTGCGATGTTGTGTGAGGTTACGTCTATCTGCGTCTGCTGAGCTATCATACCAGTGGCCGCAGTGTAAAGTGATCTCATCATAGTTTTATCCTTTTATTAAGCTTTTAGGGCTAGTTTTTGAACAGCATCTTGGTTAAGATCGTTCATGTGGCTTGTCATAACCTTTTGATACATATCAACTAGGCGTTGGGTTTCTATTAGACCAACCATTTCTAAAACTGGGTTTACGTTTGACATCTGGGCATATCCTTGCATCACGCTATCAGCTTCTTCAAGCTCTATGATGTCATCAAAATTTCTACTCTCAAAAAGGTTATCTCCAACCTTTTTGAGATCTCTTATCTCCCTTGGCTGAGCGATAAAAAATTTAGAAAATTGATTGTTATTTGAGTATAAATTTCCATTTTTATCAACCGTCAAAACCTCGCCTTGTGGTACTTGGATGCCTCTTTGACCAGGATTTTGCGCCTCATAGCCACTTGGCAGCACCCTGTAACCCTCTTTTGTGACGATGTAGCCGTCTGCGTCAAGGCTAAAAGAGCCATTTTTGCTAAGTTTTACGCCATTTGGAGTATCGACTAAGAAAAATGCATCCTCTCTTTTTATCGCAAAGTCAAGTGTGTTTGAGCTGTACTTAAAACCACCAGCGCTAAAGTCGGTGTACTCTTCACTTACTTGTGGTACGCGGTCAAGTGTTCTATTTAAAAATTTAGCTCCATCTTTTGTGTGATTTTTAAGAGGAAGCTCATCTTGCGTCTCTTTAAAAATTCTTGCAAAGTCACCGATGACCACATCGTTTCGCTTGTAGCCGATCGTATTTACATTTGCAAGGTTATTTGAGATCACATTTAGTCTATTAAACTGCGTTACCATGCCAGCAGTGGCTTGATAATAACCATTTTGCATACAATTTCCTAAAAATCATTATTGTCACGATTTTTAAAGCAATAGCTGTTCCAAAATTTTAATTTTTTAATTATTAAATATTTCATAAAGTTTAATAAATAATTTATTTATTTAATGTTAAGATTCGCGGCTTTAATATAGATAATGACTATTAAAAACAATAAAAATACAAAAAAAGGACACATATTATTATGAAAAAGACTTCACTAGTTGTTTTGCTTTGTGCTGGCTTAAATTTGCTAGCCCAAGAAAGTGAGAATATAAAAGAAGTTGAACTTGGCGGAGTAGAGGTAACTGCGGAAGAAGAAAATGTAAAAAATAAAAAGATTAGTGAAGTAAAAAAGACGGCAAGTGAGCTTACTAAACAACAAGTAAGCGATACTAGAGATATGGTGCGCTATGACACTGGTGTCAGTGTGGTTGAGACTGGTCGCTTTGGCTCTAGCGGATATGCTATAAGAGGTGTTGATGAAAACCGTGTGGCTATCAGTATCGATGGACTTAATCAAGCTGAAACACTTTCATCACAGGGTTTTAAGGATCTCTTTGAAGGATATGGAAATTTCAACAATACAAGAAATGGCGTAGAGATAGAAAACATCCAGCAAGTAAATATTACAAAAGGTGCAGATAGTATAAAAACTGGCTCAGGTGCACTTGGTGGCTCTGTAATGTTTGAAACAAAAGATGCCAGAGACTATCTTACAGAAAAAGACTGGTTTTACGGCTTTAAAGCACAAAAATCATCAGCCAACGATGAAAAACTATTTTCTCATACTATGGCTGCACGGGCAAAATGGTTTGACATACTCTTTATCACTACAAAAAGAGATGGTCATGAGATGAAAAACTGGGGATATAATACATACGATGATAATGTACTAGGCAAAGAGAGAGAAAAGCCAGATCCTTACTCCATAAAAACAGATAGTAGACTGTTTAAATTTGGCGTAAATTTTAATGAGACTAATCGCTTTAGCGTAGGTATCGACAGAAGCACAAAAGAGACAATGGGAACTGACTGGTCGTATAAATTTGCTCTTTTTCAAAGTGGTAATATAAATGACATAGTCTATAGCACCGACACAAGGCACGTAAATGACAAAAATAAGCGCGAAAATATCTTTTACACATACGAAAACTACGATGAAAATCCACTTTGGGATAGCATGAAGCTAACCTACTCAAAACAAAAGATCCAGCTAAAAGCAAGGACTGATGAGTACTGTGATAAAAACGACTGTCAGGGTCTACTAAATCCATCAGGATTAAAGTTAAATAACGAAGGTAAACTGGTGGATAAATATGGTGGCGATCTACAAATGAGACAAGTAGAAAAAGAAGCCTGGCCTGGGGCTGGTTTTACTATTCCTCAAGATATCGTGTTTGATAGTCATGGAAACGAAGTAGATGATACTTTTTATGGAAGAACAAATCGCGGAGCAGATAAACTTCTTGTCGATTGTAATCAGTATGATTGCTCTAAGCCTTTAACGCTTTTTAATAAGACAACCAAACGATATGAAACCTACAATCTAACTCCGCAAAACATGCCAGATGGCAATGGAAAATATGCAGAGCTTACTCCAAAAAATAGATTTGAGGAACTACTTTTGTCAAGAGCTCCAGGATATCTTGAAAATAACTGGAAAGATAGAGATCTAAATACCGATACAAAACAGCTAAATTTAGATGCGACAAAGGAATTTAGCCTATTTAAAATGGATCATACTTTAAAATACGGTGGACTTTATAATCAAATAGATAAGAGTATGATAAATAAACAAGGTTATGAGGCACACAATAAGGAATGGTGGGCGAAATATTTCTTTGGCATGGCAAACAAGGGCACAGGCTTGCTACCAAATTTTCAACCAGACAAGTGCATGCCTCACGGCGGAAATGATTACAGTACACTTTGTAGACATGAGGATAATAAATTTAGCTTTTTGATACCTGTAGAAACGAAGACAAAGGCATTTTATCTGGGTGATGATATATCTTTAACTGAAATTTTAAGCGTTGATTTAAACTATAGATTTGACAAAATAACACACAATCCAAGCTACATACCAGGCAAGACACCAAAGCTGCCAACTGATCTTTTTGCTGGTGTTTTTATACCTTTTACTATACCGCCTGGCTCTAGTGCAGAAGAAGTAAAAAGGATAAAAACTAAAAATGCTGAAGAAAATGCACGTTATCTAGCAAGCCAAAAGAGGGATTTTACACATCATTCGTATTCACTTTCAACAAATTTTGACCCATTTGAGCATATAAGACTTCAGGCAAAATATGCAAATGGTTTTAGAGCTCCAACATCTGATGAAATTTATTTTACTTTTCAGCATCCTGATTTTACGATATTTCCAAATTTAGCTCTTCAACCTGAGATTGCAAAAACAAAAGAATTTGCCGTAACTCTTCATAACTCACCTAGCTTTTTTACGATAAATCTCTTTCAAACAGACTATAAAAATTTCATCGATCTAAAGTATATCGGTCGTGGCACGCTAACATACGGAAATGCTGGTAGTAGAATGCCAGTAGAAAAATACCAAAACGTAAATAGAGCAAAGGCTCGCGTAAGAGGTGTTGAACTGAGTGCAAATCTAGACCTAGAGCAAGTTTATAGTGGGCTAAGTGGCTTTAATGTCGGCTATAAATACCTATACCAAAAAGGTAGAATGTCAGTAGATGAAAGTGGCAAGCTAGACGCTCCAATGAATGCCATTCAGCCAGCAAAATTTGTCTATAACGTCGGATATCACACCAAAAATAATAAATTTGGAGCAAATCTATATATGACACACGTAAAAGCAAAACGTCCAGAAGATACTTACAATATCTATGCCAAAGACGATCCAGATGCAAAAAATACTTATGTTAGATATGTCAGTAATACATACAGTCTATTTGATTTTGTAGCATTTTACAGACCGATGAAAAATTTCACATTTACAGCAGGTATGTATAACATCACAGATAGAAAATACACAAGCTGGGATAGTGCAAGAAGTATAAGGACTTTTGGCACAAATAATATGGTAAATAAAGAAACTGGCAGGGGCCTTGCTAGATTTTACTCACCTGGCAGAAATTTCAAGCTAACATTTGAAATGACGTTTTAATAATTTTATAGCTACCGCAATTTTAGACTTTTGCGGTAGCGCGGTAGCTTTGTATAGATAAAATTTCACTGTTTTGATGCACTTTTTAAAAAATTTGGGTATAATCCACTTTCTTTTAAACAACACTTAAATCACAATTAGACGATTCGAAAGGAAATTTATGAGCGCCGCAAAAGACTCTTTTTCTCAGATAGAAGAGCTTTTCGCTGAAAATGCAAAAGGCTTTTTGACATACGAAAAATTAGTAAAATTATTAGACAAAGCTCCGACTGCTACGATAGTAAAAAAGATAGAACAACTAGCAAAAACAAATAAAGTCCAGCTCATCACATCTGCTGAGGCCGCAAAGCTTAGAAATTTAGCTGATGCTAAAAAGCGTCAAGAAAACGCTCAAAAAAGTGATCAAGATATCGACGAGGATCTCGATCTTTCAGGCGAAAGTGACCTTTTAGAGTGGTCAAGATCTGATAGTCCTGTCAGGATGTATCTAAGAGAGATGGGTCAGATCGCGCTTCTTACAAAAGATGAAGAGGTAGAGATCAGCAAAAGAATCGAGCTTGGCGAAGATATTATCATCGACGCGTTTTGTTCGGTGCCATTTTTGATCGATTTCATACTTGACTATAAAGAGCCACTTATCAACAGAGAACGCCGTGTAAAAGAGCTTTTTAAGAGCTTTGAAGACGAGAGTGAAAACGAAGAAAATGAAGATAGCGAAGACGATATAGACGAGGAAGATGAAGAAAACGAAGAAAACGAAGCTCCTAAAAAATCAGCCAAAAACGACAAGCGCGCAGAAAAAGTTATAGAGAGTTTCAAGGCCCTCGAAAAGGCAAAAAAAGAGTGGCTAAAGACTGCAAATAAGCAAGATAAAGTTGAGAGCGATGACACAGCTTCAAAGATGACTCTTGCATTTAAAAAGAAAATTTTAAAAGAGAAGCTAATGGATCTTGGCCCAACAAGCAAGTTAATTAGCGAGATCGTAAAATCAATGGAGACAGCGCTAAAAAGCGACGATGAATTTGACAGAGAGCTAAAACGCTTGGAGTATCGCTTGCCGATGTTTAGTGACGAGCTAAAGAAAAATCACAAAAGCATCTTAAAAGATATCATCAAACTTAGCAAAGAAGAGATCGCTGCTCGCGTGCCAGAAGCCACAATGGTATCAACTTATGTCGAGATCAAAAAGCTATTTACTACAAAAGAGGCGAGCAAACAAGGCTTTGACCTTGAGCCAACAAGGCTAAAAGAAATTTTAGAGCAGATCAAACGCGGAAAGAAAATTTCTGACGAGGCAAAAGCCAGAATGGCTAAGTCAAATCTCCGTCTAGTTGTAAGTATCGCTAAACGCTATACAAATAGGGGCTTGCCATTTTTAGATCTCATCCAAGAGGGCAATATTGGTCTTATGAAAGCGGTTGATAAATTTGAATATAGAAAAGGCTATAAATTTTCAACCTACGCCACATGGTGGATCCGCCAAGCTATCTCGCGTGCGATCGCCGATCAGGCAAGGACGATTAGGATACCTATCCACATGATAGAGACGATAAATCGTATCAACAAAATAAACCGCAAATACCTCCAAGAAGAGGGAAAAGAGCCTGATGTAAGCGTTATCGCAAAAGAGGTTGGGCTAAGCGTTGATAAGGTAAAACAAGTCATCAAAATAACAAAAGAGCCTATCAGTCTTGAAGCTCCTATCGCAAACGAAGAAGACGGTAAATTTGGAGATTTTGTAGAGGATAAAAGCTCTCTTTCTCCGATAGAGCAAATTTTAAAAAGTGACCTTAGAGAGCAAATTGACGATGTGCTTTCGCAACTAAATGAGCGTGAAAAAGCGGTTATTTCGATGAGATTTGGCTTGCTTGAAGATGAGAGTGACCGTACACTTGAAGAGATCGGCAAGGCACTAAACGTCACTCGCGAGCGTGTTCGCCAGATAGAAAGCTCAGCTATCAAAAAACTAAAACACCCAAAAGTCGGTAGAAAACTCAAAAACTACATTGAGGGCTAAAAGCCTTAATCTAGCTCGAATTTCATACAAATTTGAGCTAGAATCTAAAATCAAAATTTATACTCACATTAAAGCAAATATCTCCCACATAAATTTTAGTTGCAAAAGCAACAAAGCTAAAATCTACAAAGCTAGTTAACTTTTAGAGCATATTGTTGCAGTAAATTTTAGTTTCCTATTCACTAGCGAGAATGGATTATCATCTCATAATCACATCACACTCACTAATGAAAATAAAAATTTACAGGATCATTAAAAATTTTAAAGCAAAAATAGGCACAAAATGAGTTTAAATTTTAACCCCTCTAAATGCTTCCTTTGCGGCTTTTACATCAGCCTCATCTGGGTGCGTTTTGGCTCGCTCCCATCGCTCTAGTCGCTCAGGCGTTAGAGCAAATCTCGGATCATCAGGCATAGCTTTACCAAGTTTTTTTAGTTGCTCTATTACTTCAGGGGCAATCGCACCTTGACAGATAAACGTGCGCAAAATTTCATTGCCATTTTGCATAAATAGCTCTTTGCCTTGATCTATAGCCTGCGTGGCATGCGCACTTGGCACATCAGCACCAAGGGTTATAAAAAAGCCTACTTTTTTATTTTTTACACTTTGAGAGATAAATTTTTTAAATTCCTTCTCCGGTGAGCCCTGATCTATATAGTATCCAAGCGCGATAAAATCAAACTCACTCAAATTTATCTCACCCGCATTGGCAAAATTTATCGCCTCACAGCCAAGCTCACCAGCAATAGCCTCTGCTATCTTTTTTGTATTTCCACTTTTTGATGTATATATCACAATACTTTTCATAAAAACTCCTTCTTAGAAATTTCCATCACTGCATTTGCGATAGAATTTCCCCAAAATACGCCATCTTTTGTAAAATTTAAAGAGTCGTTTTCGATTTTTAGATATCCACTTGCCTCACATTTTTTAAAAAGATCCATAAGCTCATTAGCACACGTCTGGCTCACAAATTTAAAAACACGCTCAAGGCTTATTTGTGGATACTGAAAAAGATTTACAAATCTATCAAACTCCATCTGCCTAGCAGTCATGCGACCCATCACTTTCATTTTTTGACTCATGTTATAGATACCAAACTCCCCTAGCCTACCGCCAGCGCCTTTTCCAAGAGGCAAGACATCAGCGCCCGTGTGAGATAGTCTTATATATTTATATTGATCCCTACCCTTTTTGGCCACCTTTGTATACTCTAAAATTTCATAGTCGCCTTGACTTAAAATTTCGTCTAAAAATGCGTGGTGCAAGCTCTTATCGACTTCTAAGTCATAGTAATCCTCGCTTATAGTCTTGCTAAGCACTGAGCCATCTAAAAACTGAAGCGAATAAAAACTCGCACTGTCAATGCCGAGCTCACGCACTAGCTTAGCATCTCTTACCACCTCATCTATGCTTTCATTAGGATAGTTATATATAATATCAACACAAAGCATTCCACTAAATTTCTCACGCAGATCACGTAGATGTTTTACGGCTCCATCTGAACTATGTGTGCGATTTAGCAGCTTTCTGCCAGCCTCACTAAATGTTTGCACGCCGATACTGTATCTATTTACACCAAGTTCGTTTAAAAGGCGAAGCTTGCTTATATTTAGATTATGAAGCGTACTTTCTAGGCTAAATTCACACTCAGGTAAGATATTAAAGCTACCTTTAAGTGCGTTTATCACCTGCTCTAAGTGTCTCTCTTTTAATATCGTTGGGGTGCCGCCACCAAAATAGACACTACCTATTTTCTTGCTTTTTAAGTAGTTCGTAGCGGAGTATTTTTCTATCTCGCTTAGTAGAAATTTTGTATACTCATCAAGCTCATCCTCAAGCTTTGTCCTATTCATCGAGCAAAACGAGCAGATATTATCACAAAACGGCACATGAATATAGATCACTCCTTCATTCTCATCTGGCGCACTCTCTAAAAATTCCCATAACTCATCTTCACTCACCATATCGGGTCTTTTTGAAGGAGCTACGCTATGACCTTTTATACGTTTGTTAAACATTTATACTCACTTATTAAGCATGTTAAATAGCTCATTTGCGGCCTCATTTATGCGAGGCGTACCGCGCAAGACAAGACTTGATGGGACGTTTAAAATTTTAGAGTTCTTGGCTGCACTAGTTGCTTTTAGTACTGGATTTTGCGATAAAAAATCACTGCCATCTTTCATGCCTACTACTATTATGAAGTCTGGATTTTGCGCTAGGATAAATTCATTTTGAACGATCGGCATCGCTCCAGCTAGGCCACCTGCTACGTTTTTCATACCAAATTTAGCAAACATATCCCCAGGCAAGCTAGCATCGTTAAAAGCAACTAGTGGGGTAGCTGCATAAACGCCTAAAATTTTCTTACCGCTCAAATTTGAGTTTTGAAATTTTAAAAAGTCCTGCTTTATCTTAGCCACAAGCTCGCCAGCACGCTCTTTTTTACCTGTGATATCGCCCATTTTTTCTATATTTTTGCAAATATCATCTACACTATTTGCCTGCATCGTAAGTGTCTTTATACCAAATTTAGCAAGGTCGGCGTTTACGCCATCAGAGTGAAAGCTAGTAACTACAAGATCAGGCTTTAGCTCAACTATACGCTCTAAATTTGGCTTTGTATAAGTGCCAACGCTCTTTAGCTTTTCCGTCTTATCCTCAGGCCAAATCTTACCAAACTCAAGAGTAGAAATAGCTGCGATCTGATCTTCAGCCTCTAACATATACATCATCTCAACCACTGCAGGATCGAGCACAACGATATTTTTAGCACTTAGGCTAACACCGCCAAAACCAAGCAAAAAAGCAAAAACTAAAAATAATTTTTTCATAAAATCTCCTTTAAAATTATCATTTTGGTAAAACAAATGGCATATCATTTTTATATATGATATCTGCCTTAAGGCCGTAAATTTCATCTAAAATTTCTGGATTATAAAGCTCTCTGACACTCCCTTTGTGAGCTATAACACCACCTTTTAGCATTAAAATTTCATCACATATCAGTGAGGCTAAATTTAGATCATGAAGCACCGCTATGGTGACTAAATTTAGCTCACGAGTAAGATGTGAGCAAAGCTTTAACACCTCTATAGCGTGGCTTAGATCAAGAGCTGATGTAGGTTCATCAAGCAGCAAAACTTTAGGCTCGCTAACTATTGCACGAGCAAGCAAAGCTCTAGCAAATTCGCCACCACTTAGTGAGTTTGCCACTCGGTCTTTAAATTTAGCCAGCCCAAAAGTCTGCAAAGCCTCATCAACTAGAGCAATATCGTGAGAGCTATAACCACTAAAAGAGCTTCTTAGATGAGCATATCTACCCATCAAAACAAGCTCAAAAACACTTAATGGCATCGTAAGTGCGCTTTTTTGAGGTACAAAACTAGTCGTTTTCGCAAGCTCCTTTTTGCTGTAGCTTTGTACATCTTTTTCTAAAATTTTGACACTTCCAGCGCTTGGAGAAAGCAAATTTAAGATACATTTTAAAAGTGTTGATTTGCCACATCCATTAGAGCCCAAAAGACCTATAAATTTTCCACTTTTAGCAGTAAAGCTTATATTTTTTAGCACACTTGTTTGCGCATATGAAAAGCTTAAGTTTGACACTTCTACGCTCAATGCACACTCCTTTTTAGATAAAGTGCTAAAAATAGAAAAAATGGCGCTCCAAAAAACGCACTAATAACGCCAACTGGCACTTCAACCGGACTTAAAACACTCTTTCCCACCACGTCACAAGCTAGCAAAAACGCTCCTCCTCCAAGAGTAGAAAGTGGTAACAAAATAGCGTTGTTTGAAGTATTTAAAAGCATTCTAAAAGAGTGTGGAATGATAAGCCCAACAAAGCCTATCATACCGGTAAATGCGACTGAAAAAGCGACCGTGAGCGAAGCTATAACAAGTAGACGCTTTTTAAGTGCATCGACATCTATACCAAGACTTTTTGCCTCGTCTTCCCCGCTTAAAAGTATCGTTAACTCAAAGCGTTTTAGATAAAAATATATCATGCAAAAGATAAGTGGAACAGCGATGATACCGACCTTTTGCCATGAAGCAGAACCTAAATAACCCATCATCCATGCCACTATCTTAAAACTATCCTCGCCAATAAGATATGTCGCAAAACTCGTAAATGCCCCTAGAAATGATGAAAAAGCGATACCAATTATAAGAAGTGTAGCAATAGAGCGACTACGGTTGTAAACTCCAAAAATAGCAAGGGTAAGCAAACTAGAAGACAAAAAAGCAAAGATACCATAATAAATTTCAGATAAGCCAAGAAGATATGCCACTACTGCTCCAAATGTCGCAGATGCGGCTATACCGATGATATATGGGTCTGCAAGCGGATTTAAAAAGACACTTTGCGTTACAACACCCGAGCTAGCCAAAAGCATGCCTATAAGCAGAGCCATTACAAGTCTTGGTAGTCTAATGTCAAACAAGATGGTCTCTTTCATCTCGTCTATTTTGTTATTAAATATAAAATTTAAAATCTCACTCATACTTATGTCAGAACCGCCTATACTAAGCGAGATAAAAGAGAGCAAAACAATGAGCACAATAAGCAAAACGGCAAGCTTGGTACTACCTTGCATAAATTTCCTTTTAATACAAATGGCTAAAGACAACAAAAAAGCATAAAAATAAGCAGAAAATATAATTTTTAAATAAAAGATATAAATTTTCTAAAATATTATTTTTAACTCGTAATTTTAAAAAAATAAGCTTAATTCTCGCTTTAAAAATATTAATGATAATTTTAATCAATTTTAAGTTTTCTTTAGTATGATTTTGCGATTTTTAATTTTATTTTTATAAGGAGAACGGTTTTGAAACAAAGAGCATTAAACCACATGAATAAGGATCATTTGGATATAGTGATCGAGTTTTGTAAGAAATTTAGCGGTGTAGCTGAGCCTACAAATGTCAAAATGACCGATATAAACGAAGATGGCATGGAAATAACATGTGATCAGGCAAAAACATTTGTACCATTTTTAAGCAAAGCAGGCGGAGATGGTTTTAGAGAGTCGATCATCGAGCTTTATATGAGCATCAAGGGCGATACAAACAGCTCTAGTGTGCAAGGTGGAATGATGAAATTTATAAATAGCTTTAAGACTGTTGTGATCTCAAGCATTCTTGACGGACAAGCGGTTTCGTCGTATTCACCTTTCATAAAAGAAAACGATGAGTTTTATATCTGCATATCATCAGTAGCAGATCACTACCACTCAATAAAACAAAACCCGGATAAAATTTCACTCCTTTTTATTCAGGATGAAAAAGATGCAAAAAGTCTATTTGCTCGTGTAAGAGTAAGCTTTGAAGCTAAAGCTGAGTTTATGAGCGACAGTGTAAGAGATGAATTTATATCAAAATTTGAGAGTGCCTTTGCAAATGAATCAGCACTTGCATTTATTAAAGAGATGAAAGACTTCTATATAGTAAAACTTACCCCAACAAAAGGTAGATATGTAAAAGGCTTTGGCGCAGCATATGACACAGTAGGACTCCAAGTTGTCGATAGTGGTAGAGTAAACAACCCTCACACTAAAAAATAGTCACTTTTGTAAGACCGTTTGGTCTTACAAATTTATACCTCATAAAATTTATTTTTTGCGTTGCTGTAAAATTTTAAAAGATACAAGCCGTGATATTTTTGCTTGTTATCATAAAAATGGTTTGGGTTTGCCTGAACTCGAGAAAATCTAGCATCAAAATTCCTCAATATGCCTATACCTATAATCTAAACTATAAACATATTTCATCCAAACAAGATAGAATCATTATAAAAATTTATTAGAAACTAAAAAAGAATTTACCGGTGCAAGACCGGTAAAAATTTATTCAGCTAGAAGTTTATCTAGTTTTGCAGCTAAGCTCGTAGTATCATGAGCTTTGGCTAAGCTCGCAGCATGTAGCTTTAAATTTGCTTGTAAATTTTCTTCCAAGTTCTTTGCGATATCACTACTATCAAGATTTTCTACACTATTAGCATTTGCCACGCTCCTTGCGGCTAGAGCATTTATACCTCTAAATACAGCATTTTGTGTTGATCCGATCTCTGAGCGAAGTGAATTTATATTTTTTAAAATTTCACCTGTATTTGAGCCGTCATCTTTTACATTTAAAAGAGTATTTGTGCCCAAATTTATATTTTTTGTACTCTCGCCTGTGAAAAATCCAAGCTCAGCATCAAATACGTTTTTGCCGTTAAATTTAGCCTCTTTTACGCTATCATTCATAGCATTTCTTAGTGCGTTGATCTCGCCCTTTATACCTTTTTGTTCATTTGCTGAGAGAGTAGGATTTGTAAGCTTACTTGAAAGCTCGCCTATTCTATCTGTACTTTTACTTAAATTTAAAAGCGTTGAATCAGCGATTTGAAGCATTCCAATCATATCGTTTGCATTTGCTAAACCTTCGTTCAAGACATTTGTTTGTGAAAGCAAACTCTCTGCGATTTGTAAATTTGCACCTGAAGCTTTGATCTCGCTGTTTGCAGAGATAGCATTTAGCGCTTTCTTCTCGCTATTTTTTGCTTGATCTAAATAATAGTTTCCTGAAGCCTGGTTTGCAGTATAAGTTCCTAACTTCATAACAACTCCTTTTTAATAATTCGCTATGGATTCTACTATAAATTCTATAAAAAGTTGCAAAATCTCTATAAAATCCATTTTTCTTTACTCTTCCAGCCTCACTGCAACTGATTTTTTATGAGCGGTTAGCCCCTCAGCTTCAGCTAGCTGCATGCATGATTTGCCAAGATGCATAATACCTTTTCTACTCACTGAAATGATCGAACTTCGCTTCATGAAATTTTCAACTCCAAGCGGCGAGTAAAATCTCGCACTTCCGCCAGTTGGTAATGTATGATTTGGTCCAGCGATATAATCTCCCATCGCTTCAGGCGTAAAGTGTCCAAAAAATATAGCGCCCGCATGAGTCACATCATCGATATAGCTCAAAGCATCGTTTGTAGCGATCTCTAGGTGCTCAACAGCAAGCTCATTCATGAGGGCAAAACACTCTTTTAAATCTTTTGCCACTATTATTGCGGCTTTATTTCTTATGCTTGCACTTGCGATCGGCTCACGTTTTAGTGTCTTTAGCTCATCTCCGATGTGTCTTTGCACAGCCCTTGCGAAAGCTTCTACTGGCGTTATCAAAAAGGCACTTGCGATCTCGTCGTGCTCGGCTTGTGAGAGTAGATCGATCGCTATGTGGCGAGGGTCCGCACTATCATCAGCGATCACGCCTATCTCGCTTGGGCCAGCTATCATATCGATATTTACGTCGCCATAAACTAGCTTTTTAGCAGTCGCTACGTAGATATTGCCAGGTCCTGTGATGACATCTACTTTTGGCACCGTTGCAGTTCCGTATGCCATCGCCGCAATAGCACTTGCACCTCCTATTTTAAAGGCTGTCTTTATGCCACAAAGATGCATTGCCGCAAGAAGTAAGGTATTTACCTTGCCATTTGGCGCTGGAGTGCACACTACGATCTCTTTTACTCCAGCTACGATCGCTGGAATCGCATTCATAAGAAGTGAGCTAGGATAAGCCGCTTTGCCACCTGGGATATAAAGGCCAGCGCGGTCAACCGCTGTGTATTTTGCACCCAGCAAGATATCATGCTCATCTTTATATGTCCAGTCACTTGGCTTTGTGCGCTCGTGATAGCTTTTTATCCTATCGTGAGCTAAATTTAAAGCTACTCTTAAAGCATTATCTAGCGAATTATAGGCAGCCTCCATCTCTTTTACATCGATTATTATGTTGCTTTTACTTGTAATGTTAAATTTATCAAATTTAGCTATCTGCGCAAAAAGTGCACTATCGCCATCTTTTCTTATCTCATCTATTATTCCAGCAACCACCGGCATTACAGCACTCATGTCATTATCACTTCGTTTAACAAGCTGTAAAAATTTACTCTCAAAATCAGCGTCACTACTATGAAAAAATTTCATTTATGCTCCTTTAATTTTAATTTTCTCTCATATCTTTGTCTTTGTGTAATGTTACCTAAAATTCCGCCCTGGTGGATATATAAAATTTCAGCTCCAAGCCTATCTAAATTTGTAAAAAGAGTGATAAAGCCAACAGGGTCATACACTAGGTCAAATTCCACGCCGCTTTTGCAAACCTCTAGCCAAATTTCATAAAGCTCTGGGTATAAATTTCCAAAATGATACTTCTTTGGCGGATTTAAAATTTGCACTTTGCTATCTTTATCTAGCTCATAAATTTGCTTTTTTAGATAGTCGCTGTCCCCCACGCAAGGAGTTGTAAAAACGCTAAGATCGGTGTGCTTTGCCAGATAGCATGCACTTGTACCTGTGCCAGATGGCAAAAATATATCAGGCCTTATGCCACTTTTTTTGCTCCACTCATTTATCTCATTTGCTTGCGTGATAAAACCAAACTCAGCCTCGCTCTGCGCCACGCCCTCGTTTATAAAAAGTGCATTTTTGCTCTTTGCTAGCTCTTTAGCAAATTTCTCACGCTCATCTTTTATAAAAATTTCCATACCATTTTCAAGTGCAAATTTGAAATTTCCAACTGGATCTTGCTCTAAATTTGAGTTTAGATGAGAGACGACGTAGTAAAATTTAAGCCCCTTTAGCTTGGCAAAAAGACTTAGGCTATACATCGCATTTGACTGGCTTGAGCCGTGAGATACGATAGCTTTGATGGCGCCAAGATCAGCGTTTAAAAAATACTCTAGTTTTCTTGCTTTGTTACCGTTAAACTCACCTAGCAGATCATCTCTTAAAAGCCAAAATTCTCGCCCTCTTAAGCAAATTTTATCAATCACCCTTAAACTCCAAAAATTTCTCTATCTCGTTGATAGCCTCTTTGTTTGAGAGTGAAAATTTGATCTCAATACGCCTTGAAGCATCCTTGTCCTCGGCTCCGTCTTTAAAAACTAGCTCGTTATAGCTTCGTCCACTTGCGACAAGCAGCTTTCTAAGGCGTACGTCGTCACTAAATGAGTTTATAAACTCCATCACGGCGTATGCTCTTTTTTGCGAAAGCTCTAGGTTATAAATGTAGCTTCCGTCGCTATCTGTAAAGCCTTCAATTATGATTTGATCGATGTTTGAGGAGATATCTTTATCATTTAAAAGCACGTCGAAATATTTACTAAGCGTGGCCTTTAACTCCTCTTTAACCTCTTCTTTTAGGACCGCACTGCCCTTATCAAAAAGTACAGAGGAGCTAAGCTTTAATGCACCCGAGTTTGGATCGATCTCGATGCTTGAGCCTAGCCTATCCTTTAGGGCTGAGATCACTTTTACTCTGATGCCGGTTAAATTTTTCACTCTGTCACGAGTGACGTTTAAGTCCCTTAAAAGCTCGTCATATCTAGCCTCTCTTTGGCTCACTTGCTCGAGTAAAAAGGCGATCTTGGCTAAATTTTTCTCACTGCTTTCGTTTGCCTCGCTAAGCGCTCTATCTTTTGATGAAATTTCATCATTTAGCACGATCATCTTTTGATTTAGATCAAAAATACTAGCGTTTAGCTCTTTTATGCTCGCATTTGCGTCTTTGTTTTCATTTATTAGCTGAGCTAGCTTTTCTTTTAGGGCGTCTATTTGGATGACAAAAATTTCATTTGATTTTTTCAAATTTATATTTTCGTCGCTTATCTTTGAAAGCTCGCTTTTTAGCGCTTCATTTAGCTCTTCTAGGGTAAAATTCTTGCCCTGTGCGTCTTTTAAATTTGCTAAAGTTGCGATGATAGCTTGCTCTTTATTTTCAAGGGTGTTTTGAGTTAGGACATATTTTACGACGACAGCGCCGATTAGCAGCATAAAAACAAAGAGCAGACCCGCCATCAAGTCCGCGTACGAAACCCAAAAGCTTGATTGATCCTCATTATTTTTGTTTATTTTCATTGCACCAGATTTTCGATTTTTTCTATTACAGAATTTGCTTCTTTATCGATCTCGTCTATGTTCTTCTTAAGCTCAGCAATGAGGCTCTCACGCTCTTTTTCACGCTCCAAGCTCCTGCCCTCTTGCTCATACGCTGCCTTAAATATCGTCGCACTCTCCACGAGCGAGGTTCTAAATGCCTCTAATGCCTCGTTTTGCTCTTTCATCAAAGATAGAGAAAATTCTTTTAAAATGGCATCAAAGCTCTTTATAGTCTGCTCAAATTTTAGCTGGCTCTCTTTTGTAGCGTTTAAATTTCTACTAAAAATTTCGCCAAGTTTTGCATGCTCGGTTAAAATTTTAACCTCCATATCTTTAAAGGCATTAGAAAACGCGCCAACTGCCTTTAATATATTGGAGTGGATTTTTACAAATTCATCTTGTTTTAGCCCAGATTCATTTAGCATTTTTAAACTTGCGCTGAGCTCTGCCTTGCTTTGATTGATGATATTTTTTTCAACCTCGCAAAGCTCTTTTAGGCTGTTAAATTTCTCATTTACTTGCTCGTTTAAATTTCTTACAAATTTATCGTCAAGCACCATTTTAAAGGCGTCGTGACTATCTTTAAAGTAGCCTACACTTGCTTTCATGAAATTTGCATTTAGCTCATTTTCCTGCCAGAAAAACTCACGGCTTAACTCTTTTTGCTCGCTATAAAATTTCTCAAATTTACTAACGCCGATCTTTTCAAAAAACATCCACCAAAGTGCTAAAAATATACCATAAATCGATACATAAAACGCCGTAGCTACGCCATTTAGCAGTATAGCGATCTCTTTTTCAAGTCCGTTTGCGGTGCTTGAGCTAAAGCTTGGCATAGAGATGGCGATACTGATAAATGTACCCAAAATTCCAAGCATAGGAAAGACTGCTTGACCGATATTTGCTAGGTTGTCATTTCTAAAATTTCTTGTGTAGCTCTCAAAAAAATCTTCAAATTTAGCGTTTGCCTTTTTGACGCTTGAAATTTCAAAAAGGTGAGCGATGATAAATTCTTTTAGCCTTATCTTGTACTCTTTGGCATTTACTAAGAAATTTGAGTAAGCTACCAGGGCGCTGTGACGTGAAAATATAAATGCCACAAAAAGTATAACACCCATCATCACGATGGTATGAAGTTTCATCTGAAAATTTATAACACCAAGATACGCTAGTATTGCCAAGATGTAGATAGCTAAAGGGATAAAGATAACTTTAAAAAAGACAAAGAAAGAGTGAGCTTGGCGCTCTTTTGGCACGCTTAGCTCACTAAAATCATTTTGATTTTGCATAGGATTAGTTCCTATTTAGGCAGTTTAAGTCGCTAAAAGCAGTCTGAAGACGCTTAACCATGCTCTCCTCGCCACTTCTTAGCCATTTCCTTGGATCGTAGTATTTTTTATTTGGCTTATCGTCGCCCTCTGGGTTGCCGATCTGCCCTTGCAAGTATGCTCTATTTTTAGCCTCATACTCACGCACGCCGTCCCAGAAAGCCCACTGAGTATCGGTGTCAATGTTCATCTTGATAACACCGTAGCTTACAGCATTTT
>CABMKY010000005.1:0-243703 GCA_902387145.1 Campylobacteraceae bacterium | reverse complement strand
CTACCGCCGTGAAATACAAAATTTACTGGCTTGTCGCTTTTTGTATTAAATTTCTTTGCCACATAGGCTTGTGAGTTTTTAAGAATTTCTGGTCTTAGCACGACATTGCCCGGTTTATAAACGCCGTGAACGTTGCCAAAACTAGCTGCGATGCTAAATTTATCGCTTATCTTACTTAGTCTTTCATAAGCAAGCGCGACATCTTCTGGCTGAGTGTAAAGAAGCGCGTTATCAACGCTTGTGTTATCTACGCCGTCTTCTTCGCCACCAGTGACGCCTAGCTCGATCTCTAAGCTGATGCCAAGCTCGCTAAGCTCTTTTAGATACTTCTCGCATGTGCTTAAATTTTCGTTGATATTCTCTTCGCTAAGATCAAGCATGTGAGAGCTAAAAAGTGGCACGCCGTGAGTTTTTTTATACTCATGACTTGCTTTTACTAGCTCATCTATCCAAGGCAAAAGCTTTCTAGCAGCGTGGTCAGTGTGTAAAATGACTGGCACACCATAAGCCTTGGCTAGCAAATGGACATGCTTTGCTCCAGCGATCGCACCAAGAACGGCTGCGTTTTCGCAGGCTTTACCAGCGTAAAAACCTGCACCGCCATTACTAAACTGAACGATAACAGGCGAGTTAGCAACCTTTGCCGCTTCTAAAACAGCATTTACCGAGTCGCTGCCTACGACATTTACAGCAGGTATTGCAAAACCTTGCTCTTTGGCATAAGCATAAAGTTTTGTTACATCATCTCCGCTTAAAACACCAGGTTTTACGATATCTAAAACGCCCATTTTATCCTCCAAATTTTACTTATATTCTATCTTTGCTTTTTGGCGTAGAGCTTCACTTTTTTGTCTAACAGCAGCTTGGAATTTCTCCATTTTTACAGCTTGCTCGATCTCTGGTTTTGCTTGCTCAAAGCTTACAGTGCCAGCAGCTTTGCCATCTTCTTTTAAGATAACGTGGTAGCCAAACTGAGTTTTAACTGGCTTAGTTGAAACTGTGCCATTAGCCATTGAAAATGCAGCATCTGCAAAAGGTTTTACCATTTGGCTTTGACCAAACCAACCAAGCTCGCCACCATGCGCTGCTGAACCTTTGTCGATTGATTTTTGACTTGCTAGCTCTGCAAATTTCTTTGTTAATGCCTCACCTTTTAAATTTTTAAGCTGAGCGATGATGTCATTTGCTGTTTTTTCATCTTCAACTAGGATATGTCTAGCTTTTGCTTGAGCTGGCTCGTTCATACTTGCTTTATTTTTATTGTAAAAATCTTTTAGCTCGTTATCACTTACTTTTATGCCATCAAAAAGCTTTCTCATATAAAGCTCAACTGCGATGCCTTCTTGCGCTGCTTTTACAGCTTTGATGTACTCTACATCTTTTTCGATACCGCTTGATTTAGCATCTTTTAAAAGAAGTTTTCTATTTATTAGATCGTCGATTATACGTTTTTTCTCATTTGGTTGAAGCTTGCTAGCGTCAAATCCTGGCATAGCTGCTGATAAAAGGCTTGAAATATCGCTATCGCTTATAGCATCACCATCAACTGTTGCAACTACTGCTGCATTTAGAGTAACAGCTGCAGCTAAACTTAAAACTGCTGGAAACAAAAATTTTTTCATATAAATCCTTTAAAAAATTGATTTTATGGGCAAGATTATATCAAATAAAGCGATAACTTTTCATTTAACTTAAGAAAATAAGGTAAAATACGAAAATGAGAACAAAAAAAGATATTTTAGAGATAAAAAGAAGACTTCTAGAAGAGTTTAAAGACGCCAAAAGTGAGCTTAAATTTAGAAATTTATATGAGCTACTTGTCTGTGTCATGCTCTCAGCCCAGTGCACCGACAAAAGAGTAAATTTAATAACTCCGGCTTTATTTGAAGCGTATAAAGATGTCTATGAGCTAGCTAGCGCAAATTTAGCAAGCCTAAAACTAATGATAAACTCGTGCAGCTTTTTTAATAACAAGGCTGTAAATTTAATCAAAATGGCAAACAGCGTGGTTGAGCTTTATAATGGAGAAATTCCGCTTGATGAAGAGAAGCTAAAAGCGCTTGCTGGAGTTGGACAAAAGACCGCTCATGTCGTACTTTTAGAAGCTACAAATGCAAATGTTATGGCTGTTGATACGCACGTTTTTAGAGTAGCGCATAGACTTGATCTTAGCCATGCAAAAACGCCAGAAGCCACTGAAGCTGATCTTAGCCATGCCTTTAAAACAGATCTTGGTAAGCTTCATCAAGCCATGGTGCTCTTTGGACGTTACACCTGTAAAGCCAAAAAACCGCTTTGCCATGAGTGTATCTTAAATGATCTTTGTAACAGCAAGGACAAGATTATTTAATTTTTTCAAGCTTTGCTAGAAAATTTTTAGCATCTATAAAGCCGATAGTTCTAAGAAATTTTAGCTCATCGCCACCATTAAATAGCAAGAGTGCAGGCGGATCAATAAGCCCAAAATTTCTTAGCATCTCATCATTTTGTGATCCGCCATTTGTTACATCGATACGAATAAGTGCAAAATTTGCCAAAGCATCCATAACATCGCTATCTTTAAAAGTGATCTTTTCTATCTCTTTGCAGCTTACACACCAATCGGCATAAAAATCTACTAGAACGGGCTTGTTTGAGTTTTTTATTATCTCATTTAGTTCATCTAAATTTTTAACGGAATTAAATTTTAACGCACTATCACTTTTTGCCAAATTTAGTCCAGAAAGCGGAGAAAAAGCCTCCTTTGAGCCTAAAAATGAACCAACTATTAGCATAACTGAATATATAAAAACTAGGATAAAAAATGCTTTTTTAAACTTAGCCCAGCTTTGCTCTGCTACTTCAAATGCCCCAAAATAAACCGCCATAAAAACGCCTATAATGCCATATCCTAATAGCTCAAAAAATTCTCCAAGCACACGTGCAAGGATCCAAACTGCCATGATGAGCATCAAAAAACCAAAGAATTTTTTCACTTCATCCATCCAACTACCAGGTTTTGGCAAGAGCTTTCCAGAGCTTAGCCCGATAATAAGTAGTGGCACGCCCATGCCAAGCCCCATGACAAAAAGCATAATGCCACCATAAAAGATATTTCCACTTTGGGCAATATAAAGAAGCGCACCAGCTAATGGTGCTGCTACGCAAGGTGATACGATGAGAGCTGAGGCAAAACCCATAATAAAAATTCCAACATAGCCTGAGCTATTTTGCGATTTTTTACTTATCAAATTTTCAAATTTTACTGGCAATTTTATATCATAAAATCCAAACATACTAAAGCTTAAAATGACAAAAATAGCCGCAAAAGTGCCAAGCACATAGATGTTTTGTAAAGCTCCTGCGATACCAAAGCCAAGTAGGCTAGCTGCCACTCCAGCTAGTGCGTAAGCTAGGCTCATCGCGACAACATAAATGAATGATAATAAAAAGCCTTTTTTTGCATTTAAATTAGCACCTTTTGAGACGATTATGCTTGAAAGTATCGGTATCATCGGAAAGACACAAGGTGTTAGTGAAAGCAAGAGACCATAACCAAAAAAAGTAAGAAGCGAGATAAAGAAATTTTTATCTCCAAGCCCATTTGCAATATCTTGCTCGCTAGAAAATTCTTCAGCAAAGCTGTCGGTATCGCTTTTTTGCTCTTTTTTAAAAGTGGCGATGCTAAATTTTCCAGCTTGGTCAGTTATCTCATAAATTCTGCTTTGTGGACGGTAACAAATGCCGTTTTTAGCACAGCCTTGATAGTTAATGTCAAGTATTGCTTTGCCATTTGAAAGATTTTCTTTTACTAAATTTAATGGGATAAAAATCGAAAAATCTTTTGGATAAATTTCATATTCTCCCGTATTTTCACTACTTGGCAAATTTAATAGCTCATTTATCTTTTTGCCAGCTAGCTTAATCTCAAAACTCTCTTTATAAAGATAGATATTTTTACCAAAGTTAAACTTTACTTCAACATTTTGACTATCAACGCTTGGAGTTAAAACAAAGGCTTTGCTAACATCTAAAACCTCGGCAAAAAGCGAGCCTACAAATAAAATAAGCGAAAAAAGAAATTTTAAAAACATACTAATCCTTGCTAAATTAAAAAAGATGATTTTAGTCTAAATTCCTAAATTTATTCTATTTTATTGTAAAATCGTGAAAATATGTGAAATTTTAAAGGAGCAAAGATGTCAAAAGACAAAAAACACCAAAAAAGTGAGAAACTTGGCTACGAGGAAGAGCTTAGACTACTTCAAATTGAACTTTTAAAATTTCAAAATTACGTAAAAGAAAAAGGCCTTAGAGTACTTATGCTAATGGAAGGGCGCGATGCAGCCGGTAAAGGAGGAACGATAAAACGCCTAACTGAGCATCTAAATCCAAGAGGTTGCCGTATAGTAGCGCTTGCTAAGCCAAGTGATGTCGAAAAAACGCAGTGGTATTTTCAAAGATATGTGACTCATCTACCAAGTGCTGGAGAGATCGTGATCTTTGATAGAAGTTGGTACAATAGAGCTGGCGTTGAGCCAGTGATGGGCTTTTGCACGCAAGAAGAGCATAAAGAATTTTTACGTGAAGTGCCAAAATTTGAAGAGATGATCATAAACTCCGGCATAATTTTCTTTAAAATTTATCTTTCAATCACAAAAGATGAGCAGAAAAAACGCTTCAAAGAGAGACAAAATGATCCGCTAAAGCAGTTTAAAATTTCACCAGTTGATCAAAAAGCGCAAGAACTTTGGGATCAATACTCTATCGCTAAATATTCTATGCTTCTTGCCTCTCACAATAGCATTTCACCATGGGTCATCGTCTCAAGCGATAACAAAAAAGAAGCTAGGCTAAATGTCTTTAAATTTATCCTAAGTCACGTTGAATATCCAAAAAAGATAAATGACTACTTGGAATTTGACAAAAACGTCGTAAGAGACGGAAGTGAAGAGATAAAACGCATAGAAGAAGGGCTAAATAAAGACAAATTAAAGAGTATCGATTAGAGAATTTTTAACTTCTAGCTGGCGATTTGCTTAGATTTGCTAGCTAAATTTTTAAGCCCACCACATTACTTTTGCTAAAATGACCATTATTAGGCAAAGCACTAGAGCTATTAAATGTGAAAATTTACCAAATGGATCAGGCTTTTTTAAAATAACTACATTAAAAACAGAGATAAAAGTTACAAGGCACATTATGAGTAAAACAAAAATTTTTACAAGTAGTAGCTTTTGAAAGTTGCTTTGCCACCAGCCAAGCTCGCCTCCAAAATAGTCTTTTGCCATATAAGCACCACTTATTAAAAGCAATAAAAATGCCGTACCAAAAACCTTTGCACTACCTTTTGTATAGGCTTTTTTAACTATTTCAAGGGTTTTAGCATCAACCGTTTTTTTAGCAAATGGATATATGCAAACATCGAAGAATACGTATCCTATAAATACAATGGCACAAATTAAATGAGTAATCAAAAAAAATAAATACATTTTTCGCCTTTTTGCTTGGCATTATATAAATTTTAACTATTTAAACTGCTTATTTTGAATCAATTTTAAGAATTTATGAAGATAAATTTATAAAAGAGCAAGGCAAGTGCCCTGCTCTAGGAGTTTTACTCGACTTCAGCGTCTATAACGTCGTCGTCTTTTTTATTATTTTCGCCGTTTGCTCCAGCGTTTTCATCTTTTTTATACATAGCTTCTGCAAGTTTGTGGCTAGCTTTGCTTAGAGCTTCTACTTTTGCATCGATTTGCTCTTTTGAAGAATTTTCATCTTTTAAGACCTCTTTTAGGTCATTTAACGCAGCTTCGATGTTACTTCTATCTTCAGCTGGAACTTTCTCGCCAAGCTCGCTCATACTCTTTTCAGTTTGATGAACTAGTGCGTCAGCTTGGTTTCTAGCTTCAACTGCGTCTTTGCGTTTTTTATCCTCTTCTTTATGAAGCTCGGCGTCTTTTACCATATTGTTTATCTCTTCTTCGCTTAAGCCGCTTGATCCAGAGATGGTGATATTTTGAGCTTTGCCAGTTGCTTTATCTTTTGCTGAAACAGTTAAAATTCCGTTTGCGTCAATGTCAAACTCAACTTCTATTTGAGGTACGCCTCTTGGAGCTGCTGGGATGCCTTCGAGGTTGAAATTTCCAAGTGATTTATTATCTCTTGCAAACTCGCGCTCGCCTTGTAATACCATGATAGTAACGGCACTTTGGTTATCTTCAGCAGTTGAGAAAACTTGGCTTTTCTTAGTTGGTATGGTTGTACCTTTTTCAATTATCTTTGTCATCACGCCGCCAAGTGTTTCGATACCAAGGCTAAGTGGAGTTACGTCAAGAAGTAGCACGTCTTTTACATCACCTTTTATAACCGCGCCTTGGATAGCAGCACCGATAGCTACGACTTCATCTGGATTTACGCTCTTATTTAGCTCTTTGCCAAATGCCTTTTTAACCTCTTCTTGAACGAGTGGCACACGAGTTGAACCACCTACCATTACGACCTCTTTGATGTCACTCTTGCTTAGACCTGCATCTTTGATGACTTCATTTATCTTAGTGATAGTTTCGCCCACAAGTGAGTCGATCATACCTTCAAATTTAGCGCGAGTTAGCTTTTTGACAAGGTGTTTTGGACCAGTCGCATCAGCTGTGATAAATGGTAAATTTATCTCAGTCTCTTGAGCTGAGCTTAGCTCTTTTTTAGCATTTTCTGCTGCTTCTTTTAGTCTCTGAAGTGCCATGATATCGCCTTTTAGATCGATACCATTTTCGTTTTTAAACTCACTTACAAGCCAGTCGATGATCTTATTATCAAAGTCGTCACCGCCCAAGAATGCGTTACCGCCAGTTGCTAAAACCTCAACGATATTATCACCAGTTTCTAGTACTGTAACGTCAAATGTACCACCACCTAGGTCGTAAACTAAAATTTTCTCAGCCTCTTTTTTATCAAGACCGTACGCAAGTGCCGCAGCTGTCGGCTCGTTGATGATGCGAAGCACGTTAAGACCAGCGATCGTTCCAGCTTCTTTTGTAGCCTTTCTTTGGCTATCGTTAAAGTATGCAGGCACTGTAATAACCGCATCTGTTACCTTCTCGCCAAGATATGCTTCAGCATCTTCTTTTAGCTTGATAAGAATTTTTGCTGAAATTTCTTGTGGAGTATAAACCTTGCCAGCGATCTCAACTGCGCAAGCGCCGTTTCTATCTACGACGTGATATGGCAAGCGGCTTTTTGCCTCTTCAGCATTTTTTTCATTGCTCATCAAACCCATGATACGTTTGATAGAATATATCGTTTTTTCAGGGTTTGTAACTGCTTGACGTTTTGCAACGTCACCTACTAGAATTTCACCCTTGTCTGTGAAAGCAACAACAGATGGAGTTGTGTTTTTACCCTCTTTGTTTGGGATAACTTTACTCTCGCCACGCTCAAAAACGCTCACACAAGAGTTTGTTGTACCTAAGTCTATACCTATAACTTTTGACATATTTTTCCCTTTTTATTAGATTTATTTTTTATTTAGTTTGCTACACTGACCATAGCTGGACGTAAAACCCTACCATTTATCATATAGCCTTTTTGCAAAGCTTGCACGATTTGACCACTCTGCTTCTCTTCGCTATCGACCCTTAAAACGGCATTATGCACGCTTGGATCAAACTCAGTATCAGTTGGTATCTCGCTTACGCCATGCTTTTCGAAACATTTTTTAAACTGATTTATAGTTATCAAAATACCCTCTTTGATCTTTTTAGCAAATTCATCATCCTCTGGATCAAAATTTGCAGCGATCTCAAGAGCATCGATGACTGGTAGCAAGTCCCTAGCGAATTTCTCATTTGCATAGTTTGCAACATCCGTTTTCTCTTTTTCATAACGCTTTTTGATATTTTCAAACTCAGCATTTGCTCTATAATATTTATCAGTTATCTCCCCGAGCTCTTTTTCAAGTTTTTCAACCTTTGAAATATCGCCAAGTGCGTCCAAATTTACGCTATCACTAGCTAGTTCTTGCACAGGCTCAACCTCAGGTAGGTTTTGCTCTTTTACCTCTTCGCTCACGCAGCCTCCTTTATTAGATTTATAAATTTCACATAGTCAGTATAAATACTGCCAGCACAGATCATCTGAGCTTCGTTGCCAAGATAGTTTGCACTAAATTTGAGTCCCATAAAATTTTCATCAAACATAGGAGAAAATGTAAGTTTCTCATCCATTTGTAGACTAAAACTTGGGTCAAAAACCATCTTAAAACGTCTATCCTTAAACATATCAAAGGCTAAAATTTCATTTTCTTGGAAGTAAATTTTAGTCCTTTTAAGCTCTCTTATTTTACTTTTTAGTTCGCTTAAACCAACTTGAAAGCAGATAAGCTCAAGTTTGTTTAAACTAACTCCGATTAGATTGCTTAAAAATTTATACATCCTAGCATCAAATTTGATAACGATCTCATCTTCGCCAAAATTTAAGATCATATATCTATTATTTAAATTTAAAATTTCTAGCAATTCATTATCAATTGTGCCAAAAATCATACAATAAAGCTCAAATTCATCGCATAACTTTTTCAGTTCTTCGGCATCATTTATCTCCAAATTTATATCACTTATAGCAAAAATTTCACTCCAATATCTTCTCATCGCTGCAATTGTTGGAATCCTACCGCCACTAATGTGAAGCTTTGTAATCTCGCCCTCATCTGAAAGCTTTTTAAAATAAACGCGTATCGTAGAAGCTGGAATAGCCGCGCTCATGCGAGAGCCAAGCTCATTTGAACCAATGGGCATATTGTCCTGCAAATAAGCCTCGATGATAGAATTTAGTATCAAATCACGTTTATTTGTTTTACTCACTTTTAGCACTCTTTCTTTTTAATTGCTAAGCGGATTATACAACTTTAGTTTATCAATGTCAAGTATTTAAGTTAAAATAATTTATTTATATATCTTTAGTCTATATAACTAAGCTTATTTAATATTAAATATATAATCCTTTCCGAAAATAAAATTACAAAAAATAATTAAACAAACTTAAAAGTCTTTTATATTACCTCTACGTTCTAATAATTTTATACGTTTTTACGTATTAATATAATGTTTTATACTATAATATATAATATATTTTAATTTATTTATACGTATTTCTATTATTTATATATTATTTTATGTATATTTAATAAAATAATCCGTATAATACTTTAATGATTGAAACAAGTGATATATTTAATTTGCTTCATAATGCAGTTGAGGCAAAAAATATCGGTAAGAAAATTTCACAAGCAAAAATGGCAGAAGAGCTTGGTGTACCAATGAGAACATACCAGGACTGGAGACTTGGTAACTCAAAGCCACAAGCTGCTGCTGCAGTTTGCAAACTGCTTTGTGAGCTTGACGACGATGAAATATTATTTGTTATCAATAAGATGAGAAAGTTGTTAGGAAAATAGATGGAAAATTTGACACAAAAAGAGAGAATAGACCTTGAGAGCGTGTTTGCAGCTATCTGCACTAAAAAAGAGCCTAAATTTTTAGGTTTCTATAAAGACTTTTACTCGAGTGCGATTTTAAAATTTTACGTAGTTAAAGACAGAATTAAAAAAATAAAAATCAAGAAAAATTAGTTTTATATTATCTGAGTAGAAAAATATTTTTTACTGCATTTAAAGATTAATAATTTAAATAAATTCTCCTTAAATATTGACTTTATTTAAAGAGAATTTGCTGACTTATTTTTTACCAAATTTAGCTAGCGCTCTTTGGTAGTCCTCTTCACTATCGATGCCGATACTTTGACTCTCAACCTCTAGCATTGCTATCTTTTTACCATTTTCTAAAGCACGAAGCTGCTCAAGCTTTTCGGTATTTTCAAGGCTTGAAGGCATAAGAGCACAAAACTCTTTTAAGCTTTTTACGCTGTATCCATAGATGCCTAGATGCGCTTTATAGCTTTTGCACTCGCTTCTGTTAAATGGTATTCTTGATCTTGAAAAGTAAAGTGCATAGCCTTCAAAATCAGTCACCACTTTGACTAAATTTTTATCATCCGCAAACTCATCGTCCATCTTTTTATAGCAAGAAAACATAAAGGCTTTCCCTTTCTTTTGCTCGCAAAATGCCCTAAATTTAGCGATATTTTCAGGTTCGATAAATGGCTCATCAGCCTGAACATTTATGATGATCTCGCTCTCATTTAACCCCAAAATTTGCGCTGCTTCGTTTATCCTGTCAGTGCCACTTTGATGATCTTTGCTAGTTAGCACAGCTTTTATGCCATGAGCTTTGGCAATATCTAGCACGCTTTGCTCATCCACAGCAACCGCCACATCGTCCACGCCGCTTACCCTAAGAGCGGTCGCCACAAACATCGGCACACCATTTATCTCTTTTAAAATTTTATTACTAAACCTTGTTGAAGCAAGGCGGGCTGGGATGATTATCATCGCTCGATCCATTCTAGAACGCACTTTTCGATCTCGTCCTCTTTTATGATGCTTTTATGTAAAATTTTCGCGCTAAATAGCGAGTTTATCGAGCTTGGCACGCTGTCATTTAAGATTTTAGCGGTCTTTGCGAGCGCATCTTTTTCATCCTTTGTATCTTTGATCTGACACGCCTTGATCATGCTTGGCGTAAATTTCACCCAGTGTGCGGTCGATGTGATGACGTTTATGCGGCTATCATCCACCATCTTAAAACAAGTAGCCGTATGCGGATCGATCGCGTAGCTGCCCTTTGCAAGCTTTGCGATGTAGCTTTCACACTCTTTATCGTCGCACCAGCTAGCCTCAAAGTCCTCTTTTAGCGCTTCAAGCTCTTGCTTACTAAGGTTATAAAATTTATTTTTTGCTAGGCTTTGCATGAGCTCATTTGTTCTAACGCTGCCAATTTTATCAAACAGCAAGCGCTCAACGTTTGAGCTGATCAAAATGTCCATGGCTGGGCTTATCGTCTTAACTAGTTTTTTGTCCCTGAGGTCGTAAACGCCGGTGGTAAAAAACTGCGTCAAGATGTTGTTTGCGTTTGAGGCGATCTTTATCTTACCAATCTTTACGCCCATTTTTTTAGCGTAATACGCCCCAAGAGCGTTGCCGAAATTTCCACTTGGTACGATGATATCAAAGCTCTCGTTTGCCTTAAGCGCCTTTTGCTTTAGTAAATTTGCGTAGGCGTAGGCGTGGTAGATGATCTGAAAGAGAATTCTTCCAAAATTTACCGAGTTTGCCGCGCTTAGCTTAAGGCGCTTTTTCTTAAGCTCGGCCTTAAATTTATCATTTGCAAGCAGCGTTTTTAGCGCTCTTTGAGCGTCATCAAAGTCGCCTTTTATACCAAAAACCTTTAAATTTTCACCCTGCATGGTCTGCATTTGCAGTTTTTGCACCTCGCTTGTGCCCCCGTCTGGATAGAGGCAAACAACCCTTATGTTTTCGTCATTTGCAAAGGTTTGAAGTGTTGCAGGCCCCGTGTCACCGCTCGTTGCGCACATAATAAGGTATTTTTCGCCTCTTTCTTTTGCTAGCTGGCTAAGCAACGAGCCAAAAGGCTGAAGTGCCATATCCTTAAATGCCCTAGTTGGGCCGTGATATAGCTCATTTACATACAAATTTTTATCTATTTTTTTAAAAATAACTGGGTGCTTTGGATCATCAAAGCTTGCATATCTTTTGACCGCTTTTTTGAAAAATGCCTCTGGCACGTCAAATTTAAATAGCGAGATGATGTGAAGTGCGAGCTTTTCGTAGCTTATGCTTGAGAGCTCTTGCCACTTTGCCTTTGTGATCTTTGGTAACTTTTTTGGCGCGTAAAGTCCGCCGTGAGCGGAGCTTGGGCTAAGCATGGCTGTACTTAAATTTACATTTTTTACCTTTTCATCTTTCACACTTCTTGTTGGTGTTAGTCTCATTTTTTACCTTTTTTGGTTGATTTTTTTATCCAAGTTTCGTATTTTTTAAAAACCTCTTTTGGCTTAAGTGCCAAAATTTCTGGTGTTTTGTAGCTGTGGTACTTTCTTATAAATTTAGCTACTTTTTTAAATTTCACGTCCGTTTTTATGAGTAAAATTTGCTCTTTTTCATCACAAAGCTTCTCTTGCCAGAGATATATGCTTTTTGCACTAAAGCTACTTACGCAAGCTGCAAGTCCCTTTTTCACAAGCTTTTTGCTTAGTTTTTTTACCTCTTTTTTCTTTGCGACTGAAGTGATTAAAATTCTCATTTTGATCTAAATTTTCCTTTTAAAAAGTGGCTCATTATAACAAAATGGGCTTAAATTTGCTGCGCCAAAACCTTTTTAAACTCCTCGCTTAGCGTAACTTCGAGCGATATAAGCGATATTGGTAAATCGAAGTCCTTTGCCTTTACATAGTCTTTTTGCGTCATCAAAAGCGAGGTCGCGCCGTAACTTTGCAAAATTTCACTTAGCTCATCTTTTGAAAAATCGTAGTGATCAGGAAAAAAGACCTGTCCCACACACTCACTAAAAAATGCCTCAAGGCGCGCTGGGTTTGCTATAGCGGTAACTAGCACCATTTTTTCACTTTTATTTAAAATTTCACTCTTTCTAAAGTGAGTTTGCCCTTCAATCGCCACAAAATCAGCAAATTTATAAAAGCTAAATGGATATCTATAAGCCCCACTTGGTAGGCAAAATTTTAGCCTTGGCTCAGGATTTGGACGCACTAATATGTCAAATTTAGCTATGTCAAATTTAGAAAACCCATCATCTAGCAAAATATACTTTGCGCCATGGGTTTTGGCGTACTTTATGGCTACTTTCCTATTTTCGCTTACTATTACATTTGCGTTTTTAAGGCTTGTAGCATATATCATCGCTTCATCGCCACTTGCTGCTACGTCAAGTAAAATTCCGCCATTTCGAGCGACAACTTGCATGCCTTTGCTTTTTCTTTTATAGCCTCTAAGAATGATAAAAGCGCCCTCGTAATTTTTAGCAATTGCCACGCAAAGTGGAGTCTTCCCGCTTCCTCCTAGAGTTAAATTTCCAACGCTTATTACCTTTATGCCAAAGTCTATTTTTCTAGCAGTAAATTTCTTAAGAACAACAATAAGAAAATAGATAAAACTTAGTGGCAAAAGTAAAAATGCTAGTAAAATTTGAAAGAAATTTGGGCGAAAGAAGTAGTCATTCGCCCAAGAATGCAAAAAAATATTTAATTTCTTAAACACGAGTTTTAGAAATTTCTTTTACTTTGCTACAGATGTATTGCACCTCTTCGTCACTCAAACTATGATAAATAGGCAGTGACAACACTTGCTGATAATTTTTTAAAGCATTTGGAAAATCATTTACTTTAAGCGAGTATTTGTTTTTGTAATAGCTTAGTAAATGTATCGGTATGTAGTGCAATGATGTGTGAATGCCATGCTCCAAAAGCTCTCTAGCAAAGCCATCTCGATTTTTATTTATCTTAATAATATACTGAGTATAAATGTGCTCACGTTTTTTGACAGGGATTGTTATATTGTGGCACTCACCAAGCTCTTTATCATAAATTTTTGCGATCTCTTGTCTTCTTTGTATGAGCTTGTCTGTTCTTTCTAGCTGTGCAATAGAAAATGCTGCATTTATCGAGTTTATATCATACTTTAAGCCAATATCTATGACATCATAAATATAACTCAAGCTACCGAATTTATCAATGCCATTTACAAGAGCATAGTTGCGAAGTAGTTTTGCTCTTTTATAAATTTCCTCATCATTTGTCGTAAAAAATCCAACCGTTGATATAGGATTTTGCACACGTGAATGTGTTTGAAAGCACGATAAAAAGGAGTCTGAACCAACTTTTTTGCCATTGTATGTTAAGCCCATACCGCGGTTTGCATCATCTAAAATTTTTACACCGTATTTCTCACAAATCGCCGTTATCTCGTCCATCCTGGCACTTTGACCTGCGATATGAGATATAAAAGCACATTTTAATTTTTTGTGATTTTGCTCTTTTAGTACTTTCTCAAGGGCGTCTGGGCAGATGTTAAAATCTTCTTCATCAACATCCACAAAAATAGGTTCAGCATCAAAATGTCTAACAGCTTGTGCAATGCTAGGAAAAGCATTTATGGAGCAAATGACCTTATCTCCACGTTTAGTGTCAAGTGCACTTAGTGCCAAGTGATGTGCGGCAGCGATATTATTTGTGGTAACTACAAATTTTGCACCAAAATACTCTTTTAACTTCTCTTCAAATCTAGCAACGATATTAGTAGTATTTTCAGAGTGCAAAGCCTCCTCAATAAGCTCACTTTCACGCTCAGTGATAGTTGGTCTATAAAACGGAATCTCTCTCATCTTTAATCCTTTAAATTTTCACTATCAACGGCATTTGTCGTTTAAACCTGTTTGAAACAACTCTATTTTCTATATCCGATACTGCTTTTAATCCGAACTTTTTGATGACTTGCTCCTTGTTATTTTCTAAATTTTCTAAAATCTCATCAATAACAGCATAACTGTAACCTATGTCACCTTCGTCACTTTGTCCATCCCACAAATCAGCCGAAGGTGCTTTGTTGATAAAATTTTTATCAACCCCAAGATGTTTTGCAAATTCAAAAATTTCACTTTTGTAAAGCTCTCCGATAGGATTTATCGCACATGCTAAATCCCCAAATATCGTACCGTAACCAAGCATAAGCTCACTTTTGTTGCTTGTTCCGATAACTAGAGCGTTTATACTAGATGAATAATCATAAAGCAAGCTCATTCTAACTCTAGCTGCTAAATTCCCTTTTCTTAAATTGCTTAAATTTACATCTATCGTTTCGTAAAAGGCATTTAAAATGCCCTCTATGGATAAAACCTTATATTTTATGTTTAATTTTTCGCATAAATTTAAGGCATCGTCCATATTTTGTCTGTTTGATGATGCTGTTGGCATGATGAGTGCATGAGTTTCATTTGGTTTTGCTCTTGCACACAAAGTCGCTACTACAGCAGAATCAATACCTCCACTAACACCCAACAACAAATTTTTATCTTTAGTTTTATCTTTTAAGCTTAAAACTAAAGTTTCTTCGATTTTTTGATACTCCTTCATTCTTCCTTTGCCTAGATTTGCTTCCTTTTGCAAAAATTATACTAAGTGAATTTAAAATTTTTCTTTAAGTTTAAGTAAAAAGATGTAAAATTTTAAGAAATAATAAATTTAAGGTAAAAAATGAGAGTAATACACAAAAGTTTTGGAGATTTTGACACTAATTGTTACATAGTTACAAAAGATAACTCATCTTTAGTGATAGATCCAGGAGACGGGGCAAAAGAATGGGTTTTGCAAAATGCTAAAAATTTAAAAGCCATCCTTTGTACTCATGGGCATTTTGACCACATTTTTGATGTGGGCGAGCTAAAGAATGAGCTAAAAATTCCGGTTTATATTAATAAATTTGACGCTTTTATGTGTGAAAATGACATTTTTGGCTATATGAAAAGTGTATTTAAGCCAGATGTTTTAGTTAGTAACGATGAAAATTTCCAGATTGATGATTTTTACATTAAATTTCACCACTTTCCAGGACATACGCCAGGTTGTTCGATGATAGAGATAGATGACGTGATGTTTAGCGGAGATTTCTTATTTAAAGGCAGCATAGGGCGCTGGGATTTTCCTTTTTCAGATAAAAATGAAATGTTAAAAAGTCTAGGAAAGTGTAAAAATTTAAAAGGCAACTTCACGCTTTATCCGGGACACGGAGAAGGTAGTACACTAAAGGCCGAGCAAAATAATATTGATTATTGGATAGATATAGTAAAAATTAGCTAAAAATTTAGGTGGTATTAATTTCAAATTTCAAGCTTCTAGAATACACTTAATCACTATTAAAAATTTATATTTTTTATAAAACTAAGAGTCAATCAAAAAAGATAGAGAAATTTTATATGGGATCTATTTTAAATTTTGAAAAGATCCGAGCGAAAGCTCGCTCGGATAAAGGCTTTAGAAGCTATATTTTGCTTCAAATCTTATACGATTTTGTTTGTAGCTTTCGCTATCTTTTTTGTCTTTAGCAGCTGCATACCAAGTTAGGAAATTAAGTTTTTTGCTATATTTGTAACTAGCTTGTGCATACCACTCATTTCTTTTTGCTCTCTCTTTATCAAGAGCATAGCTTGTGCCTTTACCTTGAGTATAACCAGCACCAAGACCAAATTTATCTATATCATATCCAGCATTAACAAACCAGTAATCGTTGTTGCCTTTGATATTGTTGTAATATTGTTTTCCGCCGCCACCCATTACACTATTTAGTAGTTTAGTTGGGTTGATTAACTGTCCGCTTGCATCAATTGAAGTAAATGACCACTTATTATTATCTTTATTTTTAGCATCAAAGTCTAAATAGCCAGCGTTAAGCTTAGCACCAAATAGTTTTGTGCCAGCTTGAACTGCCCAGAAGTTAGCATCAGCTACATCTTTGTGATCTGAGTCGTTATGGACAAATTGACCTTTTAGGTTTAGATTTACATCATCGGTTACATTAAAGCTAACACCAGCTTCAGCACCATAAAGTGTTGCTATCTCTTGAAGATTTGCAATAGCTGCTTTAAAAGATACTGGATCATAACTGCCAGCTGCACCTAAATAGTAAAGATTGCCAGCAGAACCATTAAATTTATCATTTTCAGTACCATTTACTATTCTATTAAGCAATGGACCATCTATTTCAGTACCGTCGCTTTGTAGTGCATCATAAGCTGCAGCTGTTAAAGTAAGACCAGGCACATCAGTACTTACTACTTTTAGACCAGTACCTGCTATATCACCATCATCATAGAAAGTTTTGATAAGTTGCTTGCCAGCTGTAATAGTAGTGTCAGATACTTTGTATCCTAGATACATCTCATATACACCAAAAGAATTTGTTGTATTTGTTTTATCTGTACCAGTTGCTACTTTATCGCCTGAATCATCAGTAGCAGCATATCTTAGTGTTAATACACCAAAGAAATTATCATCAATAGCGGCTTTAAATGATGTTTGCATTCTAAAAGCATGGCCTGCAGTATTACCTTTTACAGTATCAGCTGTAGTTTTCTTAGTACTATCATTTGTATAACGATATCTTGCAAATCCTGAAAGATCTACATTTTTTATAGCTTCTTCAAGTGGAGTTGCACTTGCAACGCTTGAAAATGCACCTAAAGCAACCAAAGCAGCTAAGCTAACTTTTGTAAGTTTCATCTAAATCTCCTTTTGATAAAAAGTTTTGAAAGGATATTATCATAGAAAATTAATTTTATTGCTTAATTTTCCTTAAAAATTTAAAAAATGTTACCAATTATTTACCAAAATAGGATAATGAGATAAAGATTGTCTTTTTAAAATTTCGTTTTATTTGGGATTAAATAATAAGAAAATCAAAAATTCTTACTTACTTTTAGCTATTAGCCTTGGCTTCTTCTCGCTCTTTTTTTTGCCTTAGAGCAGCTTCTTTTTGGATATTTTTTTGTTGAGCCAGGAAAATATGCTCTTCAAGTGTGACAAGTTGAAATATTCCTTCAAAAATTTTTATATCTTTAACATATCCAAGCACTTTTACTTCTCTTTTTCTACTCTCTTCAAATCTTGCTTGTGCGTCAAATTCTACTACATCACCGAGCTTTAGCGGTCCAAAGAAATTTATCCTAGCTCCGATACTAACGCAAAATTCTTCATTAATGGCTAAAAGAGCGGCATGATTTGCGCCCATAAAAATAAATCCACTATGAATAAGCCCCTCAGTATCGCACACCATATCATCTGTAGTAAAAAATCTAGTCTTTGCGTGATTTTTTTCAAGTAAAAATGCCGTTCCACTAAAATTTAGCTTTGTAAGTGGAGCGGTTTTGATCTCATTTCTTAATGGATTTTCATCTTCTGGTAAGATTATTTGCGATTCATCTTTTGTATCATAGATATTTTCTTCTGCCATTTTTATCCTTAAATTTTAACTCTAACATATGCTCTTTTTGGCGCTGGGTAGCCCTCGATGGTCTTTGTATTGTCATTTGAGTCTAAGAAATTTCCAAGACTCTCACCATCTATCCACTGTGTTTTTCGCTGCTCATTTAGATCAGTAGCCTTTGTATCAAGCAAGGTAAAGTCCTTAAATTTAGCCCTCTCACACCAGTTTTGAAGTGCCGAGAGTGTCGGTACAAAGTAGATATTTGGAATTTTTGAATACCTATCCTTTGGACTTAGCGCAAAGTCGCCCTCCATATCAATATACATAGTATCTAAAAATAGCTCTCCTCCAGGATTCAAAGCCATTTTTAGCTCTTTTAGCATCTTGATAGGATCGCTTCTGTGGTATATCACGCCAAGGCAAAAAATGTTGTCAAATTTCGCTCCAAACTCTGGCAAACTCTCGACGCCAAGAAGCTCATAAGTGATATTTGAGCGGATAAATTTGTTTAAAAATTTAAACTGCAAATATGTATGCACACTAGGATCAAAGCCGGTTATGCTTTCTGGGCCGTATTCAAGCATCTTAAACATATAATATCCGTTATTGCAACCCACATCAGCCACGCTTTTGCCAGCTAAATTTAGATGTGGCGCTAGGATATTAAATTTAATAAAACTTTGCCACTCGCTATCTATATATATATCATCAATTTCAAATGGCCCTTTTCGCCAAGGCTTTAGGCTAAGGGCGAGGTTGTAAATTTCTTCTTTGCTCGCAGCGCCCAGCTCTTTAAATTTGACATTTACACTATCACTCAAGCTAAATTCGCAATCAAAATTTGCTAAATTTTCTATCCTATTATAAAATTGCTTTTGCTGCTCGTTAAATTTGCTAAGATCCACGCTATTTCCAATCGACGATGTTATGCGGACACTCTTTTTGGTAGGTGCCAGTCGCGTCATAATACTCTTTACAATCATTATAATATTGAGTCGAAACTCCGCGCTCGTTCATATAAAGACAACCGTTGCAAAATAGCGCTATAAAGCCTAAAAATATAATCTTTTTCATGTGGCGGATTTTATCATAAATAAAAATTTTATGCTAGAATAGCAGGCAGTTTTAGAGCCAAGTTTGGCTAATATTAAGCAAAAAAGGCATTTTATGCAAAGAAGAGATTTTTTTAAATTCAGTAGTTTTTTAGGTGCAGCGAGTCTGCTTCCAAGTGTAACTCTAGCTAGCGATGAATCAGCAAACCCAGTAGTTAGAAATTTCGACGTAAATTTCAAACATTTCTTACTTGAAAAGGGCAAAATCTCAAGAATTTGGCTACCGCTCCCACTAAGCACCACTTATCAGCAACTAACCCAAGACTACGTCATAAACACAACCGCTAAAAACGTCTATATTTCAGATACGCTAATACCTACAATGTATGCTGATTTTGAAGAAAATGAGCCAAGACCTATCTTAAATGTGCAGTTTAAAATTCAAACAACAGAGCGTAACACTGACTTTAGCAAGGTAAATTACGATCCAAATGAGAAGGTAGATCCTGCAGTTTTAGAGTTTTTAAAACCAACTTCACACATCCCAACTGACGGCGTCGTAAGAGCAAAAGCGCTAGAGATTATCGGCGATACTAAAGGCGATTTAGAGCGCGCAAAAGCGATCTATACGTGGGTTGCAAACACTATGCAGCGTGATAACAGCATCCTTGGATGTGGCACAGGCGATGTTAAAGCGATACTAGAAAGCGGAAAACTAGTTGGCAAATGCACCGACATAAACTCAGTTTTTGTGGGGCTTTGCAGATCAGTTGGCATCCCAGCAAGAGAAATTTTTGGTATCAGGGTTGGCCAGTCTAGATTTTCAGATCAAATGGGTAGCGCAAAAGACGGCGTGGCTAAAATTTCAGGCGGACAGCACTGCAGGGCTGAGTTTTACTTAAAAGGCTATGGTTGGATACCGGTTGATCCAGCAGATGTCACAAAGGTAAGACTGGGCGAGAAATTAACAAACGACGACGCTAAGATCAAAGCTGTTAGGGACTATTGCTTTGGCAACTGGGAGATGTGCTGGATAGGCTTTAACTACGGACGCGACTTTATCTTAAAGCCAACCCCAGAGCAAACTCCGCTAAACAACTTTGGCTATCCATACGCTGAGGTTGATGGCAACACACAAAACTACTATTCGCCAAAAGAATTTAGCTACGACTACGTCTCAACAGAGCTAAAATGAGAGCCTTTTGGCTGATACTAACATCCATAGGTAGTGCTATTGGCGCTACCTTGTGCTGTTTGCCAGCACTTCTTTTTCTGCTTTTTGGCACATCTTTTTCATTTCTATCTTGGACACAAAATTTATACGAATACCGCGTCCCTTTAAGCATCGTGGCGGTCATTTGCTTTGTGATCTCAGGCATTGCTTTATTTTACAAGCCAAAAAGCTGCAACCTGAGCTATAAAAAGAAAAAATGGATACTTGTATATATACTTTTTGGAGTGATTTTGCTTTTACTCCTTACATACCCAGAGCTTTTAGGAGAAATTTATGCGTAAAATTTTAGTTTTAGCCCTTTTGGTGGCTGCAAGCTACGCTGATAAAAAGATAGAAATTTCAGTGCCTAGCATGCACTGTCCGCTTTGCACGGCGATTGTTAGAAAGGCTGCTCTTAGCGTCGAGGGCGTAAAAAAGGCAGATGTATCGCTAAAAGAGCGAAAAGCTGTCATTATAGCAGATGATAAGCTCGATGAAAAAGAGCTTTTAAAAGCAGTCGATGCGACTGGTTATAAGGGCGAGATAAAATAAATTTACGGAGGCAGATATGTCAAATAGTGAAATTTTAAAGAAATTTGAGACACTTACTACGATACCGCACTGCAGTTATGAGACCGATAAGATGCGTGATTTTCTAGCTAGCTATGCAAAAGATAAGGGCTGTGAAGTCGTGGTCGATAGCTTTGGCAACATTCATGCATTTAAAGGCAAACCAAAAATTTGCTTGCAAAGCCACTATGATATGGTCTGCATGGGCGATGCGCCAAAGATCGAGATAGTTTATGGCGATGATGGCTACATGAGGGCTAAAAACTCATCTTTAGGTGCCGATAACGGCATAGGCGTGGCTATCATGATGCAGATGATAAGCGAATTTGACGACATTGAGTGCCTCTTTACAAACAACGAAGAGGTCGGCATGGTCGGAGCTGCTGGCTTTAGTGGCGATCTCAAAGCCGATAAGCTTTTAAATTTAGACAGCGAAGAGGACGACCGCGTAACTATCGGCTGCGCTGGCGGTGTAAATTTATTTGCCACTATCTCGCTTAATAGCAAGAAAGCAAAAGAGAGCACGCTTTATGAAGTAAAAGTGAGCGGCCTACCTGGCGGACACTCTGGTAACGAGATACATAAAAATATCCCAAATGCGATCAAGGTTTTGGCGGCATTTGTGACTAAAAATGGCTGCAAGCTTGTTAAATTTGAAGGTGGCGAGCGAAGCAACTCTATCCCAAGTAGCGCAACTGCGCTTGTGTTAAGCGATAAAGAGCTAAAGAGCGAGTGCGAGAATTTAAGCGTGAAAAAGCTTGACACGGGTGAAGAAATTTTAGAAAATGGCGAGAAAATTTTAGCACTAATCAATTCATTTTCACAAGGCGTAAGAGCCTATAACTGCGAGCTAGGCATACCACAAGATAGCGTAAACCTCTCACTTGCAAAGATCAAAGATGATGGCACACTTGAAGTGGAGTTTTTTGCAAGGTCAATGAGCAAAGACGGACTAAATAGGATGGAATTTGAAATTTCTGAGCTTGCAAAAGCGCTTGGCTTTGAGGTCATCGCAAAAGATAGAAACCCTGCTTGGAAACCTATAAATGATAAATTTGCAAACGACATCCTAGAAGAGCTAAAAATTTATAAGCCAAATGCAAGGATAACAGCCGTTCACGCTGGACTTGAATGTGGCGTGCTTTTGGAGAAAAAAGCGGGTCTTAGTGCATGTTCTATTGGACCAAACATCCACTCGCCTCACTCAACAAGAGAGTGCTGCGAGGTTGAATCTGCACTTTTTATAGAAAAAGTCGTTCGCGGTATCGTTAAAAAATATAACTCATAAAAAATAAAATTTGCTAGAAATTTCTAGCAAATTTTGGATTTTGAAGATTTAGGATTTGTCCGCAAGTACAAGCAAATTTAGATTATTTTCCAAACTCATAAACGATCTTGCCACTTTTTATAGTAGTAGTCGCTGCGCCTTTTAGCTTTTTGCCAAAGAGTGGAGAGTTTATAGATTTTGAGCGGTTTATCTTTTCATCATAAATGTACTCGATCTCAGGGTCTATCACCGCGATGTCAGCTAGCATACCCTCTGCAAGCCTGCCTTTATCTTTTAAATTTAGCATCTTAGCTGCGTTTGTAGATGTTAGCTCCACCATGCGCTCTAAACTTATAACGCTCTCATTTACGAGCTTTAGCGTAAGTGGCACAAGGGTTTGAAGTCCGATGATACCAAATGGCGCCTTGTCAAATTCCATTATCTTTTCATCCGTGTGGTGCGGTGCATGATCGGTAGCTATGACGTCTATAAGGCCACTTTTCAGTGCCTCTCTCACCGCTTTTACGTCGCTTATCTCACGAAGTGGTGGTGACATTTTGAAATTTGTATCGTAAGCATTTTTCAAAATTTCATCGTCGCTAAAACTAAAGTGGTGAGGTGTGGCCTCGCAAGTGATGTTTATGCCCTCTTTTTTGCCCATTTCGATGATCTTTAGCGAGTACTCCGAGCTTACGTGAGCGATGTGGATGTGCGCTTTGGTGAGCTTTGCAAGCAGCATATCACGGCTAACTGCGATCTCCTCTTTCTCTCTTGCCATGCCGCGAAGTCCAAGTATGGCTGAGACCTTACCCTCGTGCATGACGCCCTGCCTGCAAAGCGAGCAATCCTCTGAGTGGCTTATACAAAAGCTATTAAACATACTTGAGTACTCAAGTGCCGCCCTCATCACGCTTGAGCTAGTCACTGGTAGACCATCGTCACTAAATGCAACTGCTCCAGCCTCTATAAGATCGCCCATTTCAACGATCTCGTTGCCACCAAGCCCTTTGCTAATGGCTGCGATCGGCAAAAGATCGATCAGTCCGCAGTTTTTAGCCTTTTCTATCATCGCTCTTGTGATTGAAGCGTTGTCATTTACTGGGTTTGTGTTGGCCATGCAAAGGCAGGTTGTCACTCCTCCAGCCACTGCTGCCTGCGAGCCTGATATGATGTCATCTTTATACTCTTGACCAGGATCGCGAAAATGCACGTGCATATCGATGAGCCCTGGCATGACGAGCTTATTTGTGGCGTCGATGACCTTATCAGCCTCAAATTTCTCACTTCCTATTTTGGCTATTTTGCCGTTTTCTATTAGGATATTTGCCTTAAATTTCTCGTCGCTATTTACGATAGTGCCGTTAATTATTGCTATTTTCATCTTTAGCCCCTATTTTTTGCAAGCGTATTTAATATCGCCATTCTTATAGCAACGCCATTTTCTACTTGATTTAGTATAACTGAGTGTGTGCCATCAGCCACGTCTGAGTTTAACTCTACGCCCCTATTTATCGGTCCTGGATGCAGCACGATCGCATCAGGTTTGGCTAGCTTTATCCTATTTTTATTTAGTCCAAAAAATTTCGAGTACTCTCTCGAGCTTGGAAAAGCCACGTCCGCACCACCACGCTCTAGCTGGATACGAAGCATGATGATGACGTCGCTACCCTCGCAAGCCTCTTCCATATTTTTACAAATTTGAGACTCAAAGACCTCAGCATCTTTTGGCATCATCATCTTTGGTGCAAAGAGCTTTAAATTTATGCCAAATTTCTTCATCGCCCAGATGTCTGACCTTGCCACGCGACTTCTGGCGATATCACCAATGATCGCAACGTTTAGATTTTTATCCAAAATTTTACCGTGTTCCCTTAGAGTAAAAAGATCAAGCAGAGCTTGGCTTGGGTGCTCATTTGTGCCGTCTCCTGCATTTACGACGCTAGCCTCTGTCCTATCAGCTGCAAATTTCGCCGCTCCAGAGCTTGGGTGACGAAGCACGATGATGTCACTTCTCATCGCAGCCATGTTATTCATCGTATCATTTAGGCTTTCGCCCTTTGTCACACTCGAGCTTGATGAGCTGAAATTTATCGTATCAGCTCCAAGTCTCTTTGCAGCAATCTCAAAGGATGTCCTCGTTCTAGTCGAGTTCTCATAAAATGCATTTATCGTGGTCTTTCCGCGAAGATAGTCATTTTTTTTCACTTGGCTTAAATTTAGCTCCTTAAACTCTTCCGCCGCCTCTAAAAAATATAAAATTTCTTCCTTGCTAAGCTCTCTAGTTCCTATCAAATCTTTATGTTTGTAGCCCATTTTAAGCCTCTTAAATTTATTTTGCTACGAAGTCGCAAGCTGGTTGGTAGCCGTTATCACAAGCTTTTTTAAATAAAGCCTTTGCTTTTTCTTCGTTCTTTGCTTCGTTTGCGTCTTTATCTTTTACAAGGCCATAAGCGATCATTTCGCCTAGTTTTTCGCAGGCCATGCCCTCATTTTCGTCGCACATTTTTGTAAAAATTTTCTCAGCCTGAATTCTATCTTTTGCTACGCCATCACCGTTAAATAGCATGATAGCATTCATCGTGCAAGCTTTTTTCTCGCCCTCTCCACAAGCCTTATTAAAATAAAGATAAGCTTCATTAAAATTTTTCTTTGCATAAAGCTCGTTTGCCTTGTCTAAATTTTCATTTGCCATAGCATTTAACGCAAAAACTGCTGCCACTAAAACTAAAATTTTCTTCATTTTCTTTCCTTATTTAAATAATTTCGAATGATGTTTTTTCATATATTCAACTATCTCTATGACCTCGTCACTACCGCTAGCGTCAGAATTTTCTAACGCATCATCGATGCACTCAACATAGAGATTTGCCGCCTCTTCAAGCTTGTCTTTTTTTACTCCAGCATAGTAGAACATCGCCTCAAGCACCATACTAAGCTCATAGCTAAGTTCTTCTACGCTTACCTCTTCTTCTTTCATATTTCCTCCTGTGTTTTTTTAGTTATTAGATCTACTATCTGTGCTTTGATCGGCTCGTAGCTAAAGCCATCTTTGAAATTTGCAAATAGTCCGCCGCTTGCATTCACGTGTCCGCCACCGCCAACTAGATGCTTTGCCATAGCGCTAACGTCTAGCTTGCCATTTGCGCGAAAGCTTAACGTTTTTTTGTTTGTTACATCGATAAAGAAGTCAAATTCAGGATTTGCCACTAAAAAGTCGTTGCCGATAACCGAAACGTTGCCGATATTGTAGGTTAAAATTCCTTTATGATCTTTATAGTTTATGCTAAATTTCTCTTTATTTTCACTAAGTTTTTTCACTACGTAGCTTGAGATAAGATTACTTAGCGTATCGTCTTTATCCTCTTTGAAAAATGACTTTTTTATCGCGTGTATCTGCATATCAAGCCCGATGTAATCATTTTTTTCGTTAAAAAATTTACTCGCTTCTTTTAGGACATGATCCATATATAGGTTATTTTCTTGCTCAAACATTACCTTGTTTATCTCTTTGGCGTTTGCTACAAGCCCCAAACAGACCTTGCCCATCTCAAAATTTTTATCATCTTTTAGCCAGATATCCACGGCATTTACGACGTCACTAAAAATTTCAAGCTCTTTATTTTTGCCAAAAATTCCCGCAAAAAAGTCGTAAGTGATCTTTGTAGCGCACCTTGAGCTATCTAAAAAGTACCAAGGATAGCTGCTCGTACACTCAGCACCACTTTGGTGATGATCTAGCAAAAATAGCTTTATATTTTTACCCCCTATCATATCCTCAAAGCTTTCACACTGAGCTAGAGTTAAATTTAGATCAGTGATCAAAATAATGTTTTTATCGTCATTTGAGGCACCTATCTCAGATAGAATTTGAGCAAATTTATCATCTATCTCTCTGCCGTAGTTTGAGTTTAGAAATTTCACATCTTTGAAGTAAAAATTTGTTATGTATTGCGCGCCGTATCCGTCAAGATCGGTGTGCGAGAGGTGATAAATTTTCATCGTTTTCCTTTATAAATTTTCTATTTCTATGACGCCAACCGTTTCAAATGGCGTATTTGCCGAGATCTCAGCAAAGCTTAGCACCACGATGTCGATGGCAAAATTTGCGCAGATATTTGCTATAAATTTTCTTAGACTTGGCTCCACACAAAGCACCATTTCGCCATGCTGACTCATCGGACGTTTCTCTTTTTCATGCCTTAGAGCCTGAACGATCGATGAAGTTTGAGCCACATTTATCATCAGGTGATACGCGCCGTCTTTATACTGCACCGCGTCCATAAGCTTTTGCTGCACAGCACTATCTAAAATGTAAAAATTTAGTTGTCCTTTCTCATCGACATAAAGCGAAGTGATGACACGTGAGAGCGCTGCGCGCACGTGCTCGATGATCATATCTAGGTTTTTACTAACCTCGGCGATGTCGCTAATTGATTCAAGTATGCTAAGCAGATCTTTGATCGGGATATTATCTTTAAGCAGCGCTTTTAAAACCTTTTGGATCAAATTTATAGGTGCGATCCTTAGCGTATCCTCGACCACAACTGGGTAGTCGATCTTTAGTTTGTCTAATAAATTTTGCGTCTCTTGGCGAGTTAGAAGCTCGGCTGCGTTTTGCTTGATAAGCTCACTCATGTGCGTTGAGATGACGCTTGCAGGATCAACTATCGTGTAGCCGCTAAGTATGGCGTCCTCTTTGACGCTAGCATCGATCCAGAGTGCGTCCAGCCCAAAAGCTGGCTCTTTTGTCGGAATCCCCTCGATATCTTCGCTAACTAGTCCACTATCCATCGCTAGAAATTTATCCGCATAAATTTCACCCTGACCGATCACGATACCTTTTAGCTTAAAGCGGTACTCGTTTGGCGGTAGTTGAAGGTTGTCACGAATTCTTATCTTTGGCATCAAAAAGCCAAGACTTGAAGCGATATTTCGCCTCATAGCACGAATCCTCTCAATGAGATCCACATCAGCTAGCTTTAGTAGGCCATATCCAAGGTCGAGCTCTAAAATTTCAAGCTTCAAGATATCATTTATCTTCGTCTCTTCTTCTCTTGCGATCTCTTCATCGCTCTTCTTTGGCACCTTAGTAGTGGCACTACTAGCAGCTGCCCCTGCCCCACTTTGCGTAGCGGCTCCAGCCTTTTTAGAAGCAGTTTTCTCTTTTGGTGCAAGGCTTAAATTTAGCCCGCCATCTTTTGTCTGCTTGATGATGTAGCCAAGCCCTAAAAATAACACTGCTATAAAGCCAAGAGATAGGGTTGGAAGTCCTGGCACAAGGGCAAACATAAATAGTATGAAGCCCACTATCAGCAAGGTTTTATAGTCGCCTAAGAGCTGATTTAGCGTGCCCTCTGCAAAGTCCTCGTCGTCTTTGCTAGCCCTTGTGATGATGATAGCAGTCGCTGTTGAAGTGATAAGTCCTGGGATCTGACTCACAAGACCATCACCGATAGTTAGTATCGTATAGTACTGAGCCGATGTCGCCATATCAAGGCCATGTTGAAACGAGCCGATAGCAAAGCCGCCGATGATGTTGATGATAGTGATGATGATGCCAGCGACGGCATCACCTTTTATAAATTTAGACGAACCATCCATCGCGCCGTAGAAATTTGCCTCGCCGATGATGGCTTGACGTCTTTCGCGCGCCGTTTTTTCATCGATCAAACCTGCGTTTAGATCCGCATCTATCGCCATTTGCTTACCAGGCATCGCATCAAGTGTAAAACGCGCTTGCACCTCACTCACGCGAGTTGAACCCTTTGTTACAACCATGAAATTTATGAGCACCAAGATACAAAATACGATGATGCCGATGACGAAGTTGCCGCCAACTACGAAATTTCCAAAGCTTGAGATGATCTCGCTGACCGCTTCTGGGCCGTTGTGACCCTCGCTTAAGATCATACGCGTGGTTGCTATGTTTAGCGAGAGGCGAAAAAGCGTTATGATGAGAATGAGCGTTGGAAACGTGCTAAGGTCAGTCGGTTTTGGCACATAAATCGAAATTAAAATTATAAGCACAGAAATCGAGATCGAAAGTGCCAGGAAAAAGTCAAGCACCGCGCTTGGAAGCGGTACAATGATGATAGCAAGGATGGCAACAATGATACCAACGATGCTAAGACTTTTAAACTTAACAATTGGCGCAAGAAACGGCGCAACAAGAGTTAAGATATTATTTTTTTGCTTTGCCAAGTCTACTTCTTAACGATGTCACTTAGTTTTATCGCATCAAGCATCTCGTCGATCTTACTTTGAAGGCCGCTAAACATCGACCAAATTTGACAGCTCGAGGCTTTATTTGACGGGCAGCCATCCGCAGAAGATGAGCACTCAAAGACGTTAAGTTCACGTTTTTCAGCGCACTCTATTATCTTTTTTATGCTTAAATTTTCAGGTTCGTTATTTAGCGCGAAACCGCCATTTGCCCCTTTAAACGACTTTAAAATTCCATCTTTTGCAAGATTTTGTAAAATTTTGGCTAAAAAGCTTTTTGAAATTTTAAGCTCATTTGAAATCGTATCAACATCAACTGGAGATGATTTTTGAGATATTAAAATAAGTGAAAGTAGAGCGTATTCGCTTGCCTTTGTAAAAAGCATTTATCTTCCTTAAGTCTTTAAATAGCCCTAATTTTATTAAATTTTTACTGCATTTTTCATTAATTTTTAAAAAGCGTAGTTTTATCTAATTTTATGTTTTAAATGCTATAATCGCTCTTCCAAAATTCACCAATCAGGAGGTCATCATGGCTTTGGATTCGGCTAAAAAAGCTCAAATAGTTGCGAAATTCGCTAGAAAAGAGGGAGATACAGGCTCTCCAGAAGTTCAAATAGCTCTTTTAACAGCTAGAATAACTGAACTTACAGAACACCTTAAAATTTTCAAAAAAGACTTTTCATCACGTTTAGGTCTTTTGAAACTAGTTGGTCAAAGAAAAAGACTTTTAAAGTATCTTAAAAACAAAGACTACACTACATATTCAAAACTAATCTCTGAGCTTGGCTTAAGAGATAAATAATTCATTGGAGAGCGATCTGCTCTCCTTATTAAATTTCCTTCATCCATATTTTTATTCAAAATTTACAGCTCAATTTTAAAATTTTCCATCTTTAGTATTAATTTATCTACTCACAATATGACTAACCTTTTTAAATAAAGTAAAATTAGAATTAATTTCTTCATTTTATATAAAAAGCTAAATCTCTATATCTTTATTTCTTTTATAATAAATTTATCAATTTTAAATAAATTTAAAATCCCTAAATAATTGACTTTAGTGGAACTAAATTAATTTTAGCTTAAATTAGAAATTTATTTTTATAGATAAAGAATTTTTATTAAAGATTAAGAATCTGACTACTAATATTATCCATATAAAAATATGCATATATTGCATAGCAAAGGAGAAAATGATGAAAGAAGGCAAAGTCATCTGTCCTTATTGTGGGACAGGCTGTCAAGTAACCTTGCATGTGGAAAACAATGTCGTTCGTGCCGCCACAGGCGTTGAAGACAATCCAGTCAATCAAGGAAATTTATGTTTAAAAGGCTTTTATGGCTGGGATTACGTTGCAAGTCCAGATAGACTCACAAAACCACTTATTAGAAAGAAAAATGGCGTATTTTCAAAGGATGGTGATTTTGAGGAAGCCAGCTGGGACGAGGCACTTGATCTTGTCGTAGAGAAAATGAAAGAAACCAAAGCAAAATATGGCCCAGACGCATTAGCTGGAAATTTCTCAGCACGTTGCACACTTGAGGACAACTACGTTGCTCAAAAACTAATGCGTGCAGTAATTGGCACAAACAACGTCGATCACTGTGCTAGAATTTGACACGCTCCGACAGTAGCAGGACTTGCTAAAACAATCGGAAACGGAGCTGCCACAAATAGCTTTACAGAGATTGGCACTTATAGTAACTGTATATTAATGATAGGCTCAAATCCAGAAAATGGCCACCCAATCGCAGCTATGCACATCCAAAGAGCGCTAAACCGCGGTGCTAAACTGATCGTTATTGATCCTATTAAGACCGAGTTTGCAAGCAGAGCCGACATCCACTTGCAGCTAGAGCCTGAGCACAACATCCCAGTTATCAACGCACTTCTTTACACTATCATCGAAGAAGGCCTTGTAAATGAGGAATTTGTAAGAGATCACACAATAGGCATTGAGTATGTCAAAGAAGCTGTAAAAGACTATGCCCCAGAGGTTGTAGCTAAATACACAAGGCTAAATCCAGAGGATATCAGAGCAGCTGCTAGAATGTACGCCACCACAAAACCAGCTGTCATCACTCACGGTATGGGCGTAACTCACTTTAACCACGGCGTTGGCGGAGTTTGCGATGTGTCAAATTTATTCTTGATCACCGGCAACATCTGTGAGCTTGGTACAGGCGACTTACCACTAAGAGGTCAAGAGAACGTTCAAGGCTGCTGTGATATGGGCGTTTTACCAAATATCTTCCCAAATCTTGGCTCAGTAACTGATCCAGAGCAAAGAGCTTGGTTTGAAAAAATGTGGCACCTAGAACCTGGATTTTTGAGCTCAGAAATAGGCGTTCACAAAACCGAAGTACCTGATGCGATCCTTGATGGCAAAGTGCATTTCTTCTGGACTATCGGCGAAAATCCGGTCATCTCTGAGCCAAATACAAACCACTTCTTAAAAGGTATCGCTCATGTTGATTTCTACGTCGTGCAAGATCTATTTTTAACTGAGACTTCACTAAAAGCTGATGTCATACTTCCAGGTGTTGCAAGTAGCGAGAAAGAAGGACTTTATACAAACGCAGAGCGCCGCGTACAGCACAACGAAGCAGTCATCACACCTCCAGGAGATGCTAGACAAGACTGGTGGATCGTTTGCGAGATCGCACGCCGTTTAGGAGCAACTGAGGGATTTAACTTCAACTCACCAGAAGAAATTTGGGAAGAAGTTAGAAAATGCGACCCAAGACGATATGGTGGCATGAGTTATTACCGTATCAAAAAGTATCACGGACTTCACTGGCCATGTCCAAACGAAGATGATATGGGCGGTCAAAGCCTCTATCTTGATAAGAAATTTTTCACACCTGATGGCAAAGGTCGTTTTGTACCATGCCTCTTTGTGGATAAAGCCGATAAGATCGAGAGTGCAAAACTTGAGTTTGCTAAAAAGATGAATATGTCGCCTGAGTATCCTATCATGGCTGGCTCAGTCGATGAAAAGACTGACGATGAGTATCCGATACAGCTTCTAACCACTAGAAAAGTCTATCAATACACAGTTGGCACCATGACAAGACGCTCACGCGCCATCGAAGAGGGTGGAGATAGTATCGGACCTATCGCCGAGATGAATCCAGCACTTGCAGCAAGATATGGCTTAAAACAAGGCGACTTCATCAAAGCATGGAGTAGATACGGCTATATCGTCGTAAAAGCCGAAGTAACAGACATCGTGCCTGATGGCATCATTCAGATGACTTTCCACTACTGGGAGAGCTCTTGCAATGAGTTAACAAGCAGCGGTTGGGACTACATCAGTAAGACTCCGACATTTAAAGCAGCTATTCAGATCAAAAAGATCGATGAAGAAGAATTTTTACGAGTTCGCGAACTAAAACGCATAAAATTCCAAACTTCAAAGATCATCTACGATGACTTCCACCACCACGGAAATGCAGCGATAAATGAGTAAATTTAGCGGGGAAATCCCGCTAAATTTATTTTAAATTGAATTTTATATAACTTATAAAAGTTTCGATACTATAAGTCCAAAAATATCACTTATTTTTATATTGGATTTTTTAATTACTTCTATAAGCTTCTGGCGATTATTAAGTGCATCAAAAAACTGTTTTTCATTTAGTTTTTTATCTTCTAGATAAGTCTGAACGGTCTCTTTAAATTTCTCTTTATCTAAAAATTTTTCAAATAAAGAAAATAAAGTATTTATCCTAATTTTTAGAATTTCATTATTTAAACCATAATCAGCAAATGAGCCAAGATTATTTATTGCATTTATCATTTCACGCTTTTGAACACTACTTTGTATATGAATTTTAACTTCACCATTTTGTTCATCGTAGATTGTGCTAAATTTTTTAGCAATATCCGCAAGCGTTTCTCTAACTATCTCATCTCCACTTTGTTTTGGGTATCTTAAATGTGCATTTAAAGTTAAATTCTTTACCTTTGTTTCACTTATTTTTAACAAATTTGATATTTTATAATTTGACAACCCTTTAAAATCACTAAAAAGTAGATGAAATATAAGAATTTCGATTTCACTTTTACTCATAGAACCAAAGCTACTAGACAGATAGTGCTTCAAAAATTCTTCGCCAAAATTTTTGCTCACTTTACTTATGATACTTTCGATATTTTGTGGCTCATTATCCATAAATACTCCTTATATACTTAAAAATAGTTCTTTTTTTAAATAGATTTTTTACTTAAACGCCAAAAAGCTCATGAAATTTCCCCACTTAAATGTGCTCACGACTCGCTTAAAGCCAGCATTTAGGGCTAAGCTTCTATTTTCTTCTTCGGTATATGGCACCAGCACATTTTCAAGCGCCTCTCTTTTTTGGGCGATCTCATAGCGTGAGTAGCCTTGTGCCTGCTTGTAGTCCTCGTAAATTTCTATGACGCTTTTAGTAAGCTTTTTATCTTCAAAGATGATCTTTTCACTAAACAAAAAAACTCCATTTTCATTTAGTCCGTTATAAATTTTTTGCACTAGATCAGCCCTTTTTGGTGGTCTGATAAACTGCAAAGTATAGTTTGCCAAAACTGCGTCAAAGCCCTCTAGCTCGCACTCTAAAATGTCGTCTAAAATAAATTCAATATCAGCCCCATAAGCCTTTGCCTTGTTTTTTGCATTTGCAAGCATCGCCTCAGAGTTATCCACACCGCTTAGCACGAGGTCGTTTCTAAGGTTGTTTAGCAAAAGCAGGCTATTTGCCGTCGAGCAGCCAAGGTCGCATACGCTTGCCTCTTTTGGCAAAATTTTAGCAAGCAACTTTGCATTTAAATTTGAACTAACATCATAAAATGGCACCGAGCGCGAGATCATATCATCAAAAACGCTCGCCACAAAATCATCAAATTCAAACTGCTTGCTTATAGGCTCTTTAAAAATTTCATCTCTCATATACCAGCTCCATATCCGTCAAAGTATCTCATCGTCTCTCCAAAAAAGAGATCGCACACGCCAACGCACTGTCTAGCCTCGTTTATATCGCGTTTTATCTGCTCTTTTAGCTCGCTTAGATTATTAAATTTCTTATTATCGCGCAAACGTTTTATGAAGCAAACGGCAACGTGCTTCGTCACCTTTGGCGCCACCTCGTCTAGGATGTGCGTCTCGACGCTAAAATTTCCATCCGTGCTAAGCCTGTTGCCTATAAAAGTGACCGAGCCATAGGTGTATGAGCCCATCCTCGTTCTTGTCGCATAGACGCCCTCGCGCGGCAAAAGATAGCTTTTTATATCTAAATTTAGCGTGGCAACCAGCTCTTTTGCGCCGATGCCCTGCCCTTTTATCACGTTGCCCTCGATCGAGTACTCCCTGCCTATCAGCCTGTTTGCCTCATCGATATTGCCTTGGCGTATCAGCTCTCTGATGGAGGAGCTATGCACGCCCATGCCGTCATAGCAAACCTCATCAACGACGACCACCTCACCATCAAAAATCCTCTTCAGATCGTGCTTGTCCCACGCTCTGTTTCTGCCAAATCTAAAATCAAATCCGACAACGATCTTTTTTAAATTTTTAAAATCCCTCTTTAAAAGTGCGATAAATTCCTCACCGCTAAGCCCTTTTATACTCTCAAAATCATACAAGAAGCAAGGATAGTTTGAGTACTCGGCTCGCTTTAGCTTTGGCGTGATGTTGGCTTTGTTTTTGTCGATGACGACAAGTCCGCCAAACTCGCCAAGCTGTTTTAAAAGCTGCTTGTGCCCCCTATGCACGCCGTCAAAGTGCCCGATCGCAACGGCAGTGATATTATCTTTTGTTAAAAGCGTAGAAAAATTCGGCATTTCCCTCTTTCCCTTTTACTTCGCACTCTTTGCAAGCTATCATTTTAAATCCTAAGCCATTAGCTATCACTTCAAACCTCTTCATCGCTAAATTTATAGCTTTCATATCAGTGACGACGCCTTTTTTATTTCGTTTTACGCCGACGCCCACTTCAAACTGCGGTTTAAAAAGCGTGATAATGAGCGAATTCTCACTTGCTAGCTCACAAATAGCAGGCAAAATTTCGGCCAAAGAGATAAAGCTAACATCGCAGGTTATTAGATCAAATTTATCTTGCTCTTGCTTGGCAAACTCTCTTATATCGGTCTTTTCATAAATTTTCACTCGCTCATCGCTTCTTAAGCTAGCGTCAAGTTGATCGGTGCCAACATCCACACCAGTCACGCTTTTTACGCCACGCTCAAGCAAAATTTGCATAAAGCCGCCAGTTGAGCTACCTATATCAAGCGCATTTTTACCAGCTAGATCAAATTTCATCGCCTCCAAAAAGCTCTTTAGCTTCAAAGCTCCTCGCCCAACGTAAATTTCATCAAGCAGCGAAATTTTAGCCTCACTAATCTCGCTTGAAACCTTGGTACAAATTTCTCCGTTTGAAAGCACCTTGCCAGATTTAATGAGCTCACTCGCCTTGTTTCTGCTTATGTTTAAAACGCTTGCGACGTAGTTATCAAACCTCAAGTTTTAGCCTCTCATATTCGCTCTCATCGATCACCAGCACGCCTAGCTCATTTGCTTTATCAAGCTTACTGCCAGCCTCATCGCCAGCCAAGACAAAGTCCGTTTTTTTAGAAACTGAGTTTGAAACCTTTGCGCCAAAACTCTCAAGCTCGGCCTTTATCTCATCTCTTGGGCGACTTAGCGTGCCAGTTATCACGACCGTTTTGCCACTTAGCGCGTTTGAGACGCTTTGCACCTGCGCCACGCTTGGCTGCACGATCTGGCTAAGAGCTAAAATTTCTGCTCTATTTACCTCGGCAAAGTCAATTAGGCTATTTGCCATCTCCACGCCAAAGCCCTCAAGCGAGACAAGCTCCTCAAAACTAGCATCAAGCCAGCCCAGCCCAAAGCTACTTGCAAGCTTTTTAGCTGCCACTTCGCCAATGTGCTCGCAGCCAAGCCCCGTGATGAAGCGCGAAAGCTCCGCACCCTTACTGGCTTCGATAGCGTTTAAAAGGTTATTTACTTTTTTCTCCTTAAAGCCCTCAAGCGCAATGAGATCATCAAATTTAAGGCCGTAGATATCTTTTATGCAGGAAATTAGCCCCTTATCAAATAGCAAATTTACGATCGCATCGCCAAGGCCGTCTATGTTTAGGCATTTTTTCGATGCGTAGTGAATGATAGAGCCAACCACTCTTGCCCTGCAACTTAAATTTTGACACTTTAAAAACGCTCCCTCATCAAGCAGATGCGAGCCACAAACTGGGCAAAATTTAGGCCTCTCTATCGCTTGCTCGCTACCATCTCGCCTATCTTTGTAAACCTTTGTGATCTTTGGTATCACATCTCCTGAGCGGATGATGCCAATATAGTCGTTTTTCATAACTCCAAGGCGCTCTATTTCATCAAAGTTATGAAGCGTGGCGGATTTTACATTTGCACCGTCTATATTGACCTCATCAAGCACGCCAACAGGCGTTACTACACCACTTCTGCCAACCTGAAGTGCCACGTCTCTTAGCCTAGTCACCTTTTCAATAGCTGGAAATTTAAACGCCACCATAAATTTTGGAAATTTAACAGTATAGCCCAGCTCTTCGCAGCGTGTGAGATCGTTTACGCGTATCACCATGCCATCCATCATCACGCTTTTTGAGTCACGATTTGCCAAAAGTTCGTTATATGCGGCCTCAAGCTCATCTTTTTTTAAAATTTTAAAAAAATCATCTCTTTCAAAGCCAAGATCACGCACAAATTTCATCACTTCGCTGTGATTTTTTAGCCCAAGGCTCTGCTCGCCCACACCCCAAGGTATAAAAAGTAGCTTTCTTTTGGCAGTAACTGCACTATCAAGCTGCCTAAGACTTCCTGCGGCTGCGTTTCTAGGGTTTGAAAGTGGCGCCTCACCCTCTTTTGCGCGCTCTATATTTAGTAGCTCAAAGTCATCTTTTCTTATAACGACCTCGCCCCTGATTTCTATAAGCCCTTTGTAATCAATGTTCTTTAAAACAGAATTTATCGTCTTTGCATTTTGCGTCACATCCTCACCAGTAACGCCATCACCCCTAGTTATCGCCCTAACCAAAACACCATTTTCGTAAAGTAAATTTAAGCTCGCTCCATCAAATTTTGGCTCAGCCACAAAGACCAAATCTTCTTTCTCGCCACGCTTTAGCCATGCATCAAGCTCACCTAGATCAAAAATATCTTCCATACTCCACATGCGTTTGATATGATTAGCCTTACTAAAACCCTCTTTTACGGTGCCGCCCACGCGTTTTGTAGGTGAAAAGATAGAAATTTCGCTTGGATTTGCCTGCTCGAAGGCCAACACTGCGTGATAGAGCGCGTCATACTCCTCGTCGCTTGTAAGCGGCTCATCGTCGTCGTAGTAGGCCTTTGCCCACGCATTTAGCGTATCTATCGCTCGTTCGTACTCTTGTTTTGTCATTTTTGCTCCAAATTTACACCGCATTTTATCTTAAACATACTTTATAAATGATCTAAATTTAGCTCTCTCGCGTCACATAAATGGACATTTTTATAGACCTTTGCTATCTCGTCTTTGGCTCTCATCAGCGCAAAGCCAAGTAAATTTTGCCCGCACCACTTCATAGGATTGTGCGCATTTTGATCCTCAGCGCTCATACCTATGCCCCAAATTTTATCAACTGGGCTTGCCTCAACCAAAACTTTACTCCCAGTTTGGAGCAAAAAGTCTCGCAAAGGGGCATTTTGGCTAAATTTTAAATAGCTCGCATTTAGCACGACGTTAAATTTGACCTCGTCCCAGATCTTAGCGTCAAAGCCACGCACCTGCCTGCCAAGCGCCTTCATCTGCGCTGGATCTTTGGCGGATAAAATTTGCTCAAAAGCCTCTTTATCGCCAAAGCACTCAGCCTTTTTAGCCATCATGTATTGCTCGGCGCAAGCGTATCTCACCTCATCTTGCCAAAAGCTAGAGGCGTACCACTGACTAAGGCAGCTTGCACTTATGTCTGCACTCTTTTGATGACCCCAAAATAATAGAAATTTACCCGCCTTGCCAGCGTTATAGCGCTTTTTAAGCCATTTTAACTCATATCTAGGCTCGCGCTCCCAAAGGTCGGTGACAAAGTCGCCATTTACAAAAAATGCGCTCTCATCAGAGCCTAGCCTCTCATCCCAGTATCCACGCCACGTTGCAGGCTCAGCAAAAAGGCGCCTGTACTCACTACGCTCATCTTGGCTGAGTGTTTTTAGCCAGTCATTAAATTTAAACTTATAATCCTCGCCAGTGCCCATCCTCCAGCCGATGGAAAATGGATCCATACTTGGAAATTTGATCCAAGGTGGCGGCAATAAATTTTTCATCTAGCCTCTTTTTAATCAAGCGCCCTACCAAAGTGTGGCTTGACTCATCGCCTCATGCATATTAAAAAGCTGCTTATGCTCGGCCACATCGTGCGTCCTAATGATCTGCGCGCCATTTTCAAAGGCCTTTAAGTGTAGGTAAAGCGAGCCTGGTAAACGGTCTTTAACCTCACTTGGACTGTAATGATTTATAACTGATTTGCGGCTAGCACCAACAAGTAGCGGGCAGTCAAATTTTAAAAAATGCTCTAAATGCTTGATAAGCAATAAATTTTGTTCAGCCGTCTTACCAAAGCCAATACCCACATCAAGCACTAGTTTTTTGGCGCCAAGCTCCTTTGCTAGGGCTATCTTTTGCTCAAAAAAGTCTGCTATCTCGCCGATTAAGTCGTTATATTTTGGTGCGACCTGCATAGTCGCAGGATCGCCTTGCATATGCATCATGCAAAACTCAGCGTCATATTGTGCCGCAAGCGTGGCAAGTGAGGCATTTGCCGTGATGTCATTTATCATTTTAAAGCCGTGGTTTAGCGCAAATTCTAAGCAATACTCATCAAAGCTGTCAAGGCTAAATTTCGCCTTTTCGTGTAAATTTAGCTTGTAAATTTCCTCCACAATATCTTTTATGCGCCTAAATTCCTCTTCACGGCCGCAATACTCGCTCCCTGGCCTTGAGCTAACGCCACCAAGGTCGATGTAGTCTGCACCTACTTCTATCATATATTCTATTTTTGAAATACCATTTTGCGTATTTATGCGGCTTTGTTCGTTAAAGCTATCTGTGTTTATATTTACAACGCCCATTATAAGAGGCTTTGTTGGCTTTATAAATTTTGTCTCTAAAAAGGCTGCTAAATTTTTAAGCCCAAAGTCTTGTAGCTTCTCTTTTTTAGCTAACTGTCTAAGCTGTGCATTTGTCGCCATTAGCAATGCTTTATTTAGACTCTGCTTACCCAAAATCGTATCTTTGTGTGTTACCAGCTCAGCACCAACACTTAATGCATCTTGCTTTAATATATTTGCCGCTGGGGTTTTTATCTCATCTATGTAAATAAAATTTATCTCGCTCTTTTCATGCATGAGCTTCGCGCCACCCGGACTTGGCGAGACGGCCTTGCAAATTTCATCAAAGTCGCTTTTATTATTTATCTTATAAAATTTCAACGTCGTCCTTTTTGAAATATAGTAAGCAGTAGCGGCGTTAGCACGGCGTGAGACTTGGCGTTTAGATCGGCAAGCTTGATGAGCGAGAAAAAATAATCCATCTCATCACCATTAAATTTATACCCGCTATCAACCGCCTTTGTCACGATAACGCCAACAAGCTCTTTTAACTCGTTTTTGCCAAATTTCTGAGCTTGCTCCTCTGCTATCTTTTGATCGATAAAGCCTGTTAGCTCTTTTAGGCTAAGCGATTTTAAATTTAGATCAAGGGTTATTTTTGGCTTTTTGGTTAGATTATTTTCTATGAGCATTCTTGATCTAATCGTTGGTAGAAGTAAATTTTTACTCTGTGTTGCTATTATAAATTTGATATTTCTTGGGGGCTCTTCAATGATCTTTAAAAGTGCATTTTGAGCCTCTGTCCTAAAAGAATTAGCATTTATTACTAAAATTTTTTCATCTTTTTCAGCAATGTAAGCTTCTGCAATGACCTCCTTTGCGTTTTCTAGCAAAAAATCATCGCTTATAAAAAATCTTAAATTATTAATGCCAAACTCGCTTTCAAGTTTGGCTTTTAAATTTTCAAAATCGCTTGTAACGACGATTTTATTAAGCATTTAGAGTATCACCTTGGCAAAAAGCGCCGCATCGATGCTTTTATCAAAAATTTTGCAAAGGCTTATTAGCTTAACGTCTAAATTTTCGTCACTCGAGCTAAGAGTAAAGCTATTTTGCGCCTGCTCGTCAAATAGCCACATATAACTATCCTCATCACTTTTGGCTAAATTCGCATATCTATCAAGGCTCTTTCCGATATAAAAAAACAAGTATCCGTTTGGAAAAGCAAGACTTAGCATATCTTTTAGAAGCTGCTTTTGCTCATTTGTCTCTATCTCATCAAGTGATGGATAAAGCGATCTTAGGCTAAAAAATGGCAAAAACGGCCTTATGCTTTTTGAATGGTTCATCTTTTTTAAAAGATAAATTTCAAACCATCTTCGCTCTTCATCACTTATAGTTATAAAAGCCCTTCCTTCAAGTAAAAATTTAAGCCTAGATGCGAGCAAAGGTGTCCATTCAACACGCCTTTCCTCCATCCAGCTCATCAAAGGACCTTCGTCCCTAATAGCCTTTAACGTCCACTGAATAAAATCTTGCATTATTTATCTAGCTTATAGGCATCATGAAGTACGCGAACCGCTAGCTCACCATATTTTTGATCAACGATCATTGAAATTTTTATCTCGCTTGTTGAGATCATTTGGATATTTATGCCCTCTTTTGCAAGCGTTTCAAACGCTAAACATGCTACACCACTATGGCTTTTCATGCCGACGCCAATAACTGAAACTTTCACGATCGCATCATCAAATTCTATATGTTTTGCAGCTGAGAGCTTTTGCATAGTCTCTTTTGCTAGTTCAAGCTCATTTTGTGGCACTGTAAAGCCTAAATTTGTAGTTCCGTCATGTCCTACGTTTTGAATTATCATATCTACGTTTATGTTTTCATGAGCTAAAGCTGTAAAAATTTCTGCTGCAATGCCAGGTTTATCAACTACGCCCCTTAGTGTTACTCTTGCTTGATTTTTATCTAGTGCTATTCCGCTTACTAAAACTGCTTCCATATTGTCATCTTCCTTTGCTATTAATGTACCTTCGTTGTGATTAAAGCTACTTCTTGTAATGAGTTTTACATTTAGTTTTTTTGCTAGCTCGACTGAGCGATTTTGTAGCACCTTCGCACCAGCTGAGGCGAGCTCAAGCATTTCATCGTAGCTTATTTGCTCTAGTTTTTTTGCCTTTTTTTCTATCCTTGGATCAGTTGTATAAACTCCATCAACATCGGTAAAAATTTCGCATAGGTCAGCCTTTAGTGCTCCTGCTAATGCAACTGCACTAAGATCACTGCCGCCTCTACCAAGGGTTGTGATATTACCTTTTTCATCTATGCCTTGAAAGCCAGCCACAACTACGATTTTGCCGGCTTTTAGCTCAGCTTTTAGCCTAGCAGTCTCTATCCTTTCGATCCTTGCTTTCGTATGAATATCATCAGTAATAATGCCTGCCATCGCACCTGTCATACCCACACACGCATAGCCTTTTGCATTAAGTGCGATCGTTAAAAGCGCGGTCGTTACTTGCTCTCCAGAGCTTAAAAGCATATCAGTGGCGACGCCATCTGGATGTTTTGAAAAATACTCACTATATTCAACCAATTGATTTGTAACTCCGCTCATCGCAGAAACTACCACAACTATGTCTGCACCGCTATTTTTTGTCTCAATGACTCTATTTGCCACAGCTTCGATGCGTTCAAGTGTTCCTACGCTAGTTCCGCCAAATTTTTGAACGATCAACATCAAAAATATCCTTTCTCTTTAAAATAACTCAAAACCTTTTCATAAATAGGCTTTTTAAAGTGATTTATACCCTCTAAACTTCTACCAAAATCTACAAATTTATATTCACTAAACTCGGGATGCTCTGTCTTTAAATTTATGCTGGCACCATTTTTAAGTCTAACCAAAAAATATTTTTGCGTCTGTCCATCAAATGGATAAAATTTCTTTGCCGCATTAGCTGGAAAGTCGTAGCTTAGCCACTGCGGATACTCATCTAAGATATCGATTTTATCAGTTCCGATCTCTTCTTTAAGCTCCCTTTTTAAAGCCTGCTTTGGACTCTCACCTTCGTCTATTCCGCCTTGAGGAAACTGCCAAATATCATCCATATCCACCCTTTTTGCGACTAAAATTTCACATTTAAATGGATACAAGCTAGACAAAATAACAGCTGCCACATTTGGTCTGTATTTTTTTTGCATGATTTTTCCAAAAATTTTATTTGGGATAATAACTAAAAAGAGTTAAGAGATAGATAAATAAGACTACTTTTTACGACGTTTGTAGTAAATCACATAGCCACTAAAAAGTAGCACGCCCACTCCACAAGAAGCCATAAAAAAGATAAATTTTCCAGCCTCTCCGAATATATATCCAGCGTGCAGATCAAGCATAAATTTATAAATTTCAAAAGATTTTGGCATGGTGTTTTTTAAAATTTCTCCACTTGCCGTATCGACCGCAAGCCTAACACCATCACTCTCACTAGCACCTTTTGGCAAGTAAAAGATCATAAATTTTACGCCATCTTTATTGAGGATAAAATTTAAAGCATCAAACTCATTTCCAAATTTTAAAGTAAAAATTTCATAAGCTTTTTTAAGATTTTCTACCTTTTGCTCTTCATTTAGGCTAAAGCCATTTTTGCTAGTAAAATTTGGCTTTTTAAATACCTTCTCTTCGCTACAAATTTGATTTATAACCTTAGCAAAGCTCTCATAAGAAAAGTATAGACCGCTAACACAGATAATAAGCAAAATGGCCCCCAAATAAAGCCCCAAAAATCCATGCAACGAATATAAAAATGCAAATTTCTTTGCCTTTAGATTTAGCTTAAAGGCGCTAATAAATTTGCTTCTAAATCTCCAAAATTGTATAAACGCTCCAGTTAATAAAATCGCAAGTAGTGCAAGCGTTGAAATCGCCACTATCTCGCTTGCGAATTTAGATAAATTTTCATTTTTAAATAGAGCTAGCCCTAGATTTTTATGTAAATTTAAAGCTAGCCCTATAAATTTTTCCACGCTATTTTCAGAGACTACCTCACCCGTATAAGGATCTACAAAGAACGACTTAAACTCGCCACTCTCGCTTGTGCCACTTACCACATAAGCTCTATTTGCCTCGCCTTTTATCTTTATATAACTAAGGTTAAAATTTGGCCAAGTCTTACTAAAGACCTTTAAAATTTCATCTATTTTTAAAGCACTTTTATTAGTTGCTATATCTATCTTATCTTTACTAAAAGCTTCAATTATCTCATCATGATACGAAATAATCGCTCCACTAATTGAGATTATCAAAAGTGGCAAAGCAAAGATAAGAGCTAAAATTAAGTGAAATTTCCGCCAAATTTTAAACATTTTAAAACTTCAAATTAAAGCCAAGCTCGATCTTTTGCCCATCGGCTATTAAGATATCATATCTGTTTGATCTTGTCGTAAAAAACTCATTAAAGAGATTATAAACGCTTAGATTTAGGCTGAAATTTTTAGTTACATTGTAGTTTATGCCAAGATCCGCAATAACGTAAGCTCTCATATCATTAGCATAGTTAAAAGAGTTTTTAGTTCTACCATAGTAATTTATCTGTGACCAGAAATTTAGCCATCTATTTAGCTCGTAGTTCGCTCCAAATTTAAATGTATGAAGCGGATAGTTGTTTAAGGTTTTACCAGCTTCTGGTCCATCTTTTTGTTTTGATTTTGTATAAACATAGCTTTGATTTAGTCTAAGAGCATTTGTCACCTGCCACTCATTTGTTAGCTCAACTCCGTAAATTTCAGCCTTGCCGATATTTATACTCTCCCAAATACCATTTGGATAAATTTTACCTTTGTGTCTGCAAACGCTGCCTCTTGAGCAGATAGGGTTATAGCTTAACATATCTTTAAAACTTGTGTAAAAGCCAGTTAAAGACGTTTCAAAACCTTCATTATTATTATAAACGCCGCCAAATTCATAGCTTACGCTTGACTCTGGCTTAAGACTGCTTCTACCAAGCTGTGCTCCACGTCCTCCAGCAAATGGCAACGCAAGATCTTGTGTTCGTTGCTTGATATCGGGTGTTGCATAACCTGTGCTAACTCCACCCTTTAAGGCGAAAAAGTCGTTTAAGCTATAGATGCCATAAATTCTTGGTGAAACGTGCGATCCATAGTTCTCATCGTAGTTATAACGAATACCAGTACTTAAGATAAAGTCTTTTGTAAGATGATAATCATCTTCGCCGTAAAGCGAAACATCATACCTTTTTACATTTGCCGCATCTGCTGTGGTAGCCTTTTCGTCAAGCTTTTCTTTTTTAGCGTTTAGTCCTAATGTAAAGGCATTATTATCGGTAAAATATGAGCCTTTTGTATCAAAATTTAGAGTCTTTAACGTCAAATTTTGTTGAGCTGTCTCTTTTAGCTTGCCATAAGATAAATAGCTTTGAAGCAAGATATTATCAAGCCTTGCTTCGTGGCTTAAATTTATCATATCTCCCTCTATTCTCTCGCTAGCAACCGAGTTGGTACCAGTTGATAGTGTTTTGCCTTTAGTTCTTTTATATTTCACATCGCTTCTTGCAAGCTCAAGTATAAGATCATTATTTTCATTTGGCTTAAAAAATAGTTTTGCACCAAAATTTCTATCCTTTTGCTCTCTGATTCCATAAGAAATTTTATCTTCTGATTTATTTAAATTTTTACCATAAACAGAAACACTTAAAACATCATCAATTAGTCCAGAGTGCAAATAAAGGCTATTGTAAAGCTCGCCACTTATATTTTTATTTCTTGCAAATTTATAGCTTGAGCCAAGATTTGCACCAAATTCATTACTAAACTCATCTGTAATGATATTTATAACTCCACCAAGTGCATCGCTTCCATAAAGCGAGCTCATAGGTCCACGTATCACTTCAATACGGCTTATCGCACTTGCTGGCGGGATGAAACTATATGAGCCTCCAACGCTTCTAAGCCCTTTATAAGCATTATCGCCTGGTACTGGCATGCCATTTACTAGAATTTTAGTAAATCTTGGAGAGAATCCACGTATAGAAATTCCTCGTCTATTTGCTGCTGCGGGACTTGTCCCAAAAAGACTTGGGATATCCTTTGTCATGCTCTCGATATCTTTGTGATTTTTCTTTTCTAATGCCTCTTTGGTTATAACACTAAGCGTTGCTGGTGCATCTTTGATATTTTGCTCAAATCCTGTCGCACTCACTACTTTAACTTCTGGTAGAACTTTATCTTCATTTGCAAAAAGCGGTAAATTTATAAAAATTGCCGCACAAATAGAAAATTTTAATGCACTTTTCACAAAAACTCCTTATAAAAATTTAATGCGCATTTTACTAAAATTAAATAATCGTTATCAATATCATACATAACGCTAAAGGGATTAAATTTAACGCTTGAGGGATAAAATGATAAATTTAGACAAAAAATATGGAACAAGAAAGATATCTCAAAAGGAAAAACAAATAAGCGTAGAGTTTTTCAAGCAAAGCAGCGGTATTAGCTATCTAAAAAGTGAAATTTTATGTAATGGCAGGATAAAAATAGATCGTCAAAAGTCTAAAAAATACCTATTTTTAATGTTTAATGAGGCTAAAAACGATCTTTGCTTTAAGCTTGATAAAAAAGAGTATATCTTAAACAAAGATGAATTTTGCATTGGGCTTGTTAATGATGATTTTAAAGGTGTCTTTGAGTATCAAAATAAATTTTATAAGACAAAAACGCTGCTTTTTGACGAAAGCTACGCAAATAAGCTTGAGATATTTGCTGGACTTAGATTTGATGATAAATTTGAGCTTTTGAAATACAAAAAAGATTTAGCTCAAATTTGCGTTTTAAATGAACTTGAAACGACAAATTTATATGAAGGCGCGATGAGGGAAATTTTTACCGAATCAAAAATTTTAGAGCTTATTTATAAAAGTAAAGTACGAAAAGAGAGCGAAATTTCACTTAGCAGCGATGAAGAAAAAACTCTTTTAAAGGCTAAAACGATCTTGCTAAGTCGCATGCAAAATCCTCCAAGCATCAAAGAGCTAGCCCATCTTTGTGGCACAAATGACTTTTGGCTAAAGAAAAATTTTAAGCTATTTTTCAAAGATACGATCTATCAGCTCTTAGCAAAAGAGCGCCTAAAGCTGGCTTTTACTCTTTTAGAGCAAAACGATATCAGTATAAAAGAAGCTGCAAATATCGTAGGCTACGCAAATACTGCACATTTTGCAAAAATTTTTAAGATAAATTTTGGCTTTTTGCCAAGCAAACTCTTAAAGACCAAAAGCTACTTTTAAACTGCTATAAATGCCAAATTTCTTATAATCGCCAAAATTTTAAAGAGAGAAATTTGCAAGTTTATATCCATGTGCCATTTTGCGAAAGCAAATGTCCTTACTGTGCTTTTGGCTCAAGTGACGACGAATTTAACAAGGTTAGTGCCTATTTTAAGGCGCTTTGCCTTGATCTAAATTTTCAGCTAAAAAGCCAAAATGTAAAAGAAATCTCAACTATCTTTTTTGGTGGCGGCACACCAAGTACGGTAAATGCTAAATTTTATGATGAAATTTTTAGCATTTTAACACCTCTTTGCAGGCGAGAAACTGAGATCACATTTGAAGCAAACCCAAACTCAGCAAGCCTTGCTTGGCTAAAGCATGTAAAAAATTTAGGGGCAAATCGCATAAGCTTTGGTGCTCAAAGTTTTTTTGAAGATAAGCTTAAATTTCTTGGTCGCATTCACAGTAGGGAGCAAATTTTTAAAGCTGTAGAAAATGCCGGAAAAGCTGGCTTTAGCAACATAAATTTAGACCTTATCTACGACACCAAATTTGATACCAAAAAACGCCTTTTGGCTGAAGTGGCAAATTTAAAAGATCTTAATATCACTCACCTTAGCGCATACTCGCTCACACTTGAGGAAAACACCCCATTTGCTGGCAAAAAAAGCTATAAAAAGGATAGCGATAGCTTGGCTAAATTTATGATAGAACAAATTGGGCTTGCTGGCTTTAAGCAGTATGAAATTTCAAATTTTGGTCAAATTTGCAAGCACAATCTTGGCTACTGGCAGGGCAAAAACTACCTTGGTGTAGGGGCTTTTAGCGTGGGTTTTGTGGATGGCACCAGATACTACGCCAAAAATAACATAGATGCTTACATCGCCAAACCAACATATAGAGAAAAGGAAATTTTAAACGAGAGTGAGCTAGCAAGAGAGCATATATTTTTAGGGCTTAGAAGCATAGTCGGAGTAGATGCTACTCGCTTAAATAAATCACAGCTAAGTAGAGCAAATTTGCTTGTGGAAAATAAAAAACTTGATCTTAAAAACGGTAAATTTTATAATCCAAATTTCTTATTAAGCGACGAAATTGCACTCTTTATCGAAGGATGAATTTATAAAATTTTGAGCAAAGTCAAGATAAAATACAAAGCTTAAATAAAATTTAATAGAGGCAAAAATGTTTGGAATGAGTTTTTCTGAAATCTTAGTTATCGCCATTATTGCAGTGTTAGTTTTAGGTCCTGACAAGCTGCCAAGCGCGATGGTTCAGATTGCAAAATTTCTAAAAATGTTTAAAAAAGGTATAAACGACGCAAAATCAACATTTGATCAAGAAATGAAGATAGCTGAACTAAAAGAAGATGCTCAAAAATATAAAGAAAGCATAACCAAAAGTACGCAAAGTGTGCGTAAAAAGCTCACTTTTGAAGAGCTTGATGAGATCAAAAAAAGCGCAAATGACATCACAAACGATATACAAAATGTCGTAAGCGATACCAAAAAAACGGTAGAAAATATACAAAATCCAACAAATTTAGTTAAAGATGCGATCTTAAACGATAAAAAAGAGGCGTAATGTTTGAAGAGCTAAGACCACATTTAATCGAACTTAGAAAGAGGCTTTTTATAAGCATAGTAAGCGTTTTTGTCTGCTTTGGCATCTGCTTTACATTTTGGAACCCACTGCTTGCATGGATGAGCGAACCGCTAAAACAAGTCTTGCCAGCTGGCTCAAATATCATATTTACTCAAATTCAAGAGCCATTTTTTACTGCGATGAAAGTTGCATTTTTTGCTGGTGTCGTGATCGCGCTACCTATCATTTTTTGGCAGTTTTGGCTATTTGTCTCTCCTGGGCTTTATGACAATGAAAAAAAATATGTGATCCCATTTGTCATATCAGCTTCATTTATGTTTGCGTGCGGGGCGGCGTTTTGTTATTACGTAGTCATCCCACTTGGCTTTGCATTTTTGGTAAATTTTGGTGGCCAGCTCTTTACGGCACTACCAAGCATTGGCGAGTATGTTGGCTTTTTTGCAAAACTACTAATTGGCTTTGGAATTTCATTTGAGCTACCAGTCATTACATTTTTCTTAGCAAAGATCGGACTTGTCGATGACAAGATGCTAAAAGATTACTTTAGATACGCTGTTGTTATCATCTTTATCTTTGCAGCCATCGTTACGCCGCCTGATGTGATAAGTCAAGTTTTAATGGCGCTACCACTCATCGGACTTTATGGAATTTCAATAATCGTTGCTAAAAAAGCTAACAAGAGCGACGATGAAGACGAAAAAGAAGAACAAGACAGCGACGTAGCAAGCGATGAGTAATATAAACGACGTCTCAAGTTATGATTATTTTTTGCCAGAAGAGCTCATCGCAAAAGAGCCAGTTTTGCCAAAAGAAGAGGCAAGATTGCTTGTCTATTTTAAAAATACAAAAGAGATAAAACACTACAAATTTAAAGATCTCTCCAGCCTCATCCCAGAGGACGCAGCGGTCATTTTTAATAACACAAAAGTTATCAAAGCTCGCATTTTAGGACAAAAAGAAAGCGGCGGGGCTTGCGAAGTGATGCTAAATCAGCCCATAGGCGAAAATAAATTTAGCGTCTATATAAGAGGTAAAGTAAGCGCTGGTAGCATTTTAAATTTTCCTGATAACCTAAAAGTAAATGTGCTTGAGCTAAATAACGATGGCACAAGGGTGGTAAATTTTACGCAAAATGGTGTTTTGCTTGATAACGTTCACCTTTTTAGTGAGCTTGAAAAGATCGGTCACGTACCGCTTCCACCATACATTAAAAGGGCTGACACAAAGGATGATGAGAGCTGGTATCAAAGCATATTTGCTAAAAATAGTGGCGCTGTGGCAGCTCCGACAGCTAGCCTTCACATAAGTGAGCAAATGTTAGAGCAGATAAAGGCAAAGCATGAAGTCGCCTACATTACGCTTCACGTTGGCGCTGGGACATTTAAAGGTGTGGAGTGCCAAAATATAAATGACCACAAAATGCACTCAGAATTTTACGAGCTAAGCAAACAAGCTCAAGAGATTATAAATTCTAATAAACTAATTCTTGGCGTTGGCACGACGGTTACTAGATGTGTTGAAGAATTTGCTAGAAGTAAGCAAGCAAGCGGCTTTTGTAAGCTATTTTTAAACCTAAATAATAAGCCTATCAGGCAAAACTACCTTCTTACAAATTTTCATCTACCAAAATCAACTCTAATAATGCTAGTTACCAGCTTTATAGGGCTTGAAGAGACGATGAAAATTTATAAAACAGCAGTTGATGAAAAGTATAGATTTTACTCATACGGCGACGGGATGTTGATAATATGAAAGATAAACCTATCGATATCATAAACAGAATGGAAATTTTTCTTAGTACCATATACCAAGATGCGCAAGACACTAAAAATTCCATCATTTTTAGTTACGATCCAAGTTATCCAAGGCTTTTAAAATTTGATGCCACAAATCTCATAAAAACACTTGAAAATATTTGCAAATTTTTCCTTTACTCTACCGAATATGCAGACATTTACATTCTCTTTCAACTTAAAAATTATAGTCCCAAATCTGTACATTTTGATATTAAGATAAAATCTAGCCATAGCGTAATGAGGCCAAGTCACTACTATCTCAGCAAGATGAATGACTATCTAAAAAAAGCAAATGAATCTATGATCTCTCACAATGATGGAGAATTTTTAATATCTTTTAGTGCGGCACTAACAGGCGATAGAGCTATCCAAAGACAAATAAATATCAAAAATCAAACAAATACAAATATCTTAGTTGCTTGCGATGACGATGCTTTGTTTGACACCATTAGTGCTCAGATAAATTTTTTAGGTCTAAAGGTTATCGGCAAAAACGACATTAGCAATCTAATGAGACATATAAAAGATTCTATTTTTACCCCATTTGTTATTTTTATCGATAGTAAAATTTTAAAAAATGAAGCGATGCTAGAAGATATACTTGAGTTTAAAAATATTAAAAATTTTCGTATTGTAGCCATTTGCAAAAACGATGAGTCGGCTAACGATCTGCCAAATCATGTCACAGTATTAAAGCAGCCCTTTAGCACAGATAGCTTTCAGCTAGCTTTTAAAAATTCACTCGAAAAATAGACCGATTTTTACTTTTTAATTTATCCCAAGATATCTTTTTAAAATAATAGTGGCTGAAATGCTATCTAGCCTACCATCTCGTCTTGCATTGGTGTAAATCTCACTGGCTTCACTGCTACTAAAGGCTTCATCTTGATAGACAATATTTGCCTTTACATCAAGAAGTGAGACAAAATGCTCGATGCGTCTTCTCATCTCATCTTCGCTACTACCGCCGATTGGCACACCCACCACCAGCGTATCTGGGGCATATTCATTTACCTTTTGGCTCACATCTCTTGCGGCTTGGTTTCTATTTTTTCTAAGCACTGGCTCAAGCGGTGTTACGATCTCGCCAAAACCAAAGGCAAGTCCTATTCGCTTTAACCCAACATCAATAGCCATAAATTTCTCTCTCATAGCACGCTCTTTACTCTTAGATTTGAAATTTCAACCAACCCTTCAAGCTCGTACTCATAGATGATATCGCCAAATTTTGCCAAAACTTCATCAAGACTTACGCCATTTTTACAAAATTCTAAAATCTCGTCACTAGTTTTTTCTTGCTCTCTTATCTCGCCAAAAAGTGAAGTAAATTTATGATAGTCATCAATAAGCTCAGCTTTTTTATTTGCAAGCAAAAAATTTGTCCCATCGCTTTCGCCCATGCGCTGTGGCAGTACATAAACTGGGATTTTAAGCTCGTTTGCAAGCCTTGCACTTTGCATTGAGCCACTTTTAAGATCAGCTTGCGCGACAACTAGAGCTTCACAAAGCCCCACAACTATGCGGTTTCGCTCCAAAAATCTATAAGCAAGTGGCGGCTCACCTTCATCATACTCACTAAGAGCCAAGGCTTTGGTGTAAATTTCATTTATCGCCGCTTTATTTTGGCTTGGATAGATGGTATCAAGTCCGCTCGCAAAAATGCCAATCGTTCGTGGCATAGCAGCTTTATGAGCTGCGATATCAACGCCGATTGCTCCACCACTTACCACACAGATATTTGCACTTTTTAGTACTGCGCAAAGTGCTGTGACGCACTCTTTTGTATAAACACTTGCCTTTCTTGAGCCAACAACTGCGATCTTTGGCAAAGATAAAAGCGAAGTATCTCCGATAAAATTTAGCTGCTTTGGTGGATTTTTTAGCCTATTTAGTGACTCTGGGATAAAGTCAAGTCTCATAAAATATCTTTTAAATAAACCACATCAACATCTTTTAAAAGATTATTTTTGCTCTCTTTTATCACTGCGATCGTATTTTTCTTTGGATGTCCAATGGCGATCGCATAGCCTCTTTTTTTAGCCAAATTTACAGCAGCCGCAAGCTCACGCCTAACAGCACTAGCCGATGGATCGTCGTCTAAAAATATATCTCTTGAGATGTATGGCTGATTATGTTTTTTTGCAGCTCTTGCTACTGCGGTTTGAGCGATAGTTTTGCTATCAATAAAGACAAAGCCCTGCTCTATCAGCGCCCTATAAGCCTTATCCATAGCATCAAAATCGCTTGTAAAGCGTGATCCTGTGTGGTTGTTTGTATATTTTGCACGCGGGAAGTCTTTGCGTATCTTTTTTATCTTTTCGTGCATGCTCTCAAAACTCTCGTTGATCGTAAGAGTTCCTATCTCTGGGCTATCAAAGTGTTTTGCTTGCATCGGAAGATGTATCATGTAAAACTCAAATGTTCTTGCGATATTTGGCGTATCTGGATGAGTCTTTGTCGCTGGAAAAATAGACGGCGTAATTTTTAAGCCAAGCGATTTTATCATACTTGCATGTTCAAATGTCGCCACATCATCTATTATGATGACGAGCTTTGCGCGCCCTTTTATGCTAGCGCTTGGCGTAAAAGGTACCGCTTCAAAGCTATCTTTTTTTATATTTTTTTCTTCATATTTTGTTTTTTCTATCTTTTTGGTAGTTAAAATTTCAGCTTTTTTAGCTGACTCTACTTTTGTATTCTCGCTTTTAATTTTCTCTTTTTTTTCTATTTCAGTACTTTTATTTTGATCGATTTTTACTTCAAAATTTTGAGGTTTTATCTCAGTTTTTTGTTCGGTTTTTGAGCCATAAAATGGCTCTATCTTTTGTTCATTTTCTATTACGCTAGGCTCTGTGTTTTTATAACTTGCAAGTAAATTTTTAGTATCGTTTTGCTCTTTTTTTATCTCTTCTTTTTTGGCTTCACTCTTTACTTCAGCTATCTTCTTTTGCTCTTTTGGCTCAGCTTTTGAATTTAAAGCAAGCTCACTTTTATGCTTAGGATCGGTAAAAATTTTACTTAAATTTTCATCTTCATCAAATTTTAGAGGGTATTTTCTCTTCTCGTATTCTTGTTTTTTCTCTTTACTAGCAACCTTTGGCTCAGCTTTTTTAGAAATTTGTTTCTCTATCTTTGGCTCATTTGTTTTGCTTATCTGCTCTGCACCATTATTTTTTATACTAAGAGCTACACTAAGTGCTATTATCAAAATAGCCGCGATAATGCCGATACCAAGATAGGTTTTATTGTTAGAGCGACCTACACTCTTTTTTGTAGGTCGCTTCTTTGTAGTCTTTTTTTCGCTCAAGGCTTAGTTTTTATTTTGATCTATAAGTTTGCCGTTAGTTATCCAAGGCATCATTGCGCGAAGTTTTTTGCCAGTTTGATTTAGCAAGCTTCTCTCGGCTATACCACGCTCAGCATTCATTCTAACGTAACCCGCTTTTCTCTCAAGGATAAAGTCTTTTGCAAATTTACCATTTTGAATCTCTTTCAAAACTTCTTTCATGGCTTTTCTGCTCTCTTCGCCAACTACCCTTACACCGCTTACGTAATCACCGTATTCAGCGGTATTTGAGATAGAGTAGCGCATATCGGCCATGCCACCTTGATACATCAAATCAACGATTAATTTTAGCTCATGCAAGCATTCAAAATACGCCATCTCAGGCTCATATCCAGCTTCTACAAGCGTGTCAAAGCCTGCATTTACTAGCGCGCAAAGACCGCCGCAAAGTACTGCTTGCTCACCAAACAAATCTGTTTCAGTTTCATCTTTAAATGTCGTCTCAATAATGCCAGTTCTACCACCGCCTATACCGCAAGCATAGCTTAGAGCGATCTCTTTGGCTTTTCCACTTGCATTTTGCTCAACAGCGATAAGATCAGGTATACCACCGCCTCTTACAAATTCGCTTCTAACTGTGTGTCCTGGTGCTTTTGGAGCGATCATGATGACATCAATGTTTGCTGGAGCTTTGATTTGACCAAAATGAATATTAAAACCATGCCCAAATGCGATAGCAGCATGATCTTTTAAATTTGGCTCGATCTCGTTTTTATAAATTTCTGCTTGAAGCTCATCTGGAGTTAAAATCATAACCACATCAGCACCTTTTGTAGCTTCACTTACGGTTTTTACCTCAAAGCCTTTTGCTTCAGCTTTTGCCCAGCTTTTGCCACCTTTTGAAAGGCCAATCACAACGTTTACACCGTTATCTCTTAAATTTTCAGCATGTGCATGACCTTGTGAGCCAAAGCCAATGATTGCTACTTTTTTACTTTGAATAAGGCTTAAATCGCAGTCTTTATCATAATAAACATTTATAGCCATTGTTACTCCTATTATTAAAATTTGGCAAAATTATAACTTTAGCCAGCAAAAATTCGGCTGAAATATATAGAAACTCTTTTTAAGTTTTATGATAATTTATTTTGATAAAATACGCTGAAATTTCAAAAAAAGAGATAACTCAATGAATGAATCAGTTTTTAAAAAAATCAAAGCACTTCCACCATTAGATGACACAGTTATACAAATTCAGCGCTTACATGCGGACGAAAATAGCTCAATAAGTGATCTTACAAAAGTGGTCGAAAAGGATCCGATGCTAACAGCAAATATCTTGCGTTCAGCAAACTCTCCACTTTATGGGTTTTCTCAAGAGATCACAACCATTGCAAGAGCTATTTCTCTTTTTGGTATGGCTACTATTCGAGGTTTTGCACTTTCAAGTACGATTAAAAAGAGCTTTTCTATAAATTTAGAGCCTTATGGCATTACTACACAAGATTTTTTAAATATCTCGATAATACAAAATGCACTGATGTACAATTGGCATTCTAAAGTTAATCCTAAAAGCTTAGAAATTCTCTCTCCAGCTTCATTTATGCTTGAGATTGGCAAGATAGTTCTTGCTCATGAATTAGCTGAAAATAAGCAAGACGTCGAATTTAGAGAAAAACTTAAAAATATATATAGTCCAATCGATCTTGCCCTATTTGAAACAGAAATTTTAGATATGTCAAATGAAGAAGTTACGGCTAAAATTTTTGAACAATGGAACCTTGAGACAGAGCTTAGCAGCTCAATACTCTATTCAAATAATCCAGAAGAGGCACCAGATCATATAAAAGATTACGCAAAAGCCCTAAAAGTGATAAAAACAGCTGTAAATATCTTTAATCAACTTGATGATATAAGCATACAAAATACTCTACCTCTTCTTGACGAATACGGCTTTGGACATGATACGTTTTTAATGGCTGTCGCTAAAGTCAAAGATAATTTGTGAAAGAATTTCTAACATCACTACTAGTTGGCATCAAGGAAAAAGAAGTTTCAAACGAAGATAAAGAGATTTTACGAAATCTCTTAAATCTTGGTGCCGTAAGTTCTCATAAAGATAAATTTTACCTAAACAATGGCTACGTCTGCGGCAAGCTAGACATCAGTCAAAACGCAACTGGCTTTATCATGCCATTTGATAAACGCTTCAAGCAAGATATCATCGTAGAAAATAAAAATTTAAACAATTCTCACCTTGGCGATATCGTACTTGCAAAGCTTTTGCCGCTTAAGAAAAAACGCCAAAGTGCTAAGATAGTAATGAGCCTAAAGCTTGCAAATGAGACAAGTGTGGTCTATACAAAACGCTTTGGAGCAGCTATTTTAGGAGTAAATTTAAAAACTGGACTAAGCACGACCTTAAAAGCGACGCAAAAAAGCCTAAAGATGCTCCCACTTGGGACGCTACTTAAGGTAAACAACCTAAATAACGAAATAGTCGAGGTTTTAGGAAATTTAGAAGATCCATTAAGCGATGAGAAAATTTCACTTGCTATTTATAATAAAAACGATAAATTTAGCGAGGCTTGTGAGCTTGAGGCAAAGGCTTTTGGCGACGAAGTAGACGCTAGCATGTATCCAAACAGAGTTGATCTAAGAAATTTAGAGTTTTGTACGATCGATCCAGTCGATGCCAAAGACTTTGATGACGCCATATATTTCGATGAGAAAAAGCGTGAAATTTACGTTGCAATCGCTGATGTAAGCGAGTATGTGACCGCATATAGCGCTATTGATAGTGAAGCTAAAAAAAGAGGCTTTTCCATATACTTTCCGCACATCTCAGTGCCGATGTTGCCGCGTGCACTTAGTGAAAATATCTGCTCGCTAAAGCCAGATGTGCCTCGCCTCGCATTTTGTTTTAAAATTTCACTTGATGCGAATAATGAGGTAAAAAAAGAGGAGCTTTTTGAGGCGATCATCCTTTCAAAAAGGCGCTTTAACTACGACGAGATCGATGAAATTTTAGAAGGAAAAAGAGAGTGTGAAATTTCATGGATCAAGCCACTTTTTAAACTAACCACAAAGCTTCGTAAAAAAAGGCTTTTGCACGCATTTGACTTCAGGACAAAAGAGCTTAGAATGAGCCTTGATGAAGAGGGTCAAATTTCTCAAACTAGGTTTGAGAGTGACTCCGACTCGCACAGATTAGTCGAGGACTGTATGCTTTTAGCAAATAAAGCTGCCGCAAAGCTCATCACAAAAGGTGTTTTTAGAAACCACGCTTCGCCTGATTTTAAAAAGATAGATACCTTGCTTGAGGACCTGCAACTTCTGGGGCTTGACTTTACTTATGAAAACGATCTTGCAATTTTAATAAGAAAGATACAGCTAAAAGCCGATGAACTTGGCAACCGTGAGGAGATAGACAAGCTCATCATCAAGTCTCAAAAAAAAGCTGAGTATTCAAGTGAAAATTTAGGACACTTTGGGCTTGGATTTGATAGATACACGCACTTTACAAGCCCTATTAGACGCTATTCTGATCTCATTTTACACAGACTTTTAAAGGCTAAAATTTCAAAAGATGACAAGCTTTACAACTTTTTGCTTTTAAACATCCAAAGCACCTGCGCAACCTTAAGCGAACTTGAAAGAGAAGCTGACAAGGTAGCCTACGACATTATGGATAGGAAATTTGCACGCTGGGCGGCCGCAAACATCGGCAAAGAGGTGCGCTGCTATGTGAGCGAAAACCAAAATGTCTTGGTTGCTAAGCTTGATGATTATTTTGTTGGAGCTAGAATTTTTATAACTGGATACAGCGCAAATTTACTTCAAAAGCTCGTTGTAAAGATCACAGAGGCCGATATCGCAAGCGCTAAAATTTTTGCAAAAGTGGTAAGAAAGATCGATGTATAGAAAGGATTTGGAGCTAAATTTAGCAAATGCAAATTTAAGCAACTATTTCTTGCTTTTTGGAGCGGATGAGTTTCAGATCGAACTTTTTGGCAAAGAAATTTTGAGCTTTTACTCAAGCGAAGACGCAAATTTATTAAGCCTTTATTTTGACGAGTACAACTACGCGCAAGCAAGCTCTCACCTAAGCGAGCAGTCGCTTTTTGGAGGTAAAAATATCCTCTATGTAAAAAGCGACAAAAAGATCCCAGCAAAAGAGCTAAAAGAGCTCATCACGCTTTGTTCAAAAAGCCAGGACAACTACTTTTTGTTTGAGCTTTATGAGTCCGATATGAAACTAGTTTTTGATACGCAAAAGGCTTTTGGGACAAATTTTGCCAGATTTTTCAAGCCCTCAACTCCAGATGAAGCGATAAATTTACTAGCCAAAAACTCAGCCAAAATAGGACTAAACATAACTAAAAACGCACTTTATGAACTTTACTTTACGCATAATGAAAATTTATACCTTGCAGCAAGCGAACTAACAAAGCTAAAGAGCCTAAACACACACATCGAACAAGATGATGTAAAAAGGCTAGTTTTTGGACTTGGCGGGATAAATTTTGATGATTTTTTTAATAAATTTATGGCTCTAAAAGATATAAAAAACGACTTTTTTACCTATCTAGAAGATCCAAATTTTAATGAAATTTTACTTCTAAACTCGCTTTACAAAGCATTTTTTAGGCTATTTAAAATTTACTCTTACATCAAGATAAATGGCCGCTTAAATTTAGATGAGGCAATCGGTTATCAACCGCCTGTAAATGTCGCAAATTTATTAAAAACAAATAGTTTGAAACTAAATTTAAACACCTATTTAGAGATATTTAAAATGCTAAATTTAGCTGAGCTAGAGCTAAAAACAAATACAAAAATGGATAAAGAAATTTTTGTATTATCAACTATTTTAAATTTGCAACATCTCATATCAACAGCAAATATTAAGTAACTTTAAGCTAAAATCCACCCTTGCTTAAAGCAAAATCCTTGCTCACAAAGTGAGCTAAATATCCATAAGGAGAAGAAATGAAACATTACGAGCTTTTATTTATTCTTAAGCCGACACTAACGGAAGAGGAAGTTAAAGCTAAAGTTGACTTCGTAAAAGAAGTTATAACAAAAAACGGCGGCGAGATCGCTACTGTCGTTGAGATGGGCACTAGAAAGCTAGCTTACACCATCAAAAAATACGAGCGTGGAACATACTTTGTTATCTATTACAAAGCACCACCAGCGCTTCTTGCAGAACTTACAAGAAATGTAAGGATCACTGAAGATATCATAAGATTTTTAAGCGTTAAATATGAAAATAAACGCGAAATCGCAGCTTGGGAAAGGCTTTGCAAAGGTATCAAGCAAACTATAAAAAAAGAGCCTCGTGAGCCAAGAGCACCGCGTGAGCCAAGAGTTGAAAAAGTAGACGAGCAAACTTTTACAGAAGAATAATCAAGGATAAAAAATGTTCAATAAAGTAGTACTGGTTGGAAATTTAACAAGAGATATCGAGCTAAGATACACTACTAGTGGATCTGCTATAGGAAATTCCGGTATTGCTGTTACTAGAAAATTTAATACTAACGGCGAAAAACGTGAAGAGACATGCTTTATTGACATATCGTTCTTTGGCAAATCAGCTGAGATAGCAAATCAATATTTAAGCAAAGGCTCCAAACTCCTAGTTGAAGGAAGATTAAAATTTGATCAATGGACCGACAATAATGGACAAAACCGTTCAAAGCACTCAATCGTAGTTGAAAATATGGAGATGCTTGGCGGAAATAGCGGAGCCAATGGACAAAGTCAAGGTGGATTTAATCAAAATAGTTCGTACTCACAACAACGAAATAATGGTTCAACTAATAGCTATGGCAATGGTGGATATCAAAATTCAGCACCACAAAGACAGCAAATGCAACCACAAAATAAAAAAGTACAAGAAGAGTACTATGAGGAAAAAATCCCTGATATAAACATTGACGCCGATAATTTTGATGGCGACAACGAAATACCGTTTTAATTTAAAGGATAGAAAATGGCAGAAAAAAGAAAATATTCACGCAAATATTGTAAATTTACAGAAGCAAAAATTGATTTTATAGATTATAAAGATACTTCTCTTTTAAAGTATTGTTTATCAGAGAGATTTAAAATAATGCCAAGGCGTTTAACTGGCACATCAAAAAGACATCAAGAAATGGTAGAAAAAGCGATCAAAAGAGCTCGTCATGCAGCTATTATACCTTACATAGTAGATCGCAAAGATGTAGTTTCAAATCCTTTTGATGGACTATAATTATTTAATTTATTAAACCCCTATTAATGGGGTTTAATCCTAATTTTAAATATCCTAGATTTATGTTCTTATAGATTTTTATTTATTGACTGCAGTTTAAAATATTTTTCAAGTACTATCTATAATTTTGGTTTAACTTACACGAGACAATTAGAATTTATTCAGGTGGATATCTCAAATATATACTGTCTTTAAATAACTCTATAGCATCAATTTATTAGTTCAAAATAATTTATTTAGCCATATGTACAATCAATATCGTTGATCCATATTATTCACAATTTTTACCACGAATCACGCATCATCTATTGTGTGGCAATAGCTGTCCACATGAGGCTAAAAAGTAAGATACTTAATATAGAAAAACTTTATAATAAAAACATGTCTTAGTAAATCCAATATTCATCCATTTGGTGTCCGCATATCTTACAAGTGGGCTTTATAATATATTTTATTTTTAAAACTTATTGATGCCAAACCAACCTAACCATGCAACCATGTTAGCTAAAAACAAATTTTAAACATCCTTTTCTTGACATGTAATAATGTTTTTTGTATAATCTCAATTCTTTTTTAAATAAATGTCTTGCTAGCTCAGTCGGTAGAGCATCTCACTTTTAATGAGGGGGCCGTTGGTTCGAATCCAACGCAGGACACCATTTTTGGGTTTATGACCCTTTCGTCTAGTGGCTCAGGACTCTACTTTCTCTGTGTAGAAACAGAGGTTCAAATCCTCTAAGGGTCGCCAGATATTTTTAAATTTTTAGGTCGCTTAGCTCAGTTGGTAGAGCGCCACCCTTACAAGGTGGATGTCATAAGTTCGAGTCTTATAGCGACCACCATTTTAGGTGCAGCGGTAGTTCAGTTGGTTAGAATGCCGCCCTGTCACGGCGGAGGTCGCGGGTTCGAGCCCCGTCCGCTGCGCCATCTTTTATTCTTTAACTCCCATTTTTCTCAGTTATTGTTATTCTTAAAAATAGTACATTTTATTAAAAATTTATGTTTTAAAATTTTACATATAAAATAAATTGAAAAATAAAACCTAAGTTATCGCCACTAAATCGCATATATTTAAAAATAAATCTTTTTCTAAAATTTCTAAATAATTGATACAAGACAAATCAAAATTAATATTTTTATCTCTAAGTTATCAAAAAATCAATATAATCGTAAAAAATTAATAAGGGAAATTTATGGCATTTGAAAATGTATTAAAAGCGATTGAAGATATAAAAAATGGCAAAATGGTAATTATGGTCGATGACGAGGACCGTGAGAATGAAGGAGACTTGGTCTTTTCAGCGGCAAGTAGCGATATGCAAAAGGTAAATTTTGCGATCACTCATGCAAAAGGTGTGCTTTGCCTTGCAATGGATGAAGCAAACGCAAAAAGACTTGATTTGCCGCTAATGGTTTCTAAAAATACATCCAGTCACGAAACCGCATTTACTGTTACAATTGATGCAAAGGAGGTAACGACAGGCGTAAGTGCTTATGAGCGTGATATGACGATTAGACTTGCTGCTAGTACTGATTCGGTGCCTGAAAATTTTGTAAGGCCTGGGCATATATTTCCGCTTATTGCAAAAAAAGGTGGTGTCCTCGTTCGTACAGGTCATACTGAAGGATCAGTTGATCTTTGCAAACTTGCTGGTGTTAGTCCAATGGCAGCGATTTGTGAGATCGTAAAAGAAGATGGCACAATGGCAAGACGTGATTATCTGGAGGAATTCTGTAAAAAATTTAACCTAAACATGATAAGCGTTTCTGACTTAGTAGAGTACAGACTTAGCCACGAAAGCTTAATAGAAGTTTCGCCCGCAAAGAGTGTAAAAATCTGTGGTTTTGAAGCAAAAAGATATGATATAAAAGATCACGAAAATAAAAATCACGCTGCCTATGTTTTTGGAGAGATAAAAGCGCAAACTAATGTAAAATTTCAAAAAATAAGTAAAGATCATGAGCTTTTAAGCGGAGATAAATTTGATAGTTTATTAAAGTCGTTGGATTTTTTAAGCAAAAATGGTGGAGTGTTGCTATTTTTAGACAGCAATAAAAGCGATGCAAGCTCACAAAAAGATTATGGCATTGGGGCACAAATTTTAAAGTATTTTGGTATAAGCGAAATTGAGCTTTTAAGCTCAAATAAAAACAAAGAATTTGTAAGCCTTGCAGGTTTTGGTCTTGATATAAAAGGCTATAAAGAAATTTAAATAGATAGCCTTTTGACGCTTTTTATTTAACGCGGATATTGATCATCCTAATAGCAAAATTCTTCACTTGGGAAAATTTTGCTTTTTACATCATTTGTGTAGGCTTGAACGCTCTTTCTTACAATATCTGCTCCATCAAGATAGCGTTTTACAAATTTTGGTTTAAAGTCTTCAAAAAAACCAAGCATATCAGACCACACAAGCACTTGTCCATCGACATTTACCCCAGACCCAATGCCAATAACTGGCACATGAACCTGCTTTGTTATCTCGCTAGCCACGCTACTCATCGTACCTTCAAGCAAGATGCCAAATGCCCCAGCTTGCTCGAACGCCAAAGCCTCTTCAATTAGTTTTTTTGCCTCGATTTCGCTTCTACCTTTTATCTTATAACCGCCTTCAAATTTATAAAACTGAGGCTTTAAGCCAATGTGAGCCATAACATTTATGCCCTCCTCACAAAGACGCTTTACTAAATTTACTTGGTGCATACCAACTTCGAGCTTTACCGCATCGGCATTTGTCTGTTTGAAAAATTTCATCGCATTTTTTATCGCTTGTTTTTCATTTGTGTAGCTGCCAAATGGCATATCAGTCATAATAAAAGTATTTTTAGCTCCGTTACAAACGGCCTTTGTATGATAAAGCATGGTATTCATGTCCGCACTTATCGTGCTTTCTTGCATATTAAAACTCATATTTAAGCTATCGCCAACCAAAATAATATCAGCATAATCATCAAAAAGCTTAGCAAATAACGCATCATAGGCAGTTATCATTACAATAGGCTCAATGCCTTTTTTGTTTTTTATATCATTTATGCTTAGTTTTTTCTTCTGAGTTTTTTCATTTTTCATTGCAAGCTCCAAGGATTTTTAGCTAAAAGGCTAACAATTTTATCAAATTTTTGCTACAATTACGCCAATTTCTTAAGGACATAAAAATGGGTATATTAAAAAGGCTTGAAATAGATTACTCTTATGATATAGTTGAAGAATTTTTATCTCACTATGCTTTAATGTGCGATTTACTCGAGCCTTTGATAATAAATTTAGGAAGAGCTGATAAATATAAAGATAGTATCTTAGAGCTTACTAGGATTTTTCATAATATTAAATCGGCAGCAGGATTCATGCATCTTGATCCGATATTAAAGCTTACAACTTTAGCTGAAGAGATAACTCAAGAGGCAAGAAGTCTAAAGGGTCCAGCAAATGATAAATTTATAGATTGGTTGCTACTTATTAGCGATCAGTTTAATAAGTATAAAGATGACGTCGAGAACGATTTTGAATATTTTAGTGTTCTTGAGCCAAAAATCATTGATGTGCCTACAAAACTTAACTAAATAATTCACTAACCATTTTATTTTTTGGGAGCGACTTGGCTTCGACAGGAGCAGAGTGTGTACGGTGGCACGTCGCTTTGAGCAAAGCGTAAAAAGCTCAAATTAAATTTAAACGCAAACAACGTTAATTTCGCTCCTGCTTACGCTAAAGCTGCGTAAGTTCAGTTGAGCCTTGCTTAGTCTAATTCTAGCTAAGACAAAAGCAAGTAATTTAGCTAGAGTAGGCTCGCAAAGTGACTACTTGCTAGCTGAAATTTTAGTCTTAGTCTAAATTTTGGTTTTGGAAAGTGAGCCTTTTTAGATGAAATTTTCACTTTTGCTAAGCGTGTAGAGGCTGTACGGATTTTGTTTTTGGACAGGGGTTCGATCCCCCTCGCTTCCACCATTTTTATCTAAAATACAAATAAATTTTTATTAAATAGCTTAAATTAAAAAAGCTCTTCTGACTCGAAATAATTTTGTGAAATATTTCGCTCTTTTTCATTAGTATTTACATGAAGCACATAATAGCCTATCTGTGTGTTGCTAGCATCTATTAATGGTACCACGCAAAAATAGTGTGTTTTATAAACGTAAAATTCATATTCTTTAAAATTAATATCACGCAAAAAACCTACTATATTTAAATTTGCACTGCTTAAATTTTCGATGTAATAATCATTTAAAATTTGATCACTTGGAATGCTTTTACGAGATGGCATCTTGTCTTTTGCCAAAAGAACAAATAGATCAACTCCTTGCTTTTTAAAATAATTTCCAAGTGAGTCAAAATTTAACAAAACCTCGATGTTACCAATAATTTTACTATCACGTATTACGTTTGAGACAGCCCTTATATGTGTTCCAGCATACCACGCCTCGATGCCGACCATGGGCTTGTTTTGATGCCTTGACTCTTGCACTAAAAACCTACTACTAGCGATCATATCGCCATATCTGTTTAGATCCCAACTCCTTACATAGCTTTTTAGATCTTTATCATAAATGTGAAGCTTAATGTTGTTATACATCGAAGCTGCGCCAAGGGTTTTGGTTAAATTTTCGATATTTTTTATACATTCATCGCGACTTTGCCCTAGCAAGCACATTTGTATGGATTCATTTTGGGCAAGCAAGATCGAGATCGCCATTGATGAAAATTTCTCATCATCTATACTTTTATTAAGCTGTTTTACCTGGTAATCAAAAAAGACTCGCATATTATTTTGCATCTTTTCAGCCATATAAGAACTGTAAAGAAAGTAAAAAAGCCCTCCGATTACTATAATAAAGATAAAAATGATATAGAAATTAAGATATTTTTTATATTTATTCAAAACTAGCCCTTAACTTTTCTTCTAAAAATTTTGCAAATTTATCAAATTCTGGCAACGCAAGCTCGCTTTTTCTTTTTGGATTAGCCCAAACGCTATCTGGAAAAAATGCGTCATTACTAAATCTAGCAATAACATGAATATGCACGTGTGGCACGTAGTTACCAAAACTAGCGATATTTATCTTAGTTGGTTTATAAAACTCAAGCATCGCCTTTTCGCTTATAAGCATCGCTTCAAATAGCCTAGCCCTACTCGCTTCATCACAATCGCTTAGCTCACGAAATGGCTTAATGGTAAAAATTTTTATCCATGGAAGTTCATTGTCTTCACGCTCGATTTTTATAAATTTATCTTCATAGATCATATTTGTTCCTATTTTTATACAAAATTTCTCTCTCGCAAAAGCGTGTAAAGCTTGATAGTCGAGATAAAAAATGTTACGATCGCTGGTCCAAGGATCACACCCCAAAACCCAAATGTCGTGATACCTGCAAGCATCGCAAAGAATATAAGAAGTTCATTTATCTTTGTTGGTATTTTAACCAGTTTTGAGTTTATAAATTTAATAACAAGTGGTTTTAAAAGCGTATCAGCTGCAAATGAGATCACTACGATCGTATAAATTGCGATAGTTATCGCTGCTGCTATGTTGCCATTTGCAAACTCATAAATGCTAATAGGCCCCCATGCCAAAATACCACCAACGACTGGGATGAGTGAAGCAAAGCTAAAAAAGATGCCAGTTAGCACGCCGTCATAGCCGTAAAAGCTTGTGATGATAGCAAACAAAAAGCCTTGGATTATCATATTTGCAATGGTTGAATAAAAGACCACACTCATCACGTTACCAACTTCGCTTAAAATAGATTCTGTGTCATCTTGTTTTAGCGGAAGTGCATATTTTAGATAGCTGATTAGTTCATTGCCATAAAGATTGCAAAAGAAGAAAAAGACCAAAATAATGATCATATCAACGCCAAATTTAAGGCTTAACTTACCCAGGCTTGCAAGATTTGTCGCAAGTTGAGAAAAAAGCATTTTAATATCAAGTCCGCCGATAAATTCTTTTATCTTTGGCTCTAAAAAATTTATCGACTCAGGCATCCTAAAATCATAATTTTTGATAAATTCGATAGTCTTTGTAACATTGTTTATATCAAAGCCAGCCGCGTATTTTGCGATCTCAACCACCGCATAAAGAAGTGGAGCGATAAATAAGCAAAGAAGCACCGATGTAGTAAGAGCCGATGAAAGCGTCTTGCGGTTTTTAGTGAGCGATAAAAACGCGATTTGGACATTTGAAACTGCGACAGCAAGCAGTGCTGCGATAAAAATGTCAAGCAAATATGGTTTAAAAAGATAGACCACCAAAGCCAAAGCACAAAATACAAAAATTCCAAAAAATAGTCTATTGTTCATCTCGCTCCCTTAAAATGGGGTAATTATAGCAAATTTATCAAAGCTGCTCATTTATGTGATAAATTTGCTAAAACGCTTTGGTATCAAGCTTGCAAAGCTAGCAAGTGTGGCTAGGCTTTTGACATTTTTAGCATGCTACTGGCGCTTAGTAAATTTAGATAAATTTATAGTTTTACGTAAAATTTCTAGCTCAAAAGCTCATATAAATTTAGCCTTTTACGTGCACTGAAAATTTGCCCCGATGATCTCGCATTCATCACAGATTTGAACATATATAGTTCCCTCGCCATCTACTAGACTTCCAAGAGGAATTTGTGCTAGATATTTCATGCTTTTGCTACATTTTGGACATTTTAAATGCTCAGCATCTTGCTCCCACTGCGGATATCCACCAAGCAAAATTTCGCTATCTATCATATATGAGTAGTGAGCGCAAACCTCGCTAGCTAGCTCGAAATTTTGCCCATCGAGCGTTGCCACAGCATCTCTTAAATAATCTTCGCTATCACCCTCGCCTACTACCTCTGTTTGCACGCTATTGCCATCATTTTGGCAAAAATACTGCACAAGGCCAACACATGTTGGGCAAAATTTAAGCACAGCATTGTTTTTAAGCTCTAGTCCAAGTCGCTTTAGACTCTCCTTTTTGATGGTGAATTCCAGCATTTCGCCGCTACAAAATTTACATTTTTCATCGCTTAGTGCTTTAAATTTAATGCTTGCATCTGCGTTTTGGCTTGGCCCACATGTAAAACACCTATCAAAAACTAGGCTTTTTCTCTTACCACTCTCGTCAAAGCTCCAGCCAGCAACTTGCGCGTATACATCCATATCAACGTGAAGCTTTGCCTTCCAAGGCTTTGGCGCCTTATAAAGCTTAAAAAATAGTTCCCTCACCACCTCATCGCCCTGCCAGGCAAGTGCGCAAAGGATGTGATTTATTTTTACGATATTTTCAGCGCTATTTAGACTATTTATGAGCTCATCTCTTACGTCGCTTGTGGCGTTTTTATAAATTTCAAATGGGTAGTACTCGCCCTGCTTGGTCACTTCTCTTATTATCTGCTCGTCGCAAATTCCGTGCAGGTAGAAAATATAAACAAGATCGCTATAAATTTCATCATATTTGCCTATCTCGTCTGTGTGAGCTAGGACATTTTTTAACTTTTGTTTGATCCCAGCTTCGCTTAAGCCTTGATAAAACTCCAGCTTCTCTTTTTGTCTGCAATCATAGCAGATCCCATCAAAGTAAATCGTCCTTTGCTTGCACTTAGGACAAAGATGTGGCTCACCCATTTTTGCTCCAAATTTAAATTTCGCTACTCAAAAAGCCCTTTTTCGATGTCGATCTTGACGTTAAAGGTTTCAAAGCACTTCGCACTCGCGATCCTACCCTTTGCTGTGCGCTCGATAAAGCCATTTGCAAGCAGATATGGCTCGATGACGTCCTCAACCGTGCCCTCGTCCTCACTAAGTGCCGCAGCGATCGTGCTAAGCCCCATAGGACGGCGCCTTGCTTGCATCAAAATTTCTAAATACCTAATATCCATCTCATCAAATCCAAGCGAATTTACACCAAGTGCGTTAAGTCCCTCTTTTGCACGCTCGTGGCTGATGATTTGCTCATCATTTACCTCGGCAAAGTCGCGAATTCGCTTTAATAGTCTAAGAGCGATCCTAGGCGTTGCGCGAGAACGTTTGGCGATCTCAAGTGAGGCATTTTTGTCGCACTCTTTGCCAAGTTTGGCTGAGGCGATCTGTACGATACGGCTTAGCTCACTACTTGTATAAAACTGCAGCCTAAAGTCCATCCCAAAGCGGTCCCTTAAAGGCGCTGAGATCATGCCAGCACGCGTCGTTGCGCCAATAAGCGTAAATTTTGGCAGATCTATCTTGATAGTCTGAGCGGCTGGGCCAGAGCCTATGATAATGTCAAGCCTAAAGTCCTCCATCGCAGGGTAAAGCACTTCCTCGATAGCTGGGCTTAGACGGTGGATCTCATCGATAAAAAGCACGTCGCCCTCTTGTAAATTTGTAAGGATTGCCGCAAGATCGCCACTCTTTTCTATCATTGGGGCCGCAGTCATTTTGATACTTACACCCATTTCGTTTGCGATGATGTGAGCAAGTGTTGTCTTGCCAAGTCCTGGAGGGCCGTAAAATAGCACGTGATCTAGGCACTCATTTCGCTTTTTGGCTGCTTTTATAAAGACATCTAAATTTTGCTTGATCTTTTCTTGTCCGATATAGTCTTCAAATTTTGTCGGTCTAAGCGAGACTTCAAAGTCATTTTCAAAGCTTACTTTTTCGATTTCAACGATTCTATCCAAAGTTTTCCTTCTAATTTTAAGACTTCATTTTACGCTTTTATGCTTAATTTAAGCTCGTTTAAATTTATAATAAAAGGTGCTGCCCTCGCCGTAGACGCTATCAACGCCGTATGTAATGCCATGTTTTTGGCAAATTTCGCTGACGATATTTAGCCCAAGGCCAAAGCCGCCTTGGATTTCATCCTCTCTGACGTAGCGCTTCCAGACCTTTTTGACGTCCTTTATCCCCTTGCCAAAGTCTTGCACACTAAGCTTTATGCGCTCATCCTCAAAGCTTAAATTTATTAGTATCTCGCTCTCTTTTTGGCTGTATTTTATGGCGTTTGTGATGGTATTGTCGATGATACGCTGAGCTTCGACCTTGCTTAGCATAGTAAATGCATCGCCTTCTAAATTTGTCTTTATCTCGATGTGCTTAACATCAGCTACGCTTGAGAGAAATTTCACTCGCTCTATTATGTATTCGCCTAAATTTAGCCGCTCAAGTGGGAATTTTATATAGCCTCGCTTTATGAAGTATTCGACATCTTCGTAGGTTATTTGCATCTGTTTTAGGGCATTTTTGATACGGGTTATATACTTGTTTTCAAGTCCAAGCATCTCAAGGTTCATGCCAGCTACGCCAAGTGGGGTCTTTAGCTCGTGCATGGCGTCATTAAAGAAGTTATTCATATACTTTTGAAACTCTTTATAAGGCTTAACGCTACTTAGATATAAAAAATAGACGATAAAAAGCACAGCCACAAGGATGACAAGGAGCATAAGTGCCGCTAGAAATATACTTTTTTCATTATCAAGCTCTTTTTCAACGACAATGTAATAAGGCGTTTTATCCTTTATAAAAAAGCTTTTATAAAACAAGAAGCCATTTTCTTCAAGTGTTACAAATTTAAAGTTGCTTGGCTGCTTGGAGAGATTTGAAATAATTGGATTAAAATTTACATCATAGATCGCAAATTTATACTTTAAAGAAGGAGTTATATTTTCATTTTTTAAAAACGAATTTTTGATAATAGTTTCATGCTTCATTGCACCAAAAAGAGCTTTTGAAGTGCTATTTTTTTGGCTTAAATTTAAGATCACAAAGCTTTGAAAGCAAAACAGCGACATTATGACAAATGTCGCTATGATCTGGATCTTAAAGCTCTTGTGCATCTATCTTGTAGCCTATACGCCTCTTTGAAGTGATAAAGTCACTAGTTGTTTTGTTTCTTATCTTTAAAACGTGCATTCTGATATCAGCGCCTTCTATCTCTTTATCATTCCAGACAAGATCTCTTAGCTCTTCCATGCTGACGTAAGAATTTAGATGTGAAACTAGACACTCAACAAGTGCAACCTCTTTTGCACTAAGATCGACCATTTTGCCATTTTTAAATAGCGCACGCTTGTTTAGATTAAAGCTAAACTCGTCATTGATCTTTACTATGTTTTTATCATCAGTTCCATAGTATTTTCTCATAAGCTCAGCTACTCTAAATTTAAGCTCAGCAAGCTCAAATGGCTTTTTTAGGTATTCGTTACAGCCAAGCTCGTAGCCAATAGCCATATCGCCTATATCAACTAAAGATGTTGTTATCATGATAGGAGCGTTTGGGTTTAGACTTCTTATGTACTTGATAACTTCATGTCCATTTACGCCAGGCACTTTTATATCAAGTATAAAAAGATGATAGAAATTTTTCTCTATCAGATCACACGCTTCTTGGCCATCGCTCACCGCTGTAACTTCATAACCTAGCGTCTGCAAAAACTCACAGACGCTTTCTTGAAAACCTAAATCATCTTCTAAAAGCAAAATTTTCAAATCTCTCTCCTAAAAAAATAAGTCTTATTAAGATTTAGCCCTATTGTAATATTTAATAGGTAAATTCAAAATTAAAATTATTTTTTAAGCATTAAATAAAAATTTGCCCCGCATAGACAATGTAACACCTTAGCAAAAAGACGCCACATATTACGAATAGCGCGTTGATCACGGCAAATTCGCGTTTAAAATCATGCACCTTTAAAACACTTAAGTCTAAAATGATAGGCAAAGCCATACCAAAACCAATGACACCAATATAAAACATCAGCCCAAGAGAATTTGCGCTAAGCGCGTTTACTACGCTCTCTGCACCACTTGTGCTTGCACCTTTTACAACCATAAATAGAGCAACTATGAGCAAAAACTCGGCGATAATCGCAAAAAAATCAAATTTTAATAAATAGTGTGCAATATCGTTTTGCCTTTTTGCCTTATCTTTTAGCACGCCAACAAGTAACGTAAATGCACCAGCACAGCTCAAGCCTGATACTAAAAATAATACTGGCAAGACTGATGTATTCCAAAGTGCGATCTTGTGAGCTGCACTTAGCAAAAAGCCTGTATATGCACCAACACCAATGCCTAGGATAAAAAGCAAAATTTCAAGTAGGCTTGAAAGCTTGCTAGCAAAATTTGCAACCACGTCAAAAAGAGAAATTTTAAGCAATGCAATCTCGTTTTGAAATGCACCAACTGCATATATAACGCTAAGAGGCGTATAAACTAAAAGCAGTGCAACGCCTATTGACATGACTGAGTCAAAGTTGTAAAGCAAAAGTATCCAGTAAAAGCTAAGCGGCTTGCCAAGATCAAGCACCAAAAGAGCAAGTCCAAGAATGATCGCTAATGGAGCGATAAGAGCGGCTGCTTTAAAGTAGTAGTTCTCTTTGCCATATTTTTTTGAAATGAGCACAGCAACGATGCTAGCACCCGCACTAAGTCCTGCTAAAAATAGATAAACGGCTATCGGCCAGCCCCAGTAAATTTCAGAGTATTGAGCTAGGCTTCCTGACATGTTATTCATGGTGTGCTCCTTTTGTATTTGCGATCATCGCAAGTGAAGGTTTTGTGTTTAGCTCCGCTTTTGGCAAGTAGTATTTGCTCTCTTTTAATTTCTTTGAAATTTTAGAGTTTTCATCATTTACATCGCCAAAAGTTAGGGCATTCGTAGGGCAGACGCTAACGCAAGCTGGCTCTTTACCCTCTTCTAGCCTGCTCTCATAGCAAAATGTACATTTGCCTATCTCGCCATCTGGCATGACGTAGCGAGCGTCGTATGGACAGGCTAGGATGCAGTATTTGCAACTAACGCAAATTCTGTGATCAAGCAACGTCACGCCATCAGCTGTTTTAAAGCTAGCACCAGTTGGGCAAACCTCAACACAAGGTGCATCTTCGCACATAACACAGCTCTGACGCAAAAAGTCAGTCTTTAAATTTGGAAATGTCCCACTCATCTTCGCATGCACCTGCAAGCGGTAAAGTCCTCTTGGTACGTTATTTGCACTTCTGCAAGCTACCGAGCAGCCTTGACAGCCGATGCATAAATTTTCATCATGTATCATCATATATTTTTTCATTTTCTATCCTTACGCTTTACTTATGCTAACGCCAACATTTGTAACCATAGTCGCAGCCACTGGCCCTTCGGCTGGATTAAGAAGCACGCTTGTATTAAGCCCCACGTGATCTATACTCTTAAGAGCTGGGGTGATGTGTCCAAAGCCGTGATAGATAAAGAGCGTATCTTCTCTAATGCCCTCAGTTACCATAAGCTTGCCCTTTTGCTCGCCAAATTTATTTTTCACCACAACCATATCGCCATCTCGTAAATTTTTACGTTTAGCTGTTTTTGGATTTATCCAGATAGGGCTATCACTCATAAGATCATGAAGCGACGGCACCGCCTGAGTGTGGCCGTTGGTATGAATAGGCGTTTTGCCACAAGTTAGACAAAGATCATGTCCGTCAAATGTGTCCATATCTTTGTCATTTAGTGCGCCATATCCTGCAAACTGCGCCTCGACATCAGGCAAAAATAGCTCTATTTTGCCGCTTTTTGTTTTAAGCTTAGCCATATCATCCATTAGCCCATTTTCTCCTACAAATTTAGAAGCGACTGGATATTTAGCGACAAATTTATCGATCATGCCTTTTTCTCTAAACAAGATTCCCGGCTCATCCCAAGTGATAAAGCCATCTTTTTCAAGCGCAGCAAGTAAATTTACATCTCCGCCAGCTTGCTGCATCCTAAACTCACGTATGTCGTTCCAAGTATAAAGCTCATCTATCTTCATGCGGCGTGCTAGCTCCCTAAAGATAAATGCCCCATCTTTTGTGTCGCCAACTGGATCAATAACTTTATTTCTTATCATATAAGCTGGCTTTAGACCTGACTTATCCTCTATGCCCTCGTCGCGCTCTAGGTAGCTACTCTCAGGCAAGATAACATCAGCAAATGTCGCCATATCGTTTAGATAAACATCGCTTACCACGATAAAATCAAGCTTCTTCATCGCCTCTATGCTCTTCATCGTCTCAGCAACGTTTATTAGGTGATTAAATCGGATGTTAAACCAGCCTTTTATGGCGTAAGGCTTTTCGTTTAAGATAGCGTCATTTATATCCATCAAAACGCCATGTTTTCTGCTTACAAATTTATGCCTGCCAGTCTCGCCAGCAAAGTCTAATCTAGTGACTTTTGGCACTTTAAATTTCTCATCTGGATTTTTAAGAACTGGAAATTTATCCTCGCCAACTAGCTTGTTAAAGGTTTTTGCATTTTTGCCACCAAAAAGACCACCTTTGACCTCCCAGTTGCCCATCATCGCATTTGCCACCATGATGGCCTTTGTCCTCATATATTCAGCTTTTGTGGTGGTTGTCTTATGACCAAAATCAAAAATAACTCTTGGGGCAGCTTTATAAATTTCATCAGCGATTCGCCTAACATCACTTGCTTTTATGCCAGTGATTGTCTCTTGCCATTCAGGCGTTTTGCCCTCTACGCTTTTAACGATCTCATCAAAGCCGGTTGTAAATTTTTCTATAAATTCTTTATCGTAAGTGCCATTTTGTATCCATGTATTTATGATAGCTAGCACAAAAGCCAGATCGGTACCAGGTCTAACTGGCAGCCACTCATCAGCCTTTGAAGCCACTACGCTAAATCTTGGCTCAAGCACAAGCAGCTTTGTATCTTTTTTGGCTGCAAATTTAGCAAGCTTTTTAGCATCAGCTATGACGATGCCTTCAAAGAGGTTGTGACCAAAATTTACAACGTATTTTGCATTTGCAAAGTCTCTTTTTAGCTTAGCTATGCCATACATTTGCTCACAGACCATTTGATATGTGATAGGACAGCATGAAAAGTGTGAAAAGCAGTTTGGCGAGCCATAAGATGAGGCAAAATTTACCATTAGCTTATGTGTTTGCGAGCTTTTACAGGTAAAAATGAAACTTTCAGGGCCATACTTTTGCTTGATCTCAAGCATTTTTGAAGCAACTAGATCAAGTGCTTCGTCCCAGCTGGCCTCGCGCCACTTATTTTCGCCTCTCTCACCAACCCTGATCAAAGGCTTTTTGACTCTATTTTCGTCATAAAGCTGACTAAAACCAGAGCCACCTCTTGCACAAAGCGAAGTCGCCGTACCGCCAGCTTTTGGATTGCCGCTTAAGAAGCAAATTTTATTATCAACGACCTTTGCTTCGATGGGGCATCTTGAAGAGCACATCTCGCAAAAGCTACGGACGTACTTCTCATCTTGCTTTGCAGCATTTTCTAAAGCACCACCCGGTAAGGACGATGCAACCATACTAACTCCAGCACCGAATTTTAAAAATTCTCGTCTATTTAAGCTCATCTTTCTCCCTTTAAAAGATATTTGCCTTTAGTTATTCTAGTATTTAAAGTTGAAAATAAAATTAAATTTTACTTAATATTTATATTTAGATTTTTAGTTTTAAAAAATTGGTATTCTAGTATCAAAATAAGTAAAATTATAAAAATGATAAATTTAATTAATATAATTTTTAGCGCAATCTTATAAAAATTTTGAATATAAAATTTTGATTAAGGATTTTGAATAGAAATTAAAAATTTTAAAGGGATTTAAAAAAGCCGAGAGAGATCTCGGCTTAAGTTTGATTTAAAATACTTATAAAAGTATCGGAGCTATCAAAAATCCAAGTGCGACAGAAAAAGCAATAGCTAAAACGCCTGGAATAAAAAAGGAGTGGTTGAATATATATTTACCTATCCTAGTTGTTCCAGTATCATCCATTTGAACGGCTCCAAGAAGTGTCGGATATGTTGGCAATACAAACAATGCTGAAACTGCAGCAAATGATGCAACTAAAATATATGCGTCACCGTTATTTGCAGCAGTTAAACCAAGTGCGGCTATAACCGTAGGAATAAGCGCCTTTGCGGTAGCAGCTTGAGAATAAAGAAGCATACTAGCAAAAAATAGCGCAACAGCTAGCATAAACGGATAGTCTTTAACAAAATCGCCGGCAAAATTTTTGATCGCATCGGTGTGATTTACCACGAAAGTATCTCCAAGCCACGCTACACCTAGCACGCAGACGCACGCGGTCATACCGCTTTTAAATGTAGCTGTATTAAATAGCTTATCGACTTTAACGCCACAAGTTAGTGTGATTAAAGTAGCGATAACTAGCATAAAGCTCATAATAGCGTTATCTCTAGTCAATACCAACACCTTTGTAGGCTTATCTGGATCTTCTACATATTTTACATTGGTAGTTGAGTCAGTTTTGATTTTTATATCTTTTGCGACAAGTTCATTAAATTTATCTGGACTTTTGGTCTCATAAATTTTTTCATAGCCTGTTACATAGCTTGGTTTTATCCAACCTACATTTTTACTAATAGCAGTAGCATATAAAACGACAGAGATAACGCCAACTAGGAATATTAAAACAGATAATTTAGCTCCTTTTGGAAGCTCTTTTTTCTCTTCGATTTTAACATCTTTTATTAGCCCTTCTTTAAGTCTTCTTTGATACTCTTTATCGCTACTTAGATCAAGATTATAAAATATATTTATAACAAGAGCTGTTAGCATACAACCAATAAAAGTTGTAGGTATCCAGATAGCTAATAGTAATGGATAGCTAATGCCAAGTCCGCCCAAAGCATGCTCACCAGCCATAAATACAACCGCTGCTGAAACCGGACTTGCAGTAATAGCTATCTGACTAGCAACAACAGCTATACTAAGAGGCGCACTAGGCTTAATGTTTTGTGTCTTTGCAACTTCGGTAATAACTGGAATCATAGAAAATGCTGTGTGTCCAGTACCAGCAAATACAGTTAGCAAGTAAGTGACAACTGGAGCTAAGAAATTTATGTATTTTGGATGTTTTCTTAGTATCCCTTCAGCTATTTGCACCAAATAATCAAGGCCACCAGCTACTTGCATCGCTGTAATAGCAGCTATAACGGACATGATGATTAAAATAACATCCCAAGGTATACTACCTGCTTTTAATCCAAGTCCTAAAGTTAAAACTACGACGCCAATGCCACCAGCATAACCAATAGCCATACCGCCTAGTCTAACACCCAAGAATATCGCACCAAAGAGCACGATCAACTGTAATATCAATGAAATATCCATTGAAAACTCCTCTATTAAATTTTATAACTAAAATTTTTACTTAAGCATGTCAGAATTTTGACACGCTTTTAATAATACTTTGCTTAAATTTTTACCTAACCATGCTTGGATTTAGCATATTTTTTGGCTCTAAAATTTTATCGATCTCTTCTTTGCTTAGGTAGCCTCTCTCTAGGCAGATATCACCAACTGCTTTACCAGTTTGCAAAGCTTCTTTAGCAATACTTGCAGATTTTTCGTAACCGATGTATGGATTAAACGCAGTTACGATACCAACTGAGCCTAGAACTGATTTTAAGCAAGCTTCTGGATTTGCTGTTAGTTTTCTTACAGCTTTTTCAGCTAGTGTTTTCATTGCGTTTTCAAGGATAAATATAGAGTTAAATAACGCATAAGCAATGCCTGGCTCAAATGCATTTAGCTCAAATTCGCCTCTTTCTGAGCAAAGCATGATAGTTACGTCATTGCCGATTACTTCATAGCACGCTTCGCCTACAACCTCAGCGATAACTGGGTTTACTTTGCCTGGCATGATAGAGCTGCCTGGTTGCATTTGTGGTAAATTTATCTCGCCAAGGCCGCATCTTGGACCTGAATTCATCAAGCGAAGGTCATTTGCGATTTTTGAAAGTCTAACTGCTGCAGTTTTTAACGCTCCACTTACGTGAACGAAGTCTGCTGTATCTTGTGTGGCTGCGATGAAATCATCAGCTTTTTTGAAATCAACACCAGTAATATCTTTTAACTTTTTAACAACTACATTTTTATAATCAGGGTGGCAGTTAATACCTGTACCAATCGCAGTTGCACCCATATTTAGATATGTCATTGACTCGCGTGCAGCTGTGATCTTTTCGATATCGCTTTTAATGTAGCTTGCAAATGCATTAAATGTATTTCCAAGTGTTGTAGGAACTGCGTCCTCGAGCTCAGTTCTACCCATTTTAATGATATCTTTAAAATCTTTTGCTTTTTTATCAAGTTCGTCTTTTAGTAGATTCATCGCGGCAAGCAAATCAGTAAGTTTTGCGTAAGTTGCTACTTTTATTGAGCTTGGGTAAGTATCATTTGTGCTTTGTCCAAGGTTTGTATGATCGTTTGGATGGATGTATTGATACTCACCTTTTTTATGACCCATGCTCTCAAGTGCGATATTTGTGATAACCTCGTTTGCATTCATGTTTGTACTTGTTCCAGCACCACCTTGAACCATATCAACCACAAATTGATCTAAAAACTCACCAGCTATTACTCTATCAGCGGCTTTTGCTAGAGTATCAGCGATCTTAGGGTCTAAAACGCCAACCTCTTTATTTGCAAGTGCAGCTGCTTTTTTGATTTGTGCAAATGCTTTTACAAAGTATGGATACTCTTTTAAAGTTCTACCGCTCATGTGAAAATTTTCGGTAGCTCTAAATGTTTGGATACCATAATAAAAATCGTCAGAGATTTCCAACTCACCTATAAAATCGTGTTCTTTTCTGGTTGCCATAACCATTCTCCTTATAAAAAAATGTATTAATGAAATTATATAGATATTTAATATTTTAAATATTAATTACTACTTATTTTTTTTAAGCTTTGACTTTTAGCCTAGATAAAACGACTTTTGGAAAAAAATTTATAGTAGCTTTTAAGCTATATTTAATAATATAGCTTAGATAAATTGTTATTTTAATAATAATATCACTTTTTTATTATATAAAAAGCTCACAATTAGCTCAAATTTATTTAAATTTTTAAGCTTAAAAGGTAAATATATAGAAAAATAACATAAAATAAATATTAAATCACACTTTTTATATCCAAAAATATAAAAAATAAAGTTAAATTTTATTTCTAATATTACTTTAGAAAGTAAAAACTAAGTAAATATCACCATATTGCAAAGTAAATTTATTAAATTTTTAAATAGAGCCCTTAAACTAAGCATCATAAAAATATTATTTAATAAATTTTATTTTACAAATCTTACTAATACTTTAGAAATTTCTTATTAATTTTCTTTCTTATTTATAAAGTCTTTTTATTGAATTTTGATAATTTTTATAAGCTATTTTTAATTTATATAGCTAGATTAATATTTGTAAGAATTTGTAGTAAATATAAATTTTAATCTTGCCCCTACAATCAGGAGCAAGGAATAACAAATTTTAGCTCTCAAGCCCCAAATTTGCTCTGTATTCTTCATATGTGCCTTTAAAATCAACCACTTCGCCATTGCCTTTTAGATGTAAAATTCTATTTGCAAAGGCGTCTATTAGCTCCCTATCGTGGCTCACGCAGATAACTGAGCCATTAAAGTTATAAAATGCCTCGCCAAGTGCAATGATAGCCTCGAGATCAAGGTGGTTATTCGGCTCATCCATGACAAGTAAATTTGGTCTATGAAGCATGAGCTGAGCTAGCCTTACTCGGTGTTTTTCGCCACCACTTAGCGCGCCTACTGCCTTTTCTTGCTCAGCGCCGCTAAAGAGCATCCTACCAAGGCACTTTCTGATCTCGTCGATGTCCTTGTTTTTAGCATCTTGCAAGTACTCATAAAGCTTTAGCTCGCCATCTATCTTATTTACCGTATCTTGCGCAAAATATCCAAGCTCGATGGTCGCGCCTATATGCACCTCACCCGTATCAGGCTTTATCTCGCCCATTATGATCTTGCAAAGTGTGCTCTTACCAACGCCGTTGTGGCCTATGATAGCCAGCTTATCGCCCTTTTCAAGCTTAAAGTTAAAATTTTCAAATATCACCTTATCATCAAATTTCTTACTTACATTTTTAAGCTCTATTAGCTCGTTTCCTATCTCACGGTTTGCACGAAAAAGTATGCTTGGATCACGCCTGCTTGATACTGCAATCTCTGCTATGTCAAGCTTTTCAAGCTGTTTTGCACGAGAGGTCGCCTGCTTTGCCTTACTCGCATTTGCTGAAAATCTCGCGATAAATTTCTCCAGCTCCTCTTTCTCTTTTAGTTTCTTATCGCGTTCCATCTCATGCTGCTTTGCGATCAAATTTGCAGCCATATACCAGTCGTCGTAGTTGCCTGAAAACTCGCGAATTTTCTTAAAATCCACATCCAAAATGTTTGTGCAAACTCTATTTAAAAAGTGTCTGTCGTGGCTGATAACCACAAGCGTGCCCTCGTGGCGGTTTAGCTCGTTTTCTAGCCATGCGATCGCGTCTATATCAAGGTTGTTTGTTGGCTCGTCTAAGAACAAGATGTCTGGCTTTGGAAATAGTACTTGAGCTAGCAAAACTTTAACTTTATCTGAGTTTTCGACCTCGCTCATTAGCTTATCAAATTCATTTAACCCAAGCGAGCTTAAAATTTTTTCTATCCTAGTCTCGTACTCGTAGCTTGGGTCCTCCTCGGCACTTATCATCTCAAGCTCACTTAAGCGCTCGTTTATCTCATCTGTAAATTCCTCGCTCATATAGAGCTTTTCTTTCTCTTTAACAGCGTCATATAGGCGTTTGTTGCCATAAAGTACCGCATCTTTTAGAGTGAAATTTTCAAACGCAAACTGATCTTGCCCAAGCACGCCCACTTTTAGTCCATTTTCTATGATGATCTCGCCGCTAGTTGGCTCGATAGCTCCGCTTAAAATTTTTAAAAATGTCGATTTGCCAGCGCCATTTGCGCCGATTAGTCCATATCTGTTGTGGCGATTTAGCTTTAAATTTACATCCTCAAATAGCAAACTACTTGCGAATCTTTGAGTAAGTCCCCTAACTTCTAACATTATTTTTCCTTGAATTTATTTTTTGCGATTTTGCCTAAAATTTGATTAAAAAGCCATTTTTGCTACTTTAGCCTAAAGTGACCTGTGATCTTGTAGCTATAAAGTATGTTTTCTTCTTTCACGCCAGAGCCTATATTGTGGATGACAAGTGGTGTTTGGCCTTCAAATTTATCTGAGATCACACCGATGTGAGGTAGATTTCTTGGCAGCATCCATGTGACGATATCCCCTGGCAGAAATTTATCATCTCTCACCTCAAAACCTTTTCTTTTTAGATAGGTAGCGATGTTTAAAACACGCCTATGATCGATGTTTTTATCAGCCTTATTAAGGCCCCATTTTTTAGGGTAGCTTGCGAAATTTCTACTCATATCTTCAAAAATAAGCCTTTGCAGATCCATCTCTTGATGACGTAGTGCTCTCACCACAACGTCGGTGCAAACGCCCTTTTTGATATCCACATCACCCATTGGATAGGCAAGTCTTTCGTAGCTTGGATCGTAATTTAGCGTCACGCCGATCTGCGACCTAGCGTCATTTACAAATTTACTCGCCGAAAAGGCAAAAATTTGCGTGGCAAAAAGAGCCAAAAGTAGAAATTTCTTCATTTTCTACTTTAAAAGCATAGTTTTTAGGATACGTTTTCCTATCTCAACGCCTGGCTGATCGTAGGTGTTGATGCCTAACATGATGCCAGTGGCCGAGGTAAGCAACTCGTAGTAGAAAATGAGCCAGCCAGCGTGAAACTCATCAAGCCTCTCAAGCGTGATCGTATCGACACTTATGCCCTCTTGCACCAGCGCCATAGCAGTCGCGTCGCACTGCAAATTTATAAGCTCATTTAGGCTTAGACCCGCCACAAAATCGCACTCTTCAAGCCCTTTTAGGCTAAAGCTTGGGATAGTCTTGTCGCTTGCGTGATCTTTTATCTTTATAAATGTCACGCTCTTATCTTTTACGCCGTCCATTATAAGCTGCAAAAAGCTGTGCTGATCGCGGCTGCCGACAAGTCCAACTGGCGTAAGGCCGACCCTTTTATAGCCTCTTTTTTTACCAAGGCTCTCCGCCCAAAGCTGCACGTACCAGTCGTTAAATTCAAAAAATCTATCGCAATAGCTAAAAATGACATTTATACTTGCGTTTCTGCTAGTAGCGTAGTGGTAAGCTTTAGCGACTATGGAGCTATCTTTTTGCTCGATGTATTGCTTCTTGCAAGCAAGTGCGCCCTCCAGTAGTGCCTTTATATCGTAGCCACAGATACCAAGAGGCACAAGGCCTATCGCACTTAGCACGCTAAATCTACCGCCAACGTTTTTTGGAATGTTAAAAAATTTGATGCCATTTTCTTTGGCGAAATTTTCTAAATTTGTCCCAGGATCGGTGATTATGAGAAAATTTTTGCCTAAATTTTTAGGCTTAAAGTCATCAAGCAAGCACTTAAAAATAGTGATTGTCTCGATCGTATTGCCTGATTTTGAGCTTATTATAAAAAGCGTCTCGTCAAAATTTACTCCATCAAGCGTGTTTTTGTAGCTGCAAGGATCGACATTATCTAAAAATAAAAGCTCTCTTTTTATCCCCTTTGTGCCTTCGATCATCGATTTTAGCGCCTTTACGCCAAGACTGCTGCCACCGATACCAACTAGCACGACATTTTTGATATGAGCTAGCCCCTTTTCATACTCCTCGATCTCGCCTAGTAAATTTTGCCCAAGAGCTGGCAGGTGGTAGTAGCCTATCTCGCCGCTTTCATACTCGTCGTTTATGCGTTTGGCGTAGGAGTCAATGACCTCGCTGTTTGCAAAGTTAAATTTAAATGAAGTTTCTATCATTTACTGCGCTCGTAAAAGAAATTTGTAGCCTCGACGAACCCATCGATACTGCCGCAGTCAAACCTCTTACCCTTAAATTTATAAGCCAGCACCATGCCATCTTTTGCCTGCGTTTTTAGCGCGTCTGTAATCTGAATTTCGCCGTTTTTACCTGGCTTTGTTCGCTCTAAGATATTAAAAATATCTGGCGTTAGGATGTAGCGCCCGATTATCGCTAAATTTGTCGGAGCCTCGGCAGGATCAGGCTTTTCAACCATATCATCGACCATTATTAGATCATCTTCTATAAATCTACCACTTACAACGCCGTAAGACTTGGTCTGCTCTTTTGGCACTTCCATTACTGCAACGACGCTACAACGATACTTTTCATAAATTTTAACCATCTGTGAAAGCACGCCCTCACCATTTTCATTTATGCATAGATCATCTGCCAAAATGACTCCAAATGCTTCATCTCGAACTAGAGTTTTGCCTGTATAAATAGCATGTCCAAGCCCTTTCATAGCATTTTGTCTCGTAAATGAAAATGTGCATGAGCTCATTAAATTTCTAACTTCGCTAAGCAGCGACTCTTTTGAGCTACCTGCGATCTCTTTTTCTAGCTCGTAGCTGATGTCAAAATAGTCCTCCAGTGCCCTTTTTCCGCGTCCTGTGACAAAGGCCATATTATCCATGCCAGCCTCAAGCGCCTCATCAACGCCGTAATGAATGAGCGGTTTTGTGAGTATTGGCAACATCTCTTTTGGGAGCGATTTTGTAGCTGGTAAAAACCTCGTTCCATATCCAGCCGCTGGAAATAGGCAAGTTTGTATCATTTTAGTCCTTCATGAAAAATTGCAAAATTCTACTATCTTTTCCTTAATAATATAAATTTCTCTGAATTTACAAGGCTTTAATTAGCAAATTGATAAGATTTTTAAAATTTTAAAAAAAGAGCAAATTTGCAGACGATTGATAGGATTTTTAAAGCTCAACTTGATATAAAAAAGTCAAATTTTTTGGCATTTTTGTGCCCGATAAGCGAATTTAAAAGCTTGCATGAACGCCTAAAAGAAGAGCATTTTAAGGCCGTTCATGTAGTTTGGGCAACAAGGGAGTTAAACAAATACGGACAAATCGTTGAAAATCAAAGCGACGATGGCGAGCCAAAGGGCACTAGCGGTCAGCCAAGCCTAAATGCGCTAAGGGGCGCTGAGCTAATAAATGTTGGTGTCTTTATAGTTCGCTACTTTGGCGGGATAAAGCTTGGCACTGGAGGGTTAGTCAGAGCCTACTCTGGGGCTGTGAATGAGGTGATAAATGAAGCGATAAAAGATGGTGGCGTGATGAAATTTGAGATAAAAGATGAGATCAAATTTTTTACGCCATTTTCATTAATGAGCCGCTTTGAGCACTATTTTGCCACTAAAAATTTAAGCGAGTTTGAAAGAGAATTTAATGACTCCGGAGCGATCTGGAGCATAACTTTAAACGAGGCTGAGTTTGCCGAGCTGTTTAAATTTTGCAAAGAATTTGAAGCAAGCGAGTTTAAATTTTTAGCCCTTGCGCTTAGTGGCAAGAGCTTATTCGCTCATCAAAGCTAAATCATTGTAAAATCGCAAAAATTTTAAAAAGAAAGTAAAAATGGAAATTTGGAACGATATTTATAACCACTTTAACCCAGTCGCCTTTAGTATCTTTGGCTTTAGCGTGCACTGGTATGGGCTTATGTATATTTTAGCCCTTGTTTTGGCGCTTGCCATGGCAAAATATCTCGTTAAAAAAGATAAAATCCCAATCTCAAATCAGCTCTTGGATAATTACTTTTTCTGGGTTGAAATAGGCGTTATTTTAGGCGCTAGGCTTGGCTGGGTTTTAGTATATTCAGGCGAAGTAAGCTACTACTTGGCGCAACCTTGGCAAATTTTTAATCCATTTCATAACGGCGAGTTTATAGGAATTCGTGGCATGAGCTACCACGGAGCAGTAGTTGGCTTTTTGCTTGCGACATATCTATTTTGCAAAAGGTATAAACAAAATTTATGGCAGCTACTTGATCTTTGTGCCATTTGTATACCTTTTGGCTATACATTTGGCAGGATCGGAAATTTCTTAAATCAAGAGCTTTTTGGACGAGTTACAGATGTGTCTTGGGCGATAAATGTTTTTGGGCAACCAAGACATCCTAGCCAACTTTATGAGGCATTCTTAGAAGGTTTAGTTATTTTTATTATTTTATTTTTATATAGAAAATTTAAGAAATTTAATGGCGAGCTGATCGCGCTTTATGCTATTTTATACACTTTTGCAAGATTTATTTGCGAGTTTTTTAGAGAGCCTGATTCAGGGCTTGGATTTATTATTTTTAATCTTTCAATGGGTCAAATATTATCACTTATCATGTGTGGTTTTGGAATTTTTGTTTATGCTATGCTTTATAAAAAATTTTCAAAGCTCTAATATAAGTGTTTAAAAAATATTAAAGTAAAAATCTGCTAGCATTATCTTTATCAATTAATACTAATATTTAAATTAGTATTAAGAAATGATAATTTATTTCAAATTTCTTAGGAGGGCTCATGACCGGGCTTATAGAAGGTTTTTTGGGAAAACGGTCGGACGACAAAAAAAGTCGCACTCCAGCCGCTTGGGATAGATGGCAAAGTATTACAGGATTTATTTTGGCCTGTTTTATATTGTGCCATATGGTTTTTACTTCTACTATACTACTTGGTAAAGACGCATTTAACGCTGTCGTAGGGTTTGCGGAGGCTAAATTTTTATTTGGAGAAGCTACTTGGTGGATCACTAACGTTATTGCTGCGGTAATATTCGCCATTTTTATCGCTCATGCATTTTTAGCTATGAGAAAATTTCCAGCAAATTACAGACAATATCTAATGTTTAGAGGCCACAAAGACCGTATGAAGCACCTTGATACTACACTTTGGTGGTTTCAGTTTTTAACCGGTTTTGCTCTATTTTTTGCAGCCAGCGCGCACCTAGTGGATATAGTCTTTGGCGGACATATTACTGCAGATAAATCAGCGGCTGCATTTCATCAACTAGAAATTTTCTACTTCGCACTACTTGTTTTTATGGTCGTTCACGCTAGTATCGGTATGTACCGCTTGTATGTCAAATGGATAAGCATTGATGGTGCAAATAAGCACGAAATGTTTGCCAAAAGAAATAAGGCAAAAACAATTGTATTTGCCGTTTATGGCATACTCGCTATAATTGCGCTAATCGCCGATTTTGTGTGGATCAGCCATTAAAAAGGAGCTAGAAGATGAATGTAAAATATTATGATGCATTGGTAATTGGTGGTGGTCTAGCTGGTCTTAGAGCTGCTGTGGCTGCTGGAGAAAAGGGCTTAAGCACCGTCGTTTTAAGCCTAATACCTGTAAAACGCTCGCACTCTGCGGCTGCGCAAGGCGGTATGCAAGCCTCTTTGGGAAATTCAAAAATGAGCGAAGGCGACAACGAGGACGTACACTTTGCCGACACGGTAAAAGGTAGCGACTGGGGCTGCGATCAGCAAGTCGCGCGTATGTTTTGTCAAACAGCGCCTAAGGCGATTCGCGAGCTAGCGGCTTGGGGCGTGCCTTGGACTCGTATAACAAAAGGCGAAAGAAGCGCTATCATCAACGCTCAAAAAACGACTATCGTAGAAAAAGAAGAAGTCCACGGACTCATCCACTCTCGCGACTTTGGCGGAACTAAAAAATGGAGAACATGCTTTACGGCCGACGCCACTGGTCACACTATGCTTTTTGCCGTAGCAAACGAAGCTCTAAAGCACAACGTCGAAATTCATGACAGAAAAGAAGCTATCGCGCTAATCCACGCAAACAACCGCTGTTACGGTGCGATCGTTCGCGACCTAGTTAACGGCGAGATCACGGCATACGTCGCAAAAGGCACACTAATAGCTACGGGCGGCTACGGTAGGGTTTATAAACACACTACAAACGCCGTAGTTTGCGAGGGTATAGGTGCTGCTATTGCTCTTGAAACGGGTGTTGCGCAACTAGGAAATATGGAAGCGGTGCAGTTTCACCCGACTCCGATCGTTCCAAGCGGCATCTTGCTAACAGAAGGTTGCCGCGGCGACGGCGGAATTTTACGCGACGTGGACGGATATCGCTTTATGCCCGACTACGAGCCTGAGAAGAAAGAATTAGCTAGCCGCGACGTCGTAAGCCGCCGCATCATGGAGCATATCCGCGCAGGCAAAGGTGTACCTAGCCCATACGGATATCACGTTTGGCTAGATATCTCGATCCTAGGACGCGAGCATATAGAGAAAAACTTACGCGACGTTCAAGAAATTTGCGAAATCTTTAACGGCATTGATCCTGCCGATACCGAAGTATATACCGACGAGAACGGACGACAGCGCGGCAAGGGCTGGGCGCCGATCCTGCCTATGCAGCACTACTCTATGGGCGGCATAAAAACTAAGCCTACAGGTGAGAGCCCGACACTAGCTGGTCTATTTAGCGCCGGCGAGGCTGCTTGCTGGGATATGCACGGATTTAACCGTCTGGGCGGTAACTCCGTTTCGGAAACGGTCGTCGCGGGTATGATCGTGGGCGATTATTTTGCCGACTACTGCGGCAGCCACGAGATAGATATAAATACCGCAGATATCGAAAAATTCGTTAAAAAAGAGGAAGACTATCTAAAAAGCCTTGTCGAAAAAGAGGGCAAATTTAATGTCTTTGATATCAAAAACAAAATGAAAGATATCATGTGGGAACACGTTGCGATCTTTAGAACAGGAAAAGGCCTAGAAATTGCGGTTAAAGAGCTTGAAGAGCTTTATAAGCAATCTTTGGATGTCAAAGTCACAAACAAAGCACTATTTGGCAACCCTGAGCTTGAGGAAGCCTACCGCGTACCAAAGATGCTAAAACTAGCACTTTGTATCGCAAAAGGCGCGCTTGATCGCACCGAGAGCCGCGGAGCGCACTGCCGCGAGGACTATCCGAAACGCGACGACCTAAACTGGCTAAACAGAACTCTAACTAGCTGGAAAGAGGGTGATACGCTACCGACTATCGTGTATGAGCCGCTTGATATTATGAAAATGGAAATTCCGCCGGCATTTAGAGGCTATGGTGCGAAAGGTAATATTATTGAGCATCCAGATAGTGCCATCCGCCAAAAAGAGGTCGATGAAATTCGTGAGAAAATGCAAGCTGAAGGTAAGAGTAGACAAGAAATTCAAGAGGCTTTAATGCACTACGATCTTCAACCAAAATATAAAGCACCAAACGAAAGAGCAGGAATAGGATATGAGTAGAAAAATAACCATAAAAGCATTTAAATATAATCCGTTAAGCAAAATTTCAAAACCACATTTTGCGACCTACGAGCTAGAAGAGACTGATGGTATGACGTTATTTATCGCGTTAAATATGATTCGCGAGAAATTTGACCCAGATCTTAGCTTTGACTTTGTTTGTCGTGCTGGAATTTGTGGAAGTTGTGGCATGCTTGTAAATGGTAAGCCAAGATTAGCTTGTAGAACTCTTACTAAGGATTTTGAAAGCGGAGTAATTGAGCTTATGCCTTTGCCAGTATTTAAGTTACTAAAAGACTTAAGCGTAGACACTGGCAACTGGATGAATGCGATGAGTAGGCGTGTGGAGAGCTGGATACACACCGATCACGAGACCGATATCTCTAAGCTTGAGGAAAAGGTTGAACCAGAAGTAGCGCAGGAAGTATTTGAGCTTGACCGCTGCATCGAGTGCGGTATCTGCGTGGCTGCGTGCGGTACGGCTATCATGAGGCCTGATTTCATCGGTGCGGTCGGACTTAACCGCGTAGCTAGGTTTAAAATCGACGCGCTTGATAAACGAACCGATGAGGACTTTTACGAGCTTATCGGCGACGATGACGGCGTATTTGGCTGTATGACTTTGCTAGGCTGTGAAGACAACTGCCCTAAACACTTACCACTTCAAAGTCGCATAGCTTATATGCGTAGAAAAATGGCTGCTATAAAGTAGCAAAGGGGCTGCAAAAGCCCCAAATTTACTTCTAAATTTATTAAAAAAGATTGCAAATAGATGCCAAAAGGCATAAAAAGATATCAATAGATACAAATAAGAAAAATAAAAATATCAAAAATGGGATTGATAAGAGTGCGCCCATTATATAACCAAGTGGAAATGCGATAAATATAAAGACGATTCCGACACCAGAAATAAAACAAAAAATTAGCGCAAATATCGTAGCAAAGGTATTTACAAATAAGCTAATATTTTCTAAAAGAAAATTTGTTAGGCCGAGACATCTCATGTTTTGATTATAGCTTTTAAGCCAAAAATTTATATAATTTCAAAATTTTGCTTCATTTAAGGATATAAAATGTTACCAAGTTATAAAGATATGATGCTGCCTATTTTAGAATTTGTTGCGCAAAAGAAAGAAGCAAATAGAACTGAAATTTCTAAATTTATAATTGAGCATTTTAAGTTAAAAGACGAAGATCTTTTACAAAAAATAAAAAGTGGAACTTTTACATATATAAGCAGGACGGGCTGGGCTTTATCCTATCTAGCTACAACAGCACAAGTAAAATCAAGGCCAGAAAAAGTGCCGCTTAAAAAAGTTGGTAGAAGCCTATTTGCCATAACAAATTTTGGCAAAGAGCTAGTAAGTAGCAAGGACAAAAAGAGCAAATTTCTCTCTTGGTACGATGAAATTTACAAACAAGAGATAAGGCAAGAGGAAAAAGAGGCTACAGAAAATACCCCAGATGACAATATAGATGAAGCGCTTTGCAAGATAAAAGAGGAGCTAAAAAGTGAAATTTTATCTAGCATTTTAGAAAAAGAGCCAAGATTTTTTGAATACCTTGTAACAAAACTACTTGAAAAGATGAATTATGGAGCCGGAAATCTTACAAACAAAGGCCCAGATGGCGGGATAGATGGTATCATAGATGAAGATGAACTTGGGCTTTCTAAAATTTACATCCAAGCAAAAAGATACAAAGACGGCATTAATATCCGTAGGCCAGAACTTCAGCAGTTTATCGGCGCCATCTCAAATAAAAATACTAAAAAAGGTGTCTTTATCACTACGGCAAAATTTACTAAAGAAGCTGAAATTTTCGCCAAAGATAATCAAAATTTTAGCGTGGTTTTGATAGACGGCGACAAGCTTGCAGAGCTAATGATAAAATACAAAGTCGGCGTTCAAACAAGCCAAATATATGAAATTTGCAAAATCGACACAGACTTTTTTGAGGAAAATAATTTTTAAAATTTTAAGCCATAAAGTACTACTGCGTATATTTATTGCAAGTTACTACTTGGGATCATTTTGGTCTTGCTTTATTTGTGAGTTTAAAAGATAAATTTAAATCTTTACTAACGCCAAAATAGTCCAAATTTACCAGCTTAAAATGCTTTTTAGATCAAATTTTACTCTTATAAACGCCGTCTAAAATTTAAGTGTTATAATTACAGCGAAATAACGATTTTAAGGAGAGGATATGCAATCTCGCATAATCACTGGCGTTTTGATGTTTGTTGCTATTTTAGTAGTTTTTTTTATTGATAATTATATTTTAAATTTTATCTTGCTCGGCGCTGTGCTTTATTTTGCATTTAATGAGTCGCTCAAGCTTTATAATATCGATCACAAACAGCTAGTTTTTGCCACACTTGCTTTTTACGTGCTTACATATTTTACAAATCCAATATTCATAGCGATCCTTGCTATCATGCTAGTTGCTTCTATCCTAGCTCACATAAAAAGTGAAAATTTAAAGCTAGTCGCACCTTTTGTATATCCGACCACGCCGATCTTTATGATATGGATGCTTTACTCAGAGTATGGCGTAGGCTATCTTGTATGGCTTATTTTAAGCGTAGTTGCAAGCGATAGTGGTGCATTTTTTGTTGGCAAAATGTTTGGCAAACATCCATTTAGCCCAAGCTCACCAAATAAAACAATCGAAGGTGCAGCAGGCGGTGTGGCGATAGGCACAGTGATTGGCTGCATTGTTGGAAATTTTGTAACTGAAGGATTTTTCCAAATTTTATTCTCAAGCTTTTTAGTCTGCGTGTTTGCAGTTTGGGGAGATTTGTTTGAGAGCTACTTAAAAAGACTTTGCGGTGTCAAAGATAGTGGTTCGCTATTCCCAGGACACGGTGGCATGCTTGATAGGATAGATGGCTATTTATTTGGCGTAGTCGCCCTACTTTGGTCGCTCTCGTGGTAATACTTGGCTCAACTGGTTCAATCGGCAAAAATGCCCTTAATCTTTGCGAAAAATTTGGCGTAGAAGTTGAGGCGTTAAGCTGCGCTAAAAATGTAGATTTACTAAATGAGCAAATTTTAAAATTTAAACCAAAATTTGTCTGCGTAGGCGATGAAAAGCTAGCTAAAAATGTAAAAAACATAGAAGCTAAAAATATCTTTTTTGGCGAGGCTGGACTGCTACAAATGCTAGAAATTTCAAGATCAAAAAAGGTGATAAACGCCCTTGTTGGCTTTGCCGGCCTTGCCCCTAGTCTAAAGACGCAAGCTCTTGGCAAAAAACTAGCTTTGGCAAACAAAGAGAGCCTTGTTGTTGGTGGCAAATTTCTAAAGACTAGAGAAATTTTGCCGATTGATAGCGAGCATTTTGGGCTTAAATTTCTACTCGAAAACAAAACTGCACCAAAAAGACTCATCATCACAGCAAGTGGCGGCGCATTTTATAAAAAGCCGATCAAATTTCTAAAAGACGCCACACCAAGTGATGCTTTGAAGCATCCAAACTGGGATATGGGCGCAAAGATCACGATTGATAGTGCGACGATGACAAATAAGCTTTTTGAGGTGATGGAAGCTTATTGGCTTTATGGTATCAAAGATATCGAAGCTGTGATAGAGCCAACTTCTGCGATACACGCCGTAGTTGAATTTATAGACGGCTCAAGCACGATGCACCTCTCGCGACCTGATATGAAGCTAGCTATCGCTCATGCTATGTTTGAAAATATCAGTAAAAATATCGTTTCACATGCAAATTTACTTGATCTAAAAAATATAAAATTTCATAAAATCAGCCTTAAAAAATATCCCATTTTTTCGCTAAAAGATGAAGTACTAGCAAACCCTGATCTAGGTGTGGTGATAAATGCTGCAAATGAGGTTGGAGTATTTAGCTTTTTAGAGAAAAAATGCTCATTTTTGGATATCTCAAGGCTGATTTTAGGCTCAGTGAAAAAATTTAGAAATTTAAAGATCAATGATCAAGATGAAATTTTTGAAGTTGATAAAGAAGTTAGAAATTACGCAAAAAGGATGCTAAATGCAAAGGTATGAGGGGTATAAATTTGATCTTAGACAAAGCTTGATCGGTGTGCAGTTTTTATTTGTCGCCTTTGGTGCACTGGTATTAGTGCCGATACTTACGGGACTAGATGCAAATGTAGCTCTCTTTACGGCTGGTCTTGGCACGCTACTTTTTCAGCTAATCACTAGGAAAAATGTTCCGCCTATTTTTTTAGCAAGCTCCTTTGCTTTTATCGCGCCACTTCAGTACGGTATCGAAAAATGGGGTATAGCCGTGACGATGGGGGGCGTTATATTTGCTGGATTTTTCTACGTTGTTTTAAGCCTCGTGGTCCGCTTTGGCGGAGAGAAAATTTTGCATAAAATTTTGCCTCCAGTTGTCGTTGGACCTGTCATCATGACAATAGGCCTTATCCTTGCTCCAAATGCCGTCAAAATGGCAACATCAGCCACTGAAATTTATACTCAAAATGAAGCAATGATCGTCGCTGGCATTTCGTTAGTGGCTACTATTTTAGTGATGATGCTTGGGCGTGGCATGTTTAGGCTTATACCTATTTTGCTTGGTATTATCACCGGATACATCGTAGCTTACAGCTTTGGCATGGTTGATTTTACCCCTATCTTTAATGCACCTTGGTTTAGAATGCCAAATTTCACTACACCAAAATTTGAGTTTGAAGCAATCATTTATATGATACCTATTGCTATTGCCCCAGCGATCGAGCATATCGGAGATATGCTTGCTATCTCAAATGTCACAAAAGAGGACTTTCTAAAAAATCCAGGCCTCAAAAATACACTTCTTGGAGATGGACTTGCCACTTCGCTTGCTGCCTTTTTTGGTGGTCCGCCAAATACTACATACTCTGAGGTTACAGGCGCAGTTAGCCTTACAAAAGCTTATAATCCAGCGATTATGACCTTTGCAGCGATCGCTGCCATCGTGCTAGCCTTCGTTGGCAAGCTAGGAGCTGTACTCTCAACTATCCCAGCCCCAGTCATCGGCGGTATCATGCTGCTACTTTTTGGCATCATCGCAAGCGTTGGCATGGAGACGCTTATAAAAAACAAAGTCGATCTTGCAGACCCTAGAAACATGATAATCGTAGCCCTCATCTTTATCTTTGCCATCGGCGGCATGGTGCTTGACCTTGGAGCGGTTAAATTTTCAGGTATAGGGCTTGGCGCGGTTACTGGCATAGTTTTAAATTTGCTTTTACCAAAAACAAAGCATTACGAAGGATATTAATGCGTAAATTTTTACTTTTTTTACTAACCTTTGCCACTGCTAGTTTAGCTAATACTTTAGACTATGCGCTCATCAAAAAAGGTGAGCCAAGCGAAAACACGATGTTGTTAATCGGTGGCATTCAAGGCGATGAGCCGGGTGGCTTTTTGGCAGCCTCTATCGTGGCCACCGACTACAACATCACAAAAGGTTCGCTTTGGGTTGTGCCAAATTTAAATTTCCCAAGCATAATCGAGCGAAGTCGTGGCACAAAAGGCGATATGAATAGAAAATTTGCCCATGTCGATAAAAACGATCCAGACTATAACTCAGTGATGAAGATAAAAGACGTCATCACTGATAAAAACGTTACGCTCATATTAAATTTGCACGATGGAAGCGGATATTACAGAGATAAATTTATAAACAAAGACGAAAATCCAGATAAATGGGGCAATACTTGCATCATTGATCAAAGCACACTTCCTGGTTCAAAATACCCAGAGCTTGAAAACATTGCTTCAAGCGTAAAAGACGTGCTAAACAAGCATCTAATAGATCAAAAACACCAGTATCACATCAAAAACACGCACACTGCGATGGGTGACAAAGAGATGCTAAAAAGCCTAACTTACTATGCCATCACGCAAAATAAATCAGCCTTTGCAAACGAAGCTAGTAAAAATTTAAACGCTGAGCAAAGGACTTATTACCATCTAATCGCTATTGAAGAATATATGAAAAAGGCTGGCATTAGCTTTACTAGGCCGTTTAATCTTGATGTTAAAAGCGTAAAAAAGGCGATCGAAAAAGAGATCAGACTCGAGCTTGAAAATTCATACGCGATAAGTCTTAAAAATCTAAAACCTTTAATAAATTTTGTCCCACTTAAAAAAGGTGAGTTAAACTATAGCTCACCAAATCCGCTAATAGCCGTCATAAAAGAAAATGGTAGCTTCAAAGTGCAGTACGGCAACCGCTTTGTTACTAGGCTAAAGCCACAATATTTTGAGTTTGCAAAACCACTTGATGAAATTTCACTAATAAGTGACGGTAGCGAGCTTACATTAAAAAGTGGCGATAAATTTAGCGTGAAAAAGAGCTTTAAAATAAAATCACTCAAAAACGTGCGCGTAAATGTCATAGGATATGGCACAAAAAGTATAGATGAGAGCGAGCAAGAAGTGGCTAAAAATAGCCTAAACAAAAGCTACAGCATCGATAAAGACAGCAAAATTTATAGAGTCGAGTTTTATAAAAACGAAGATGGCAAAGAGAAATTTGCTGGCATGATCTTAGCGGAGTTTAGATGATACTTGGCATCGAAAGTAGCTGTGACGATAGCTCGGTCGCACTCATAGATGAACACACTTTAGAGAAGATTTATTATAAAAAAATTTCTCAAGAAGAGGAGCACGCTATCTTTGGTGGCGTGGTTCCTGAGCTTGCAGCTAGGCTTCATACAAAGGCACTGCCAGCACTTTTAGAGGATATCTTGCCAAATTTTAAAGATATAAAAGCGATCGCTGTGACAAATGAGCCAGGGTTAAGTGTGAGCCTAATAGGTGGCGTCAGCATGGCAAAAGCGTTAAGCGTGGCTCTTAATATCCCGCTAATTGCCGTAAATCACCTAGTTGGCCACATCTACTCACTATTTTTAGATCGTGAAGCCACCTTTCCACTTGGCGTCCTGTTAGTTAGTGGCGGGCATACGATGATCTTAGAGATTGACGAAAATGGTGAAATCACTGAGCTTGCAAGTACTGGCGATGATAGCTTTGGTGAGAGCTTTGACAAGGTTGCTAAAATGCTTGATCTTGGCTATCCAGGCGGTGCCGTAGTTCAGCAAAATGCCTTGCTTTGCAAAGACAAAGAGAGATTTCATTTTACCATTCCACTTCTTCATGATAAACGCCTTGAATATAGTTTTTCAGGGCTTAAAAACCAAGTCAGAGTTGAAATTTCTAAGCTAGAAAATATCACTAAAAAAGATATCACTGACATCTGCTACGCATTTGAAAATACAGCCTGTGAGCACATTTTAAACAAGCTTGAAAAGGTCTTTTGTTTAAGAAATTTTAAGCGTTTTGGTGTAGTTGGCGGTGCAAGTGCAAATCTAAATTTACGAAAAAGGCTTGAGATGCTTTGTCAAAAAAATGAGTGCGAGCTTTTACTAGCTCCACTTGAGTTTTGCTCTGATAACGCCTTGATGATAGCAAGAGCAGGACGTGAGAAGTACCTAAAAGGCGAGTTTGTAAGCCATAGCGAGCTAAATATAAACCCAAGAGTTAGCTTTAAAAAGCTTGAGTTAAATTAAACTTTTTAAAAAATATAAAATTTTTCGCCTAAATCTTGATAGCTTCGTAAGTAAAAACGTAATAAAATCTAAAAAATTTAAAAAAAGAATCTTTAATGGACGAGTTTTTAAATCACGCTTGGCATTTAAATAAAATTTACGCCAACACTGATGCGAGCGTACCTTTTTACCCAGATCTACTGGCGCTTCTTTTATCTTGTGATGAGAAAAATTTAGATGAGTTTATGGCCCTTGCCGAGTTTAGAACTATCTTAAAAAAGCTAGGCGTTGGACTTGATATCTTTAGCATACAAAGTGCCCAGCTAGCTACGCTAAAAGCGTTAAATGAGGCAAAAATTTCAAGCGATGAACTCGTAACCCGCTTACAAAAGCTATGTGATGAAAAGATAATTAGCCATGAAAAATTTGATTTTTTAATAAAATTTATAAGCAAAAACTCAAATCAAAATAAAGCTGAAATTTCTAATGTAAAGCCAAAAGATCACTTTCACAAGAGCCTAGATTTTCTAAACGAGATAAATGAAAAAGCAAGCATGCTTGATGAGGATAAAGAATTTTTACTAGCTTTAAAAAATGCCAAAAAAAGATCAAATGAAACGCTTTTTAACATCGCAGTAAGTGGCATCATAAACTCTGGTAAATCAACGCTTTTAAATGCGCTTTTAAACAAACGTGTTCTTGGTGCTTCAAATGTACCTGAGACCATAAATTTAACCATCTTAAAGCACGCATCAAATAGCCATGCAAAGGTAAATTTTTATAGCCCAGATGAGCTAGAAAAGCTCAGACTTTCAAGCGAAAATTTACCAGCTAGTAGCGTAGAGATCAGCCTAGATGAGATCAAAAACTATACATCTTCAAGCTCAAAAACGGCAAATCTCGTAAAAAGCGTTGAGCTTTATGACGATTTGGAGCTTTTAAGAGATAATGTCTGTATTATAGATACTCCGGGCATAGATGATGCGATCGTTTTAAGAGAGCAAATAACTACAAATTTTATGAAAGAGTGCGACCTTTTGGCTCATCTCATGAATGCCTCACAAAGTGCAACGCAAAAAGACGCACTATTTTTGAAAAAATGCCTTGAAAACTCGCACATCGTAAGAGTTGCTATCGTGCTAACTCACGCTGACGAGTTAAATCCAAAGGATATTAATGAAACGCTTAACTACGTAAAAAAGGCGATCGGTGAACAGATAAATGATATTAAGATAGATTATTTTGCCCTTAGTGCAAAGGCTTATCTTGATGGCGCTTTAAATAGTGGCGTGCCGGAGTTTAAAGAGTATCTTTACGATGTGCTTTTTGGTAAAGACTCTAAAAAATCAGCTCTAATTTTAAGCTCATATCAAAAAGAATTACAAAATATTTTAAAAACAAAACTCGAAGCCACAAAGGCTGAAATTTTGGAGCTTAAAGCATTTGGTTTAGAGCTAGAAGCTTTGCAAAACGAGCAAGCAAATATCAAAAATTCTCTTAATGAAAATTTCACAAAACTTGAAAGGCTTTTAGAAAGCGAGCTAAAAAAACTCGATGATAAAAATGCAAAAGATATCTATAAAATGGGACTTGAAGCATTACTTCAAAATCTAAACGAAAAGATTAAGAGTGAGATCGCTTACTGCAAAAACAAAAGAGAAAATTTAAACCTAAAACGTCTTACACAAATAGCAAAAACTACACTTTGTGACGGAGTTGCAGCACTTATGAGAGAGGCTAGAAATGAAACTTTGGTGCAGACAAAGTCATGCGAGCAAAATATCGCTTTAAGTTTTGATGGCTTTAAGGTGAGTGAAAATAAAATTTTTAGTATAAATGACTTTTTAAAGCAAATGGGCGTAGAGCTTGATTTTAGCGAGCTTTTAGATGAGCTTGAAGCTAAAATTTTAAGCAAAAATGAGCCAGATGAGGCACTTTTAAGTTTAAGACAAAATTTACTTAACAATAAAAGCATATCGCAGTTTTGTGAGATACTAGTAGAACATGAAAAAAAGCTGCTAAAAGAGCGAGTAAAGGCTTATGAGATGAGCCAAAAAGAGACTCTAAACCAAAGACTTTTAGTCCTTAATGAAAAACTTAATGAGCTAAATTTACAAAATCAAAGCTCAATTTCAAAGCTTAAACAAAAGACCTCCTTGCAAGATGAAATTTACTCACTTTTAGAGGATATTAAAAATGTTTAATGAGTTTATAAATGCCTACAAAGCGAGATACTTTAAGGTTTTTACAAATGATTTTAAGGGCGAGCTAGCTAGGCTTGTAAATGATCTAAACGATCCTAGTTTGCATATAAGCGAGCAGATAAAAGAGAGCTTAAATTTACTAATAGATACTCTAAATGAGCCACCACTAATAGCTGTTATCGGTCAATTTTCAAGTGGAAAATCAACGTTTTTAAACGCACTGCTTGGTCAAGATATCTTGCCATCAGGACTAACTCCAGTCACCGCAAAGGCTGTGAGGCTAAAATTTGCAAAGATGCCACTTCTAAGCGTTAAATTTATAAATGGTAGCGAGAGCTTGCTAGCAAGTAGCGATCTAGCCGAGCTAAATAAGTTAGTCGAGCAAGTTTCTGGCATGACGCTTTATGCGCCAAGTGAGATTTTAAAAGAGATAAATTTCATCGATACTCCTGGCCTAAACTCACTAAGAGATACTGACACAAAAGAGACAAAAAATACACTAAAAAAGGTTAGTGGTGCTATATGGCTAAGCCTTGCAAATAACGCCGCAAAGGCAAGCGAGCTTGAAAGTATCAAAGAAATTTTAAAAGCAAATGATCTAAAAGCGATCTGCCTAATCAACCAAAAAGACAAGCTAAGCGAGGAGGAGCTTGAAAGTTTGCTAAAGCACGCTAGGCAAACTTATGGCGAGCTTTTTAAGGATATCATCGCTATCTCATCAAAGCAAGCACTCCTTGGCATCACAAATAATGACAAAAGCCTACTTGAAGCTTCAAATTTTAACGAAGCTCTAAAGGCTATTAAAGAATACTTTTTAGACAAGAGCTTTAAAGAAAATTTCATAAAAGCAAGGGCAAAAAAGATCGTAAAACTCCTAACTAACGAGCAAGAAAAACATCTAGAAATTTATGATAATGCGCGGTTTATTTTAGATGAATTTAGTGGCTCATTAGATGAGAGGCTAGAGGCGATAAAAGAGGAGTTTAAACCAAAGATCGCTTTAAGATATAGCCAAATGAGTGAAGTTATAAAACTTGCTGCCAATGAAGTATTTAAGCTACTTAAACCATTTTCAAAGACGAAATTTAACGCTTCAAAGACACTTTTAAATAAAGAAATTTACAAGCGTGAAAATTTTGAGGTAATAAGCCTTGATAGCGACGAAGTCTTTTCAAAACTTATCTACGAAGATGTAGTTTTTAATAAATTTTTTAAACGCTACAAAAAAGATCTAAAAGAGCTAGAAAATGCAATAACCTCAGCGTTTAATGAGCTTTATAAAAATTTAGAGGATAAATTTTTAATATACAAATCTCGCTATGAAAATTACGCTAGCTTTGATGATCAAGTCTTGGCTTACGAAACAAAATCCATAAATACCTATGCCGGACGGACATATGAAAATTTTTTAAGAGAGTATGAAACGGCTAAATTTAAGGCCATACAAAAGGTCTCTTTGTTTTTTGAAAAGCTTGATATAAAGCTAGCCTCAAACTATGAAAATGCGCTCAAACTTGCGGTTTATTTTATAAAACAAAAGATAGAAAAGACGCTAGAATCGCACCTGCAAATGAATACTCCACTTTATATTCCAAGCGCAAAAGATGTCTATGAGCGCATGCTTGACGCGTTTAGCCTTTATGAATTTGAAGCTTTAATGTGCTCAAACAGCTCGTTCTTAAATAAAATTTTGCTTGATATAAAGAGCGATTTTAATGAAATTTATACTTTAAAAATAGCAATGCTTGATGGCTTAAAAGCAAGAGTTAAAGAGCAAATTTCAAAGATCGAAGAGCTTTGTGAAAATTCATTGTTGTTAAAATAAATAAAAATTTTTAAAGCTTAGAGCTATCCATTTAAGGATAGCTTTTATTTTATGCGTGCATTATGCCGATCTTTGGTGCGTCAAATGCTGTCACGCGCTTTGGTACTCCTTTAAATTTCTCGACATTCACAAGGCTTGTGTGAGCGGTATTGCTCTGGCTCATCTTGCTTGATGGCACGTCTTTTGTGAGCACATTTAAATTTCCGTGCAAGCAAAGGCTCTTTTCACCCGGTTTTTCAGGGTCGTACCAAGCACCTTCGCTTACTATTACGACATTTTGTGGCACATCCTCAGTCACAAAGGCACCGCACAAAATTTCGCCCCTGTCGTTAAACACACGCACCACGTCGCCCATTTTTATTCCTCTAGCCTCGGCTGTTTTTGGATTTATGAGCACTGGCTCGCGCTCTGCGATCTCGTTAAAGTTGCGAAGCACGGAGTTATTTAGCTGTGAGTGAAGCCTAAATTTAGAGTGCGCGCCGCTAATTGCGATAGGATATTTCTTATTTTTTGCGCCCAGCCACTCAAATGGCTCAAGCCACGTCGCATGCGGTGGGCAGTCATCATAGCCAAAGCCAGCGACCGTCTCAGAGTAAATTTCTATCTTGCCAGATGGCGTTTTTAACGGATTTGCCACTGGATCGTCGCGAAATTTCTTGTAGTTTGTAAAGTAGCGTTTTTTCTCATCGATCTTGTCAAATCTAAAATATCCCTTCTCCCAAAATTCCTCAAAGCTAGGCATGTTCTCATACCCAAGCTCGGTAGCCTTTTTAACGGCATCTTCATATATTGTCTTGACCCACTCTAGCTCGCTTTTGCCCTCGCTAAATGCCTCTTCTCTGCCCCACTCTTTGGCGATCAGTCTTGCGATCTCGAAGTCACTCTTACTCTCACCAAATGGCTTAACAAGTGGCTTCATCGCAAATAGATACTCACTTGTAGAGTTTGCCATTTCGATGTCTGTTCGCTCGTACTCAAGCGCAGCTGGCAAGACGATGTCGCTAAATTTAGCTGTACTTGTCCAAAACGGCTCGCAAGTGATGATAGCATTAACGTTTCGCATAGCTTTTATCGCTCTATTTGCGTCAGGATGCCTTGTGAAAGTCGAGCCGTTGGCGTTAAACATCACTCTGATCTTTGGTAGCTTGTAGCTCTTGCCGTTTCTTGTTATCTCCTTGCCTGGTTTAAGAAGTGCATCTATTAGCCTTGGGTTTGGCATGTCATAGCCCTTTGTCTTTGGCACCAGCCCGCTATCAATAAATTTTTGAGGCACCTTCGTCTCAAACGCCGCTAGTTTAGGCGCTATGAAGCTCTCATCAGCATTTTTGTGCATGCCGTCATTTGTGACAAAGCCACAACCCTCTTTGCCGATGTGTCCAAGCATCGCATTTAGCGTCACAAGCGCCCAGTACGCCATCTCACCGTGATCTTGTCTTTGAATGGCGTAGCCACTAATTATCACTGAGTTATTTTTAGCTAGATCCTCGCTAAATTTAGCAAGATCTTGCTCGCTCACGCCACAAATTTTACTTGCCCAAGCTAGGTTTTTATTGACCCCGTCTTTTGTGCCAAGCATGTACTCTTTAAATTTATCAAAGCCAACTGTGTATTTTTCTATAAATTCTTTGCTGTAAAGTCCTTTTTCATAAAGGTAATTACACATACCTATCATCATCGCTGTATCAGTGCAAGGCACGACTTCAAGGTATTTTGAGTCAAAGTACTTTGCGCTATCGTTGTGATAAACGTCAACACTATAAATTTTCATCTCGCCACTCGCACCTTTTTTTCTGATCTCATCGTAGTATTTATATGAGTTGTGAAGCGGCACGCCAATGGCGATCTTGTTTGAAACGACTGGGTTTGTACCCCAAAATACGATCGTTTTGGCGTTTTTTAAGATAGCCTCCCACTTTGTTGGCGCTAGCGCAGGATCGACAAAGCCAGTGACGTGAGGCATGATGACAGTCGCTGCACCGTATGAGTAGCCACCTAGCTCATTTACGTAGCCGCCAAGCACGTTAAGTAGCCTTTTTGCGGTCTTTTGGCTGTGGCCAACTTTGCCGAGGCTACCCCACTGATAAACCTGTCCGTAGATCGCTTCAGCACCGTATTTATCAAAATTTTCTTTTAAAATTTTTGCACTTAGCTTTATAGCCTCGTCCCAGCTCACACGCACAAATTCCTCTTTGCCGCGAAGCTCTGGTTTTGGGTTGTTTGGATTGGCTAAAAAGCTCTTTCTAACAAATGGATATTTTACTCTGCTCTCATTTTGGATGTAGTCAATGACTGCGTTATTTAGCTCGTTTGGATAAGCATCGCCCTCAAATGGCACGGTCTCAACCACGCGCCCTGCGATAGTTCTTACGTAAAATGGACCAAATTTATTTGCGCTTAGTCCGCTTTGTTTGTCAAATAACGCTTGCTCTGCGCTTCCAAGCTCTTTTGCTTGAAGGCTAGCTGCGCCTAATGCGCTCAATCTTAAAAAGTCTCGTCTTTTCATTTTCTCTCCGATTTTGGTTAAATTTATTGTTTTTGGTTGGTTTTAGAAATTATAAATTTAGGGTTTTGTATCATTTCATCGTTTAAAGGCCTTGTAATGTAATACGCAAACTTGCGTCTAAATTGCGCTATTTTAGCCAAAAATTTTTAAAGGATGGGCAGATGATTGGATTTTATGTAAATGTAAAGTTAAAAGCTGGATGTGAAGCGAAATTTGAAGAAATTTTAAAAGAGATAGTGCCAGCTTCAAGAAAAGATAAAGGCTGCATAAGCTACGAGTGTGGCATGGTTGTGGGCGGTAAAAGCGAGTACTGCTTTATGGAGATTTGGGAAGATATTGCAAGCCAAAAAGAGCATATGAAGAGCGCTCATATGGTGAAAAATGCGGCTGCGCTGGAGGCTTGCAAAGAGAGCCAAGAGGTAAAAATAGTAAATTTTGTGAGCGTAAAGGAATAATATTTGCTTTAAAAAGGGCAAAATCCACAAAAAATGAGCGAAGAAAAAATGCTTGAGATGATAAATGCGACTGCTGATATTATATTTATGGCCGTACTTAGGGGGCGAGTGAGCTTTGAGGCTTGCAAAAAAGATAGAGAATTTATCGACTCTTTAAGAGAAGAGCTACTTGGTAAAAATCCAAATAAATTTAAAATCGCCCAAAACTCATACCAAATGATCGCCATTTTTGAAAAATACCGCAATAAAAAATAATCCACTTAAAATTTAAATCTACTTGCCGATATTGTGTTAAAGGATTTTAACATGATAAACGCGCTAAATGGATTTAATCAAAGCTTTAACTACCAAGACGCTTTTAGTAAGCGCCAAGCCACAAACGCAAAATTAGACAAAGTAGAAATTCCCACCAAAACTGCGGACATCAAGCATCTACCGCTTTCTGGCTACTCATCAAATGATAAAATTTCTATCTGGGGCAAGATAAATGGCCTTGATAGTGGGGTGAACAAAGATGAAATCTCTAGCCTTAAAAATTTCATTGATAGTACGAAGCTTTGGCGACTAAACTCCATCATCACTAGCGAGAAAAACGGCTTTAGCGTAGATGAGTTCATCAAAAATCACAAAATGAGCATAAACAATAAAATAATCAATAATGCTTTTGGTGCTCTTTATCTAAGCCGTGAGGCTACAAATTTGCTAGACTCTGATCTAAGTATCGATGAGTTTAAAGATAAATGGCTGGAATTTACCGCCGAAAGGATACTTGGCGAGCACGCAAATGTGAAAATTTCTTTTAAAGACGGGGCTTTAAATTATGAGCAAAGCTCGGATAAAAAACGTATAGAATTCTTGGGTCAGCCTATGTTGCACCGTGTAAGCTACGCTGATAAAAATAGCAAAGATGAGTTTTTAAAATTTCTAAAAACAAGTTATGAAAAGGGCGAGAGCATCGCTGATGTGCTGCAAAATATCGCCCTTACGCCAGTTAGAGAAAATGGCGATGAAGAGATGGAAGAAGAGAAATTTAAGCCTATGCAAGTTACCAAAAAGAGCGTGACATACACCGATAAAGATATAAAACGTGAGTTTTTTGAGGAATTTATCAGGCGCGAGGTCGAAAATGGCGCAAGCTTTGATGAACTAGTGCAAAAGCTAAACAAGCTAAAGCCAAAGGACATTCTCGCTTAGCTTTGGCTTTAGGCTGAAATTTTAGGGGCTAGCTTGGTCCATTAAATTTCTACTTAGAATTGAATTTAAAAAGCCAATTTAGCCAACTAATTTAAAAAGCTAGCTTATCTTAATAAATTTTACTCACGTTTAAATTTTAAGAGTCAGCCAGCTTGGCTCACCAAATTTCTACTTTGGATTATTTATACTTATCACCATATTTTTCTCATCAAGATATAGCTTTGCAGCCTCTTTGATCTCGTCATTTGTGATGGCTTTTACCGCGCTTATGTACTCATCAGCCGTATAAAATGGCGTGTTGTAAATTTTATTTGAGATGATGAGCTTTTGCCAAAACTCAGGCTTTTCGTAATCTTTTTTTATAGAAATTTCACTCTGTGCCTTAAAATCCTCCAAATGCTTTGGTAAGAGCGCACCACTACGCTTTATGCTAGCTATTATCTGCTTTATCTCAGCGATGATATTGTCCGTGTTTGCAGGATCGCAAGTAAAGCTAATTAGCATATCTGAATGCTCAAAAGGATAGCGTGAGAGCTTGGCATTTAGGCTAAAGCCGTATGTTTGACCCTTATCTTCCCTGATCTGCTCACGAAGTGCGGTTTTTAAAACCGAGCTTAATGCCCTTAGCCTAATCGCTCCTTCAAAGCTATATTTTGCATCAGAATTTATGATATTTATGCCAACATCGCTCCTTTTTGTGCTTTGATACTCCCTTTTAAAGGTGTGCTGACCTTTGATACTTCGCACGCTATCGTCTTTAAACTCTTCAGCCCCGCCAAGCTTTGGCAAAGTGGCAATATACTTTTTAATAAGCGGCAAAAGCCTCTGCTCGTCAGTGTCGCCGATGATTACAAAAGTATATGAGGCTACGTTTGTAAATTTATCTTTGATGATCTCTTTTAGCTCATTTAGCTTTAACGCATCGATATCAGCCATCTCAAGCGGCGTGACACGTTTATTGTTTTCATAAAAAAACTTGCTAAATTCGGTGCTAAATTTATATTCAGGCAAATTTTGCTCTTTACTTAGCTCATCTTTTGCTCTTTGCTTTATCCTCTCAAGCACGTTTGCATCGGCTCTTGGAGCGTTAAATTCTAAATTTATAACGGCTAGCAGCGAGCTAAGATCGCTTGTGCTTGATGAGCCATAAATGCCTTGCGTGAGTGCTTCTATACCCTTTTCATAGCTTACGATCTTTCCATTTAGTGCCTTTGAGAGTTCATAGTTATTAAATTTACCAACGCCGCTTTCATTTGTGAGCGCCACTGCAAAGCTACCAAGCTTTGGATCAGCCAAATTTGATGTGCCTCCTTTGCTGACGGCTGCAAACAAAACGCTATCTTTTTTAGTAGCTAGTGGCTTAAAGATGACTTGCGAGCCATTTGACATTTTGTAGGTGTAAATTCCATTTTTTTCATCAAAGCTTCTTGAGCTTATCTCTTTTGGCTCTAAATTTTCATTGCCTAGGCTCTTATCGTTGTTATTAGCAGATAGATTTGTGTTATAAGCAGGCGCCTTCGCAAAAAGCTTTAAAAACTCATCTTTGCTAAGCTTAAAACCATCTTTGCTAAAAATTCTTACACGCTCATCAGAAATGGCTAAAATTTGCCTAAATCTAGCATTCACATCAGCTAGCGTAATCTCGTTTAATAGCTTTAAGCTAAGCTCTTTGTCGTCTTCATCGCTTAACACAAAGCCACCATTTTCTATCATATTTAAAATTTGTCCAGCGTAAGCGCTTGATTTTTTAGTCTTTGAGCGTTTAAATTTTGCATCTATATTTGCCACAAACGCCTTTTTCACATCTTCAAAATCATCTTTATTAAAGCCAAACTCTTTAATGCCTTTTATAACGCCAAGCATATCTTTAAGGCTTGTGTTAAAATCGCCTCCAAGTACATTTGCTTCAAAACTATAAATTTTCTGCTTTGCTTGAAGTGTTTGAGCTATAAAATCAGTACTTAAATTTGATGAATTATTTGCATTTTTTTGCTCATAAAGCATATTTATCAGGCTTGCGATAAGTGCGTCTTCTAGATTTCTCTTTGCGTCAGCTTCATTTAAAACTGGACTAAATTTATCAAAATAGCTAAGTCTAACTAACTCCATTCCAGTCTCATTTGAGTCGTAGTTAAAAATATTTAAACCATTTTTAAAGCTGATATTTTTTTCTGGATGAATGTAAAAATTTGTATTTTTTGCTTGGCTAAAGTTTTTTTCGATTAAGCTTTTTATCTCATTTTTATCAAAGTCGCCAACAGCAACAAAGCTCATAAATCTTGGCTGATAAAGCCTCTCGTAAAATTCTTGCATGTGCTTAGCATCTACACTTTTGATGACGTTCATATCGCCTATTGGCACTCTTTTTAGATAGATACTGCCCTCAAAAATATCCTTTGTTTGAGCCAAATAAAGCCTATACCCTGGCGTATTTCTCTGACGCTCTTCTTCCATTATGACGCCACGCTCTTTATCAAGCTCCTTAGGATCGATTTTAACGCCATCTATCCAATTCGAAAAGACTTTAAACGTATCTTGTAAATTTTTCTCATTTACATTAATCGTTAAGACATAACTCGTCTGATCGTAGCTCGTCTGAGCATTTAGATCAGCTCCAAATTTCACACCAAGGCTTTCAAGCTGTTTAATGAGCTCATTTTTGCTAAAGTCACGGCTGCCATTAAATGCCATATGCTCCAAAAAGTGAGCAAGACCTTGCTCGCCATCTTTTTCATCAGTTGAACCAGAATTTATAACAAGATAAAAAGTAGCTGTTTTTTGTGGAGATTTATTCTCTTTGATATAGTATTTTAGCCCATTTTTTAGCTCTCCATTTAACATATCTTTATCGTTTTGAAGCGCAAAAAGACCCATTACTAGGCAAAAAAGCAACAAAATTTTTCTCATTATTTTCCTTTTTATTTTAATCGATAGACAAAGCAGAATTTAGCATAAGCCTGCAAATTTGCAGGCTAGAAGATTATTTTAGGTCGTATTTTTTAAGTAAAGCTTCGTAGCTTCCGTCTTTTTTCATATCATCTAAAATTTGATTTATTTTTTCTATTAACGCGCTCTCTTTTCCTTTATCAAAAGCTATTGAAAAGCCCTCGCTACCATCAACTTCTTTGAAAAATGCTTCAAGTTCTGGATTTTTCTTGATAAAACCATATCCGATAGAGCTATCAAGGATGACTGCGTCAAATTTACCAACTTTTAATCCCATGATGAGTGGCACAGTATCTTCTGAAGGCACTACTTTTACGCCATTTATAGCATTTGCTGCTAGCTCTTGGACGGTGCCTTGTTGCACACCAACTCTTTTGCCAGCTAGCTCTTCTTTAGCTTTTAGTGCGTCATTATCTTTTTTCTTTAGGTAGAGATTTTCAGTTAGATAGTATGGCTTTGTAAAATCGATTGATTTTAATCTATCTGAAGTCGCGCTCATCGCACTTATAATGCCATTTATTTTGCCAGCTTTAAGCGCTGGGATAAGGCCGTCAAAACTCATATTTATGATCTTATATGAAAAGCCTGCACGCTTTGAAATTTCATCAATTAGCTCGATGTCAAAGCCTGTTATTTTGTTGTTCTCATCAATATATTCAAATGGAGGATAGTTCGCCGCTGTGCCAAATTTTAGCTCGTTTGCACAAAGAGCAACAAAAGCTGTGAGTAAAAGAGCAAAGATCTTTTTCATAATAGTGTCCTTTAAGGTGATTTAGTGGCTTAATTATCAGTATTTCTCTATTAAAAATTGTTTAAATTTACGATAAAAGAAAAATGCTATAAATAATCGTATAGCAAAGTAGCATATAAATTTTTATAGATAAGTTCTATCCCTTAATTATTTTAAGGGATAGAATAGTAGGAGCTCTAAGAGTAAGTCAAAGATTAAAATTTACTTTTTCTAACTTCGTTTACTATTGCCTTAGCCATGTCGTCAACATCAGATGTTACTTCATTTGCTTTATTGACAATTACTACATTTTCTTTTGTAAGTGTGTCTATTTGCGCAACTGATTGGTTTATCATATTGATTCCTTCACTTTGCTCTTTTATAGATTCACTCATTTCATTGATTGATTGAGCTAGTACATTTGTATTTGCTTCGATCTCTGTTAGAGATTTTTGAGTTCTCTCTGCTAGTTTTCTAACCTCATCTGCAACAACCGCAAAGCCTCTACCATGCTCTCCTGCACGTGCTGCCTCGATCGCGGCATTAAGAGCTAGTAAATTTGTTTGATCAGCTATATCTCTAATAATAGTTATAATGTTTTTGATCTCGTCACTTTGTCTAATAACATCAGATGTTTTTTGAGATATTGCATTCATTGAGCTTGACATTTGCTCTACTGCGGCAGCAGACTCTTGAAGTGAGCTTGCTTGTACATTTGCGCCTTGAGTTAGTTCTTTCATTGACTGACTTAAAGCCTCAGCCTTTTCTTCTAGCACATGGGCTTGATCTAAATTTGCCCTTAACATCTTGGCTATCTCTTCACCAAGGGCATTTATGCCAACCGCCATCTTGCCATCATCTTCAAGCCTTTTAGTAAAGTCTTGTTTTTTAAAGCTTTCTAGTAGATTTAACACATCATCGCCATTTTCCGCAATAGCATGTTTAAGTGCAATTTGTAAGTCTTTGAAAGTTTGTTTTAGCTGGCTAAGTGCAGGATTTGAAGTATCTGCATTAAGCTGAGCTACGTAGTTACCTTTGCCGATTTGATTTACAAAAGTATTTGCTTCTTTAATGAAATTATTTTGCTCAGATAAATTTGCCTCGATTTGTTTGATATTCTCATTTATCAGCGCACTCATCTGTCCGATTTCGTCGCTACCACTACGATCTAAAAATTCAGCTTTATTAGTTTTATTATTTAAAAAGTCAAAAAACTTAACTAAGCCATTTTTAGTCTGATCTATGCCAGAGATCAAATTTTTACCTATCAATGTAGATACTAGCAACATAAGCAAAATACAAATCGCAATCACTATTGAGCTAAAAATAAGTTGTGCATTTGCTTCACTTTTTATATGTTGTGCATCTTTTTGCATACTATCAAGCAGTTTAAGCTCAAGCTCCCTCATCGCATCTATTGAAATGCTTATCTTTGAAAACCAACTCGCTGCATCATAAGATGCATCTTCAGTGGCAACTACATTTTTAATAATATTCATCGCATCTATAAAATCAGCCTTTTTTCTAGCGATAGCATCAAATTCATCGCTAAATTCTTTTGGATTGTAATCGTCAAAATCCTGCATAAATTTATTTATAACGCTATTTAGTGCAACTACTTTGTTATAGTCCTCTTTGTTTATACTTTTTTTAGTAAAAACTCCATTTAAAGTAGCACGCAAAATACCAAAAGACTCTTTTATCTCACCAACAATAATGATACGCTTTAGATCATCTACCAAGCTAGGCTCGAGCTTATCACTATATCCATTTATAGCAATAACCTCTTTTCTTAAAATTTTTGTTATACGACTAATTAGATCATTGCCACTTTTTTGATCTACATTTGAGCGGATACTATTTATCTCTGAAACTATTTCATTTTTCTCTTCAAGCTTATCAAGCGCAGCATCTACTTTTTTACGCTGCTCTAATAAATTTTTATTATCCCCTCCTGCTAGCACACCTGAGCTAAATCCGCGTTCTTTTTGCATCTCATGGATAAAATTATTTTGATTGATTATTGTATCCACGATTTTCTCGCTAAATTCTGCTTTTGAGCGAGTTTCTAAGATACCATTTAGCATGTATGCACTCATGATACCAAGGCCAATAAGACTGACGATAACTATCGCCATAATCTTAGATTTAATACCTAGATTATTCATTTTCTCTCCTTTTAGTTTTTCTTAATATCTGCTTCAAAAAATAAAGTCATACGACTTTAATACTTAAAATTTATCAACCAAAAAATACTTTTGGTTATTTTTATAAAAAATATCAATTAACGCATTTATGTAAAATTTTAATTTATATTTAGCTTTATTAAATAGTAGGAATTTTTTAACAAAGTTGTTATGCAAGCAAATAGAAAATAGCACATTTAAAATAAATGCCGTTCTCATCCTGAGAAGCTTCATTTTTTCTCCTTGAAAATAATTAAGTCATTTTATTAATTTTACTTTTAAAAGATGTTAAATTTTAAAAATTAGAAAAAAGTGAGTTTTTGCAGAGAATTCCTGCTTCTCTGCAAATTTTGTATTTAGATTTATTTCTTTAATCCATATTTATCTAGCATTTTGTCAAATTCGCCAGATTTTTGTAGCTCATTGATTGCTGCGTCTATCTTCTTGATAAGCTCAGTGTGTTTGCCTTTATCAAACGCCATCGCAAATCCTTCTGTGCCATCAGGAACTCTTAAAAATTCTTCCAAATCTGGATTTTGTTTTAAATACTCAACCCCTATCGGACTATCAGTTAGCACAACGTCGATTTTGCCAGCGTTTAGTGACATGATAGCAGCTGCTACATTTTCAGCAGGTATCGCCTTGGTAGTTATGCTTTTGGCTGCTTCTTCTTGCAATGTTCCAACTTGAGCTGAAATTTTCTTATCCTTAAGGTTGTCTTTATTTACATCTGAGCCTTTTTTGCGGATAAATAAATTTTCTGAAAAATAATATGGCTTGGTGAAATCAACCGATTTTCTTCTCTCATCAGTTGCACTCATTCCACTTATGGCAATATCAATTTTACCGGTTTTTAATGCTGATATCAGTCCATCAAAGCTCATATTTGCAACATCAAATTTTATTCCAGTTTTTTTGGTGATCTCATTTAATAAATCTATCTCAAAGCCAACAATTTTATTGTTTTCATCAAGATATTCAAAAGGTGGATAATCAGCACTTGATCCGACTTTATAAACCACCTCTTTGCTAGCCTCTGGCGCATTTGCTGCACTTTTTTTGTTAGTGTTATCACCACAACCTATAAAAAATAAAACTAAGCCTAACGCTAGAACTTTTAAAAAATTTTTCATTTTTTATCCTTTATTAGTGATTTAAAATTTTACCTAAAAACTCTTGTAGACGCTCGTGCTGCGGATTTGTAAAGACATTTTTTGGCGTGTCATCAACTGCGATTTTGCCTTTATCCATAAAGAAAATTCTATTTGCCACATTCCTTGCAAAGCCCATTTCATGGGTAACCACAAGCATCGTTATGCCCCTTGCAGCAACATCTTTCATAATATCAAGCACCTCTCCGATCATCTCAGGATCAAGCGCACTTGTCGGCTCATCAAAAAGTATCACTTCTGGTTCCATCGCTAGGCTTCTAGCGATCGCGATACGTTGCTTTTGTCCGCCTGAAAGCTTGTGCGGATAGGCAAATTTCTTATCACTTAGCCCAACACTTTTTAGCAACTCATCAGCTCTTTTTTCTGCACTTACTTTATCTAAAATTCCAGCTTTTACCGGAGCTAGAGTTAAATTTTGCAAGACGTTTTTATTTGCAAAAAGATTAAAGTGCTGAAAAACCATGCTCACTTTTTGGCGAATTTTATTTATGTCTGATTTTTTATCTAAAATATCTTCGCCATTTATCTTGATGTGCCCGCTATCTGGCTCTTCAAGACGGTTTATACAACGTAAAAATGTACTTTTACCGCCACCGCTTGGACCAATTATCGCTATAACTTCACCTTTTTTTATATCTACACTAATATCATTTAAAACTCGCAAATCGCCATAACTTTTGTTTAAATTTTTAATCTCAATCATGGCGGTTTAATCTCCTCTCAAGTAGTTTTGTCAAAAGTGTAAAAAATTTAACACTCACATAATAGACAATGCCCGTAAAAATGACTGGCTCTGGACTATAAAAGACCGCTTGCAAGCTCTTACTTTGCATCGTGATATCAACGACGCTTATATAGCCCACGACTGATGTCTCTTTAAATAGCGATATAAACTCATTTGCAAGAGCTGGCAAGATATTTTTTGTAGCTTGTGGAAAAACTATCTCGCGCATCGAAACATAGTAGTTTAGGCCCATCGCACGAGCCGCTTCCATTTGTCCTTTATCCACGCTATTTATGCCACTTCGTACGATCTCCGCCACATAAGCAGAGCTATTTAGCCCAAGTGCGATGAGAGCTACATAAAAATTATCACTCCATGTTGCAAAAATGACAACTGAAAATATTAAAAGTTGAAGTATTACAGGTGTTCCACGTAAGATATCGATATATTCATCGATTATAAAATTTAAGACTTTAATATTTAAAAATTTAATAAATGCCAAGGTAAATCCAAGCGTTATGCCTATGGCAATACCGCCTATCGTTAGTCCTAAAGTCACTCCGTAACTTTTGATATAAGCGATCTCTTGAGCCTCACTAAGATCTCTTGGATAGAAAAAATATGCTCCAAGTGAGACGATTATTATAAAAAATAGAAATTTAGCTAAATTTTGAGCCTTCAACTTTGTCCTTCTCTTTAAAATATGGCTTTAAATAATACGAAAAAATTTATATCATTTTGCTTAAAAGCGTTTAAGGATCGGCACTGAATGTTGTAATTTTAAAAAATTTATATTAACATAAGCCATTTATCTTAATTTGAAAGGAAATTTATGAGCTTTGGGTCTTATTTAGCCATAGCCATCTATTTTGGTTTCTTGCTCTTTATCGGACGATATTTCTACGATAAAAATGCAAGTATGAACGAATATCTGCTGGATAACCGTCGAATGGGTCCAGTAGTTACTGCACTTAGTGCTGGTGCTTCTGATATGAGTGGTTGGATGCTACTTGGCGTGCCCGGAGCATTATACGCAACTGGCATAGCAAATGTGTGGATGATAATCGGTCTTATCATTGGAGCTTACTGCAACTATCTATTTTTAGCAAAGAGGCTTAGAATTTATACTGAAGTTGCGAGTGATAGCATCACGATACCAGACTTTTTAGAAAATCGCTTTAAAGATAGGACTAAAATTTTAAGAATTATCTCTGGTCTTATCATTTTGATTTTTTTCACACTTTATGTAAGTAGCGGCATTATCGCTGGTGGCAAGACTTTTGAGAGCTTTTTTGGTTTAAAATTTGCCTACGGAGCGGTCTTTACACTTGTTATCGTGGTTTTTTACACATTTTTTGGCGGATTTAAGGCAGTTAGCATAACTGACGCATTTCAAGGCCTTTTGATGTTTTGTGTTCTAGTCTCGATCCCAGTCGTAGCATATCTAAATTTAGACCTGCCAAGCGACACAAATTTGATAAAAGAGATAAGCAGGCTTGATGCAAATCACCTAAATCCATTTAGAGATCAGACTTTCTGGGGCATTTTAGGTCTTCTAGCCTGGGGCTTTGGCTACTTTGGTCAGCCACATATCATCGTTAGATTTATGGCGATACGCGATTCAAAAGAGCTTGCAAAGGCTAGAAGGATCGGTATTGGCTGGATGAGTATTGGGTTGCTTGGTGCGATTATGAGCGGACTTATTGGCTTTGTCTACTTTAGTCAAAGAGGCGGGCTTAGTGATCCTGAGACCGTATTTTTAAAGCTTGGTGAGCTACTTTTCCCACCATTTTTTATAGGTATCATCATCTCAGCCGTGCTTTCAGCGATAATGAGTACCATCTCAAGTCAGCTTTTAGTTACATCTAGCTCGGTAACAAAGGATTTTATCTTTGCATTCTATAAAAAAGAGATTAGTCAAAATACACAAACAGCGATCAGTCGCTATGCTGTCGTAGTAGTGGCCATAGTTGCTACCATACTTGCTTTTATCTCGACAGATAATGTTCTAAACGTCGTTGGCAACGCTTGGGCTGGATTTGGTGCGAGCTTTGGACCGGTGCTGCTTTTTAGCCTTTACTGGAAGCGCATGAGTGCACTCGGAGCATTAGCTGGTATGATAGCTGGAGGTGCGACAGTAATATTTTGGATCACTTCAGGGCTAAACGCTTATGTTTATGAAATTTTGCCTGGCATCATAGCGTCTTGCATAGCGATCATTAGCGTAAGCATCTGGGGAGATGCGATAAATAAAATGACGAGCGAACCTCACGAGCAAATTATAAAAGATGAATTTGAAAAGATGAAAACAAGGCTTTAAGCCTAAACTTACAAGAAATTCCTAGTATCTTGTGCTAGGAATTTCTGCTAATTCTCTCTTAAAATTTTAATCCCTTTTTTAGTTTTCTTATCAAAAACCTAGCTGGATGAAGCTCATGAAATAGCGATCTTTCTATGCAAAGTGGGCGATCAAGCGCAAGATCAGCTATCAAATTTGCTCCAAGTATCGCTGTGCAAAGACCTCGCGAGCCGTGGGCAAAATTTACAAAGACATTTTTTTCATAGCTTGCTTTTGGATTGTTATCTTTATTTTTACTCCAAAATAGCCCTTTGTAGTTTTGCTTGTAAAATTCTTCGTCATGCAAGGCGCCAATTATCGGAAGCCTGTCTCCACTATAACTTCGGTAGCCTACTTTTGCACCGACAATAGTTGCTTTTTTGATATCAAAAAACTCACTTACGTCGTTTAAATTTTTAGTATTATCTTCAACTTTAGGCGTGTCACAAATTTCATTTCTGGCGTAAGTTGCTCCTATAACTTGCACGCCTTTAATAACTGGGCAGATGTAGCCTTTTGCGCTTAGTGGCATAGTATTTTTAAGCACTGGTTTTAAATGAGTTACTTGACCCCTGACACTACTTATTTGCATGTCGTAGCCATTAAAAATTTCACTACTATTGCTGCCGGTGCAAAAGATTAAAATATCAGTCTCTAAATTTTTACCGTTTTTAAATTTAACGCTGATTTTGCCGTTTTGCAGGTGTGTTCTGCTCTCATACTCGTGATTTAATAAAATTTCAAAATCTTTTGAGAGAAATTTGCAAATTTCTCTTGGTCTAGCGTATGCACCATCTTTTATAAATATCCCAGGATATGGCTTTAGGCTCTTGTCAAATTTAAAAATATCACTAGCAGCTTGATCCTGCCACGAGCCATATCTCTTAACTACCTCATCATCAAATGCGTAGTCGATGCAGCCATTAAATTTAATAAGGCTTTTTGGCAAAGTTGCCTTGTAAAATCTTACTGCTTGCAAAAATGCGTTTAAGTGCATGCGACCTAAATTTACACCAGGCTTGGTAACTAGCGGCATCAAAGCACCACAGTGATTACCAGAGCCATTTGTCGCGACCTCACTCTTTGCCTCGGCAATCACCACTTTAAAGCCATTTTTGGCTAGCTCGCCAGCTGTGGCAAGCCCAGCCACTCCTGCTCCTATAACAAGCGCTGTTTTGCCTTTTGCGCTGGCAACTGGCTCGCATCTCGCAAACCAAGCGTCCTTTAAATTTTCATCCTTTTTCTCTAGCACGGCGCTACTCATCTGGCGTTTTCTAGAGTAACCCTCTTTTAGGCTTAGCAAAAAGCCAGCACCCTTTAGCCCGTCTTTTACTGTTTTTGCGCACGAGTAGGTTCTAGCAATCGTTCCAACCCTGCTTAGTCTTACGATCTGTTTAAAAATTTCTTCGCTCCAGATTGAGCCATTTTTACTTGGAGCAAAGCCATCCAAAAACCAAATATCAGTGCTAAAATCAAGCTCAGGTAAAATTTCTTTAGCCTCGCCGTAGCAAAGATCAAGGGTGATATTTGGAGCAAAATTTATACGGTGTATGCCCTCAATAAGTGGCGGATAGAGCGAAACCATCTTTTTGGCATAAGCTTTAAAAATGCCTAAATTTTCATAAATTTTTAAAATATCATCTTTTTTGATAGGACTTTTTTCGATGCTAACGAAGTGAAGTTTTTTAGAGCTATTTTTAAATTTCTTACAAAGTGTAAAGAAATTTAGCCCAGCACCAAAGCCAGTCTCAGCGACGATGAAGCTGTCTTTACTCTGCCAAATTTCATCAAGTGCGCTTGCAAAGACAAATTCGCTCTCAAGCCAAGGTTTGTCGGTATTAAAGTAGATATCACCAAACTCCTCGTTAAATGGAATTTGTCCCTTGAAGCTTAAATTTGCGTTTTTCATCTATTTTTTGCGAAATATCCGTCTATTCCGTTTGCTATACCGTTTGCAAGGGCATTTTGATAGGCATCATTAAAGAGCTTTTCGCCCTCGACTGGATGCGTGATATAGCCGATCTCAACTAAAACTGCTGGCATAAGAGCACCAACAAGTACCCAAAACGGAGCCTCTCTCACGCTGCCGTCACTTGCAGCATAGACCTTTCTAGCACTTGCTAAAATTTCTTTTTGGATATCGATGCCAAGCTTATTTGACGCGATAATCTTCTCGCGATTTAGTACATTTAAAAATGTCTGCTGTGAAAAGTAATTCATCTCTTCGATATCTGATTTATTCTCAAGCGCGGCTGCATTTTTACTACGTTCGCTTCTTGCAGGCGATAAGAAAAATGTCTCAATGCCATGCATGCTCTTTGCTCTTGTGGCATTTGGAGCGGCATTTGCGTGAATGGAAACAAAAAGATCAGCCATCTTATCGTTTGCAAATTTTGTTCTTGTTCTTAAATTTATAAAGACATCGGTTGACCTGGTAAAAAAGACCTTGTAGCCACGCGCTTTTAGTATGTCACCAAGCTTTTTGGCTACACCTAGAACTGCGGTTTTTTCCTGGAGCTTGCCATTTACTGCACCTGGATCAGTGCCACCATGACCTGGATCGATGACGATCGTTTTGTTGCGTGAAAATTTACTAGCCGCAACTGGTGGCAAAGGTGCTGCCGCTGGCTCACTTTGTGCAGGCTGTGGCTTGAAATTTGGCTCAAGCTCTTTGTGTGGCACTTCTTCATTTTTATTTTTAGTTTTATGAAGTGGTGCTTTTACATTTTCGTTTGAGATAAAATTTTGTGTACTTATTATGAGTAGATCACCTGTTGCATTTGCTTTTATAGTCTTTTGGATCTTATCAGAAAAAATAACTCTAACAGTATTTTTATCATACTGCGAGATATGAATATAATCAGATATAAAATTTTTATAAGTTAGCGGATTGCCATTTAATCTACCATCAATGTCCATAATATTTTTATATATATTTTGCTGCTTTAAAAAGGATGTTTTTAATTTTACAGTATCAATTTTTGTATTAAACTTAAGCACCAAAGTGTCATTTACCTTGGTTGCACTAAGCAGCATCAAAGTAGTAGTATTAGGCGTACTGGCGCTCTTTACGCCATTTAGTGCATTTAGATCTTTTATATACCCACTTGAATCAAAACCAAGCGATTTCGAGCTGGTTATGAGTCTTGTGAGCGCTTGTTTTTTTATATTTTTGTCATTTTTGATGATCGCGTCGACATAGATGTCTTTTATATCGTTGTGGAATTTAATCTTTGCACTTCTGCTTGAGCTGGCAAAATTTTTATCAAATTTTGCAAATATCTCAGAATTTGTCGCGGCAAAAAGAAAATTACAAACAATAAAAAAGAGGATTATCGCTCGTTTCATTCACCATGTACCAGCTTGTGCATTAGCTCTTTTACGCTTATTAGCTCTTTTAGTTTATACCCGTTTGCTCCAGTGAAAAATAACCCTGTCTCTTTTTTGCCACTAAATGAGTCAAATAGTCTATCAGCGATGCAATATCCAACCTCTTTAGCCCCTTTGCCCCTTTGACAAGGGCTCACGCAGTTGCTTATACACTGGATCTTTGGCCCCATCCTTTTTTCTACCAAATTTATCAAATTTGTTCTAATCCCACGAGCCGGATAGCCAACTGGACTTTTTATAAGCTCAATGTCTTTTTCCTCGGCTGCTAGTATCACTTCTTTAAAACCAATATCTGCGTCACACTCATGAGTGCCGATAAAGCGTGTGCCCATCTGAACGCCGTCTGCGCCTAGTGATATTGCCTTTTCTATGTCATTTTTATCCCAAATTCCACCAGCTGCGATGAGCGGAAAGTCGCCCCACTCTTTTATCTCAGCTTTTACTTGTGGGATTAGATTAAATAGTGAAAACTCAGGATCAAGGCACTGCTCGTATGTAAAGCCCTGGTGTCCGCCGCTTAGTGGCCCCTCAAGCACGACAGCATCTGGCAAGCGATCATATCTTTGTAGCCAACGTTTGCAGATGATCTTTAGTGCTTTTGCGCTTGAGATAATAGGAACTAGCGCGACTTCTTTAAAATTTTGTGTAAATTCTGGCAAATTCGTAGGTAGTCCAGCACCTGATACGATGATATTTATACCGGCTTCACAAGCGTCTTTTACCACTCTTGCGTAGTCATTTGCGGCATACATTATATTTACGCCAAGTGGCAAATCTCCACAAATTTTTCGAGCATTATCAATAATTGCTCTAAGACCTCTTGTTGAGTAGAAATTCTCACTTCCAAATGGCTTTGCATTTAGCTCTTTGTTTATAAATTTACGATTTTCATAATATCCTGTGCCAACTGAGCTGATTATTCCAAGACCGCCTTCTAAGCTTACATTACCAGCTAGTTTATCCCAGCTGATACCAAGTCCCATACCGCCTTGAAATATCGGATACTTTATCTCATATTTTCCTATTTTTAATGGCTTTAACTCCATCTATTCAACCTTTACTTTTGCAAATTTACGCTTTCCGACTTGTAAGATATATTCACCTGCCTCTAATTTTAACTGCTCATCACTGATCTTTTCTTGATTAATGCTAACCGCATTTGCCTTTATGTCGCGTCTTGCTTGAGAATTTGACTCACTTAACTCACACTGCGATAAAGCTTCCACTATCCACGCTGGTGCTTTTAGGCTAAATTCTTTGATATCAGTTGGGAGCTGATTTTGAGAGTGCACACTATTAAACTCAGCCATCGCAGCTTTTGCAGCCTCCTCGCCGTGATACCTTGCTGTTATCTCGTACGCAAGGTCCTCTTTTGCTTTTTTTGGATGATACTTACCGTTTTTTACATCGTTCATTAAATTTTCTATCTCGCCAAGGCTTTTTGTGCTTAAAAGCTCGTACCAACGCCACATTAGCTCATCGCTTATACTAAGCGTTTTTGCGAACATATCATTTGCATTTTCGGTTACGCCGATGTAGTTTCCAAGACTTTTGCTCATCTTATTTACACCATCAAGTCCTTCAAGAAGAGGCATCATGATGACAGCTTGCTCTTTGCCAACATTATATGTCCGCTGTAAGGTTCTACCCATTAGAAGGTTAAATTTCTGATCCGTACCGCCCATCTCGATGTCGCACTTCATCGCAACACTATCATAACCTTGAAGAAGCGGATACATAAATTCACAAATTGAAATTGGACTGCCAGATTTTATCCTTTTTTCAAAATCATCGCGCTCTAGCATTCTAGCGACTGAAAATGTGCTAGTTAGCTCTATCATTCCAGCAGCTCCAAGCTCATTTGACCATTTTGAGTTAAACATTATCACGGTCTTTTTTGGATCTAAAATTTTAAAAACTTGCTCTTCGTAGGTTTTAGCATTTTTTAAAACCGTCTCTTGATCTAGCTTTTTTCTAGTAGCTGATTTGCCAGTTGGATCGCCTATTTGAGCAGTGAAGTCGCCTATTAAAAACTGTACGATTGCACCATGCTTTTGAAGCAGTGCCATCTTGCTTAAAACGACTGTGTGTCCTAAGTGAAGGTCTGGAGCAGTTGGATCAAAGCCAGCCTTTACATAGAAATTTTCACCTTTTTCATAATAGTTTTTTATTAAATTCTCAACTCTTTCAAAGTCAATAATCTCGGCAACACCGCGTTTTATCTCTTGTAAAATTTCAGCTATATCTTGCATTATCTTTCTCCTAGTTATGGTATGGATCGCTTTGCGAAACGAAATCTATAATCTTATATCTATCTTTGATCTTCTCTCTTAGCTCGTTTGCATCGATGTTTTCAGCTATCTCAACACTTATCTCAAATGTATCACCGCTAAGGTCATTTGCTTCATTTAGCGAGATTGTAGCCAAATTTACATCTAGTCTAGCAAGATATGTTAAAAATTCAGCCAACGCGCCTTTTCGGTTCTCAAGATTTAATAAAATTTTATATCTATGTGGGGCATTTCTAGTCCATTTGACAAAGATGATCTCATTGCCCTTATCCATAAGCTTTCCAGCACGCTCACAAAGCTTGTGATGTACTGTCACATTGTGCCCATTTTTAAAGCCAACTATGCTATCGCCTCTTTTTGGGTTACAACAATAGTCAAACTCGACATTTGAAACTTTATGATTTGAATAGATTACGATATTTTCAAATTTTTGCTTTTTAACCTGATATTTGTCGCCCAAAGAGATCATAAAAGGACGCTCTTTTTTTATATACTTTTTAAGCATATTTACGACCTCTTGCAAAAAATCGCTTTCAGTTGCAGCACGAAAAACTTTTTTGCCTAAATTTTCATGCTCTATCCAGTCTAAAATTCTATCTTTCGAAACGCCAAAAACCGACTTTAAAATATCAACTGCAATTTTATAATTTATATCTTTTATCTTTTGCTTGCAGTATGTTCTTATCGTAGCCCTTGCTTTACCAGTTCGAACGCTATTTATCCACGAACAGCGAAATTTTGCCTCTTCACCAGTTACAATCCTTACAATATCGCCATTTTTTAGCTCCGTTAAAAGTGGCATTCTAACACGATTTATATAAGCTTCTTTTGCGTAAAGTCCGATCTCTGTGTGAATCTCATAAGCATAATCAAGTGCAGTAGCCCCGCGTGGAAGCGTAAAAACCTCACCTTTTGGCGAATAGACCGCAATATCTTCTATATAAAGACTATCTTTTGCATATTCATAAAGCTCTTCGACGTTACTTTCAGCTTCATTGTTTTGCATACCAATGTCGTTTAGCCAGTCGAGCTTTGGATTTAGTAAACTGCCCTCGCCGTTTTTGTATTTCCAGTGAGCTGCAACACCGTATTCGGCGGTTTTGTGCATATCGTAAGTACGAACTTGTGCCTCAAAAATACTCTTATTATCAAAAATAGTTGTATGTATCGTTTGATAACCATTTTGCTTTGGAAGCGCAATATAATCCTTAAATCTCGAAATAAGAGGATTAAAATTTATATGCAAATTCCCAAGCGCAAGGTAGCAATCAAGTGGCTTTTGCACAAGAATTCTAATAGCTAGCAAATCAAGCACCTCTTCAATCGAAATACCTTTTCTTTGCATTTTTAAATAAATCGAATAGTAATGTTTTATACGTTTTTGTATCTCAAAAGTACCCTCAATAAAGCCATTTTCAAGCAAAATTTGATTTACTTTCTCGTAAAAGGCATTTAGTTTAAGGCTAAGCTGCTGCTTATTTTTATTTAAAAAGCTATCGATCTTGGCGTATTCTTCTGGCATCGCATATTTAAAACTTAGATCTTCAAGTATGTTTTTAATCGATGAAATTCCAAGCCTATGAGCGATCGGAGCATAGACCATAAGCGTCTCTTCTGCAATACGTTTTTGTTTTTCTACTTTTAATGCATCAAGGGTTAGCATATTATGAAGCCTGTCACAAAGCTTAACCACAAGAACTCTAACATCCTCAATGGAGATTAAAAGCATTTTTCTAAAAGTTAGCGCCGAGCTTGCTAATTTTTCGTTACTACTTGAGCTTGCAAGCTTGTTTTCTCTTATAGCAACTATCTTCGTAAGCCCTTCAACCAGCTTTGCCACTTCATCGCCAAATTCAGCCTGGACTTCACTAAGCGTAACTTCAGTATCTTCAACTACATCGTGAAGTAGTGCAGCTATAACCATGCTCTCATCTCCACCCATATTTGCTACTATTGATGCTACCAATATAGGATGGATTGCGTATGGCTCGCCACTTTTGCGATATTGACCAGCATGAGATGTGACACAGCTATCTATAGCTTTGTCTAATTTCTCGCTTCGTTCGCAAAGAGAAAAGAGCAACGTTATAGCTTCTGAAACATTTTTACAAGGTAAAATTTGTTCTATTAGCTGCTCTAAAAAAAGACTATTTTCCTTCAACTATTGCCTCTAAGCCTATTTTGCCCTCAGCTACTTCAAGTAGTGCAATGTCAGCAAATTTCATCTTTGAAGTATCGGCTTCTACAAGTACCACTGCTCCATTTGCTAGTGCTTCTGCACGCTTTGCTACGATAAGTGAAAGTTTATATCTATCATCACCAACTTGTTTTAACGCTCTTGCTGTTATTTGTTCTGTTCTCATATTTATCCTTTTTAAAATTTATTTTACTACTGAGTATAGGGCTGCTTCTTCTTCATTTATTATTTTTAATAAATTTCCAGCCTTAAACATATTACAAACCAAAATAGGCAGTGAGTTATCTTTTGCTAAAGCTATGGCAGTATCGTCCATAACCTTTATATCGTCGCTCATTGCCTTTTCGTAGTTTAGTGATTTTAAAAGTTTTGCATCTTTGAATTTTTTAGGATCTTTATCATAAACGCCATCAACCTTTGTAGCTTTTATGATCATATCTGAGCCAATTTCAATAGCTCTTAACGTGGCTGCTGTATCAGTTGTAAAAAATGGATTGCCAGTACCTGCAGCAAATATAACGACTCTACCTTTTTCCAAATGGCGCTGCGCACGTCCAACGATGAAAGTCTCACAGATCGCTTCCATTTTGATAGCACTTTGCACTCTTACCTCTAGCCCACTTCGTTCTAAAGCTTCACGCATTGCGATCGAATTTATAACAGTTGCTAGCATGCCCATGTGATCGCCGCTCGTTCGTTTGATGATGCCATCTTTTGCAGCACTCACACCACGTATAATGTTGCCACCACCTATTACGATGCCAACCTCGATACCATTTTCGACAAGCTCTTTTATCTCATTTGCTATAAATTTAAGCACCGCCGTATCTATGCCAAAACCATTCTCTCCCGCTAAAGCTTCACCTGAAAATTTAACCAATACGCGTTTTCTTTTACTCATTGTCTTGCTCCTTAAAATTCACGCATTCTAGCCAAAAAGGCTTTAAATTTAGTTAATAGTACTTGCAAAGTGGCTATTTTGAGATCATCTCAAGTGGATCGATGTGGTAGTTTCTTTGCGTCACTTCAAAGGTTAGATCGTTTCTAACTCGGCCTATAACGTAGCCTTTTTGTACGACTGAGCCTACTTTAACCGTCGGTGCGATCTGACTTAGGTGAGCGTAGATCGTATGGATGCCATTTTCGTTTTCTATAATGACAACATTTTCAAGCATCGGAGTTGCTTTTGCAAAGACCACTTTACCATTTAGCACGCTTTTAACTTTGGCATCTGACGTGGTTGAGCGAAGTGTGACTGACTCGTTAAAAATTTTGATGTTATATATTGGATCTATGTAGTTTCCAAATTTTTGCTTTACAGTGTAGCTATCAAGAGGAGCGATTGTCTTTGTACCTGAATATTTTTTGACCGAGCTTGTTTGATAGCCTCCACTCATTGGCTGGCTTTTTTCGCCTTTTTTACCACCTTTGCTTGCAGCTACTTTTTCTTGTTTTTCTCTAGCTGCACGTGCGGCTTCATCTTCTTGTTTTTGCATGATAGCAAGCTGCTCTAGCGTCTTTCTTAGCTCATCTTGTTGGGCTTGAAGCTTGGCTAGCTTTTTGCTGTAAATTTCTTTATCACGCTTTAGTCCGTTTATAGTATTTTTCTGCGTACTCTCTAAATTTTGCAAGTCACTTTGCTTGCGTCTATAGTTTTTGATGCTTGAGTTTATCTCGCTTATTTTGTTTGATTTATTTTTTATCTTTTCGATCGTATCTTCATAGTTTTGGCTAAGTCTTTTAAAATCCTCTTTTGTGATGGCATTTAGCTTGGTTAAAATTTGAGATGAGATGATGCTCTCCTCGCTTTGCTTGCCCTCAGTTGCAGACATCAAAAGATCAAACGAAAGATCTTCTGCGATGATCCTTATCATATTTTGCTCTAGCTCTTTTTGTGTGCGTTCTAGCTCTTTGTTTTGTTTCGTTAGATCATCAAGTTCAATAAGTGCCTTTGAAGCATTTGTTTCAAGGACTAAAATTTGACCCTTTAAATTTGTGATATCGCCACTTATACCACGAAGTTTTTTCTCGCCATTTACAATATCACCAGCCAAATCATCTAACTTTTTACTAAGCTGCTCGCTCATCGCCTGACTCGATCTTAGCGAGTTTTTGGAGTCTTTGATCTTCTCTTTGGTATTTGACGCAAAAGCTAAGCTAAAAGCTAGCAAAAATATAAAAATTCCTTTTCTCATATCGTGCTTTTTCTAGCCTTACTCATCACCAAACTAACAGCAAAAATGCTTAAAAACATAGCCACGCCAAATAAAATAAAAATATCTCTTGAGAGATCAAGACTAGGCAATACTACATCGATGCTCGCGGCATTTTCTCTAAAAATTTCAATGCTAGGCAAGAAAAAGAAAAATGCACCAACTGCAGTAGTAGCAACTAGGCTATCAACCATAGCTGATTTATAGAGCATGGCTGATTTTAGCCAAAAAGGTGCTCCAAAAAGTGTCATAATCTCAATGCGCTCTCTATGCTCAAATAGCCAAATTTTAGCCTGCTTTAGCATAAGCATAAGCCCAACCACACAAAGTATCGCCATAAAAGCATACGATATGCTTTTTGCTAAATTTAGCATTTTAAAGACCTTGTCATGAGTCTTTGAAAATGTCTCGACCTTTGTGATGCCATCAAATTTTAAAAGCTTTTGCTTTAGATCATCCATGTACTGCGGTGTCGGAAATTCGCTAAGTTTTAGTGAGTAAAATTTTGGCAGTGCATTTTGTAGTATGGATAAATTTTTAGCAGAGATGTCATTTGATAGGCGGTCGATTATTTTTTGCGGACTTAGTGGCTCGAGGCTAGATAGATTGCTAACCACCGGCTTTAAAATAGCATCACTAAGCTCTTTACTTGAAACTATGACGATGTTGTAGTCATTTCCCATAAGTCTTTCATAATCTCTCACAACCTTATCAGCAGTGAGGCTAAACTGCACTGAAAACAAAAGCGCGATTAGCGGCAGGATGAATCCAAGATGATTTTTAAGCGATCTCATGTACGCCTCCATTTTCTATGACGAAGTGGCGATATGGGATACGAAGTGTCGATGGGATATGGTGCGTGACAACTACCACGCTCGTGCCTAAAAATTCCCTAGCTGATTTTAAAAGTGACCAGATGACATCGCTTGAGTATTCGTCTAAATTTCCAGTTGGCTCGTCGCATAAGAGCAAATTTGGATTGTGCGCTAGAGCCCTTGCCATCGCTACTCTTTGCTGCTCACCACCGCTTAGCTCACGAGGATATTTGTCAGCTTTATGAAGCATATTTACATGTTTTAAAAGTTTAGCCACTTGCTTTTTGCTCACATTTTGATTGATGCCTTTGATAATGAGGGGCAACATAACGTTTCTTTCCACATTCCATTCATTTATCAAGCGATAATTTTGAAATATAATGCCAACTCGCTGCCTAAGCTCACAAAGTCTTTTATCATCGATGTCATCCATTTGTGTCATGCAGACATTTAGCTCTCCAGCAAGAGGTGAAATCTCTCCGTAAAATGATTTTAAAAGCGTGCTTTTTCCACTTCCGCTCTTGCCTGTGATAAAAACAAAATCATTTGCGTAAATATCTAAATTAACGCTATTAATTACGATTTCATCGCGTTCATAAGCTAGGCTCAAATTTCTTGCACTAATTATCTCTTGCATCAGCCAAATACTCCTTCAAAAGCTCGTGTGCAGCTAAATTCTCACGAATTAAGATCGGTTTTTTTATAAAATATTCGCTTTTTTCATCGCTTATTTTGATAAAACATTGCTCGGGTTTATTAAATGCTCCAAAAGCAACTTTTAGCAAAATTTCATCTTCATTTATGATGTAAATTTCTTCGAAATGTAAAAAATAATCCTCTTTTTTGATGATGAAATTTTTAAAATTTTTAATGATATTTTTTACGCTTGTCTTTTCTTTAAAGCTAAAATCTCCAACTAAAACACTCTCGCCACTTTCAACCTCGCAAGTATAAACGACATCGTAAATATCCTTATCTTGACGTCTCCAGCGGTCTTCGTACTTACTAGTTACCTCTAAATTTCTATTTTTAAAAGCTTCTAGCTTTGAGTTTGTAGGCTCTAAAAATTTACTCAAGCTAAAATCGCAATACTCCTTGCTATCAGTCCGTAGCTCAAATTTACCACCTACTTTTAATATCCTCTCGCATTCAAGCGCAAACGCCGATGAGACCACACGTCTATGCTCTGCTTTATCCCACGGCACTGGAAAATGCAAAAATACCCTATCAACTAAATTTGAGCCAACGAGAGAGAGTAAAAGTCTGGCGTCGGTGTTTATCAGCCGCACGTTTTCTAGATCATTTGCCTTGGCTAGCTTTGCTACTTGCTCGATACTTGGCTTATACACCTCTATGCCTATAACCAAAGCCTTTGGATTGTTTTTGGCTTGATAGAGCAAGTGCCTCCCAGAACCAAAGCCGATCTCGATAAAAATTTGATCGAATTTATCTTTTAGTTCACTAAATGCTGGCACAAATTCTTCAAGGCTTAAAATTTCGCTCACTTTTTTAGTCAAATTTGTCTTTTTTACAGCAAATGCTTGACTGATTGCGTCATTGCAATTTTGCTCTTTAAAAAGCTCCAGCGCCTCTTGCAAAAGACCAACTTTAGCTGGCTTTGTAAGCTTTTCTCCCTTTACGACGATGCCATTTTTACCGGGCTTTACGACTAGAAAAAAGTTCTCTTCTTCATTTTTTGTGTAGATGAGCCTCTCGTTTCGCCCATTTGCCTGCCAAAGAAATTTGACTTTGTCATTACCAAATGGAAACGAGAGCTCTTTTAAAGACGAAGCGATGAAATTTGGCATTATTTTATGCTAACTTCTGCTTTTGATGACTTGTCAGAGGCGATGCCATACTCATCGATAGCTACGACACTGTAAGAATAGTTAGCCCCTTTTTGCACGCTATCATCTCTAAATCCAGTACCATCTATGCCACTAAAAATTTTCTCACTTGCACCACTTCTATAAACCGTGTACGAACTGGCTCTATCAACTGCGTTCCAGTTTACATTTACGCCGATACCATCGTAGCTAGCGCTAATATTTGGAGTCTTTGGTGCACTAAGCGTTATCCCCACGATTGGCTCTTCTTGTTTTAAACTCTCAAGGCCGTCTTTATCGACTGCTGTGACTCTGTAATACCTCGTCGCTGCATTTGTGTTTATGAGATCCTCATAGGTGTTGCTAGTCGTTTTTGCCAGATATGTGTAAGGCAAAATTTTACTCACTGTCCTATAAACCTTAAAATAAGCAAAATCCTCAGCCGGCGCGTAATCCCAAGTTAAAATTATCTTTTTTGGTGCATTTTTTGTTGCCTGAAGGTTTGTTACTGATTTAGGGTAACTCCTTTGTCGTTGCACTGATATTTTGGCTTGGTTTTGAGACAACACCTGAAGAAGTTTTAACTAAAATTCTATACTCATAAGACTTACCAGGTTTTACCTCAGTGTCTATATATTCGGCATTTAGTCTGCCATTTACCTCTGCGATTTGGCTAAATTTATTAGCTCCTGCATCACTTCTTTGAATAATATAGCTTGCCACGGTGCTATCAGGATGCGGTCTCCAGATCACTTTTACACGTCCTGGAAGCCCTGTAATAGCTTGCGAAAACGGTACTGAGTCAAGCAGTGGCTTTGTAGTTGCTGTTGCGATCGTGCCCGGTTGAGAGATGGCGTTACTTGAGTAGGTTCTCATTTGGTACGAGTAGGTTGTCTCTGGAGCTAGATTGCGGTCCACATAGTGCGTAGCAAAGCGGTCTTTGATGTCTGCAACTAGTTGCATTTTTGAGTTTGCATCATTTGGATTTGAGCGGTAAAGATAGTAGCCAACGACGCTCTCATCGGTTACTGGATTCCACTCGAAGCCAACTTCTGTCATATCTGAAATAGTTTTTAAACTTGTAATCGTAGGCAGTGACATACTTTGTTGAGTCGGTACGCTAGAGCCGCATCCCGCTAAGAAAGCTGCTAAAAATGGTGTCAATATGCGTAGGGCAAATTTTTTCATCAAAAATCTCCTTGGGAATTTTTTTGTAAATTATTTGGTTAAAGTCATCATACGTTTTTGCGGTAAATTCTACCCTTTTGCCAGTTCTTGGATGGATAAAATAAAGCATATAAGCGTGAAGCATAACCCTGCTTATTTTATCGCCTTGGCTCTTAAATCCGTATAAATCATCGCCTAAAATATGGCGGTTTATGCTAGCAAGATGCACTCTTATCTGATGAGTCCTGCCTGTAAAAAGTTTTGCTGCTATTAAATTTATGCCATTTTCGCTTAGTAAATTTACAAAGGCACTTTTTGCAAATTTAGCATCCTCGATGATCGCTTTTTTTAGGCGGTTGTTTGGATTTCTGCCGATTGGCTTGTCGATGATGACGTCCTCTTTTAACGGCAGGTCGGTGAGCGCTAGATAAATTCGCCCCATGCTTTTATCGCTTAGCTGCTCGCTAAGTTTTGCGTGAGCAAAATTATTTTTAGCAACGACGATAGCACCGCTCGTGCCTTTATCTAGGCGGTGGACGATGCCAGCTCTTACATCGCCGTTTAAATTTGAGAGCATAAAGCCCTTTTTGTTTAGCCACTCAACAAGTGTCGCCTCTTTTACACTTGGAGCTTGGTGAACAACGATTTGTGGTGGTTTATTAAGCACTATTAGATCGTCATCTTCGTAGATGATTGGTATATCAAAATTTACTTCATACTCGTTTTGCACCTCTTTTTTTGGAGCGAAATTTACGCAAATTTCATTATTTTCACTTAACAAAAAGCTTGGTTTTGAGATTGGTTTTAAATTTACGCTTACAAGGGAGTCTTTTATCAAATTTAAAGCTTGATTGCGTGAAATTTGAAGCTCATGTGCTACTGCCACGTCGAGTCTTGAGCTATTTAAAACATTAAATTTAACCAAAATCAAAGCCTTGTTTGTGATATAATCTAGCCCAAAAATTAAGGTTTGCTTCTTGATAAAACTAGATCGGCGTATTTTAACACATTTTGATTTTATTCAGCCGTTTTTAATAATCCCAATTATCATAATTTCATATATCCTAGTTTCCGAAGCAAACGACATTTTAGCAAACAAACAGCTTGTGTATTTTGGCATAGGTTTTGCATCATTTTGCGTAGCATTTTTACTGCCCATTAGGCGTATCGACTGGATCATTCCGATGTTTTACTGGGTCTGCATTGTGCTACTTTTAAGCGTCGATCTCTTTGGCGTTAGCAAACTAGGTGCTAGGCGCTGGCTAGAAATTCCCTTCGTTCACTTCACACTTCAGCCATCAGAACTGATGAAGCCAGCCTTTTTGCTGATGCTAGCCTATCTCATCAAACAGCGTCCTCCAGAGGCTAATGGATACGGAGTAAAAGATTTTTTAAGACTTAGTTTTTATATACTTTTGCCATTTGTGCTCATCATGAAAGAGCCTGATCTTGGAACTGCGCTCATACTTTTGATAGTTGGCTACACTATTCTTTTTGTCATCGGTGTAAATAAGAAAATTTGGATAACTATCATTCTTGCGATAGGCTTTTTGGCGCCGGTTTTGTATGAAAATTTACATGACTACCAAAAAAAGAGAATTCACGATTTCATTGCTGAAGAGCCAAGCTATCACGTCAAACAAAGTATCATCGCCATAGGTAGCGGCGGACTCAAAGGCAAGCCAAAGGACGAAGCGACGCAGACGCACTTTAAATTTTTGCCAATCGCCACTAGTGACTTCATCTTTGCCTACAATATCGAGCGTTTTGGCTTTTATGGTGGATTATTTTTGCTTGGACTTTATGGGGCACTTATAACACATCTTTTAAGTTTAAATTACGGTCTAAAAAACGACTATTTTACACAAGTTACCACCACGGGGATTGCTGCACTAATCTTCGTTTATGTGGGTGTAAATGTCTCGATGACGATCGGTTTTGCACCAGTTGTGGGCGTACCACTGCCATTTTTTAGTTACGGCGGAAGCAGCTTTGTTACATTTATGGTGCTTTTTGGAATTTTGCAAAATTTGCTAACTTTTAGATTTGATAGAACTTATAGCTTTATAAAAATTCACTTCTAAAATTTTTTCACAAATATCAAATATATAGTTTTGCGCTATCTTTATTTGTGTTTTTTGATACAAGACTTTATAGCATTTATAAGATATTTTATATCCTCTTTTGTATGTGTGTAGTGAATGCTAACACGTACCCAGCCAGGTTTTGCTTCAAAAATGGTATTATCTTTTAGATTAAGCAAATCATGTCCATACGGCCCAGCGCAATCACAGCCTGCACGTGTTTGGATGCCAAATTCGCTACTTAAACTAGCAGCAAAATCATAAGGTGAAATACCTTTTACATTAAATGCAAAAATGGGCAATCTGTCTAAATTTTCAGGGCAATAATTTATCACCTCATCTATCTTTTCTAGCTCTTTGCAAAACATCTCACCTAGCTCATATTCAGCCTCTTTTATATTATTAAGTCCGATTTCATTTCTTAGCTTGTAGGCTAAATTTGCACGTATTAGTTGCATTATCGGCGGTGTACCGCCCTCTTCTAAATTTTCAACTTCATTAGTAAAAATATGTGATGTCCTGCTTACGTACTTGACTGTGCCTCCAGCTGCAAATGTAGGCAAATTTTTACAAAGCTCTTTTTTGATAGCCAAAAGCCCACAACTCCCAACTCCGCCAAGTAGCTTGTGAGGCGAGAGAAACAGTGCGTCAAAATATCTGCAATCAACATTTTCATAAGCACTAAGAGTAGCCACATCAAGAGCCAAAACTCCATTGTATTTTTTAATTAGTGAATAAATTTTTTTATAATCAGTTTTAACGCCAGTGACGTTTGAAGCAGCACTAAAACTAGCTATTATCTTTCTTTTTGCATTTTGCTTTAATGTATTCTCAAGCATCACGTAGTCTATCTCATTGTTTTCATCAAGCTCTATACGTTTTATATCACAAAGCCCTTCTCTTAAGCTAACTTCAACAGAGTGATGCTCATAAGGGCCAATGATCGCTAATGGCAAGTTTAATTTTCTTAAATTTGCTTCACCGATCAAAGCTCTTGTAGCTGGTGAGATATAAATTCCCATTATCTCCTGAAATTTCTTTATCGCAGCCGTTGCTCCTTGACCAGTCGCAATAAGATAAAAACTATCATCAAGACCTAATAATCTTTTTAGCTCAGCTCTTGCATTTTCATAGCATTTTTGCGTTAGCGCCGCGCTTGAACTACTATCTGAGTGAGTATTTGCGTAGGTTTTTAAAAATTTTAAAATTTCATCTTCAATGGGCTTATAAGCAAGACCTGAAGCCGTGTAGTCAAAATAGTAAAGACCTTCTTTTAAAATGATATTTTTTCTTACTTCATCGATATTTAGCAAAGTTTTCCTTTTTTAAAGCAGGGATTATAATTAAATTTTCATAAAAAAGCTTGCAAAATAAGCATCTTTTAAAGCAATAAATTTCTTTTTAAATTTTCTATATTTTTCTTTATCGTGCCATCTTTATAGATAGCGGATATTAAGGCGATCATGTCTGGCTTTACTCTAGCGACACTTGCAATATTGCTAGAGTTTATGCCTCCTATGACACACACATTCATTCCCATTTCTTTTGCTTGCAATATAGTTTGAGCCTTGCAAAGCGGCGCATTTGGTTTTGTTGGGCTTTTAAACATAGCTCCAAAAGCCACATAGCTAGCACCATTTTGTTTTGCCCTAAGGGCAAGCTCCAAGCTATCATAGCAGCTAACTCCCACGTAAGCGTTATCTCCTAAAATTTCAAACGCTTCTTTTATACTCGCATCATCTTTTCCCAAATGCACGGACTTTGCCCCTATACGAGCAGCAAATAAAATATCATCATTTACGATAAATCTAGCTCCAAATTTTTCGCATAGGTTGAAAATTTCACCAGCCAGCCTCTCATCTTTGGGCATTTTTTTAGAGCGAAATTGAAAAAATTTTACCCCACACTCTAAAATTTCTTTAGTATATTGCAAGGCTAAATTTTCAGGCATCAACACATCGTCGCTAATCGCGTAAATTTCAATCACTTATGCCAACTTTATGATTTAGTAGACGTTTGCCAAATTTTGTCGTAATTGCATTTTTAATAGCATTTAAAATGTATTTTTTGGCTAGTTTTATGGCCTCTTCTTTTGTGTGTCCATTTGCCAGCAAGCAGGCCAGCGCACTTGCAAAGCTACATCCAGCCCCGTGCATGATCTCTGGTTGTATTAGTGGCTCTTTAAATTTAATTACGTCACCATTTTTTTTAAAAAGAGTATCTTCACAAATTTTTGCAACCATGCTTCGCTTTAGGATCATATCGCAAGGTAAATTTTTGCTATCAAGTTTCAAAACTTTGGCTTCATCGATATTTGGCGTGATAATGTCTGCGAATTTAAAAAGCTCTTTTAAGCTTGCTATCGCATCATCTTCGAGAAGCTTTGAGCCTGATTTTGCTACGCAAACTGGGTCTATTACTATTTTAATGCCTTGCTTATGAAATTTTTCAAGCCAAGCACCAACGCAAGATGTAAGCTCTTTATTAAAAAGCATACCAACCTTTATGGCATCTATGTTCAGCTCTTCATCTACCATTTTGATCTGTTCATTTAGATTTGTAACATTTGTAGCAAAAATATTGCTAACGCCATTTGTATTTTGTGCCGTAAGAGCCGTGATAGCTGTCGCTGCGTAGCAAGAAAATGCCTCGCATGTCTTAATATCAGCCTGCACGCCAGCTCCGCCAACGCTGTCACTTCCTGCAATGATTAATATATTTTTCATCTATCCCCCATACAACCTGAAATTTTATCAACACTAAAAGGATCATCGACCTTCCAACTACTTGAATACTTTTTAATGCTATTTTTTAATGCGTCCACTAAATAATCCGCGTCTTGTAGCGTATGCGTATAGTGGAGTCCAGCCCTTACCCAGCCTGGCTTATGGGTAAATAATGCATCTTCTTTTAAATGAAGCAAATCATGTCCATATGGCCCAGTACAAGAACATCCTGCACGCGTTTGAATGCCATATTCTTTGCTTAAAACTTTGGCTAATTCATAAGGCGAAACGCCAGTCACGTTAAAAGCAAATATCGGCAAACGCTTTATGTTATTTGGATGATAGCACGTAAGCTCAGGAATTTCTGCTAGTCTTTTTTCCAAATACTCTCCAAGCTCACTCTCGTTTTCATATATTACCTCAAATCCTATCTCATTTCTTAGCCTATAGGCCAAATTTGCCCTTATAAGTCCTAAAATAGGCGGAGTGCCAGCCTCTTCTAGCTGTTCACTATCTTTTACAAATATAGCATAGTTTTTGCTAACATAACTTACCGTTCCACCACCAGCAAATGTCGGCTCATCTGAGTTTGCAAGTATCTTTTTTATAGCAAGAAGCCCACAACTTCCAACTCCACCAAGCAGTTTATGTGGCGATAAAAAAAGAGCATCAAAATAGTCACAATCAATATTTCCATAAGCGCTAAAACTTGCAGCATCAAATGCCACAATGCCACCATAAGATTTTACAAGAGTATAAATTTTTCTATAATCGCTCAAAACCCCAGTCACATTTGAAGCCACACTAAAAGTTGCGATGATCTCACGACCGACATTTATCCTTAAAATTTGCTCCAAATGATTAAAGTCTATCCCTCCATTTTTATCAAGCCTGATACGCTCAACCTCGCAAAGTGCTTGCCTAAAGCTTATCTCATTTGAATGGTGCTCATAAGGGCCAAGCACCACAAGCGGAGAATTTTCATCTGGCTTTAGGGCATATCTTTTTTTAAGTGCTGGCGGTGCATAAATTCCTAAAATTTCTTGAAATTTCTTTATCGCACCGGTAGCTCCATTGCCACAAGTAAAAAGATAAAAGCTCTCATCAAGTCCTAGCAAGCTTTTTAATTCACGTCTTGAATCTTCATAAATTTGAGCAGTTTTATAGGCGTTTGATGAGCTGATAGAGTGCGTATTTGCGTATGTTTGGAGTATTTTTGCTATCTCATCTTCGATAGGTTTATAAGCTAGCCCTGAAGCTGTAAAATCAAAATAATAAATGCCATTTTTTAAAATTATATTTTCTCTAATATGCTCTAAATTTACCAAATCACAACCCTTGTTTTTTGCGTAGCATTATAGATTACTTTAGCTAAAATATACTACAATGCTCAAATAAAGGAGCCGATATAAAAGCTTTAAAATCAACATTTGAGCGAATGAAACACCTTGATATAAATGAACTTATTAAATTTCATCTCGTCTTTGATGAGTTTGATTTAAAGCACTCATATTATGATGTTTTTGAAGCGATTGAGGCTGAAATTTTAAACAACTTCTTAGCCTTGATGCCAAAATTTTACTTCGAATCCGATACAAACGATGCTATAAAATCTGCCCTCATAAAACTTGCACGAAGCGATAGAAAAAAATTTAACGTACATAAAATTTTGCCTCAAAGCCTAGCTAGTAAAGTCTATGCAAAGCTTTTTGAAAAAAAATTTTTACTGGTTGAAAAAAGTAGAGAAGTACTTCCAAAAAGATCAAAAAACCAAATGCTAAAAAAGGAAGAAAGGGGCTATAAAGTTGAGGATAAAATACATTTTAATAACCATTTTTCAAGGTTTTGGTTTAGATTTATAGAGCCAAATTTAAGCTTGCTAAAAGCTGGCAAAAATGATGAAATTTTAGCCATCATAAAAAAAGAATTTGACGAATATGCAAGCCTTGGATTTGAAATTTTATGCGGTGAACTTATGGCAAAAAAATTTCTGATTAATGGCATATTTTTAAGTAGCTTTTGGAGCAAAAACATAGAGCTTGATATGCTATTAAATATAGGTGGCAAAATAATAGTCGGTGAGGCAAAATACAAAGAGAGAAAAGTTTGTAAAAACGTGCTAAATTTACTATTGAAAAAATGCGAAAAACTAAATATCAAGCCAGATATTATTGCTCTTTTTTCAAAGAGTGGATTTAGTAGCGAGCTAAGAAATCTAAAGGATGAAAGGCTAAGACTTTATGAAATTAGCGATTTTGAGGAACTTTTAAAATGAACGAACACGATATCCAAGCTGGCTTAAAAAGCCTGATAGAGCAGACTTATCTGATAGAAAACGAATATAAAAATTTAACATCGTCTTACGCAAACTTGCAAAATTTTATTAAAGATATTGTAGAAATTTTGCCTAATGCTATCTGGGTGTTAGATGAAAACGATGAGATTTTTTTACAAAACTCAGAAGCAGTAAGACTTGGTAAAATTTTTAAAGAGATACCAAAAAAAGAGGGCGAGATAAATGTAGATGGGCAAATTTATCTTTTTAAAACAAGCTCTAAAGACAATAAACTAATAATCTCTGCAACAAATATAACAGTAGAAAAACGCACCGAGCGTCTTGCCTCGATGGGTCAAGTAGCAGCTCACTTAGCCCATGAGATCAGAAATCCAGTAGGCTCTATCTCGCTTTTAGCTTCGACACTGCTTAAAAGAGCGGATGAGCGTATACAGCCTATCGTAAATCAAATACAAAAAGCTACATGGCGAGTCGAACGCATAATAAAAGCTACGCTGCTTTTTACAAAGGGGCTTAATATAAATGCACAAATTTTTGACTTTTCGCAGCTTAAAAAAGAGTGCGAAGAGGCTATAAATTTTTACGATTATTCAAAGGATATTAAATTTAGCCTAGAATTTCCAGATGGCAAATACATGGGCGATCTTGATCTACTAGCCATTGTCTTTCAAAATATTTTATTTAACGCCATTGATGCCATTGAAGAGAGCGATGATGATGAAGGAGAGATCATTTTAAGCTACGAAAAAACACCACAAGAACATAAATTTATCGTCTATGATAGCGGCGAGCCCATCAAAGATAAAGCCATAGTTTTTGAGCCGTTTAAAAGTAGCAAGCTAAAAGGAAATGGTCTTGGACTGCACCTTTGCTTGCAGATCGTGCAGGCTCACAAAGGCAGTATCGAGATCACACTAAATCCAAAAACATTTTGCATAAATTTACCAATAAAGGAGTAAGAATGAACATACAAAACGAACTTGAGGCTTTTAAAAAATCTCTTCAAACACTTGATTTGAGAGAAATTTCAAACGATGGAGCAAAAAACGTTGCATTTATTTGCATTGATATGATAGAGGCTTTTGCTGGTAGCGGCGCACTCTCTAGTCAAAGAGTAGCTGCCTTATCAAAAGGGATCGCGACACTTTTTGATAAAGCATGGAAAGATTTTGGCTTTAGAAATTTTATCTTTATAGAAGATAGGCACACCAGTGATTCAAAAGAATTTGAGACCTTTTTACCTCACGCTATGCTCAATACAAATGAGATAAAAACCGTAAAAGAGATAGAAAATCTAAGCTTTTTTAAAGAGTTCAAGACATTTTATAAAAACTCTTTAAGCATCGCATTTAATAAAGAATTTGAGAAATTTTTAGAGCAAAACCCACAAATTGACACTTTTGTTATTACCGGAGATTGCACTGATATGTGCGTTTATCAGTGCGTTAGTTATCTTAAACTACGAGCCAATGAATACAACAAAAAAGCAAGAGTTATCGTGCCGTTTGATCTTACGCAAACATATGACATACCAGGACATAATGGCGACTTTTACCACGAGATGTTTTCTCTTCATATGAAGCTAGCACTTGGCGCTGATGTGGTAAAAAGTATTAAATTTTAAAGCTTGCTTGAAATATTTATGAGCCTATTTAGCTCATCAAATTTAAAGCTAAGCTCGTATTTATTCGCTACGATTTCATTAGGGCTTTCGCTAAATTTCATATCATAGCTTAGCAAAAGTCCTTTTATAAAGATTTTGTGATCTAGCTCGTAGCTGCTTATACACTCATTTACTACGCCTAAAAGCTCATTTGCTAGCACTGGCTCTTCAAAGACCACATCCGCTCTAAAAGCCACATACGCCGCTCCTCCCTCGTACTCTATCCTATAATAATTTTGCTCATCAAAAGCGGTGCAAAGAACCATACTAATCGTGTGACCATTAAAATTTTCATCCAGCTCAAATCGTGGCGTACTAAACGCACTAAGTCCAAATTTCTCGCCAAACTCCCGTGCTTTATTTGCAAGCTTAAGCAACCGCTCATCAAAGCCATTTATATTTTCATAACCCCAAAGCCACGTATTTGACGAGAAGCTTTCAGAGCCAATAAACTGCATGTCAAACTCACGCCCATCAAAGTAAATTTTGCCGCTATCAAAATCAACCTGCCAGTTGCTACCTTCAACAAGTAGCTTAAATGCACGTTTTTGAAGTAATGTCGATTTGCCGACACATGCGCTAAAAAGCTCGCTCCAGTTACTTTTATCTATGCCAAGCTTATCTAAAAACATCGCTTCTTTAGGCATTAGCAAGCTATTGCTTGAAGTGCTTTTTCTTTAAAGCTGTCATTTACAACAAATTTTGTCTTATAGACAAAAATTTGAGCCGTATTTTCATTTTTTATCTTAATAACAAGACGCTTATCATTGTTTGTGCCACTTTTTATATGTTCGTTATAGCCAAGATTATAAAGGCTAGTTATCTTATCTTTGCTAAGCTCACTAAGGCATAAAAGCACCTCTAGCTCAGCATATTCTCTTGCTCTTTGAGGCGTGCTAGCTTCTTCATTTTTAGAAAATTTAGAGTTTTGTTTTAGCTTTCTTGTCTTAAAGTCTAAATTTTGTGCATCTTCTAGGCTATAAACCTCGTTTAAATTTGTCCTTACAAATTGATCATCTTTTGTAATATTTATCCTAAAAGCATAAGGCAGGTCGCGTTTTGCTTCATCTTTTACTATATCTTCGATATTGCCAAGCTCTCTTTCAAAGACTGCGATCTCGATATTTCCGTGAAAATCAAGGACGTTTATAGTGCCCATTTTCTTGCCACTTTTGGTTATCCTTGTGCTAAAGTCTTCGATCTTGCCAACGACTAAAATTTCAGCGCTTTGAGGCAAGCTCTCAAATTCTGAGCTTAGAGTGTATTTTATCTTGTTGATCTCGTCTTTATAATCATCAAGCGGGTGGCCTGAGAGGTAGATACCAACGCTCTCTTGCTCAAATTTTAAAATTTGTTTGATGTCAAATTCGTCATTTATCGTGACAAAATTTATCTTCACATCGTTCATGCTCTCATCTTCGCCGAACAAGCTCTCAACAGCATTTTTACGGATCTGAGCAGCACTTTTGCAAGCTTCTATAATATTTTCTACATTTTGCATAAGCATCTTACGACTAAAGCCAAACTCATCAAAACATCCAGCTTTTATGAGGCTTTCAAAGACCTTTTTATTTACTTTAAATGGATCGATCCTTGAGACAAAGTCATCCATACTCTTAAATTCGCCATTTGCTTCACGCTCAGTGATAATGTTTTCAATAGCCGCTCCACCAACACCTTTAATCGCACCAAGCCCAAAGATAATGCCGTCGTGATCGCCATTTTTAACGACACTAAATTCTTTAGTTGATTTATTTATAGACGGCGGCAAAGTATCGATATTTATACGCTTTATCTCATCGATATAGCGAACGATCTTATCGACATTACTCTCCTCGCTTGTAAGAAGTGCCGCCATAAATTCAGCCGGGTAATAGGCCTTAAGATAAGCCGTTTGAAATGTGACGTAGGCGTAAGCTGCGGAGTGAGATTTATTAAAGCCATATCCTGCAAATTTTACAATTAGCTCGAAAAGATCGTCTGCTTTTTGTCCATTTAGCCCTTTTGCCTCAGCGCCTTTTACAAACTCGCCCTTTAGCCTATCCATCTCTTCTTTGATCTTTTTACCCATCGCACGGCGCACAAGGTCCGCCCCGCCAAGGCTAAAGCCGCCTATAGCTTGAACGATTTGCATAACCTGCTCTTGATAGACGATGACGCCGTATGTTGGCGCAAGGATTGGCTCAAGCTCTTTAAATGAGTAGGTTATCTCGGCCTCGCCATGTTTTCTTTTGACAAAGTCATCAAGCATACCACTTTCCATCGGTCCTGGGCGGTAGAGCGCTAGCATCGCGACGATATCCTCAAAGCAGTCTGGACGCAAGCTAGTTCCTAGCTTTCTCATGCCCTCACCCTCGATTTGGAAAATTCCTATCGCTTGACCGCTTTGTATCATTTTATAAACATTAGAATCGTTTTTATCGATCTGCTCCCAAATAATATCCTTGCCAGTTCGTTGTTTTACCAGCTTTATGGCATTATCGATAACCGTTAGTGTTTTTAGTCCAAGAAAGTCGAATTTAATTAAATCCACATCCTCAAGATACTTAAGGCTATACTGTGTAACATAGCGATCTTCTGGGCTGTTTGGCTGACGAAATAGCGGAGTTTTGTTCCACAGCTCCTCATTTGAGATAACGACACCTGCCGCGTGCTGACCGGCGTTTCTATTTAGCCCCTCAAGATCAAGTGCAAATTTCCAAATTTTAGCTGCCTTTGGATTTTGACTTATTAACTCAGCTATCTTTGGCTCTTTTTCATAAGCATCTTTTAGCGTAATGCCTAGTTCATCAGGTATTAACTTTGCCATCGCATCGGCTTCGGCGTAAGGCATATCACAAACTCTAGCAACGTCTCTAATGACACCTTTTGCGAGCAATTTACCAAAGGTAATAACGCCAGCAACGTTAAATTTTCCATATTTTTGCGTAACATAGTCGATAATCTCGCCACGCCTACTTTGACAAAAATCCACGTCGATATCTGGCATACTAACACGCTCTGGGTTTAGAAATCTCTCAAAAAGTAGGTTGTATGGGATAGGATCAAGGTCAGTGATCTTTAGCGAGTAAGCGACCAAGCTACCAGCCGCAGAACCACGTCCTGGACCAACTGGCACACCTCTACTTTTAGCCTCATTTATGAAGTCCCAAACGATCATCATATAGCCTGGGAAATTCATTTTATTAATTATACCAATCTCTATCTCAAGGCGCTTTTTGTATTCGTCATGTAAATTTTCAGGGACGAATTTTAGCCTCTCTTCAAGACCTTTTCTACATTCATACTCAAAAAAAACAGCATCATTTTTAAAACTATATCTATTTTCAGGCTCTGGAAGTGTTAAATTTCTCTCTTTAGCATACTCAAGTGTAAATTTAAAATTTGGCGGAGTTGGGTTGCCAAGCTTGATCTCAAGATTGCACTTATCCACGATCTCTTGGGTATTTTCTATCACTTCAGGGATATCTAAAAATAGCTCACTCATCTGCTCTTTGCTTTTGACAAAAAACTCATGGACGCTGTGGCGAAGTCGATTTGGATCATCAAGTGTTTTGTTCATCGCGATACACATAAAAACCTCATGTGCGTCGGCTCGCTCTTTAAAAGTGTAGTGAGTATCGTTTGTGGCGATGACCTTTATGCCAGTCTCTTTGGCGATACGTAAAATGTCATCATCAATGCGTTTTTGATCGCCGATGCCGTGACGCATGATCTCAAGATAAAAGTCATCTCCAAAAATTTCTTTATATTCAAGTGCGACCTCTTTTGCTCTCTCGTAGCCCTTTGCACCAAATTTGACGTTACGGTCGCTTAAATTTAGATGCCAACTCACCTCGCCCTGCAAGCACGCTGAGCTACAAACCAAGCCCTCGCTGTGCTCTTTTAAAATTTTTTTATTTATACGAGGATAGTAGTAAAAGCCCTCAATGTAGCTCATGGAGCTAAGATACATTAAATTTTTATAGCCAGTCTCATTTTTGGCGATTAGTATAAGGTGAAAGCGCTGTTTAGTACTCTTATCATCAAGCTGCTCGCCATTATGCACATAAGCTTCGATGCCAATTAGCGGTTTTATCCCCTCTTTTTTCATCGCTTTGTAAAAATCTATCGCTCCAAACATATTGCCGTGATCAGTAATCGCCGCTGCTGTATCGCCTCTATCATGAAGCACATGAGCTAGCTCTTTTATCTTGTTCGCTCCGTCTAGTAGGGAGTATTCAGTGTGTAAATGCAGGTGTGTAAAGCTAGAATTTTCACTCATTTTTTATCCTTTTTTAATGAGTGAATTTTACAAAATTTTGGCTAATAAGGTGCTTGATGAAATCTTAATGAGAGCTTTAAAATTTATAGAATTTGTAGTTTGTGGCTAAGAACGAAGCGCGCTATCATCTGACGCACTATGCTATTAAGGTCTTGTAAATTTTAAGCGAGTAATTTCGGCTCTAAAATTTGAGCTAAACGGTCAGTGAAGCCAAAATTTAGTAGTCAATTCTTGCGAGTGAATGGAATTTTAAAATTTGCAACAATAGTAAAATTCTATTTTTTGAAATCTAGATTTTAAATTTATAAATTCTTTTATTCAAAAGGGAGACAAGGGGACTCGAGTTACGAGGCCGTCCCCTTATCCCCCTTTTTAAATCCCCCAAACCCCTCGCACGTTCAAGGTGCATGCAATGGTGCTGGCGCACTGCATGCGTTCTATTCAAAAAAGCCTCCCTCGAATTTTAAAATTTCGTAAACGAGTAATTTCGGCTCTAAAATTTGAACTAAGCGGTCAGTGAAGCCAAAATTTAGTAGTCAATTCTTTCGAGTGAATGGAATTTTAAAATCTATAAAGTGAAAAAGAATTAGATCGCGGACTAAGCCGCAATCCATTATAAATAAACTGGGATATTTGTGTGTTCTAAGAAAAATCTTGAAGTGCCACCAAGCACCATTTCCATAAGACCATTTTCACCATATCTGCTAGCAACGATTAGATCAGCATTTCTATCAATAGCTGCTTTTAAAAGCGCTTCACCAGGTATCATCGTGGTAGCAATCACTTCAAAAGTGGCTGATATGCCATGAATTTTGAAGTACTCTTCAAGCTTCTTAAGATTTAGTTCAGCATTATCGCCAAGACTTGCTTTTGAGGTAATGCACTGAACCTTTTTTGCCTTTTTTAAAAGATCTATCGAGCCTGTTAATGCCCTTGAGCTTTGAGTAGTGCCTGTCCAGCTAACGAGGATATTATCGGCTTTAAACTCACGCATTTTTCTAGGTATTACAATCGCATTTTTACCACTTTTTAAAACAGCTGACTCAAATGTACCAGTGATCTTTCCATCAAGTGGCACAGCAGCCACCACTAGATCGCAAAATTTACTCTCTTGCTCCACTATCGCGCTTCTTTTGCCACTGTGAATCGTAAAATTTGCAGTGCAAACATCTTCAATGATTTCACTAGTTACTTTTATGCCAAGCTCAGCACAAATTTTATTGAAAATTTTCTCATTCTCTTCATGCTCGACAGCTAGTTCAGATTTAGCTGATTTTAGAAATTCTTCAAAAAGCACTCCTCCACGAAGCGTCATTTTCATATTATAAACTACGCTTGGGTCAAGCTGACAAGTCATAATTTCCATATGTGTGTTAAACCACTGAGCAACCTTTAGGGCACCATAAATTCTTGGCTCGATATCGTCTCCAGCTCCTATTGGAAAAAGCAACTTTTTGTATTTCATCATCTATCCTTTAAAATTTATTCAACTAAAGAGAGCGAAATTTTATTTCCTTTTTGCTCACTCACACATACTTTGACCTGATCACCTACGTTTAATGGGGTTTTTATCTTTGAGATGTGAAGCAAGCCATCAATGCCATCTTTTAGCTCGATAAATACACCAAAATCAACCACACTCTTTACAGTTCCCAAAAACTCATCACCGATATTAAAATTTGGTTTTGAACGCTCTTTGTCGTGTTTAAACGGCTTTTTGCCAAATGAACGTCCATTGTCTTTTGAAGTGATAGAGATGATGTAATCTTTTGCAGCATCGACATTTTTCTTTGCACCACCTGCGATTTTAACTTCACCTTTTTCTCTATCAAGATCGATTGAAACCTCAAATTTCTCAATGATCTCTTTTATGGTTTTTCCAGCTTGTCCGATGATGTCTACGATCTTGCTTGGATCAACACTAAATAGTTCAAGCTTTGGAAGCACATCTTCATTTATTTTTATATTTTTATCCGCTTCTGCCATCAAAGATAAGATATGCTCTCTACCACGTTTTGCTTGATAAAGTGCCTCTTTTAACACTTCTAAACTAATGCCACCAAGTTTAATATCCATCTGAAGTGCCGTGATACCATCGCTTGTACCTGCTACTTTAAAGTCCATATCGCCATCGTGATCTTCAAGCCCCATGATATCTGTTAGCACTGCGTGTTTATCGCCTTCAAATATTAATCCCATAGCGACACCTGCGACAAGTTTTAAAGTATTTACGCCAGCTGCTCTAAGTGCAAGCGAGCCACCGCAAACGCTAGCCATAGAGCTTGAGCCGTTACTCTCTAAAATTTCTGAAACGACTCTTATTGTGTATGGCGAAGCTAGATCGATACTTGGTGTAAGGGCACGTTTGGCTAAATTTCCATGTCCAAGCTCACGTCTACCAGGAGCTTTTAGTGGGCTTGCCTCACCTACGCTAAAGCCTGGGAAGTTGTAGTTAAACATAAATTTCTCTACAAAAGGTACTTTTTCGGTGAGGATGTCATACATTTGAGCGTCACTGTCAGTGCCAAGAGTAGTGACAACTAGAGCCTGCGTCTGTCCTCTTGTAAAGAGGCATGAGCCATGTGCATTTGGAAGCACATTTGTTTCGATACTAATAGGCCTAACCTCTTCAAGACCACGTCCATCAGCTCTTACGCCTTCATTTATTATCTGCTCTCTTACGATTTTCTTTTTATATTTGCCAAGGACATTTGTGATGACAGCCTCGTCCCAGCCCTCTTTTTGAGCGACCTCATCGCTTGAAATTTGTTTCGCGATCTTGCTAAGTTCGCTCGCGCGCTCGCTTTTTGCCATTTGATTGATCGCGTTTTTGACTTCAGCTTTATAAAATTTATCGATATAAATAGCGATATTTTCATTTTCTATCTCAGGTTTTAGCTCAAGCGCAGCGTCCTCTTTTTTATGCTCTTTGAAAGCTTCTTCGTAAGCACTGCTAGCCCTTAATATCGCCTTACCAGCAAAATCAATCGCCTCAACCATCATATCTTCGCTAAATTCATTCATTAGCTGTTTTTGAGCCATGCTATCACTTAAGCTTGGATCTATCATCGGCTCAATCGCGACCATTGGGATAAGCTGTGTAGTTTGTTGAGGCAAGCTTCTCATCTCGATCATCAAAAGCTCATCTTTTGTTCCAGCCACGTATAGATCGATCGCACTTTGTTTTAGCTCAGAGTTGCTTGGGTTAATCACAAATTTTTCATCTATATAACCAACTCTAACGCCACAAACTGGGCGATTTACAGGGATGTCGCTAAGATATAGTGCAACTGAAGCCGCATTTAGGCTCACAACTTGCAAATCAACTTCAGGATCAGCTGAAAGCACCATTACAACTATTTGAGTTGGATAAGCATAACCTTTTGGAAAGAGCGGTCTAACAGATCTATCGATGATGCGAGCTGTTAGCGTTTCAAAGTCGCCTGGCTTTGTCTCACGCTTAACATATCCACCAGGAATTTTACCAGCGGCGTAAGCTTTTTCGATGTACTGCACCGTTAGAGGTAAAAAATCCTCCTCAACTTGTGTGTCCTCTCTTGCAACAGTTGCTAAAACTACGGTATTTTTCACCCTTAAAAGCACTGCTCCGCTAGCTTGTTTTGCTACTTTATTAAGGTCAAAAATTTCAACCTGATTATTGACTTCTATACTATATTGCATTATTTTTATCTCCTTGTTGTTTTTGTAACGGCAAATAATAAGGGCTCTCTTCTAATATTGACATGATACGCTCACTAGTGGCTTCGATCTTTTTTTCGTAATACGAATCCACTTCAATAAAATCAACAATCTTGTTTATTGTATAAATTTCATCAACCATATCATTTAAATTTGTAAAGACATCAGTGGCTATCACTGGCGTTGCGTATGAGATGGATTTTACCTTCACATCAAGCAACGTCTTTATGCAAATGAGTGCCGTCATACCAGTCTCGCACCCCTCATCGATTAGTAAAATATTTTTATCTTTTAGCTCTCCTATCAAATTTCCTTTTCGGTATTTATAAACATTTTTTAAAATTTTCTCTTCATATTTTCTATGTGCTTCGCCGTAAATGTAGTCATAGCTTATATTAAAAGCTTTTATAAGTTTATCATTTAATACTATATCTTCTGTCTCGCTAACTATTGCAACGTCGCATTCGCTATTATTTGGTGCAGGTATTGGCTCGCTAAAGAGCATCTCGTAGCTTAAATTTAAGCTTCTACAAACTGCATCTGTGAGTATAACTGATTCAAGCGACATACAAACAACTATCGTTTTTTTATCTACGAGCTCCTTTTTTGGCAAAATTTCAATTAGCTTGCTAGCTGCCTCTAATTGATCCTTAAATTTAGCCGTTATCATTTAGTTGGCACTCGATTTTGTACTGCTTTGTGAGAAGTCATAGTGCAACCCGCCCATTGGATAGAAATTTATCGTGAAATAAATACCATTTTTTCTAGTTGATGCTGAGCCGTTTATTGTTGTTGTTGGCTCGACATCTTGTTGATAAATTATCCCGTAATTCCAGCATTTTCTTTGATGAAGTACACCAACTCTCCAGCTTTTTGTGTAACTTCGCTCGATATCATATTGCCAGCCGCCAATAAGGCTGTATTGATGAGGCAATTTTACTCCAAGACCACTTGTAAAATAGCTATCTTTTGTCGCACTATTTTTTATTTTGCTATCATTTTTCTTCATGGTGTGAAGCATATTTAGCCAAAATAGATCATTCGTGTATGAAAATCCGCTTTGTATCTTTTTAAGCTCTTTGCTCTTGTGTGAATACTCAAGCTTATTATAAAGGCTTAAATTTTCAAATGGATATAGATAGATAGCATTTTTTAAATTCGAATATTCATCTTCTTTTGTGTAATATCCTTGAGAAATACTATGCTTTATAATCTTTCTACCATTAGAGCTAAAGAAATACTGCGTTAAATAACCAGAAATTTCTTCCTTACTCTGCTCTTGAGTCAAGAAATTTTCATACTCATTTAGATTTTTATCATAGATAAACTCATCATCTAAATTTCCTTTTCTATAGCCTGGCAGTAGGTATTCGGCCCCAAAATTTAGAGTATGATAAAAGCTTTCATACGCTTTTGCAAGGTCAGTGTGAAGGGCAAATTTATGGTAATTATTTACAAAATTTGCATGTTTATCTTCTCTTTTATCATCAAAGGCATTGATCTTATTTTCGTAACTTATCCTTGATGCGTAAAGATACTCATAAAACGAAAATGTCAAGCTATCATCAAAAAGTGGCACATGCACTGAAGCTGGAAGCGTAAATTCATACTGAGTCGCTCTAACGCCTATTTTTCTATCATATCTATGTGACTGAAGATCGAGTGAATATAAGATATTTGGCAAGACAATATCATCTGTAAATTTATGATACTGAAGCGATGGAAGCTCTTGAAGCGTGTCTTTGTTCTCATTTTTTGAGCCAATCTTTTCAGTATCTATGTAGTATTTTGCATAAGCACCAAAATAATGATCGTCATTTGCGATGAAATAGTTAAATTTAGAAGTTACAAGCGAATCATAATCATCATCTCTGCCCTTTAAATTTAAATAATCTATATCATTTAGCTTCGTTGCATCTATCCAAATTCCCTCTTGCAAATCCGCTTCGCTAAGGTATCTTATAAGCTTATCTCTTTCGTATTTTAGTCCAATGCCTTTATGTGTTTTATTTTTTAGTTCAGCCTTATTTGAAATCTTACTTCTTTGTCTATCTTGATAGCTTTTTTTATCGTCAAACATACCAAAGCTGATTTCACCCCTTGAATCAGGCGACTCAGTAAATCTAAACGCACCATAAATTCCAGCACCTCTGTTTGTTCTTATCTGCGGATCAAGCTCGAAGTCCCACTCATTATAAGGTGCAAAATAAATCGGCTGCTTGTAATAAAAGCCTTCAGATTTTCCGTATCCAAGCTCAGGCGGTAAAAGACCTGTTCTTCTTGTAGTATCTGTTGAAAAACCAAAATATGGCAAATAAAAAACTGGCACATTAGCTATACGAAAGACTGGGTTAAAAAGGTGTAAAAATTTGCTTTGTTTATTTAGCATAGCTGACCTTGAAGTGATACTCCAGTCAGGATCTTGGACATTACAGCTTGAAACCATCGCTTTTTTTACTCTATAGTACTCACTGTCAGAGCTGCTCTCATCGCTTCTCATCCACACTTCCATGTCTTTATTCATCATAAAAAGCGATTCAAAAGCAGTGTCATTATTTTTTAAATTTAGCTTTGCATAATTTGAGCGAGAGACTTCACTCTTGCCCTTCATCATGTTGACATTTCCAAAGAGCTCTATAACCGAATTATTTTGATCATAAACTGCACAATCAGCCGTTACAAGATAATCTTGTGAATACACAACAACATTTTTATTGGCCGTGACGATGCCTTTATCTTGCTTTACATCATCGGCCAAAAGCTGCACATCTTGCACAGCTGCACTTAGATTTAAAATACAAACCGGAACTAAAAATAAAATTTTACGCATTTATCACCACTGTTTTTGCTATTTTGTCTTGCCAAGTCTGCCTAGCTGGATTTGCAAATGCCCATGCAAAACCAAGATAAAAACAAGCTTCACTAACCAACCTAAAAATCGCTCTTACCAAGCTTGAAATAAAATTTGGTCTATCTAAAATTTCTACATTAATGCACATCGTCTTTGTTAGCATTTGCCCAAGACTCGCACCATAATACCAAACAAAAAATGCATGATATATAATCTTTAATGCGACTATTTGCCAAAAGAAATTTAAAGTCAAATTTCTGGCTTCATCATAGCTCATAACCGACAAAAAAGCATCCCAGTAAATGATCAAAAACAAAAAAGAAACAATACATTCATCAATTGAGTAAGTTAGCACTCTTTTTGAAAATGGCGCTAGCGAAATTTCTTCTTTTTCAAGTTTTTCAACTATCTGCATACTCATTTTAATGCCTGCCAGGCAATATCTTTTCTATAATGTGCTCCATCAAATTTTACATTTTCGCAAAGCTCATAAGCTCTATCACGTGCCTCTTTTATACTCTTCGCAGTGGCCACGCAGACTAATACTCTGCCACCATCTGCATAAATTTCTCCATCTTGCTCACTAACACCAGCATAAGCGATGTGAGCATTTTTTACATCATTTAAAACTGAAATTTTAGCTTTTGGGCTGCTTTTATACGGATAGTCCTTACTAGCCATCACAACGCCAACTGCAAATTCATCTTTTAAGCTGATAGGCTTTAGCTCGCCCTTTGCAGCATTTAGTAAAATTTCGCTTAATTTTCCGTCAATTAACGGCATCAAGACCTCGCACTCAGGATCGCCAAATCTGACGTTAAACTCAAGTACATAAGGCTCATTTTTCACGATCATCAGTCCCACAAAAAGTACTCCACAAAATGGACTGCCCTCGTTTTTCATCCCTTTTAAAGTTGGCTTTACAACCTCTTCTTCGACCCTTTTTATCAGCTCTTTTGAAGCAAGCGGACTTGGAGCATAAGCACCCATGCCGCCAGTATTTGGACCTTCGTCGTTATCTAGCAAGCGTTTGTGGTCTTGTGCTACTGGCAAGCTTACAAAATTTTCGCCGTCGCAAATGGCAAAAAAACTTAGCTCAAAGCCGTCTAAAAACTCTTCAACGACAACAAATTTACCAGCATCACCAAAGCTAGCTCCACTTAGCATATCGCTAACTGCCTCTTTGGCCTCCTCTTTAGAGTTTGCGATTATAACGCCCTTGCCGGCGCAAAGTCCATCGGCCTTTACGACCATTGGCGCACTTAAGGTATCAATAAATTTAAATGCTTTTTCTTTATCATCTGTGTTTAAATATCTTGCAGTTTTTATATTATTTCTAGCCAAGAAGTCCTTCATATAGGCCTTGCTAGCTTCAAGTCTAGCAGCTGCTTTACTTGGTCCAAATATAAGCAAGCCCTCTTTTTTAAAGATATCCACTACGCCTTCACTAAGCGGCGCTTCAGGGCCTACGATAGTTAAGGCAATATCATTTTGTTTAGCAAATTTTGCAAGCTCATAAAAATCTTTTATCTTCAAATTCTCGCCAAGGCGTGAGGTCGCACCATTTCCCGGCGTAAAGTATAAATTTATATTTTTTTCGTTTTTTAGCTTTAGAGCAATGGCGTATTCGCGGCCGCCACTTCCTATTATGAGAATATTCATTTCATCTCCGTAAATTTAAAAAACCCGAGTGGGCGTCGCATAGAAGAGTGGCCCATAAACAAAGCCAATCTTGCAAATAGATGGATACCAAACGGTTGCAACTTCTCGCCTTTTCAGACTCAAACGAAGCCACATCACAAGGCACCCATACCTTTTCGCTAACAAAAAAGTGTTGGACCCCGTAAAATGCTGACTCGCTTCACTCAGGCAATAAAATTATATAAATTCTTTGCTTAAAGTAATGTTTTGGCAAGCGCGATACAGGCGTTTATATCTTGACTTTGGCTTACTATTGGCTCGGTAAATTTTAGCTCTTTTGCAGTGACCTTTCCAATGCTTATCGCTTGATAGCTCTCATCCCAGCCAAAATTACTAAGAAAATTTTTGACATTTAGCGGAGAAGCGAAGATCAAGATACTATTTTTTGGCGGTTTTAGCTCCATTTTGCAAGGATTTAAGACATTTTCATAGGCGATGATCGCTTTTATATTTACGCCGCCATTTTGCAAAATTTCTAAGAAATTTGAAGCACTATCTTTACCTTTTAGATAAAGAACTTTTTTACCTTTTAAAGGTGGCAAAATTTCTCTTGCAAAGTCGTCTCCGTGAGCGTTTTGTCCAGTATAAATTTCACTAAATCCAAACTCTCTTGCGGCTGACGCACAACTATTTGCGATGGCAAAGACTGGCAAATTTATTGCTTTTATATTGTTAAATTTTAAAGCCTTAAAAGCATTTTTTGAAGTTGCTACAAACGCGTCAAATTCGCTTAAATTTATCTCAAATTTCAAAAACTCTATCTTGCTAACACTTAAATTTACAACGCTCTCATCAGCCGTTTTTGTATTTGAAATAAGATAAATTTTACGCAACTCTTTTTAACCTTAAAAAAGATATCAAAGCAAGTAATGTGCAGGCTAAAATAACAATAGAAGTCGAATAAAATATATCGCCAAGCCCAACTAGCGGAGAGACGACGCCGCCTAAGAAAAATGGACAAAATCCAAGTATCGCTGAGGCTGAGCCTGCGTATTCTCTGCCTTCATTCATAGCTAGCGATGAAGCAGTTGGCAAGACAAATCCTGTAAAAAGAAGTAATAAGAAAAATGCGATAATGACGCCGATTACTTCAAATTTAAAACAAAGCATGAAAGCAATAAAAATGCTAGCAAACAAGGTACCAAAAAGCCCAGTTTTGAGCGCTTTTCGCTCATTTAAAAGGCTAGCAAGCCTTGCTCCTATAACAAGCCCTAAACCATTTGAAGCAAAACAAAAGCTATAGCTTACTGGGCTTAGAGAATAAAATTCTTGAAAAATAAACGAAGATGACGCTATATAAGCAAACATCGCACCCATCGCAAATGTCTGAATGCTTACAAAAAGCATAAATTTTTTCTTTCTTAAAATTTTGCCAAAAACACTATAAGTCACTAGTAAAGGCATTTTTAAGCGATTTGACTGACTTAAGCTCTCTTTGAAATAAAAATTTGCGATAAAAAGCAAAATGCCAATGATAGTAAGTGCCATAAAGATGCCACGCCAGTCTGTAATTTTAAGCAGTAAACTACCACCAATTGGCGATAGTATCGGAGCAAGACCATTTACGACCATCATAAGGCTAAAAAATTTAGTCATTTCATGACCCTTATAAAGATCACTAACAACAGCCCTTGAAATAACCAAACTACCAGCACTCGCAAGCCCTTGAATAATTCTCATAAAGATAAAAAACTGGATATTTTGTGCAAAAAATATAAAAATAGTGCTTATAGTATAGACGATGAGCGAGATGGTAAGGGGCAATTTTCGGCCAAATTTATCACTTATTGGGCCAACTATGAGCTGACCTATGGCTAAGCCCGCCATCGATGTCGTGATCGTTAATTGTGTAGCTGTAACGCTTGTTTTAAACCACTCAGTAATAGCCGGAAGTGCTGGCAAATAAAGATCTGTCACAAATGGTCCAAAGGCAGAGAGAGCACCTAAAAATAGTAACAAAAATAGCTTGGAATTTTCTTTTTTCATAGTTTTTCTTTTTTTTGGAGCGATTATATTATGGTTTTACTTTTTGCTTTATTAAGTATAAATTTACTATTGTTACTATAGAGAAAAAGCCCTAAAAATAGGGCTTGGTATTACATTTTGTCTTTAGTGACAATTAAGAGCATTTTAAATTTATCTTTTATCTTTAATCCGTGTGGTATTTTGCCTGGTAGCACGATGGTATCGCCTTTTTTGATATCAAAATGTTCATCACCAATAGTTAGCTTCATCTCGCCATCAAGTGCGATAAGTAGTGCATCGCCTGGAGCTGCGTGAGTTGAGAGCTCTTGGTCTGTGTCAAAACTAAGTAACGACATTGAGCCGTTTTCGTTCTTTACGAGCGTTTTGCTCACAATTTTGCCTTTTTCGTATTCCACTGCATCAACTAAGCTAAAAATAGCTGCCTTAGGTAAATGATCTATCATAACATTCTCCTTAAAATCTATTAGTAAATATTTTGTTTTCTTTGTAAATTTGAGTTTTCGCCAGGTTTTTGCCTCGATAAGGCAGGCTTCATCGTACCCAAGCTTCATCTGCTTTTTGCCATACTCGAGCTGCGCTTCGCCGTCTATCACCCAGGCAAGGCTATCTATAAAAAGCATCTCGTGGTCTAGCTCCTCACCTTCGTCAAATGCGTATATATCGACGCTTGCATTTTTGTTTTGAAAGAGCCTTTTACTAACGACGCTTTTTTCAACTATATTTGTATCTTTGGTGAGACTATAAATTTGACTCATTTTATATCCTTTTTTGCAAAATTATAAAAGGTTAAGAACTAAATTTCATTGACCAATGTTAATAAAAAGATAAAATATATCCTAATTAAAACCAATGCGTATAAAGAAGTTCCATTTACAGAAAATTTCATAAAGGGATTTTTGTGTCTACTCCCACTCAATAATTACCATATCATATTTGTTTCTTTTATTCTATAACAGTATCTTTTTAGTTTCTGTTTTTAATATACGTAACCCGGCTTCCTTGCCGTAGTTTTGTAAGCTTCGTTAAGTACTAATCCAATACCCATTTGATGGAATTTCTTTTCTATGCCAATTACAAAAATATCTGTACAATCTTTGCCGGTTGCATTTATACAACAAAACCAACCAGCTCATCATTTATACGATAAGCGAGAAAAGTCTTTTCTGTGAATCACGAATATATTATTCTGTACTTTTCAGTATTCCAAACCATTCTGAAAGGTCATATAATATTTCTCTTGACACAGCTTGCTTTTCTAATTTATCTTCAACTTCTTTTATTTTTATATCAATTTACTCTTCCACAACTTCTATACTTTTAAATGTATACCTTTGTTTCTTAAATTCTCTATGCAATCAGCTAGATATTCGATATTGTGCTCTTTGTAAATTGGACTGCCTATAATTTCCTCTTTAAGATTATTGTACTTTTCTGCCGTCCTTCCTCTATAATTTTTATCTTTCCATTCCACAGAAACATTATATCCCCTTTTTTCCATCTCCTCCATAACCAATACATGGTAAATAAAAAGATGATACGGGGAATATGTAAACACATAGTCCACAGTTTTATGTTTCTTTTTCCATCCATTGCCCCTCAGAGCACAACATTCCCTATGTTGCCCAAGAAGCTGACTTTTGGGCAATAAGTGGATAAGTTTTTCATGCCATAGTCTCATATTTTTCTCCTGTTAACAAGGTTGATTTTTCTAAATATTCATTAGGGTATTTCTTTAGTAAAGTGTTAATGTATTCAATTACAACCTTCTGACTATTTTCCCCTTCCATATATCCATTTAATATATCAAATAATACCTGTTTTTCAATTGTACTTGCGTCTTTTTTAAAATATCCCCATATATGAAGAATGGCATTACTAAAATCTTTTTTGCTCTCCTTCATATCTCTTGTTTCCTGTATTTTTTCATTTAGCCATACAACATCCAGTTCTTTTTCCCTCAAATACGCCCTTATCTCCAAATATGCTTTATGCGATTTGCTTAGTACAAAATATTTATTTTTTGCCCATAACTCTTCACATTCTATTCTTATATCTTTGTGTCTCATGTTGACGCTTCTTTCAAAAAATTCAAACCAAAACAAATCCCATACAATGTATCACCATTTAAGCATTTATTAATAGCATTTAAATTTTTGTTTAGGTAAGGTATAAATGAATATCCTGCATTATTAGTATGTTAAAGTGGGCTCAGATACAAATAATTTTTATTACTATAACCTATTCAAATTTATTAACCGCTTTTTCCACAAAAGCCTCCCAGCAAAATAATGGGAGGCTCTCTAAACAATTTATCTAAATTTAAAACTCTCTTTTAAACCTACTTTTTCTCATTTTTAGTATCAAAACAGTATCACTAAGGAGCTTTTTGCTTCAATAAACCGTTGCAATATTGTATTTTCAACGGTTTTACAGCAAAAATATTTTTACTCTATTCCCACTCAATAGTTGCAGGTGGCTTGCTTGAGATATCGTAAACTACGCGGTTTATACCGTTTACCTCGTTTATGATGCGGCGGCTTACGTTTTCTAGCAGATCGTACGGCAGGCGTGAGAAGCTAGCAGTCATGCCATCGCTCGCATCGACCACACGCACGCAAACAGCGTTTTCATAAGTGCGGTTATCACCCATAACGCCAACAGAATTTACATTTAAAAGTACGCAGAACGCCTGCCAAGTTTTGTTGTACCAGCCAGTGCTCTTTAGCTCGTCGCGTAAGATCACGTCAGCTTTTCGAAGTAGCTCAAGGCTTGGCTTATTTACTTCGCCCATTATGCGGATAGCAAGGCCCGGCCCTGGAAAAGGATGACGGAATACTAAATCACGGCTTAGTCCAAGCTCAAGACCAAGCTTTCTAACCTCGTCTTTAAAAATTTCTCTTAGTGGCTCAATTAGCTCAAATGTCATCCAGTCAGGCAAGCCTCCAACGTTGTGGTGGCTCTTTATCGTCTTGCTCGAGCCAACGACTGAGCTTTCGATGATATCAGTATAAAGAGTGCCTTGAGCTAGAAATTTCACATCGCCATGCTTTTTAGCCTCTTGCTCAAAAATTTCTATAAAGGTCTCACCTATGATCTTGCGTTTTTTCTCAGGATCTATCACACCAGCTAAGCGACCAAGAAAGGTCTCGCTCGCGTCTATGCTAACTAGCTCAACGCCAAGCTTTGTTCTAAATGTAGCTTCAACTTGCTCTCTTTCGTTTGTTCTAAGAAGTCCGTTATCAACAAAAACAAGGATCAAATTTTCAGGCACGGCGGCCGCTAAAAGTGCCGCAGTCACAGAGCTATCCACGCCGCCACTAACTGCACAAAGCACCTTGTGAGTGCCTACTGTTTTTCTTATCTCTTCTATCTTGTTTTTAGCGAAGCTTCCCATGTTCCATGTGCTCTCGCAACCGCAGATATATTTAGCAAAATTCTTTAAAATTTGCGTGCCGTATTCGCTATGTTGCACCTCTGCGTGGAACTGGATCGCATAAAATTTTCGTTTATCATCGCCAAAAGCACAATAAGGCGAATTTTCACTAACAGCGATCACTTCAAAGCCTTCCGGCAAGTCCTTTACATAGTCACTATGACTCATCCATACGATTTGTTTTGAAGGTGTATCTTTAAATAGCTCATGCTCTTTAATAACGTTAAGCTCTGCCTTGCCATACTCTTTTTGATCAGCTGCTAAAACCTCAGCCCCATGTGTGTGAGCAAGTAGTTGCATGCCGTAGCAAACGCCAAGTATAGGGATGTTTAGCTCAAAAACACCGCTATCGCAAAAATAAGCATCTTTAGCGTAAACACTAGCTGGACCGCCACTTAAAATGATACCTTTTGGCTCTTTCGCCTTTATCTCACTAAGCTTTGCATTAAATGGCAAAATTTCAGTGTAGACGCCCTCTTCTCTTAGCCTTCTAGCTATTAGCTGAGTGTATTGCGAACCAAAATCCAAAACTATAATCGTATTATTCATTTATAACCTTTTAAAAATAGATATGAAAAATTTCAAACTGCACATACCAAACAATGATTGATACGATATATCCTAGAACCACCATCCAAGCGTATTTCATATGTGCGCCAAAGGTATAAATTCCTTTTAATTTACCCATTACTCCAACACCAGCTGCTGAACCAAAGCTGATCATCGAACCACCGATACCAGCAGTTAGTGTCACTAATAGCCACTGACTCATTGCCTCGCCTGCATCAGCTCCCATTGCTGGATTTGCTTTTAAAACAGCTGACATAACAGGGACGTTATCAACGATCGCTGAAAGGAAGCCAACGCCAATATTTACAGCAGTTGAGCCAAATTTATCATAAAGTGATACAGCGTAATTTAAAAATCCAGCAAAATGAAGAGCGCCAACTGCAGCTAAAATTCCAAAGAAGAAAAATAGTGTGTTGTTTTCGATCTTTGACATATAGTGAAATACATGCATTGGCTCTTCATTTTTGTGAGCTTTTTTGAAATAGTAAGTATAAAGACTAAGTAGTGAGAAGCCAAACATCATTCCCCACATCGCTGGCAAGTGGAAAAGCTGATGCATCATAACTGCACAAAAGATAGTAAATGCGCCTATAAAAATAACCGCTTTACCGCCCTTTTTCATAACCACTTTTGGCTCATTTGCTACGTCAAAATGCGGTGCAGTACTTGGCACCACGCGAGAAAGTAAAAATGCCGTTACAAACCAACCTACGATAGATGCTGGAAAAAGTGCGAAAAAGTCGACAAATGGCGCTTTTCCAGCAGCCCAAGCCATAAGCGTAGTGATATCGCCAAATGGGCTCCATGCTCCACCTGCGTTTGCTGCTACGACGATGTTTATTGCGCCAGCCACTAGAAAATTTGTATTATTTCTATCTATTGTTAGAAGAACGGTTGAAAGAATAAGCGCTGTTGTTAGGTTATCAGCTACTGGGCTTATAAAAAATGCCAAAATACCAGTTAGCCAAAACAGCTTTCTATAAGTATAGCCTTTTGATACGAGATTATATTTAAGTGCGTTAAATACGTCTCTTTCTATAAGTGCTTCGATAAATGTCATCGCCACCATCAAGAAAAATACTATCTGAGCGATCTCTAAAATCAGGTGATTTACCTCATGTTCAAGCGAATGCACATCCATTCCATTTATAAGCATATAAACACCGATAAGTAGGAACATAAACGTACCGATAAAGATAGCAGGTTTTGCTTTGTCAATATGGAAATTTTCTTCTGCTGCTATGAAAAAATATCCAACAATAAAAATTATAAGCGATAAAATTCCTGCCCACGTAGTAGTTAAGTCAATAGCTGCGGTTTCTCCATCAGCACCAAAAGCCATAGCGAAAAACAAGCCTAGAAGTCCAAAAAACCTCATTATACTCTCCTTGTAGAATAAAAAATCTTGATATATTACTTAAATGAGCCTAAAAATTAGGTTAGTTAAAATTATTAAGCTTACATTACATTTTTATTTAAATACGAAAATTTTACTAGATTTTGTTTATCTTGTCAGTTTTCTTTTCTTTTACGGGAGCATTTCCATAAAATGGATCATCTTTATAGCCACAACCACTAAATGCAAAAAGAGTAAAAATTAAAATAAAAAATGATAAGATAAGCCCATGAAAAACGCTAAATTTTTGATAAATACTATTCACGAAAATCCTTTGTATAAAGAAAAATTAAGCATGGCAAATGAGTGCCAACAGCTTTTAGAGCTTATGGGGAAAGCAAAACGATTTTATATAGCTTTTTGCTACGTTAGAGAAGGTGTTTTGACCTTTGTTCTTACTCATCCCACTGGGCTTTTAGAGCTTAGGCGTGATAGTAGTATAAATGATATAAAAAGGTTATTAAAAACCTTTTGCAAATTTAATAAAAATAGCGTTTTTAACAGCATTCTTACTCCAAAACCTATTAACGAAATCAACTATACAAAAAATAAGAAAGAAGAAAATATAAGATTTGTCGTGAGCAAATTTTTAAAATTTTTTAATCAAAAAGAGCAAAGTGCCATCTTTTATACGCCAGCTAGCAAAGGCGAGTTTAAAAATTTAGCAAAAGACGAGCAAATACACCAGAAATTTGAAGAGCTAAGAGAAATTTTGCTCAAGAAAAATGAGCAGGCAAGATGCTAATAGACGAGATAAGAACGCTTCCAAACGAGCCTGGCGTATACCAGTATTTTGACGCGCAAAATAGACTTTTATATGTCGGCAAGGCCAAAATTTTAAAAAACAGGGTCAAAAGCTACTTTAAGTTTACCCCAAGTCTAGCTCCAGCCGAAAAGCTAAGTCCAAGAATTTCAAAGATGATAAGTGAAGCTGTACATCTTGAATACATTGTCACACCAAGCGAAGCAGACGCGCTGATACTTGAAAATTCATTCATCAAACAGCTTAAGCCAAAATACAACATCTTGCTTCGTGACGACAAGACCTACCCTTATATTTTTATAAATTTAAATGATGATTTTCCAAGATTTGAGATCACTAGAAAGGTGGTAAAAGGCTCAAATATCCGCTATTTTGGGCCATATTTTAGTGGAGCTAGCGAGCTACTTGAGGCGCTTTATCTAAATTTTAATCTCGTTCAGAAAAAATCCTGCATCAAAGGCAAAAAAGCCTGCCTTTTTTATCAGCTAAAACGCTGCTATGCCCCATGCGAGGGCAAAATTTCAAAAGAAAACTACGCTAAGATCGTAAACGAAGCTATCGCAGCCTTACAAAATCCAAATTTACTTATCACTCGCCTTGAAGAGCTCATGCTAAACTACGCCAAAGCTGAAGACTACGAGCAAGCAGCCGCGACTAGAGATAAGATACAAACACTTAAAAATATGCAAACTAAGGTTGAAGTTGATCTTGCTAAACTTGAGGACTTTGAGGCCTACTCGGTCGCTTGCGTGCACGATATGATCTGTGCGGTGAGATTTAGCGTGCAAAGTGGCAAGATAACTGGAGTAAAAACTGACATCGCGCAGGCTAAAAATGCTCAAAAAGATGAGATAAACGAGGCTTATAAGCAGGCCATTTTAAAAAGCTTCATAGCTGGACAGCCGATAATTAGCACCAAAATTTATGTGCATGAGAGCTTTGAAGATAGCGAGCTGGTGGAGGAAATTTTAAACGAGAGATTTGGTCGTAAATTTAGCATCACTTGCCCTAAAATAGGCGATAAGCGTAAAATTTGTGAGATCGCTACCAAAAACGCTGAAGTTAGCATCGAAAAATATCTAAAAACGCACGATAACGTGCTATTAAACGAGATAAAAGAGTACTTTGACCTAGCTCACACGCCTTACGTGGTCGAGGCTTACGATAACTCACACCTTTTTGGCGAGGCAAGTGTCGGAGCGATGGTGCGCTATGAACACGGCGAGTGGGCGAAGCAAAACTACCGCCACATGCACTTAAACTCTAAAAATGACTACGATCAGATGAAAGAGAGTTTGACAGCCAGAGCGCTTAGATTTGACAAGCTTAGTCCGCCTGATCTTTGGGTTATTGACGGAGGCGAGGTGCTTTTAAACTTAGCCTGCGAAATCCTAGCAAGCAGTGGTGCAAACGTCGATGTGATAGCCATTTCAAAAGAAAAGATAGACGCCAAAGCTCACCGCGCAAAAGGCGAAGCAAAGGATAAAATTTATACAAAAAATGGTAGCTTTAGCCTAAGTACGAGCGATAAAAAGCTTCAGTTTTTTCAAAAAATGCGTGATGAAAGCCATAGATTTGTCATTAGCTTTCATAGAAAAACAAGGCAGAAAAACGATATGCAAAGATCAATTCTAAAGCAAGCTGGCGTATCTGAAGGAAGTATCGCAAAATTAATCAGCTTTTACGGAAGTTTTGATAAAATCAGCGAAGCGAATTTAGACGAAGTGGCAAAAATAACAAATAAAAGCGTAGCAGAAAAGCTTGCAGTACTCAAAGAAGGAAATTTGAAGTGATAATATATGATGAAAATTTAAAAATATCTGCGATAACGCAAGATTCACTTGAGCTATTGGGTTTTGATAGTTTAGATGACTTTTTGTTGCAATACAAAGATATAAGCGAGCTAGTCATAACAAGCCAAGAAAGTACAAACTACAGTTTCTTGGAATTTTTACAAAATACGAAAGATAATAGTGCTAGAGTAAATTTAAAAAGAAAAGATGGTGGTGCGATCTTACTAGAAGCGAGATTGCAAAATGCCATTTTAAAAAATGGCGAAAAATTTTTTATCGTGCTTTTAGAGAAGCAAGACATAATAAACAACCAAAATCTAATAGCAGCAGTAAAAGTAAAACCTACATTAAGACTGCCTGTTTTTAAACTAAACGCATGGTATCTTTTTGACACACAGACACAATCACTTATCGATGATTCCTGGTTTGAAACATCGCTTAAAATACTAAATTTAAATAAAAAAGATTTTGCGTCCTACTTAAATATCTTTTTGCATAACGCAAGAGAAATTCTTATTCAAATCCAATCAGCCATAATCGCAAAAGATGAGATAATGCTCAAAAAATATGTAGATGAGATAAGAGAAGCTGCATTAAATTTAAAGCTTAATAACCTTGCAAATGAGCTTAACGCTCTTTTAGATAACAATCAAAATGGAAAAATGAAAGAGATGTCTCTTTTTACCAAAAGACTAATCGAGATAGAAAATATCGTCAAAAAATATAGCAAAAAGAGTATCCATGAAAAATAATAAATTTTATATCTTGTTAGCACCAATAATAATTTCAGCGATCTTTTGCGCATATAGTGGAAATGAAAGCTATAAAAAATTTACAGATCTAAAAGATCTAAATGAAAAACTATATAAACAATCCTTAGTATTTCAAACTATAAAATCCGTAATACAAGAGCACGATACGCTAATAGGCAAAAGCCAAGAAGATATAAAAAAGTTGCGAGATAATACCTTAAAAAATACACAAAAATTTATAAATTCTATAAGAAAAGACGATCGCACCGAGATACGAAATGTAAATAAATTAAAAGAATTGCTAGCAAATCTCAACCAAAATGATAAATTTGATGAACTATTTTACGAATTTTTCCAAAATATAAATGGAGAAATAGATAGCGATTTTAAACAAGACTTAGATCGAGACTTTCCGCTTATAATAAAAGCTTATGCCGCAACTTTAAGTAAAATTTACAATCAACTCTCTTTAGCAAACAACACTAAATACTACGTAAAAAATATCTTTATAAATGGCCCTTTATTTTCAATAAACAATAATGTGAGAGAAAATATATATTCCGTAAAGGACAACACGCCAAATCTTGATATGCTTCCAAAAAGTGAGCTAAAAGAGAATATTTACAAAGACTTTAATCAGTTTGAAGCCAACTATCAAGCTAAAAAAATAAGAGAAGCTAAAGCCAAGATCGCATTTTCTGAGAAGCTAAATATCGAAGATATCATCTTAATTAAACAGTATGAAGATGATAAATTTATACTTTTATTAGATAGTGCCATAAACATAAAAAATGAGCTGTTAGAACTTACTAAGAGCGAGAAAATAAGCTTTGGCATAAAGACCTTTTTTGAGTTTTTGCTTTGTGGCTTGCTCATTTTATCTTTGCTTGGTATTTCTGCTAGGTTGAAATTTTTAAAGGTGCTTATTGATAAGTCAAAATACATATCAAACTATATCCTATCATCAAAAGAGACAAGTGCGGATAATGCGATATCAAAGCTCATAAAAACTTATGAAGATCTAAAAGAAACCTATATAAAAGATAGCAGCTTTTTTCAGATAAAAGATAGATATATTTTATCAGTAAGCAAGAAGCTAGAGTCCATTAATAAAGAAATTTTTACATCGACTGCGGCTTTAAAAATAGAAACAAATAATAGCAAAAAGCAAGTACTTATAGACACGATAGAAAAAAATGCAAATATCATGACCTCGCTTTATAACAATGCTAAAAATATCTCAAATGTTAAAAAATATAGCGAGTGCAATAAAACCGAGATATTTGATCCTCAAAAAAGCTTTGAAGAAATTTTGCAAGCAAATATTGTCTATTCGCAAAGCAAAAAGATAAATTTTATAAGCTACCTTGATCCAAGCCTTACAAATGAACTAGAAGGAAATCTAAATTCATTAAAAACCGCATTTAACTCTATCTTTTTGGCATCACTATCAATGTCTTTAAGACACCAAAACATTATCATCGCTATCAAAAAAATTCAAAAAGACTTTGATAGAAGTGGACTTTGTTCTGTAAGCTTTAGCATAAAAAATAGCTCAGCTGCCATGAGCGAAAAGCAAATTTCAGATATATTTTTAGATGATGAGAATAGCTTAAATAATGATGAGAGCGAGTTTTATCTAAAAATCGCTCAAATTTATTTAAAAAATTTAGAAAGCAAGCTGGAGATTAATTCGTTTCCAAGTATTGGCAATGAGTTTAAATTTGTAGTCATTTTTAAAACAACATCAAACTATAAAGACTTTGATATAAAATGCAATCACAAATTAGCATTCTTACAAGATGTAAATGTCGCTTACAACGAAGCTTTTGAGCAGACCACAAAAGACCTTGGGCTCAAAGTGGATATGCTAACAAGTACTAGTCCATCTATTACAAAAAATTATGATGCTATATTTTTAAGAAACACCAATAAGCAAGGTCAAGATATTAAAAATCCGCTTATTTTAAAAGATCCGCTAACTCCATTAAGTATCACAAGACTACTTTGCTTAGGTGAAGCTGATATTATGAATAAAAATTTAAACGATAAACCAAAAATTTTAATCTGCGATACTAATGAAATTTACATAGATATAACAGCAAGTGGTTTTAGTAAATTTAACTGTGAAGTTGTGGGAGTTTGTAATAAAAAAGATCTAAAACAAGCCATAAAGCAAGGCGATTTTGACCTTATATTTGTTGGCTCGAAATTTTTCGAAGCTGAAAAAAATAGCCTTCAAAAAAATCTTGATCTTATAAAAGCAGCTATACAGAATGCGAAAATTCCAATTATACTAATGCTTTCAAATACTTCAAATATAGATGGAGAAAGTGTCAAAGAATACTTTAATGCTTATATAAAAACGCCAATAAATAGCGACGAACTGGCTCAAATTTTTAGAAAATTTTTGCCAAATTTTGGCGAGATTGCAATAGACGAAAGCTATCTATCAAAAAGCGAAAATATTATTTTATTTAAGAAATCGCCAATGGAAAATAAAATATTTAGCTCAGCTTTAGGAGAATTTTACAACACACTTGAAACCACAAATAACTTTGATGAGCTATTAACAAAGATAAAAACCAAAACTTACGGTATCGTTCTTATAGATGAAAACGTAAAAGGCTTCAACTACGAAGAGCTAACAAGAGTTGTTGATAAGATAAGACAAAGCCAAAAGGTTGATACAAGAGTGCTGATATTTGGCGCACAAGAAAGAAGTGAATTTCCTTTTGTAAAAGTGCTAGCTAAAAATATCACAAAAGCAGAGCTTTCAGCTACAGTAAGGGAACAAATCGATTCTATGGGCACTAGCTATGCCAAAAGCTCTTATGAATTTATTAAGTTTAACGCCTAAAACTCTTTTGCGTTATTTTTAAATACATTTAGCACGCTTGCTCGTTTATGGCAAATTTCGGCGTATTCTCTTTCGCTCTTTGAGTCATAAACTATACCAGCTCCAGCCCCCACAAATACATCACTAAAGCCATTTTCACTTGGCACAAATATGGCTGATCGAATAAGAATAGCAACCTGAGCATCGCCATTAAAATGTAAAAATCCAATGCCGCCGCCATAGATATTTCGCTCAGAAATTTCAAGCTCATTGATTATCTGCATAGCTCTTATTTTTGGGGCACCACTTAGCGTGCCAGCTGGAAAAATACTAGCTAAGACGTCAAAAAGATCAAGCCCTTTGGCGCACTTGCCATAGACATCGCTTACGATATGAATTACTTTTTCATATTTTTGGATATGCATAGCATTTTTTACAAATACACTTTTTGGTTCCGAAACCCTGCCGATATCATTTCTAGCAAGATCGATTAGCATCTTGTGCTCAGCCAGCTCCTTTTCGTCACTTAAAAGCTCATTTTCAAGTGCTGCATCTGCATTTGCATCACTTCCTCTAGGCCTTGTGCCTGCGATCGGAGCTACAAAAATTTGCTCACTTTTCATCTCAAAAACAAGCTCTGGCGAAGAGCCAACCACATCGCCATAAGGTGTAGGAAAATGAAACATATATGGGCTTGGATTTGTAAGTGAGAGCTTTTTATAAAAGTCTAGACTACTCATATTCGTTGAAATTTCAAGTAATTCACCAAGCACCACCTGAAATACATCGCCACTTCTTATATACTCTTTTGCTAACTCAACCATATCCTCAAAGTGTTTCTTTTCTTTACCAAGATCAGTTTTTATACTAAATTTACTCTGCTCTTTACTTTTGCATTCAACTTTCGCATCAAGCAAAAAGTCATAATATTTATTCTTATCTCCATAAAATGTATAAATTTTACTCATCTTGTCAAAGTGTAGATAGGCCTTTGCATCGGCATAGATAAATTTTGGAAATTCATACTTTTTAGCTTTCTCTTCTCCGATATATTCAAAATATCTCACGCCATCATAAGCAAAAACACCAAATAGACCCGCAAATGGAGCTAATGATTTATTACGATTTGTATCAAAATAACTTCTAAGCCCATAAAAATCCATATCCTTTTCATCTATATAATCGCAATCAATGCCTATAATCGTTTGCGTCTTATCCTCGGCTAGGTAGCTATTTTTAAATTTTTCTCTAATCACTTCATAATAAAACAGTGGTTGTTCTAAGAGCATTTTTTTCCTTTAATTTTTTGATGATTATAAAAAAAGTTCGCTTTTAGTTTTTAAAATTTTTATCAAATTTCTAAATTTATGCCTAAATTTCACCTTTTTACTATTTTTTTAACACCACTTGGCTAGAATTTAGCACTCATAAAAGGAAATTTTATGCTTTTTGTAGAACTTTTTATAATCGGCATCGGAGTTGGCTACATCGCTGGATTTTTCGGCATCGGTGGCGGTACGGTCGTCGTTCCTATCATGGTCGCCTTTGGATATGACGTGAAAACAGCTATTGGCATAAGCGTCATGCAGATGATCTTTAGCGCGACGTTTGGCTCGTATCTAAACTACAAAGCTGGACTTTTAAAGCTAAATCGTGGCGTATTTTTAGGTCTTGGAGGTCTAGTAGGAGCCAGCTTTAGTGGCATAATCGTATCTCACACGCCCGAGCTCTTACTCGAACTACTCTTGCTTGCAACTTTTATCTTTTCACTCATAAAACTATACTTCACACCAAATAGCGACGGTACAAATGCGAACAACTCCGTATTTTTACTATTTCTAGTTGGTTTTTGTATAGGTGCACTTGCCATTAGTATAGGCATAGGAGGTGGGGTTTTTATAGCTCCTATTTTAGTTGGCTTTTTGCGCTATGATATGAAAAAAGCCGTTTCAATGGGAGTGTTTTTTGTGATGTTTGCAGCCATTTCAGGCTTTATCTCACTATCTTTAAACGGACACATCTCTTATTTAGAGGGTACATTCCTAGGACTTGGCTCACTAATAGGCGCATACTTTGGCACTAAAAAGACACAAGCCATGGACAAAAAAGCACTTAAAAAGTGGTTTTTACTCTTTTACATAGCGATGATAATTCTAATCTTAAAAGATATGATATTTGGCTAAATCAAAAATTTAAGGCTAGGCTAGCTAGTCTTAAATTTCCTCAAAAAAATAGGCTTCGCTTAATTTAAAAGCAAGCTTATCTAGTTCGTCTTTACTTAAATTTACGCTCTTTGCGATATCTTTTAAACTAGCTTTGCCATCAAATTTTAAGGCGATTTTGATCTCTTCATGGCTTAAGCTTAGCTTGCCATTTAGCTCATTTGCCAAAGAAATAACTGGCGAGCTAGCATTTAAAAAATACTCAAGATACGCAGCAGCTCTAGGCTTTAGCTTGGTTTTACCAGAATCATAGGCAAGTGCTTTGAGTTTTGAAGAAGAAATTTTAGTGTTTTGATCGTTTAAAATTTCAAGCAGTCCCACAAAAGCTTCATTTGCATTCTCGCCAAGTGCCGTTTTTACTTCGCTTAAATTTAAGCTTTGTGGATAGCTTTTACTTAAAATTTCTTGCGTTTTTGTCCTTGGCTGCTCGCTAAAATATGCAAAATAAATTCTATCAAGCTCACTCTCTCCAAGTACCGCATCAAAGTCCTCGGCACCGCCAAGCCTCTCCTTGTGAGCGATGAGGCTTTTTCTAAATGATCTATTAAATAAAAAATCGTTTAGTTGCTCTTTTTTGATGCGAGAGTTGTAATTTTGCTCGATATGTACGTCAAAGCGGTAAATTCCAGTTGAGCTTGCAAAGATATCATTTAGCGAAGCGTCTATGACGTAGCAAAGTCCATGCTTATCGATATGTTTGGCAAATTTATGAAAGTAAGTTGGCTCGTTGCTTGCCTCTAAAAAGTCATGCAATATATAATAATCATTGCCCTTTGCGATGATGCCTTGCAAGAAATTTAGCTGTGTTAAAAGAAGCTTCATGCTATCTTTGTATACGACATCGCTTTGGCTTTGCAGGCTAAATTTCAAATAATCCTGTAAGAAATTTAACTCACCTTTTACGTGAGCAAGTGCTTCTTTGCTGTCGTTACCTGAGCTAACAAAAAGCATAAAATCTCTTAAAATATCAAGGCTCTTCCAGCCAGGATAGGTATTATACGAAACATAAGCGATGCCATCCTTGCTAAGTAGTGCCTTAATCGTGGCAAGCAGCGCATCTCTTACATTTGGGCTCACCCAGCTATAAACGCCGTGGGCAATGATGTAGTCAAATTCCCCAAGCTCTTTTATATCGCTTTCGTTCATGTGCAAAAAATTTCGCTCAAGCAGAGTAAAATTTTCTAAACCTATCTGCTTTGCTACCTTGTTACCTTCAGCCACTTGATGACTTGAGATATCGATACCAACGACTTTTGCGCTTTTGTGCGAAATGGCAAATGGTAAGATATTGCCACCATATGATGAGCCAAGCTCAAGCACTCTAGCCTCTTTTAAGCTAGCTGCTTTAAGGCCCAGAAATTTAGCAACCGTTTCTATCCTAACTGGCGAGCAGTCACTAAATGCGGCTGAGAAATAAGGAATTTCATCGTAAGCTTTCTTTGTTTTATTCATCAGCTATGTTTTCTTGCAAATTCTCTCATAAACTCGCCAAGTTTCTCAACATCACTTTGGCTAACGGCATTGTAGATAGAGGCTCTTATGCCACCAAGGTGTCTATGACCTTTTAGCCCTAGCATGCCCTCTTTTAGCGCTTCTTCTACAAAAACTGGCTCAAGTGCGTGATCTTTTGGTATCGTAAAGCTCACGTTCATATCTGATCTGCTTGATTTTTTAGCGTGACCTAGATAAAAGCCATTTGAGCTATCTATGATGTCATAAAGCGTGCTTGCTTTTTTGGCATTTATCTTCTCAACCTCGGCAAGTCCGCCAAGATCTAGTAGGTGCTGCATGGTTAAATTTAAAAGATAAATTCCAAAAGTTGGTGGTGTGTTGTAAAGCGAGTTTGCCTCTACGTGCGTTTTGTAGCGCAAAAACATAGGGACATTTTGGCTGCTCACGCGATCAACCAAGTCTTTTCTTAAAATGACGATAGTCACGCCACTTGGGCCTGCATTTTTCTGAGCGCCACCATAAAGTAAGCCGATACTGCTAAAATCAAGCGGTCTAGCGAAAAAGTCGCTCGAAGCATCGACAACAAGTGGAGATTTTGTCTTTGGCATAGCCTTATACTGCGTGCCATAAATCGTATTGTTTGAGCAGATGTAGGCGTAGTCGGCGTCATCACTAAATTTCACATCAGGGATGTAAGAGAAATTTTCATCCTCGCTGCTTGCGACGACATCTACATTTACGCCAAGCACTTTTGCCTCTTTGATCGCTTTGTTTGTCCAAACGCCGGTGTTTGCGTACTGGGCCTTGCCACCTTGATATAAATTCATCGGTATCATGCTAAATTGCAAGTGTGCGCCACCTTGCAAAAATAAAATTTCATACTCATCGCCGATGCCATAAAGCTTTCTTATCTTATCCATCGCACCAAAGTGGATCTCTTCAAAGGTCTTGCTTCTGTGGCTGATCTCCATGATCGAGTAGCCCTCGCCTCTGTAGTCGGTAAATTCGGCCTTTGCGTGCTCTAAAACGTCTAGTGGTATCGCGCTTGGGCCTGCGCTAAAGTTGATTTTTCTACTCATTTTTACTCCTTGATAATTGCTTTTTTATGTGTATTTTGCGAGATAAGCTCTATCTCATCGTCTATTTTTAAATCCCTAAGATCGGCTCTCTTGCCATTTTTTCTAACCTCGATAAGCCCTTTTGTGCTCTCAAAAAAGAGCTCCCTCATCTCATAAGCCTTCTCTAGCGAGCCAAGAGCCGAGCCTAGAAGCAAGATCTTTCTTTGAACGGCGTTTGTTAGGGCATTTTGCTTGTTTGCTACCTCGCTAAATTTTAGCTCGATCCTAGATTTTAAGGCATTTGATGAAAATTTAGAAAGTAGTAAATTTAATAAATTTTGCTTCTTTGTGATCTTTAAATTTAAGGCGCTATCAAGATCGTCGCTGAGCCTGTCAAGATACTGAAAAAACGCCTCTTCATCAGGCAAAAGATCAAGCATAGCTGCACTTGGCGTAAGAGATCTGCGGTCTGCTACAAAGTCGCTTATAACGTAGTCTATCTCGTGTCCGATGGCGCTTATGACTGGCGTTTTGGTAGCATAAATTTCACGCGCTAAGCCCTCGTCGTTAAAGCACCAAAGATCCTCTTTGCTACCACCTCCGCGAGCCAAAACGATCACATCAACGCCGTATTTATCGGCTTTTCGCAAGGCTTTTATAAGTGAGCTTGGGGCACTTTCGCCCTGAGTTAGTGCGTCAAATATATAAATTTCACTTAGCCTCCAACGGCTCGTGACGACTTTTAGCATATCCTGAAGTGCAGCTGAAGTGGCGCTTGTGACAAGGGCTATTTTTTTAGGTAAATTTGGTATCTCTTTTTTTGCGCCGATGTCAAAAAGGCCCTCGTTTTCGAGCTTTTCTTTAAGCTGCCTAAACGCAAGCTCAAGCTCGCCCTCGCCATCAGGTAGCATCGCACTTGCCGCTAGCTGATACGACCCGCTTGGCGAATAAATGGTCACTTTGCCATAAATTTTTACTTTTAGCCCATCTTTTGGCAGGAATTTCACCTTTTGGTTGTTCATACGATACATCACAGCTGAAATGCTTGACTTTTCATCCTTTAGCGTGAAGTACCAGTGCCCAGAGGCGTGCTTAGTAAGGCGCGAAATTTCTCCACTTACCTCGACATAGTCAAGTGTGGCTTCAAGTAGTGCCTTTGCTTTTTCGTTTAGTTCAGAAACACTAAGCATTGATTTCTCTTGCCTTTTTAGCGATAAATAGTGTCGAGATATCCATGCTAAAGCCCTTGCAAAGTTCTATCTCAAAGCCAGCTTCGGCTAGCTCGTCGCAAAAGCTCTTTGCGTCCAAGAAATTTTCGATCGAGCTTGGCAGATACTCATACGCCTCTTTGTTTTTTGAGATAAAGCCGCCTATACTTGGCAAAATTTTACTTAGATAAAAATCTCTTAGCGAGGTTATAAGCCCCTTTTTCTGGCGCTTTGTAAATTCAAGTACGACGACGTAGCCATCTGAAGCAAGCACTCTATTAAACTCTCTAAGTGCAGCCTTTCGCTCGACCACATTTCTAATGCCATAGCTTATGCTTAAAATTTGAGTCTCACCGCTTGTAAGCGTCGTATTATCAGCGTAGGCTTCTATAAATTTAAAATTTGGAAATTTCGCCCTCGCCTCTTTTAGCATACCACTTGATGGGTCGATGCCAGTTAAGCTTTTAACCTCCACGCCAAATTCTTTTGCCATTTCACTCCAAAGCCCCATCATATCGCCAGTACCGCAAGCTACATCTACGATATTTATGCTTTTATTTTTAAAAATTTCTAGCATATATCTGCAGGCAAATTTTCTCCAACTCACGTCCACACCAAGGCTTAGCACCCTGTTTGCGACGTCATAAGTCGGAGCGATCTGATTAAACATATCAACGATTTTTTCTTGTTTTTGCATAAATTTGCCCTTTTATATGTAGTAAATTTTTAAATTTCTTGAAATTTTGCGAGTTGCTTTTATAAATTTAAGACGCTTTTTTAGTATCTCTTCTCTACTTTTATAAATTTGCTTGTAAATTTTACTCTCAAGCCTCTCTTTATCTAGCATTTCTGGAAGTCTTTTAAGGATACCGAGCCAGACGTCATAGTCTTGAAGATTACCAAAATTTTCTTGCATCTGTTTTAGCTTCTCTTCATACTTTTTAAGCCCTTCAAAATAGAAAATTTCACATAAAAACTCATATGTGTATCTCATCTTTTTAAGCTCTATCCTAAGATCATGAAAGCTCTCATTTGGGCAGTCTTGATTAAGGCTTTTTAGCCTTTTTTGAGCTAAAACCAAAAGCGTTCTAAGCTTAAACGAACCAAGGCGCGAAAGGCTTACATCAAAGAGTTTTGACTTATAAAATTCACCCTCATTTAAAAATATCTCCCACTCTTTTAAAAATGCGTAGTTTTCCTCATCGCTTAGGTAGCTTCTTACATTTTCATACTCTAAATTTAGAGCCTTTTGCACAAAATATATAAGCTCATTTGCATGTTTTTGCTCGTTTAAAAAGCTCAAAAATACATCCAAATCTCGCTTTTTGTTTGTCGAGTTTGCAAGCATTTTAAAATTCTCACCAAAAAAAAGTGTCACTTTCTCATCAAAAACGCCACTAAAAATTTTAAGGATCGATCTAACCTTTCTTAAATTTACGCGAAGTTCATGCAAAACTTCTTCATCTTTGTCTATCAAATACTGGCTTTTTAGCCTTTTTATTACTTTAAAAATACTAACAAAAAGGACTCTTAGCGCCTCTCCGCTTTTTAGATTTGCAGCAAAATTTGGCAAAATTTCTTTTTCTTTTATAATCTTATAGGCTCTTTTGTAGTCAATTTGTTCATTTTCATTAGCATGGATGGCAAGAAATTTGTTTTTATATCTTTTATCGCAAGTTACGTCACTTAGGCAAAAATTTTTAAAAAATGGTGGCAGCTTGAAAAAGACGGCCTCATTTTCATCGCTAAATTCGATTTCAAATGTACAAAGCCCGTTTAATTCATTTTTAAAAATATCAATATTACAAGGATTGTTATTTAGTTTAAAAATATATCTATCTTTTAAGATGACGCTACCAATGCGGCTTTTAAGAGCCTTTTTAAACTCCGCTTTTTCACAAAATTCTTCATTTTCTTCTCTGATTAGACCTTTGCCGATCTTTACAGTTTTTATAAATTTATCCTCTTCACTTCGAAAGCGGATCTCTTCATTTTGCGTTATCTTGGTATAAAATTGAGAAATTTCAAGATGCTTAAAGACAACTCTAGCTTCTTTTAAAAAATCTAGAATTTGAGAATTTTTGAGTAAAAATTTACGCTCTATCTCCAAACTCACATTTTTCTCCAAAATTTTTTGTTCATTTTAGCAAGTTAGTGCTTAAAACAATGAGAAAAATGCTAAATTTAGGCTTATTTTAAAAGTATTTTTATAAGAAAAAAGATGGAATTTATGCTGCTAAATAGCAACATAAATTTTATTTACAGTGTTTACAGCTTTTTACGCTAGCTACTATATTTAGACGTTCTATTATATTTCCGATTTTCTTTTCTAATGCCTCTTGGTATTTACCAAGCTCAGCATCATCGTAGCTCACGTCCTCGACGCTTCCACAGCTTTCACAGACAACATGAATATGTGGATATTCGTAGATGTCGTATCTAGCCTTTTGATTGACGATATTTACTTCAACTACGAGACCTTCGTCTTTTAAAGTATTTAAATTTTTATAAACTGTCGCAAGAGAAACCGATGGACTCTCCTTTAAAATTTCATCATAAAGCTCATCAATCGTTGGATGCGTGTGGCGATCAAGAATTCTTAAAACGCTAAGGCGTTGTGGCGTGACTTTTAGCCCAGATTGCTTTAATAATGATACGTATTGCATAATGCTTTTCCTTGTTTTTATTTTGGCTTATGCTAGCAAAAATAATATTAAACGTTACTTTATTAAATGATATTAATTATTTTCTAGTAAATTTTTGGTAATCTGCTCGGCACTTATACCAAGATACTTTTCAACCTCAGCGGTTGAACCATGGGGGATAAATTTATCTTCATACTCGAAGCTAATGACGCTTATATTTAAAATTTTATTTTCTTGTAAAAATGCACTTATTATTTCGCCAATACCGCCTTTTTTGGCACTATCGCTAAATATGTACCACTTTTTAGTGCGTTTTGCAAGATCCAGTAAAAGCTCACTATCAAGTGGCTTTGCAAAGACAAGATCAACCAATATCACATCAAGCTTGCCAGTTAGTAAATTTCTGACCAAATTTGCTCTGCCAACGCCATTGCCATAGCCTAAAAACGCGATATCACTATTTGCGTCAGCTAAAATTTCACCCTTGCCAAACTCAAGTGGCTGAGCTTCAAACTCATCTCTTAAGATAAATGCCCCACGCGGATATCTAAATGCGCTAACGCCCTTGTAAGAGTAGGCAAATTCCATAACATTTTTCATACTCTCTTCGCATCTTGGGGCAAAAAGAACCATGTTTGGCACAGCATTTAAAAAGCTAATGTCAAATGCACCTTGATGCGTTTCGCCGTCCTCACCTACGATGCCAGCCCTATCCATCGCAAATGTGATGTTTAAATTTAAAATAGAAGCGTCATGAATGACTTGATCGTAGGCTCTTTGCATAAAAGTCGAGTATATCGCGACAAATGGTTTAAACCCCTCTTTTGCCATGGCTGACATCGATGTAACTGCATGCTGTTCGGCTATTGCTACGTCCCAAAAACGATCTGGAAATTCTTGTATCAAAGCGTCCATACCAGTGCCTGTTGGCATCGCAGCCGTTACACCAACAATATCGCTGTGCTCTCTTGCCATCTTTAAAAGCTGTTCGCTAAAGATCGCAGTGGCTGACTTGTTTGACCGTCTTTTGATAAATTCGCCACTTTTTAGATCAAATGGCCCAACTCCGTGCCAATTTTCATAGCACCCCTCAGCAAATTCATATCCTTTGCCCTTTAGTGTCTGTACGTGAACGATGACTGGTTTTTTCATGTTTTTGGCAGTTTCAAATGTACTAAGAAGCGCGGCTAAATCGTGTCCATCAACTGGCCCAATGTACTCAAGCCCAAGCTCTTCAAAAAACATACCAGGAGTGATGAGTCTAATGCCCTCTTCGATACGTCTAGCCATATATGCAGCCGAATCTGGCATATAACTTAGAAATTTCTCAACCCTGCCCTTAAATTTTTGATAAAACTGTCCTGCCATCATCTGGCTTAGGTACTTGCTAAGCGCGCCTATAGGCTTGCTTATACTCATCTCGTTGTCGTTTAGGATGATGACGCAAGGATATTTTCTATCGCCTAGCTCATTTAGCGCCTCGTACGCCATGCCACCACTTAGCGAGCCATCGCCTATGACAGCCACTGGCAGGCGATCTTCGTTTTTGAGTTTTATCGCCTTTGCTGCACCTACTGCGAGCGATATAGATGTAGAGCTATGCCCTGCTACAAAGTAGTCAAATTTACTCTCGCTTGGCTTTGTATAGCCGCTGATACCGTTAAATTTCCTAAGCGTATCAAAGCTCTCCCAGCGCCCAGTTAACAGCTTATGTGCATAGCTTTGGTGGCTCACGTCGTAAATAAATGGATCTTTTGTGACGTCAAAAATTTTATGCATCGCAACGATGATCTCAACCGCACCGATATTTGAGCTAAGGTGACCACCATTTTTGCTAACGGTGGCTAAAATTTTATCCCTGATGTCATGACAAAGTGCGTTTAGTTCATCAACATCTAAACTTTTAACGTCTTTATTCATTATTTACCAGCATTTTTAGTTTTTCTAGCCTTGTTTGCATAGTCGCATCGATATTGCCACCATCACTTATAATAACCACACCGCCTTTGCTTATAGCATCATCAGCGCTTATCTTGACATGTTCATTCTTGCTAAATTGCTCTTTTATATATTCGCTATCTTCGGGATTTACGCGAATTTCTATATTTTTAACATTACTTAGCTCTTTTATAAGCGAGCTTGCTAGATGATGAGCGATCTGACTTGAAGAGGTTGAAATTTCTTTATCGATTACTTCTTTTGCGATTTTTATAGCAGTTTGCCCAAGCTCTTCTTCGATCTTCTTTAAAAACTCATCAAATTTAACGTACTGCTCATCTAGCTTTGCAGCTGAAGCGCTAAATCTAGCCTCAAGCTCATTTATCCTTGCTTCATTTGCCGAATTTGCTTGGGCGATACCCTCATTTTTACCATCTTCTTTTGCACGAGAAATTTCAGCCTCAAGGCGTTTAGCAAATTCGCTCTCTTGGTTTTCTATTTGCATTTGAAGTTTGATGATGTTGCTGCTTAGCTCATCTGTTTTTTTAAGCAGTTCTTCGACAAAGCTTGACTCGCCTGCTTGCTGTATTTGTGGACTTTGAGCCTGAGAAGCAAAGTGGTTTTGTGAGTTTGTCTGCGTTTGGTGGCTAGCTTGAGGAATGAAATTTTCACCCTTTTGCCCAAAATTTTGCTCGCTTAGCTCTTCACTAAGATTATTTTCTTCTATCAATACAGGAGCACTATCTGCAGCTCGCTCTCCAACTCCAAGTACTTTAAATCTGTAATTTTCTATAAAGTGAGCTGGAGAAGTTTCACTGGTTATTACGCTGCTTTTCATTCTATCATCTCATCTGCTTCGCCGACTTGGAATACACCTTGATCAGCTAGAGTTTGCACAGTCTCTACTATGCGTCTTTGAGCCTCTTCAACATCTTTTACACGCACTGCGCCAAGATATTGCATCTCCTCTTTGAAGGCTTCTGCTGCACGTTGAGACATATTTGATAAAAATTTATCCTTTATGCCGTCGCTTGAGCCCTTAAACGCGACCATAAGGTCTTTTTTATCGACATTTTTAAGAATTTCTCTAATCGCAGTTGCGTTAAGGTTGATAATATCTTCAAAGGTAAACATAAGCTCTTTAATCGTTGTTGCGAGCTTATCATCACTTTGTTCAATGCGTTCGATCGTACTTTTGCTAGCTTTTTGTCCAAGCCTATTAAGCACTTCTGCCACAGCTCTTGGACCGCCAACTTCGACTTTATATGATGTAAGACTTTCAAGCTTACCCTCAAGCACGGTTGAAACACGCTTAATTACCGATGGGCTAATATCACCAAGATTTGCCATTCTAATAACGACTTCACTTCTTAGCTCATCTGAGAAAAAGCTAAGCGTTTCAGCAGCGCTCGTTGAGTCCATATGAGCTAGTATTAGCGCGATGGTTTGAGGGTGCTCTTTTATGATAAAGTCTGCAAGCTGTTGTGGTTTTATCTTATCAAGATAGCCAAAGCTTTTTGAGTTTTCCATGCTTTTTGCAAGCTTGTCTAAAATTTTCTGAGCTGCCTCTGGACCAAATGTGCGGTATAAAATTTCTTTTGCGTACTCTAAACCGCCACTTCTCATATATTGATTTGACTGCATTAGCGCGTAAAATTCTTCTAGCACGGCACTTGCGACTTGTTTGTCTATGTTTTTTGCGGTTGCGATATAGCCTGAAATTTCAGTGATGACATCAACATCCATGTGAGAAAATATAAGAGCAGTTGCCTCTTCGCCAAGCTGAATCAGCAAAATAGCAATCTTTTCAGGCATCGATAGATCATCATAAATCATTTTTTGCTTGTCATTTAGCTTTATTGACATCAAATTTCCTTACGCATATTAAAGTCGCTGTCATTTTTTACCATATCTTGAAGTAGCATTGCTATCTCTTCATTTCTCTCTGTGATGACCGCTCTCATTTTCTCAAGTAAAACATCATATTTTAGTTCATCTTCATTAAACTCGCCACTAAGTCCTAGTTGCTCTTCGACCTTTTTGCGAGCAGCTTTAAATTTCTCAAGTGTATCTTCAGCATCCACCTCAATATCCTCAAGACCATCTTGAACTTGTTCCTCTTCTTCTTTTGTCTCTTCAAGCATCTTTTGCATAAATGGCACAATGACTTTTTTGTAGAATATGTAGAGCAACAATGCCGCAAAAATATATTTTAGTAGCGGCATAAATGGCACTACATAGTTATTCACAAAGCCATCCATCTTCTCACTAGTGCTTATATCTTTGCCGGTTTTAAACTCAAAGTTATCTAAGCTTACTTCATCACCTCTATTTTGGTTATAGCCGATTGATTGTTTGATTAAATTTGTGATTGATTCTCTTTGCTCTTTAGAAAGTGGAGTAAATTCTATCTCGCCAGTTGGCTTGCCGTCTTTGTCTTTTTTGCTCTGATAAAGTCCGTCTATAACGACAGCTGCACTCACTCTATTTATGCTAGCAAACTGCCCTTTAATGCTTGTTACTTTCTTTGAAATTTCATAGTTTGTCTGCTGTGAGCTTTTATTGTACTGCTCTTTTAAAGTGCTGTCATCTAGCCCTTGAACAGGGCCAATGTTGCTAACCGCACCTGGTACGCCACCCACTTCATTTGGTGCTGAGCCTTGGCGTTTTTCTTCGATATTGCTTTCACTTCTAACGACGTTATTTGGGTCATAAACTTCACTTTTTGTATCTTTTTTGTCAAAGTCAAAGTCGATATTTACCTTTGCTACGACTTTATCTGCTCCGCCCACGATAGGAGCTAGTACATTTACGATCTTTTGCTCATAGTTATTTTCAAACTCACGTTTATAGCGTATCTGCTGGGCTATAGCGTCACTATCAAACTCACCATCTTCATCGCCAAGTGCGACGCCATCTTGATTTACTATCTTGACATTTTCGGTGCTTAAATTTGTAACAGAGGCAGCGACTAGGTTTTTAATGCCAAAAATTTGCTTTGCGTTTAGGCTAACGCCTGGCTTTAACTCAACTACGATAGATGCTGTTGGAAGTGCTTGTCTTTCAGTGAAAACACTCTCTTTTGGTATGGCTATTCTTACGGTTGCTTTTTGGATAGATGAGAGGCTCTCGATCGTTCTGGCTAGTTCGCCCTCAAGCGCTCTTTGAAATTTTACTCTCTGCTCAGCATCAGTCGCACCAAATTCTTGCTTATCAAAAATTTCAAAGCCGATTTTGCTCTCTTTTGGTATTCCAAGCGTTGCAACAGCGATACGCTCTTTATAGACATCGCTCGTTGGCACAAGAATAGTGCCTTCGTTTGCTAATTTATATTTAATTCCATCTTTGTTTAGCTGATCAAGTATTAAGGCAGAATCGTTTGGGCTAATGTTTTCAAAAAGGACGCTGTAGCCTGCAAAATTTTCATTTTTGCTTTTATAAAGTGTTAAAAATACCAAAAATGCCACGACCAAGACGATCGAGCTAGCTGCAACGATTTTTTGCTTTAATGAAAGCTTTTGATAAATTTGACTTATTTGATGAAGTAATGCCTTAAAATCCATATCCCTACTTTAAAATTTGCTTTAACTCTTCAAAAACCCTATCGTTTTGCCATGCCTGACCGATGGTGATTCTCACCGCATTTAAGGCGTAGCTTTTTAGATCTCGCAAAATTATACCCTTTTTTAGCATCTTTTCGCATATCTGGCTTGATTTTGGCTCGTTAAATTTAAAAGTTATGAAATTCGTATAGCTTGGGATAAATTCTATGCCATTTTGCTTTGCAAATTCTTCATATCTCTTCATTTGCTCAAAGTTATTTTGCATGGTTTGCTGCACAAACTCATCATCTCCAAGTGCTACTATCGCTGCTCTTAAGCTTAGAGTTGTGATGTTAAACGGAGCTCTTAGTTTTGAGAGAGCACCTATGATCTCTTCATTTGCCACGCCGTATCCAACGCGCATGCCACCAAGTGCGTAGGCCTTTGAGAAAGTACCAAGATAGATGGCATTTTTAAATTTTACCACCTCGCTTGGCTTTATCTCTTTTTTGCTATCTTTAAATTTTGCAAATTCATTGTAGGCACAATCAAGCACCACAAGCGTGTTTTCATCAATGTTTTTTATAAATTTATAGACCTCGTCGGCATCGATGCACTCGCCCAAAGGGTTATTTGGCAAGCAAAGAAAAATGACAGAAATTTCATATTTGTGCGCATTATAAATTTCTAAAAACTCGCTCAAATTATGCTCCACACTCTTTGTGCGGTAAATTTTAGCCCCTGTTTGTTTTGCATAAATTTCATACATCGCAAATGTCACGCCAGCCATCAAAACGCCACTTTGTTTGTTCGCCTTTGCGTGAAGTGCATACTCTATGATCTGGTCGCTTCCAGAGCCGATGATTAAATTTTTGCTAGTTACGCCAAATTTCTTAGCCAGCCCCTCTTTTAGCTCAAAGTAGCTATCATCTGGATAGAGATGTGCGTTTTTAGCGACCTCTTTTAGCGCCTCTTCTACGCGTTTGCTCGTGCCAAAAGGGTTTTCATTGCTCGCTAGCTTTATCACATCTTTTGCATCGATGCCAAACTCTCTAACTACAAGCTCGATCGGCTTTCCAGCCTCGTAATTTACTAGATCATCTAAAAAGTCATTAAATTTCATTACTCATCTCCGTTTAAATAGCTTCCAAGCCACGTTATCTCAGCGCCGCTCTCTTTTGCGAGCTCAAAAGCGTTTTGCACCTTCTCATCGTCGATATGCCCTTCAAAATCAAGATAAAACATTGACTTAAATTCGCGCTGTTTGATAGGACGTGACTCAAGTTTTGTGATATTGATATTTTCATTTTTAAATATAGAAAGCAGATCAGCAAGGCGTCCTGGACTGTGGTCAGTCTTTGCAAGGATCGAAGTTTTCGAGTTTTCAACTCTTGCGTTTTTAAAATCGCTTAAAATCAAAAATCTCGTTCTATTTGCCATATTGTCTTCAATCGTCTCATAAACGATCGGCACGTTGTAAATTTTTGCTGCGATCTTTGAGCAAATGGCGGCTGAGTTTCTATCCATTGATGCCATATATGCAGCTGCTGCGGTTGATTTTGCTGGAACAAATTCAATTTCGTTTAGCATATGATCTTCTAAAAATTTACGGCATTGATTATACCCTTGCGGATGTGAATAAATTCGCTTTATCTCTTTTAAATTTTCATTTATGCTAACAAAGCTATGATGGATATCCACATAAAGCTCAGCAACTATTTTTATATCACTGAATTTACTCAAACAATCAAGCGTAGCGCCAACAGCACCTTCGGTGTTGTTTTCAATAGGCACAACACCGTATTTCGCCTCTTTTTGAGCTAGCTTTGTAAAAACCGCCTCGATGGTCGCAAGTGGCAAATATGAACTCATCGCCCCAAATCTGCTCTGAGCAGCTTGGTGCGTGTAAGTACCCTCAGGTCCTAAATAGACGATCTTTTGAGGCATTTCTAAATTTCTACTCACAGCAAAAATTTCAAGATAAATGGCCTCAATAGCAGCTTTATTTAAAGCTTTGTCTTTGCTAAGACTAGTTAAGCGGTTTATGATAGCTCGCTCACGCTCAGGACGATATATAGGCGTCCCACTAGTTTGTTTTAGCCTACCGATTTGCTCAACTAAAATCATTCTTTCATTTAGTTTATTTAAGATGAGATCATCGATCGCATCGATCTCTTTTCTAAGCTCATTTAGCTCTTGCATCAGCGCTCTCCAAAAATTCTCTCTCAAGTGCCACGACATCTTCAAAGCTCTCACGTCTTCTTATGAGTCTATCTTTGCCATCAAGCATGCAAACTTCAGCGGCTCTATTTCTTGTGTTGTAGTTTGAGCTCATGCTAAAACCATAAGCTCCAGCACCTTTTACCACGATAATATCGCCACTATCGCACTCTGGCAACTCTATATCTTTTGCTAAAAAATCGCCACTTTCACAAACTGGACCGACCACATCACATAGGCCTAAATTTTTATCCTTGCCACAAACAAAAATTTCATGATGAGCACCATAAAGGCTTGGTCTAATAAGATCATTCATCGCGCCATCAGTGATGACAAATCTCTTTTTGCCGTTAAATTTTTCATATAAAACGCTTGCGACAAAGTAGCCAGCATTACCTACGATAAAGCGCCCTGGCTCGCAAACGATAGTTGCGTCTTGACCCTTTAGTGCAGCTAAAATTCCTTGAGCGTAGTCATATAAATTTATCTCTTTTTCATCGTTATAAATGATGCCAAGTCCGCCGCCAACGTCAAAAAATTTAATATCAATCTCAAGCGCTCTTAGCTCTCTTAAAAGCTCACTAACGATATTTGCAGCATCTATTATCGGGCTTAGTGAAGTTAGCTGCGAGCCGATGTGAAAATGTATGCCAGTTGGCTCAAGAGAGTTAGAATTTTTAGCATGAATGTACATTCTTTTAGCTGTTTCGGCATCAACGCCAAATTTATTTTCATTTAGTCCTGTTGAGATATATGGGTGAGTTTTTGCATCGACACCTGGATTTACCCTGATGCTAATTCTTGCCTTTAAGTTTAGCCCTTTTGCGATCTCTTCAAGTCTTAAAAGCTCAGCGAAACTCTCCACATTTATTAGTAAAATTTCATTTTTTAAAGCCTCTTTTAGCTCTTCATCACTCTTACCAACGCCACTAAAAATGATCTGATATCTCTTCGCGCCTGCTAAAAGTGCTCTTTTTACTTCACCGATGCTAACGCAGTCAAATCCAGCTCCAAGGTCGGCTAGAAATTTCAAAACACTTAGATTTGAGTTTGCTTTCACCGCATAACAAATGAGAGATTTTCTAGCAAAAAATGCATTTTTTAGTGCTTCGTAACGGTTTTTTATGTGGTTAAAATCATAAATATAAAGTGGGGTTTTGTATCTACTTGCAAGCTCTTTAAAATCCATAAAATAGCCTTTATTAAAATGGCTTGATTTTACAAAAAGCTTGCCAAAATTTGGCTTAACGATGCGATTTTATGAGATAAATGGCATATGTAAAAAGTAAAATAACTGGCAAAACTATGCCGATTTCTGGCAAAATCACAGAAGTTTGTGCAAATTTTGCAAGAATAAAGAGCAGCCCCCAAACGACAAGAGTTATCACAACAAAGATAAAAGTCGAAAGTGCAAGATTAAAAAATCTACCAGTTACAGGCAAATGATAGTAAAAAATGAGCAACAAAAATGGTGCAAAAAATGGTGCAATAGCAAGGTTGTAAAAAGCTGTTTTTGCGCCATCAAGGCCGATACCTTCATTTTTAAATGTTTTTATAAAATTTATCGCATCTGGGATATTAAATTTTGAGTTTTCAACACTAACAGCGCTTTCAATACTCTTTGGCTTAAAGCCTTTTAGTGCATCTAAATTCTCGCTTTGTATTTTATTAAAACCAGCCTCACCAAGCTCTAAAATTTGCGGCAAAAGGGTTTGATTAACATCTTTTAAAATCCACTCATTGTCTTTAAAATTAGCATAATTTGCAAATGTAGTTGAGAGTAAATTTGTGCCATTTATCTCAAAAATTCTAACATCATTTGCTATTTGATTCACAGAATTTAGCTCTTTTATGTAGATAAATTTGCCTTCAAATTTTAAAAACGAATCAGTCGTGCTTTTTGAGAAAGCCGTATTTTTAGCGATACTTTTTTGATAGTCGTGCGCATAGGCAAATGGAGTAAAATTTAAACCAACATAAAGAATAGTTACAAAAAGTGCAATAAAAAATGGTGGAAAAATTAAGTTATTTTTACTAATGCCAAGCGCATAAAAACTGATTAGCTCATTTGATCTGACCATATTTACATGTAAAATAATGAGTGCAAAAATGAGCGAAAGTGGCAAAACGTAGCCAATAGCACTTAGTGCAGTAAGGCCAACGTAGAGTAGCTGAAGGTTGGCAGATGGTGGCAGATCTTTTAAATTTGTAAGCAGATCGATACCAACATAAAATAGTTCAAGCGCTAAAAATACGATAAGAAAAGATTTTATATAGACCCAGCCAACGTATCTGGCGTATAGTTTCATTTGATAAGACCTTTTTTTACCGTAAATTTTTGCGAAATTTCGTTGATGTCGCTCTTTAGTAGCTCGCAAACTGCATTTTTTGTGTAGGTCAAAATTTCATCTAAAGCCTTTTTCTCCTCATCACTAAACTCTCCAAGAACAAAATTTTTAGCATCACCAAGGTGTCCAATGCCAACACGTACCCTTTCGTAGTCGTTGCCTATTAGTCCATCGATCGATTTTATACCGTTATGCCCGCCGCTACTACCGCCTTTTTTAAATTTAACTGCACCAAAACTAAGATCAAGATCATCGTGTATTACGATTATTCTATCTGGTTTATAAAAGTCTTTTACCGCTTTTACACTTTGTCCTGAGAGGTTCATAAAGGTTGTTGGTTTTAGCAAGATAATGTCATTAAATTTAAAAACTTCGCCTTGGAATTTGGCTGAGCTAACATCTTTGTAATTTGAGTCTTTTAGGAGATCTATAAGCATAAAGCCTATATTGTGTCTAGTATTTTCATATTTGGAGCCAGGATTTCCTAGCCCCGCTATTAGTGTCACAAAAGCCCTTTTTATTTAGCTTTAATAACTCCAAGTACCGCAACACGGTCAGCGTCTACAATAGTAACGCCTTTAGGAGCTGTGATATCACGAACCAAAATAGTATCGTCGATGTCAAGTTTGCTTACATCAACGTCAAATGAATTTGGTAAATTTTCAGCTGTACATTTTACGCAAAGACGTCTTTTTGATTGGATCAAAACGCCCTTATTTTTAAGACCAATAGGTGTTCCAACTGGCTTAACTGGGATCATATATTTTGATAAAACGCCAGGAAGTGCTACTTTTAGATCCACGTGTTTAAGATCGCTTGTAACAACATCTCTTTGGTAATCAACAATAACGACATTATAAACTTTTCCGCCTACTTTTACATCAAAAGCAAGGCTCTCTTTTTTGCGTGCTTCTTTAATAAAGTCATTTACTTTAAAAGCAGCTGCAACATTCTCTAATCCCTTGCCATAAATGTTGGCGATTAGATAACCATCTCTTCTCAAAGCCTTTGCAGACTTCTTACCGATACTCTCTCTAACGATACCCTCTAACATCGTTTTCCTTTCATAAAAAAATAGGTGCTGATTTTATCCAATGCTTTATAAATTTCAAATAAAGCTTGTTTAAGAATGATCACTTTTGCTGTTTTTGTATTAGCTTAGGCTTCTTTGTTTAAAGTGATTTCATAATATCATCAAATGCTGATACAAACTGCTTTAAACCATCGCTCAATAAATCTTTATAAACGACATTTATATCTATCTCATTATTTTTTATAATCTGGAAAAAGCTTGAGATATTTTCTTTACTAGGCACATTTTTTGCCTCTGCTTTTTCTTTTATAAATTCTTTTATCGTCTCTATTGGTGCTGTATTTATAGAATTTTTATACATTAGCTCTCTAACGTAATAATCCCCTCTTAAACCACCACCTTTTACACCTGTACTTGCAAAAAGTGTTCTTACATTTTCTAGTCCAAAATCTTCAATAAGGTGATATATATTTGCAGCATTCATTATGCCAATTTGTCCCGTTGGCAAGCTCTTTGCAGCCATAACCTCATCAAGCTTTCTATCAAATCTACTTACAAAAACACTTATCACACCTTTTGGCATAGTAGTATCTATAAAACGACTTGCATAAGCTTTACTGCCTTCTTTAAAAGCTTCAAGACAGTTTTTAGCCTGATCTGGCGAGAATATAAGCGTAGCATTTACACTAATTCCCTTTGCCATAAGCGCGCTCATCGCCTCATAACCATCTTTTGTAGCTGGAATTTTTATCATAACATTTGGCATTGATATTAGATTATAAAGCCTAATACCTTCTTCTATCGTTGCGACTGTATCGTCGCTTAAATTTGGATCAACCTCAATACTTACAAAGCCATCATCGCCATTTGCATAATTTTTTAACATTTTACATGCGGCGATTTTTATATCTTGAGTAGCCAAAATTTCATAAAGATCTTTTGGATGGCGTTTATTGCTAGTTTCTATTATCTTTTTATAAGCAGGTGAAGCAAACGCTGTTTTAAAAATAGCTGGGTTGCTTGTAGCACCGTTTATAACATTATTTTCCAATAAAGAGTTAAATTCGCTTTGTAAAAAATTTCTCTCTATAAAATCACACCAAAGAGAGAATTTAGCTTCGTTGTCATACATTAATTTCTACCTTATAAATTTTAAAATTTCACGTAAATCTTTAACATCAACACAATGTTTCGCTTCTTTTTTTAAGATATCTTTTGCGCAAAATGCAATGCTAAGGTCGCACTTTCTAAACATCGATATGTCATTGGCCCCGTCCCCAACACACATTATCTCGTCCTTGCCTAAATTTAATAGTCCACACAAGCGGTCAATCATATCTCCCTTTGAACTACTAAACATCATTTCTCCGCCAACTTCGCCTGTTAAAATTCCATCTTTGTGGTGCAATATATTTGCAAAATTTGCATCAAAATTAAGTTTTTTTTGCATTACATCGGTTGCATTGTGAAATCCACCGCTAAAAACCACAACTTTAATACCCTTTTGTTTTAAAGCCTCTATTAGCTCGCCAGCTCCTGGCATAATGGGTAAATTTTTACAAATTTCATTTACTTTTAAAAGTGGCAATCCTTTTAAAAATTTTACTCTTTTTGTAAGACTTTCAAAAAAATCAAGCTCACCGTTCATCGAACGCTTAGTTATATTAGCTACTTCTTCACTAGCATTATTAGCGGCGGCGAGAATATCTATCGTCTCGCCGTCCATTATTGTAGAGTCAAAATCAAAAACACAAAGTTTTATCAAGTTATACCCTAAAAATCACGTTTCAAAAGGCTTTCGACCTTCAAGATCGTAAGGATATTTTGGTCGCGCTTACCGATACCATAAATCATGCCTTTGTCTTTTACCAAAGTCTCTGGTGGCGGATCGATCCTATTACGATCTATTCTAATAGCCTCCGTCAAGCGGTCTATCACAAAGCCAGCGATATTATCCGCATCTTTCATAACGATATATCTTGTGCTTGGGCTTTGTTTTGTGACATTTAGTGAAAAACGTTTACGCAAATCAATAAGCGGAATAACATTTCCACGTAGGTTAAACACTCCAAGAACGTAATCAGGCACACTAGGAACACGTGTATATTCAATAGGTTTGATTATCTCTTGGATATTTAAAATAGGTATCGCGTACTCTTCCTCACCGACAACAAATCCTACTAGCTGAACTATATCCTCATTATTTTTTAACTCAGGACCATTTATTTGCTGTTTTTGTTTGCTTAAAACTTGATTTAGTTTATTGTTCATCCCTTACCCCTAAGCTAGTTTTATATTCTTTCTAACGACATTTTCTAAGTACTCGGCTGAATATGGTTTTGTAATATACTCAGTCATTCCAACTTCTACGCCACGTAATCTATCTGTTTTTGACGTCCTTGATGTAACAGCAATAAGTGGTAAATTTCTATACTTAGAGTATTTTCTAATTTCGCCAGCCAGTGTATATCCATCCATTCTTGGCATCTCAATATCTATCAAAATCGCATCAAAGGAGTGCTCTCCGGATTTTACGATATTTAGTGCTTCAACACCGTTTGTGGCTTCTATTATCGTTACCCCAGTTGGTTCAAGCGCTTTTTGCATGATAGTTCTATCCATTTTTGAGTCATCAACTATCAAGACTTTATAATCGCTTGGTTTTTCCTTTGCTTTTGTGCTATCTTCTATTTCGGCCCTAATGTCTACCTTTATATCTTTTGCCATCTCCATCATAGCACCAACATCGATAATCAATGTCACACGGCCATCACCTCTAATAGTCGCACCAGCAATACCTGGGATATTTTGCAAATAATCACCCATTGATTTAATAACAATCTCTTCTTGTCCAACCAAAGTATCGACAATGATGCCTAGTTTTGCTTCAGCAACACCGATTATTACGACATAAGTTTGATCTCCACCATCAAATGCCTTTTCTACACCAAATACATCAGAGAGTCTAACAAGAGACAAGACTTCATCTCTTAGCCTTAGTACATTTTTGCCATCAATCGTGTAGATATCATCAATCGGTACACGAACAGTTTCAAGAACACTAGCAAGTGGAATAGCGTAAAATTCTTCTTGTGTTCCAACAAGTAGTGACTGAATAATCGCGAGCGTGAGTGGAATTTTAAGCTTCATAACTGTGCCTTTTCCAACTTCACTTTCAATATCAATGATACCATTTAGCTTTTCAATATTTGTCTTAACAACGTCCATACCAACACCGCGACCAGATACGTTTGTGACCTTTGCCGCAGTTGAAAAACCTGGTCTAAAGATAAGTCCAAATGCCTCTTTCTCACTCATCGCATCAGCTTCGCGCTCAGTGATGATGCCTTTTTCTATCGATTTAGATTTAAGCATATCCGCATCTAGACCCTTACCATCATCAACTATCTCAACAACGATATGATTGCCTTCATTGTAAGCTTTTAGCTGAACAAGGCCTTTTTCTGGCTTACCTGCAGCCTTTCTTGTCTCAGGATCCTCAATGCCGTGATCGCATGAATTTCTGATGATGTGAACTAGTGGATCGCCGATCTCTTCTACGATTGACTTATCAAGCTCAGTCTCTTCACCTGAAATTTCAAGATCGATTTGCTTACCAAGATCGCGGCTAAGATCGCGTATCATACGTGGGAATTTATTAAAGACTTTTGCTATTGGAAGCATTCTTGTCTTCATAACGGCAAGCTGAATATCAGTCGTAACTAGACTTAGGCTTGAGACTACTTGATTTAACTCTTCAAGGAATTTCTCACCCTCATATCTCTCTTCCACGTCATCATAAATTTTTAATAATCGGTTTTTACCAAGAACAAGCTCACCAATTAGGTTCATTAAGTGGTCAAGTCTTTTTACCTCAACACGTATAGTTTGTTCCTGAGCTACTGCACCGCTACTTGCCGCTGGGACCTTCTTATCTCCGTCTTTTTCTTTGCTCTCTGCTTTTGCAGCTGGAGCTGAAGTGCTACTTGCAGCTGGGGCTATCTCGCTAGGAGATTTTGGAGCTATACCTTTTGAAGCACGCCTTGCTTGATCCTCAGCCTTTCTAACCTTTAAGAGTCTTTCTATCTCAGCTTCAACTTCTGAATCACTTAGCTTTGAAAGCTCAGCATCACTTATCTCTGGTGCTTCTTCGGCAGGCGCGGCTGGCTCTGACTCTTTTGCCGGCTCTGGTGTTGGCTCAGCTACTGGCGTGACAGGAGCTTCAGGAGCTGCTACTGGGGCTTCGCCTTCAGAAATTTGAGTAAGTCTTGCGCAAATATTTTTAATATCAATGCCAGCAGCTGTATCATTTCCATGATCTCTAATGCTACTTAACAAGCCTTTCATCATATCAACTGACTCAAGAACTACGTCCATAATGTCTGGAGTGATCTTTAGCTCGCCTTTTCTAGCTTTATTTAAAACATCCTCCATATGGTGAGTAAGCTCTGTTAAAACATCAAAATTTAAAAAGCTTGAACTACCTTTTACTGTGTGAGCAACACGGAAAATTCTATTTAATAATTCCAAATCTTCAGGGTTTGACTCAAGCTCAACAAGGTCATGATCTATCTGCTCAATAAGTTCGAAAGCTTCTATTAAAAAGTCTTCCATTATTTCTTTCATATCATCCATGTTTCACCTCATTTTGCAGATTTAGAATGTGCTTCAATGACTTTTAGCACTTCTTGATAAAATATACTCGCATCAAATTTAGTAAGATACGCAGCACCACCAGCTTCTTTGCTCTTGATTTCGCTAAAATCATTACTCAATGAGGAGTTAAATACTATTGGAACCTCTTTAAATCTTTCATCGTTTTTAAGAGTTGAAGCAAAGCGGTATCCATCCATCTGTGGCATTTCGATATCACTTAAGATAACTCTAAGCTCTCTTGATAAGTTATCTCCATATCTTTGATAAAGCTCTTCCATTCTTTCCAAGCCCTCAACGCCGTTTTTAGCCTCGACTACGCTAAGTCCCATCTTCTCAAGTGCGTCTTTTACCAGTTTTCTAGCAGTCGAGCTATCATCTAAAACTAAAGAAACACCTTTTAATTTTTGATCGTCTGTTACATCAAATTCGATCTTTGGTGAGTAAATTCCAAGCTCTTCCACTATGCTTTCAAGATCAAGAATAAGCAAAACTTCATCATTTTCTATTCTTGTTACACCTGTTATTTTGCCTTTATCTAAAGCGCCAGAACCTGAAGCAAAATTTGCAGGCTCGATATCTTTCCAGCTTATACGCCTGATCCTTTTTGCCTCATGAACGATAAAACCGATCAAAATACCACTAAACTCAGCAATAATAACACGTGGTTTTATAACTACGCCTTCGGTTGGCTCGATAATATTCATCCATCTTGCCAAATTTATGACAGGGATCACCACGCCCCTTAAATCAAAAATTCCCTCGATATACTCGGGAACGCCAGGAAGCTCTGTAAGATTTGGCATCTTAATGATCTCCCGCACCTTTGCGACATTGACTCCGTATATTCCTTCATATACTTTGTTTTCGGTCTTTTTAAAGATACGAAAATCAACAAGTTCCATCTCGTTTGAGTCCGTTTTTAGTACGTTATCTCCAAACATCAATGTCCTTTCAAACTCATTTTGAGCAAATTTAATTTTTGCTGGGCGTATTCTACAACAAAATAACTTTGCTCACATGCAAAACAAGGTAAATTTATATAAAACTTATCATAAATATTAAATTGCTCGCCTTGATGATAGTGTCCTTCTATCACAATGCTGGCCTCATATCCTTGCAAATGCTTGCTCATTAGCTCCTTAAAATTAGGAATTTTGTAGTCTAAATTTTTCTTAGTAAGCCTAGCTAGTATCGCTTTTGATATTTTAAAATGCAAAAATTTATCCAAAGCATTCATGAATTTTAAAAACCATCTTACACGTAAAAATCTAAGCGCGTATTTATCTATAAAAGGTAAAAATATATCACCATGTGCGATCTGGACGCGCTCTTCATTGATTGTCTTAAAATTTGCAGGCTGTGCAGAAATGTCATAGATTTTGACATTTTTATAGCTTTGCATCTCATGTCCATCCCAAAAATCTCTTGTTTTATTAAATAAATTTGAAAGTCTAAAGTCGTGATTGCCCTCAAAATAAAAGATCTCTATTTTTTCTGAAATTTTATTTATAAGTCTCAAATGCTCGGCGTAGAAATTTATAGTGTATTCGCCCTCACCCATTAGAAAGTCAAACATATCGCCTAGTAAAAAAATTTGTGGTGGCTCAGGTATTTTTCCGTTATCAATGGCGTGCAAAAATTTTAAAAAACCATCTCGATTTACATTTTCGTGTGCGTCGCCTATAAAAATCGCACCATTTTTAATAACGGGTGTGTATAAATATTCACTCAAATTTGGCCTTAACTAAAAGATATAAATTTAATCCATTTATGAGCCAAAAGCCTGCATACCGGCTATTATCAAGCATGACTTTTGGCTCTAGTGATATCACTTTTTAAGATTTTTAATTAAATTTTATAGGCTTGTAGCAGATCTTTACGATCTCAACATCACTTCTACCTTTTGGTAAATTTAGCACCACTTCATCGCCCTCAGCCTTGCCCAAAAGTTGCTTTGCAAGTGGCGAATTTATCGAGATATAGCCTTTGTCAATGTCGCTTTCACTGATACCAACTATCGTATATGTATGCTCTATTTCAGTTTCCTCATCCATTATCGTAACACTTGAGCCAAACCTAACCCTATCATGCTCGTAGCTGCTTGGGTCGATCACTTCGGCATTTGCAAGAAGTGAGCCTAGTTCTGCTATCCTAGCGTCGATAAAAGCTTGCTTTTCTTTGGCAGCATGGTACTCGGCGTTTTCTTTTAGGTCGCCATGGCTTCTTGCGATATCTATCTCAGTTACGATTTGAGGACGCTGCACGAGCCTTAAATCCTTTAGTTCAGCTTCTATTTTTTCATATCCGTATATTGTCATTGGTTCACTCATTTTTTACTCCATATTCTTTAAAATTTTTACTACATTTTTGCTGCTGCCATGTGACAAATACTCTCTCAATTCGTCACAGCCTTTTAAAAATTTCTGCCTATCACAGCACTCATAGGCTTTAAGTAAATTATCAACTGTCGCAAATTCTTGTATAAACTCCTCATGAAGCGGCTCTTTGCCCATGAAGTCAAACATTATATTTGCAAGTCCTGCATGCTTGATCTTTACAAATTTTCTAGCGATGAAAACATCTATTGCTTTTGCCTTATATGCTAGCACAAATGGCGTACCAATGAGCGCTGCTTCAAGCGTAGCCGTGCCTGAGCAAATAAAGGCAAAATCACTACCATACAAAGCCTCAGGCGTGTTTGTGATGGTCTCAAAATCGCTTGTGTCACCATAAATTTCATCCACTTTATCAAGCAAAAATGGTGGCACGACAAGTAACCTCTTAGCCTCTATCTTCTTAGCAAGCTCCCTATAAACTGGCATAAGTCTTGAAATTTCAGACCTTCTTGATCCCGGCAAAAACGCCACTTTGCCGCTACTACTTAGGCTAGTTTTTTTTAGCCTTATCTCATCCATCAAAGGATGTCCAACATATGTTGAACGGCTATAAAATTTGGAGTCAAATGGCAGGATCGAAGCAAGGTTGTCACAATATTTTTCAACCGCACTCACACGCTTTGGCTTCCACGCCCAAACTTGGGGCAAGATATAGTATGTCACGGCCGCCTTTACCCCAGCCTCTTTTATCGCCTTTGCAAGTGGGAGGTTAAAAGCTGGACTGTCTATTAGCAGCACCGCATCAGCCTCTTTTGCCATCTGGCTCATTTTTTTCATCGCCCTTTTTGCTTTTAAAATGAGTGGCAAAACCTCGACAAAGCCCATCGCTGAAAATTCGCTACTTTTCATATATGGCGTGCCAAATTCTTCGCTAAAAATTCCCATAAGCTCAAATTCGCCCTCGAAATTTTTCAAAATTTCTTTTAAATGCAAATTTGCCGATGGCTCAAGAGCGGAGACTAAAATTTTCATTTACACACTTTCATCAGGTCTTTTTTTGGGGGCATTATACGCAAAAATTCTTTAAAATTTTAAGAAAGCTGTGATAAAATCCAACCCTTTAAAGGATAAAATTTGAAAGAAATTTTGATAACAAATGACGATGGATTTGAAGCGGCTGGCTTGCTTGCTTTAAAAGAAGCTTTAAGCGAGCTAGATGGCGTGAACGTCACTATCGTAGCTCCAAGCTCTGAAAAATCAGCCTGCGCTCATTCTTTGACGCTTACAAGGCCACTTAGATTTATAAAACTTGATGATAACTTTTTTAAACTCGATGACGCAACGCCCAGCGACTGCGTCTATCTTGCACTTCACGCACTTTATAATAAAAAGCCAGATCTAGTGATAAGTGGCATAAATCACGGAGCAAATTTAGGCGAAGATATAACCTACTCTGGCACGTGCGGAGCGGCGATGGAGGGCGTTTTGCAAGGCATTAGAAGTATCGCCTTTTCGCAGTTTTATGCAAATAATTCATTAAATGAACTTGGCTTTGAGCTAGCAAAAGAGGTGGTGAAATTTATCGTACCAAAGGTGCTAGAGGGTGAAATTTCGCTAAATCAAAGAGAATTCCTAAATATAAATATCCCAGCCACAACTAGCAAAAATTTTAAAGGCTACTCCATAGTACCAGCTGGCAAACGCACCTACGCCACGCATGCTACGCTTAATCGCAACCCAAGAGGTATCGAGTACTACTGGCTTGGAAACGCTGCGCTTGAATACGAAAAGGGCGAGCCAAGTGACATCAGCAAGGTAAATGAGGGCTTTGCCACGATAACGCCCATAAAACTAAATATGACTTCGTATGAAAGTTTGGAGGGCTTAAAAGGGAAATTTAATGCAAAATGATAGATTTACAAGGATAAGATGGCTCTTTGGCGAGGATGGTTTTAGCAGGCTTCAAAGCGCAAAAGTGCTAGTTTGTGGAGCTGGTGGTGTGGGCGGAATGTGCGTGGATGCGCTTGCTAGAAGCGGGGTTGGGCACATTACTTTAATCGATAAAGACATATTTGATGTGACAAATCAAAACCGCCAAATTTACAGCGAAAACATTGGTGGCGTAAAGGTAGAGGAGTTTGCCAAAATTTATCCTTGTATTACGCCTATCCAGACGCTGATCACGCCAGAATTTATTGCTGGTTTTGACTTTGGTAAATTTGATGTGGTTATCGATGCAATAGACGATATAACAGCCAAGATCGCCCTTGCAAATGCGGTAGATCCTAGCAAATTTATAGCCTCGATGGGTGGGGCAAAAAGGACCGACCCAACTAAGATAAAGGTGGCTAGCGTTTGGAAAACCTCGATCGATCCACTAGCCAGAAAATATAGATATGAGCTCAAAAAATCAGGCTTTAGCGGTAAATTTGATGTGGTCTTTTCAACAGAAGAGCCACTTTGCAAGCCACTTGGAAGCTTTATGGGTGTGACTGCTTGCTTTGGACTAAATTTAGCCTCATTAGCTGTTAAAAAAATAGTTGAGCAGTAAGTCAAGAATTTATTCTTCGAGTAGAATTTCAAATTAGAGCTGGCATTTTTGGATATAAATTTAATAGCCAGCTCTACAAAACACGAATTTAACAATCCAAGATGAGAATCTAGCAAATTTTAAAATTTATGAGCGAGTAATTTTGGCTCTAAAATTTGAGATAAGCGGTAAGTGAAGCCAAGACTTTTAATCGAAACATTAACCCATAAGCCCTAAATCTTGGCTACAGCGTGGAAATCGCTTATTTTAGTAACAGGGGCTTATGGAAATTTTATAAAATCAAAAGAGAAAAACGAAACAAGACAAGGTAAATTCTCTTTAATTTTATGGAAGTATCATACAAATTTTTAGTAGGTAACTCTTGCGAGTGAATGAAAGTTTAAAATTTACAAAATGGCTTGATTAAATTTGTAAATTTTTTATTCAAAAGGGAGGCAAGTGGACTTAATTTTTACTTCTCAGGCTAGCAACTGCATGACAGACACGAAGTCCATCCCCTTATCTCCCTTTTTAATCCTCCAAATCCCTCGCACATTCAAGGGGCATACACTAGTGCTTTACACTGCATGCGGTCTAAACCCTATCAAATTTTAAAAATTTACGAGCGAGCATATCACACTTCTAAATTTAGTGGTGAATGTTTATGAGTCCTAAAATTAGTAAGTTGCTAAGGTGAGTGAGTAATATTTTAAAATTTGTAAAGATGGTAAAAATTCTATTTTTTTAAAATAAAGACTTTGAATTTTAAAAATTTATATAGTTTTTGGATTAAATTTAAAGTAGCCAGCTGCAATTTTAACAGCCGGCTAAAATTTTAGTTTTTGTGTATGCGAATGTAGCTATTTAGCGCGCCAACATAGGCTTTTGCGCTTGCCATCATAGTATCTATGTCAAGTCCATGGCCTATTACAGCCGTTTTACCCTCAAACTCGACCTTTACATCAACCTTTGCAAGTGCGTCTTTACCTTGAGAAACAGACGCCACTTTATAGTCTTTTAGTGTGCCACTAATGCCACTAATGCGATCAACTACCTTAAATATCGCATCTGCTGTGCCATTGCCAAGAGCTGAGTCGCTGATGATCTCATCATTGTGTTTTATACTAATTGAAGCACTTGCAAGGCTTCCGCCGCTACTTTGAAGAAGAGCCGTGATCTCATAAGCTTGTGGAATTTTTGTAATCTCTTCAGCCACAAGAGCCCTAATATCGTCATCAAATATCTCTTTTTTCTTATCAGCTAGCTCTTTAAATTTTTCAAATGCCTTATTAAGAGCATCGCTATCAAGGTCAAATCCAAGGCTAGCAAGCTTATCTTTAAACGCGTGGCGACCGCTATGCTTACCTAGAACAAGGGAATTTTTCTCAAGGCCTATACTCTCAGCGCTAATTATCTCATAGGTCTCTTTGTGTTTTAGCACGCCGTCTTGATGTATGCCACTCTCATGAGCAAATGCATTTTTACCAACGATAGCTTTGTTTGGTTGAGGCTCAATGCCTATAATACTAGCAATCAGTCTTGAAGTTGGATAAATTTCTTTTGAGATAATGTCTGTATAAAATGGAGTAAAGACGTCTTGGCGGATTTTGATAGCCATCACGATCTCTTCAAGCGCAGCATTTCCAGCACGCTCACCTATGCCATTTATCGTGCCTTCGACCTGCCTTGCACCAGCTTTTATAGCCGCTAACGAGTTTGCCGTAGCCATGCCTAAGTCATTGTGATTATGCACAGAGATTATTGCTCTATCGCCTACAAATTTTACTATTTCACTAATGCGAGTAGTTATCTCTTCAGGATATAAATAACCAACCGTATCAGGAATATTTAAAGTTTTTGCACCCGCATTTATGGCAGCATCACAAATTTCTTTTAAAAAGCTCATTTCACTTCTACAAGCGTCCTCGCAGCTAAACTCCACATCATCACAAAAAGTTTTTGCGTATTTTATAGACTCGACTGCGCGTTTTATTACTTCATCTGGGCTCATTTTTAGCTTGTACTCCATATGAATTGGGCTTGTCGCTATAAATGTATGAATTCTCTTATTTTTAGCCGGAGCCAATGCCTCGCCAGCTGCCTTGATATCACGCTCAACTGCGCGTGCAAGAGAGCAAACCGTGATATTTGAGGCTTGCTTTGCTATTTGATTTACTGCGTCAAAATCTCCTGGGCTTGCTGCTGCAAATCCCGCCTCCATAACATCCACACCAAGCCTTTCAAGCTGAAGTGCGATCTGTAGTTTTTCAGCTGTATTCATCGATGCACCAGGGCTTTGCTCACCATCTCTTAAAGTCGTATCAAAGATTATAATTTTATTCTTATCCATTTTTTGTCCTTTTTTATTTTTTATATTTAAATTTGATGAGTTAAGTAAAGAGAAATTTGCTACCTAAGTAGCAGCAGTAGAGAGTTTTTGATTTCGATTTTTGGTAAAAATTTACGTGATTTTATGATGCCATTTTCGCTCATTCGCTCTCCTTTTTTTTGGAATTTTTACTAAACATTATAGTGGCTCTTACTATGCCATAAAGCATATAGACGCTCATAACCAAAGTCGCACTTTCAAATGGATATAGATAAAGCATCGAAAATGCAACTACAAGAGCTACTAAAATTCTTATCACATGGGTTTGTTTTAAATTTATTTTTTTAAAACTTGGATAGCGTATGTTGCTAACCATTAAAGCTGCCAAAGTAGCTTCAAGTAGCATCAAGCACCACTCAAATCCCTCTAAAAAAGTATAGTCGATATAAATTCCAACCCAAAGTACGCTCACAATAGCTGCTGATGGTATAGGAAGTCCGATAAAAACATTTGGCTCATATGTACCAGTAGTGACATTGAAGCGAGCAAGCCTGATAGCTCCAAAAACCACAAACATAGCAGCTATAAGCGCTCCAAATCTGCCAAAATTTTTACCAATAGTCAAATAAAATAAAATCGCTGGCGCTACACCAAAAGCAACAAGATCTGCAAGACTATCAAACTCTACTCCAAATTTACTAGTTGTCTTTGTAAGTCTAGCCACACGTCCATCAAGTCCATCTAAAATAAGCGATAAGATTATATAAATAATGGCTTTAAAATAGTTGCCTTGAATAGATGAAATAATACTAATAACACCCAAAAAAGCACTAGCTGCTGTAAATAAATTTGGTAAGATATACATTAGTTGCATCTTTTGTATGTTATTCATCTCTTTTTCCCTCTTCAAAATATCCCAAAAGTGAAGCAGCCTTTACGCTTTCTCCAACGCTTACACATATCTTAGTATCTCTTGGCAAGTATAAAATCACTTCACCACTTCCTAAAAAGCCAAATTTCCTAGATGCTTTTAGGCTAGTAACATTTGAAATTTCTAAACTTCGGCTTAAAGCTCCAGCTATAATTTTCATAACAAATTTTATATTCTCTTTTTCAAAGTGAATAATAGCTCTTTCATTTAAAAATTCTGAAATTTTCATAGCCTGGCACAAAAATAAGCCATGTCTTTTGCGTATTTCAGCTACTTTTACATCACTTACAGCCCTTAATGTGCCAACATCAAAAAAAGATTTTTTTATGACGATCTTAGCTACTTCATTATTATCAAAATTTGAAGCACTAATCTCTTTAATCTTGCCATCAATCGGCGATAGTAAAGCCAATTTATCATCAGAAAATGGCTCTCTCTCAGGATCTCTGAAAAAATAAAGTCCCAAAAAAAGTAAAATAGCAAAAAGTAGTGGCAAGATCCCAAATAGCAAAGATAAAACAAATAAAATTAGAAAAAATAATATAAATTTATATCCTGCTTTCGCGATATAGCCACTCATTTTTATTCCTCTTTTTTGCTCTTATCGTCTTCTTCGGTCTCTACAAGTCTGCTCTCTAGATCATTTTCAATCTCGTAGTTTTTAATGATCTCTCTAACTCTTTTTCCTTCGATTGTTTCTTCTTCATAAAGTGCTGATACCATATTTTCAATAGCACCTTTATAAATTTCAAGCAAACCAAGCACAGCTGTGTATCTTTCATGAAGAAGCGTTTTCACAAACTCATCAACCTTTTCAGCCATTTTGTCACTATAGTCTTTGATACTTTGGCCACCATTTAAAAATGTAGCACGTTGTTTTTCAAGCACCATAAGACCAGCAACATCGCTCATGCCATACATACTAACCATAGCCTTTATGATATCGGTCGCGCGCTCTAGGTCGTTGCTAGCTCCAGTTGAAATTTCTTTAATAAACACCTCTTCAGCAGCTCTACCAGCCAAAAGTACATCCACTTCTGCTATCAATTCATGCTTTTGCATCATAAATTTATTCTCTTCAGGCGTGTTTAGAGTATAGCCAAGCGCTGCAAGACCGCGTGGTACGACTGAGACTTTTGTTACCCTTTTTGCACCTTTTGTTAGCTCAGCTATCAAGGCATGGCCGCACTCATGATAAGTGACGATCCTTTTTTCTTTTGGATTTACACGGCGAGACTTTTTCTCAAGACCAGCAATCGATCTCTCGACGGCCTCCACAAGATCAGCCTGCTCGACAAAGGTCTTTGACTTACGTCCTGCAAGAAGTGCAGCCTCATTTATGATGTTTTCAAGATCAGCCCCTGCTAAACCAGTAGTAAGTCTTGCAATATCTTCGATATTTACATCCTTACCGATCTTTACATCTTTCATGTGAACTTTTAAAATATCGCAACGTCCTTTAAAATCAGGCTTATCAACAAGTACTTGCCTGTCAAATCTACCTGGCCTTAAAAGTGCAGCATCCAAAACTTCAGGTCTGTTTGTAGCCGCTATAACGATAACTGGCGACTTATCCGCATCAAAGCCGTCCATCTCAGAAAGAAGCTGATTTAGCGTTTGCTCTCTCTCGTCATTGCCGCCCATCGGACCAGAATTTCTACTTTTACCGATTGCATCGATCTCATCTATAAAAACGATCGCTGGAGCCTCTTTTTTAGCATTTTCAAAAAGATCTCTAACCCTACTTGCGCCAACACCGACAAACATCTCTATAAAACTTGATGCTGACATAGAGAAAAATGGCACACTAGCCTCACCTGCAACTGCTCTTGCAAGAAGCGTTTTACCTGTGCCTGGAGGGCCAACTAGTAAAATTCCTTTTGGAATTTTTGCCCCAAGTCTTAGATATTTATCAGGACTTTTTAGATAATCAACTATCTCTTGAACCTCTTCTTTTGCCTCTTCGACACCTGCAACATCGTCAAATTTAACTTTTGGCTTTTCAGAATTTATAAGTTTTTTTGCACTTCCGATACCAAGTATGCCACCGCCAATGTTCTTTTGCATACGACTAGCAATAAACATCCAAATGGCAAAAAATATAAATACTGGGATGATCCATGAAAATATAAGATCTCCAAACCAGTTATTTTCGCTATAAACGCTGTAAGTTATGCCATTTTGCTCAAGTATGCCAATGAGCGTTGGATCATTTATGCGCTTTGCGAAGTAGATGGTTTTGTCACTACCTATGCCTTTTATAGTAGTCTCTGAGATAGCAACCTCATTTAGTTGCTTATTTTTTAACATATCTTTAAACTCAGAATAAGCTACCATTTTACTCTGAGCATTGCTATTTAGCCCAAAAGAGCCACCAAGTCCGTCTCCACTAAAGCTTCTAAAAGCTAAAACTATAACTATTGCGAAAATGGCAAAAATGAAAATAGGATTTTTATTAAAAAAACCGTTATTATTGCCATTATTTTGGTTATTATTTTGGTTATTCATCTATTTCCTTATAAACAAAGCTACTCCAATCGTTACTTTGTTTTATCTCAATTAGCTCCAAATCCTTAAATGTATCTTTAATTCTATCTTCGTATTTGTTTAAAATTCCTGACAATACCAAATAGCCGCCTTTTTTAAGCGATTTTTTTAAGTCATTTGAGAGCATAAAAATGACATCAGCAATGATATTTGCTACGACAATGTCATATTTTTGCTCTAAATTTGCGATGGAGCCTGTCCAAATTTTATTAAATTTAACCTCATTCAACTCGGCGTTGCTAAGTGAGCTTTGTGTGGCTTGTTCATCAGTGTCGCAAGCATCTACTATACAACCAAGCTTCGATAAAGCAATGCTTAATATCCCACTTCCACAACCTACATCTAGAGCGGCTTTTCCGCTTTTTGCATATTTTTGTAAAAGCTGCAAGCAAGAATTTGTGCTTTCATGGTGCCCTGAGCCAAAGGCTAGAGCTGGGTCGATTATGATATTTGTTACGCCATTAAGTGGCTCTTCCCAGCTAGGTCTAACATAAATTTTATCAACCAAAATAGGCTTAACTGCCTTTTTATATTCACCTAGCCAGTCTTTATTTTCTTTTAAATTAAGAGAAATTTTTAAATCATTTGAAATTTTACGAACACTAGAGAGCCCTTTTGCATACTCTTCGATACCCCAAGCTATATCTTTTAGATCATACTCTTCCCTGATGATGATCTCGTGATCTAGCTCTTCAACACAGGTGACCCCAAAAGAGAAAACTAGCTCTAAAATTTCATCATAAAAATTTGATGTTTTTATGCTTAATTCGTAGAATTTATCTTTCATTAACCAAGAACGTCTTCAAGCTTCTCTTTTAAAACTTGTGGCGTAAAAGGTTTAACGATGTAGTTATTAACACCTGCTTTTAAAGCTGTTATAACTTCGGCTTTTCCGCCCTCTGTTGTTACCATTATAATAGGCATATCAACATATTTTTGCTCTGCTCTTACCTTTTTAACAAGTTCAAGACCATTCATCTCAGGCATATTCCAGTCAGTGATAAGAACTTCGATACCTTCGTTTTGAGTTAAGATATTCCAGGCCTCAAGACCGTGCTCAGCCTCAAGAATTTCTTGATGTCCTAACCTTTGTAAAGTATTTTTTATGATTCTTCTCATTGTTGAACTGTCATCTACAACCAAAATCTTCACATAATATCCTTTTAGTAAAAATTGCCCTATTCTAGCTAATTTAAATTTATAAAAGCTTTAACGCTATCTAAGTAGTTTAAAGGCCTCTTTTAGGTCAAGCAACCCCTCATAGTAGGCTTTTCCAACTATTACGCCACTAATCTCATTTGTAGCTTTTAGCATCAAAATATCATTTATATCACTCACGCCACCACTTGCTATCGTCTCAAGCTTGCTATTTCTAGCTATTTGCAAGCTAAACTCAACGTTAACTCCGCCAAGCATTCCATCCTTATTAATATCAGTACAAATCACAGCTTCCACGCCAACATCTGCAAATTTTCTTGCAAGATCGACTGCTTTTATATTTGAGATCTCGCCCCAGCCTTGTACTGCCACATAGCCATCTTTAGCATCTATGCCAACTACAACTCTATAAATTTCAGCCATTTTTGCTGTAAATTCTGGATCTCTAAGAGCTACTGAGCCAAGGATCACTCTGCTAACTCCCAAATCTAAATAGCGTTTTATTCGATCTTCATCTCTTATGCCACCACCCACTTGGACGCTTAAATTTGTAGCCTTTGTAATTTTTTCAATTGTTTTAAAATTTATCGTCTCTCCAGCAAATGCACCATCTAAATCAACCACATGAAGCCATTTTGCGCCATAATCTTCAAATTTCTTAGCAAGTTCACTTGGCTCGTTGCTATAAATTTTTGCACTTTGCATAAGACCTTTGCTAAGTCTAACTGCTTGTCCCTCTTTTAAATCAATCGCTGGAAAAATTTCCATCACAACCTCGCAAAATTCTCTAAAATTTTAAGTCCAGCTTCATGACTTTTTTCTGGATGAGGCTGAAAGCCAAAGATATTTTCATGCCAAACCGCACTTGTAAATTCATATCCATAAGTTGTCTTTGCCAGTGCAAATTTATCATCACAAACCACGTGATAGCTGTGTACAAAATATAAATACTCAAGCTTTTTTAGTCCTAAATTTAATGGACTATTTTGCTTAAATTCCAAAGCGTTCCAGCCAATGTGAGGTATCTTTAATGGTTTATCGAAATTAGCTTCATTAAATTTTACGACCTTACCAGGCAAAAGAGAAAGTCCCTCATGCTCACCAAACTCAAAGCTTCGCTCAAATAAAAGCTGCATACCAAGACAAATACCAATAAAAGCTTTGCCGCTTTTTACGGCTTCTCTTACGGCTTCGTCCATGCCGTTATTTTTTAGCTTTGTTATCGCCTCACCAAAAGCTCCAACGCCTGGCAAAACAATGTGCGAATACTCCTTTAAATTTTCGGGCTTACTTACTAAGGCACATTTTTTGTCAAGAAAATCAAAAGCATTTATCACACTTTTGATATTGCCCGCACCATAATCAATAATAGCAATCATCTGTTCTCTTGCCTTTTTACGCTAAAAAGATAAAAGCTAAGTGCCGCCATTAGCATCGCCACGCCGCCTATTAGATAGATAGCGTTTATGATATTTTCAGGTGCAGTAATAGCAAATTTAAACACAAGCATAAGCGCTTCGATCGCAAGTGCGATGATAATTGAGCCGATAAATCTCACCATCGTCTTATAAATAACGCTATTTTCTTCGTGATTTTTACCTAAAACCTCTTCTTCAAATATCGTCTTAACAAGATCAAAAATGGCAAGAGCCAGCGTTAAAATGATGGTTGATTCAAAAATTTCTTCAACATTTATATGCTCGATACTTTTTGATATAAAGCTCTTCACACCGTGCCAAAACAAAAACGCACAGATCATAAAAAGTGAGGCACAAAATAGTGTGTAAACAGTCTTTAAAAATCTACCAAAATGCTCCTCAACAAAGCCACCATCGACCATTTTTAGGATATTTTCTAGGCTTATGTCGATGCAGGCAATAAATTTAAGCTCATTTTTTTCATTATAGATAGGCACGCTTGCTGTGACGCATAAACCTCCATTTAGGCTTGATGGATATGGATCGCTTAAAACACACCTTTTCTCGCGCACTGCAGTATAGTAGTATGCCTTATTTGCACGGTTTTCGCCCTTTGGAATTTTATACTTTTCATTTAGACTGATCGAGTCTTCGATCTGCACGCCATTTTCGTCTAAGATGTATAGTGCGTCAAAATTTTCTATCTCGTGGCTGATCTTGTCAAAACCAGCTTTTATATTCTCTAAACAAACTCCGGGCAGTCTATTTGGTAAATTTCTACTAAATAAATAGCAAATATATGCTCTTGCCTTATATCTCGTATCACTAAATCTCTTAATATCTTTAATAACCAAATTTAACCTTTTAAATTTAATGCGTGATTAAACTCAGGCACGATCACCTTAAGTGCAGGTGCGATCTCATTATCCTCAAGCTGCAAAAGCTCACTTATCTGCGAGTTTAAAAGCGCTAAATCGTAAGGCTCTGAATGCGTTACAAAGATTGATTCATACTTGGTTTGAACGTCATCTTTGTTGATAAGCAGCTCTTCATAAAGCTTCTCGCCTGGTCTAAGACCTACAAATTCTATACCCAAATGCTCTTTGTTTGAAAGAAGAAGCATCTTTTTAGCAAGATCAACGATCTTAACAGGCTCACCCATATCAAGCACGAAAAGCTCGCCACCTTTTGCGATAGAGGCTGCTTGAAGGACTAGCTGACAAGCTTCTGATGTAAGCATAAAATATCTTGTAATCTCTGGGTGCGTGACACTTAGTGGCCTATTTGCAGCGATCTGCGCTTTAAATTTAGGTATGACAGATCCACTTGAGCCAAGAACGTTACCAAAGCGAACGCAAACTATCTCGCATACACCTGCTTCATTTGAATTTAGTGCATAAAGCTCGCAAACACGTTTAGTTGTACCCATTATGTTTGTTGGGCGCACAGCCTTGTCTGATGAGATCATGACAAATTTCTTAACGCCATATTTTTTAGAAATATCGACTGCATTTTTTGTGCCAAGAATGTTGTTTTCAACTGCTGAGCGAGGATTTAGCTCGCAAAGTGGCACGTGCTTATATGCAGCCGCGTGGATAACGATCTCAGGTTTAAAGTCAGCAAAAACTTCTTCAAAATCCTTTAAATTTGTGATATTTACAAGCTTGCTAATAGTTCTTTTATCTTTTGTATCTTCGCCTATTTTATAAAGGTTAAACTCGCTGTGCTCGACCATTATAAGCTCACTTACACCAAATTTTAAGCACTGCTTACAAATTTCACTTCCTATACTGCCGCCAGCTCCAGTGACAAGTACTCTTTTATCTTTTAAAAAATTTGAAATAGCCTCTGGATTAAGGTCTTTTGGCTTTCTAGCGAGCAAATCTTCGATCGAGATATCTTTGATCGGCTCATTTTCGATAAGCGAAAAGAGTTTCATATCTCTTATACCATATCCACTTAGCTCATCAACTAGAGCTTGAAGCTCGTCTTGATCAAGTGCTAGTGCGATGATAGCGGTCTTTGCGTCGTAGTCTTTTATAAGGCTTGGTATATCTTTTTTATCTTGAACTAAAAATCCATCACAATAAGTGCCAACAAGATCACTCCTGCCATCTACCACTCCAACCGCATAGTAGTCAAGATACCCTTGTTTTAAACCACGCAAGACGTGAAGCGCTTTTGACGTTGCACCTATAACGATACAAGGCTCACCTTTGTGAGGTTTGTTTGAAAAGTCAAGCACCATGCGTTTTGAAATTCTTAAAAGCCCAACAAGTAAGCATGAAATAAGAAGATCAATGAAAATAACGCTTCTTGGATATGGATTTAAAAAATCTTGAATGATAAAAAAAACGATCGTAAATAAAACCGCTGAGCAAACGTGAGCTAGGAAAATTTTTCTTGCTTCGTTTAATCCAAAAAACCTCCACGGTACCTTGTAAATTTTAAATATCCACATAAAAAAGAGCTTAAATACGATCAAAAATCCAGCCGTTACAAAAAGCCCCTGCACATAGATATCTGGAATATCGGCATTAAATCTTAAAAGATAAGCCGCATATATCGAAAAGATAAATATAAAAACATCACCAAGAAGGAAAAATACGAGCCTTTTTAACTTTGTCGCATGAAACATTTAGGCATTTTCCTTGACTAGTTTGATCACTCTTGCTTGCGTCTCCTCGCTCATATCGCTGCCACTTGGCAAGCAAATTCCCCTTGAAAATAGATCTTCGCTATATCCATCAATAAAACTTAACGCACCATTAAATACAGGCTGCATATGCATAGGCTTCCAAAGTGGTCGGCTCTCGATATTCTCATCAGCTAGAGCTTTTATAACCTTTAAATGTGCATCTTTTTTAGCAAAAACACCAGTTGTGAGCCATCTGTTGCCACGAGAATCTGCTAGCTCTGGCATAAATTCTAAAAGATCGCCAAGCTCTTTTTCATAAATTTCAAATACTTTTCTCTTTTGCTCGACTCTTTTTTCCAAAACTTCCATCTGAGCCACGCCGATAGCGCCTAGAACGTTGCTTAAACGGTAGTTGTAGCCATAGTCTTTGTGCTCGTAGTGAAGCAGTGGCTCTCTTGCTTGCGTGCTGTAAAATCTAGCTTTTTCCACAAATTCGCTATCTCCAACTAGCATGCCACCGCCTGAGGTGGTGATGATCTTGTTGCCATTAAAACTATATGCACCCATCACGCCAAACGTGCCAAGTGCCTTGCCAGCGTAAAATCCACCAAGTGCCTCAGCTGCGTCCTCGACCAAAGCAATACCCTCGTTTTGGCAAATTTCGCAAATTTCTTTCATCTTTGAAGCTTGGCCGTAAAGATGAGTAACGACTAATGCCTTTGGCTTTTTAGGTAAATTTGATATCGCTTTTTTAAGTAGCTCTGGGCTTAAATTCCAGCTCTCGTCGCTATCTATAAAGACTGGCTTCGCTTTTTCGTAAAGTATAGGCGAGACTGAAGCCATAAATGTAAAGCTAGAAGCCAGCACAAAGTCGCCCTCTTTCACGCCAAGGACGCGAAGTGCTAGGTGAAGCGCCGCCGTTCCAGCGCTTAGTGCTAGCGCATCTTTTGCTCCAGTGTAGTTTTTTATACTTTCTTCAAATTTATTTACATACTCACCAAGTGGCGCTATATAGTTGCTTTCAAAAACTTTTTTTATATATTCCTGCTCTTTTCCACTCATGTTTGGCGGAGATAAAAAAACCCTATCCATGTTCATACCTTTCGTGATTTTTTAGCGATTTTAGCACTTATTTTTAAATTTTATATCTTAGCACGCTCGCACGCTGGCACTCCGTACGCCTTTGTGCCATCTTTTATATCTCTAACAACCACACTTCCAGCGCCGATGATACAGCTGCTGCCGATACTTATACCTTGAATGACACTTGAGCCAATGCCAACATGCGTAAATTCGCCCACTCTAACGTTTCCAGCAAGGGCTACATTTGGGCTGATGTGAGCAAATTTACCTATCACACACTCATGCTCTATCACCGCACCAGAGTTTATGATAGCGCCCTCTTTTATGCAAGCTTTTGCGTTTACCACGGCATTTGGCATGATAACTACGCCTTTTTCTATCACAGCACTTTCGCTCACAACAGCGCTTTTATGGATCAAAGTTACTATCTCAAAGCCAGCCGCTTTAACTCTTTTGCTTATCATCTCTCTAGTTTTGTTTTGGCCGATGGCTATTATAATGTCCGCTTTTTCAAGCTCTGGGCTAAACTTAAACTCACTAGCATCATCTAAAAAAACTATCTCATCATAGCCGCTGCTTCTAGCGATGTCAGCGACCACAAGGCCATGCCCACTCGCTCCGTAGATATAAATTTTCTTAGTTTTTGCCATTAAATTTCTCCGTCGTTGCCTGTCCCTCTTTGCTTACACCACTTCGTTTTAGCACCTTTTCTATTGTCTGTAAGGCGATTTTTACGTCAAGAATAAAGCTTAAATTTTTAGCGTAATAGACGTCGTACTCAAACTTTTTCTCCCAGCTTATAGCGTTTCTGCCATTTACCTGCGCTAGGCCAGTGATACCAGGACGCACGTCGTGGCGGTGCTTTTGCGTTTCGTTATATATAGGCAGATATTCAACCAAAAGCGGTCTAGGTCCGATAAAGCTCATGTCACCCTTTAGCACGTTAAAGAGCTGTGGTAGCTCATCAAGGCTAAGAGAGCGGATCAGTTTGCCAAATCTACCAAGCCTTTGCTCATCTGGCAAGAGCTCGCCATTTGTGTCACGCTCATCACTCATTGTTTTAAATTTATAAATTTTAAAAATTTTCTCATTAAGACCTGGTCTTTCCTGAGTGAAAATGATGTCACGGCTTACTTTAAAGTAGATAAATAGCGCAGTTGCTATGATAATAGGCGATGTTAAAATGAGCAAAAATAGTGCCCCTAAAATATCGATCAACCTTTTTAAAAAATTTCTATACATCTATAAATTTCCTATAAATTTCTATATATTTTTTCGCTATCACTCGCTCATCAAACTCGCTTACCGCCCAGTCTCTACCATTTTGCCCAAGTCTAACACAAAGCTCCTCGTCATCAAGCAAAATTTTTATTTTACTTGCTAGATCACTTGCGTCTTTTACCTTACATAAAAGCCCATTGTAACCATCCTTTACAGCCTCATTGCAGCCCGTCACATCGCTTGCAACAACTGCTTTTGCCATACTCATCGCCTCTAAAACCGTTCTTGGAAAACCCTCTTTATAGCTAGGAAGTGCTAGCAAATAAGAAGCCTTTAAAAGCTGCGGTATGTCATTTCTAGCACCAAGATAACGCACTTTGCCACCTTTTAAAAAGCTCTCGTCTGCGGTTGATTTGTTACCAGCAAAGCCCTCACCCACAAATACAAATTCGCAGTTTTTATAGCCATTTAAAATTTCTGCTGCCTCGTAAAACTCACGCACGCCCTTGTGCCACATCGCCCTTGCGATCATCAAAATGACCTTTTTTTCACCAAGGTCAGCCGCCTGCGTGATAGCTGGGTCAAATTTAGCAGTATCCACGCCGACACTTTTTATGCGGCAAACTTTGTTTTTATCTATCAAATTTCGCGAGATCATATAATCAGCGTCCGAGTCGTTTACAAATACGCAAGCATCGGCCTTTGCAAAGGAAAATTTATAAAGGCTCTCCATGATAAAACGCACGGCCTTTGTCTTAATGTCATCGTCTATATAAAAGCTGCCAAGGCCTTCAACCAAATTTATCACGTGCTTTATGCCAGCGTTTTTAGCAGCAAATGTGCCAAATACATTTGACTTGTGAGCGCCAGTTTGCAGCAAGTCTAAATTTAGCTCACGTAAAATTTGAGAAAGTTTTTTTGAGTTATTTATCACAGTTAGTGGATTTAGGCTAGCCTTGTCAAGCTCGTAAGTGACAGAGTGAAAGCTTTTAGCAAGCTCGCCAGTGAAGTCGCCTTTTGGAGCGATAGCAAAAACCTCATGCCCCATATCTTTTAAGGCTTGCATAATAGGTCGCCTAAAAAAGTGTATACTCATGTCAGCGTGGCTTAAAAACCCTATCCTTGCCATTTTTACCTCTTTAGTTTATAAATTTTTGCTGCCCCATCAAGTATAACTGGCTCAAAAATTTTTGGATCGTACCTTTCAAGCACGAAAAGCTGGATGTAGGCGCTATTTAAAATGCTCTCATCAAGGATGATAAATCTACCATAATCCCTCATAAAAATGACAGAAATGTTTGAGTTTTCGTTGTTTTTATACTCTTTGACATTTAGCTTGCCAGCCTCGTTATAATCAGTCTCTATGAAAGATTTAAGAGGCAAGATATTGCCATCATAGATTAAATTTGTGACATCACTTGTGAGCGTAAATCCACCATTTAGTCTAATGCCATTTTCATTTTGAGAGATCGCTCTTGTGACGATAAAAAGGCCGTTGTTTAAATTTTTACCGCTTTTTAGATCGATCTTGCTAAACTGCAAAATGGTCGGAAAAATACCAAGCATCCTATCTGGCAAGTAGTAGTAAATATCCCTTGTCTTTGCTGGTAAGCTAAAATTTGCCTCTTTTATATCGCTAAAAAACTGATCAATACTTGTGTTTCTTTCTTTTAAAATTTGAGCCAAATTACCATTAAATCGCTCTTTAAAATTTCTCTCTGTGTACTCAACATCAAGTCTTGCCATATTTGCCGAGCTCATCTCATCGCTTCCAAGCGCAAAACTCACGGCAAAATTTTCACGTCCAAGGTGCTTTCCGCCGTCAATGAGCGTCTTAACATCGCTGTAATATCTGATCGGATATCCATAGTCCCACCATGCAACCACGTAGTCTTCGCGTCCTGCGATGCCTTTTAGCTTATTTAAAATTTCAACCTCTTTGTGTACAAAAACCGGCTCAGCTTTGTAACCATAGATATGAATGAGCGCTGGAGTTAGAGCGAGCACGGTTATAAAAGCTCTCGCAAGATTTAGCACCGCTCCTTTTAGCTTTAAATTTGAAAGTATAAACTCTACTAAGTAGCCAAAGCCAAGTGCCATGATAGGCACAGCATAAATAGTAAATCTAAGGCCACTTTTAAAGGCTAAAAAGCCAAGTGCTAGCATACCAAGCGAGACGGCAAACGAGCGGTGTTTGTAGCAAAAAAGAGCAACGCCAGCAAGTGAGATCAAAAATGTGATAACATTTGCGCTGATCCTCTCGCAAAATAGCATAAAATCAACGATACTTGACTCTTGGATAGTTTGATTAACATTAAAAAAATGAAAACTCATACCGCCAACTTCAGGCGCATCTCTAAAGACGTAGAATTTAAGCTGAAAGATTATCGGATTTAGCCCGCCACGAATGACAAAGACGATAAATATAACTGCCAAAATGCCAAGAGCAATTTTTAAATTTATCACCTCTTTTTTAAAGAGGCAAAGTACATAAAATGCAAATATCACACCAAATTTAAGTGATAGATCAAGGTTTGAAATGGCAAGTAGAAGCAGCGAAATTTCAAGGTAAAAAAGTGGGTTTTTCCTGTCAAAAATGAGCGTGTAAAGTAAAAATAGCCCAGCTAAAATGCTAATAAGCGAAAAGGCACTCGCATACCACCACATGTAAATAAGCACGCTTAAAGGCGCGATTATTAGGCTCTTTGAGTCCTTTTTCTCAAGTACTCTAATAAGTCCCCAGACGACAAAGACGCTAAGTGGGATGATGAGCATGTCAGTGTCGTAGTATCCTGCCATAGTGCGGTTGTAGTAGCTATTTGCGACCACTGCAAGAAGTGCGGCGATGAAGCCAGCAAATTTTAGCTTATACTCATTTGCGATCAAGATGACTGGCACAGCGACAAGCGATGAAAAAAATACACTCATATAAATCATCGCCGTCTCAAGCTTGACACCTAGAAATTTCACGATCCAGTAAGTAAGTGTCGAGAGCGGATAGCCGTAGTAGCTAAGGTCGTTTTCTTGGTGAAAGCCAGCCAGCATATCCCTTGCGCCCTCAGCAAATGCGTAGCCGTCGTTTGTGCTGATCATCAGCTCATTGTTCCAGAAAAAGACTGGATACTCGCTCGCCCAAAAGACCCAGTAGAGCCTACAAACCATGCCAAAAAGGACTGCGACAAATATCATCAAGTATAAAGAGTAATTTTTAAAAAACAAATTTTTATTCATTAGGATTTTCCAAAAAATTTATAAGCTCGCTCGCTATATTTTCACTATCAAAAAATTTAGCCCGATTATACGCAACCTTTTCAAAATTTTGCCTTATTTCGGGCGCATTAAGCACCTTTATCATCGCCTCTTTCATCGCATTTTCATCATCAACAGGTACCAAAATACCAAACTCACTCTCGCCCAAAAGCTCCTTTGCGCCACTCTTATGCTCTGTCGAGACAATAGTTTTTTCGCATGCTAGTGCCTCAAGTAGGACATTTGAAAAGCCCTCAAAACGCGAAGCACAAAGTAAACAAGAGGAGTTTTTTATATGCCTAAAGGGATTTTTATCAGTGCCAAGAAGCTTTACTCGCCCAGCAACGCCAAGCTTGTCGATTAAATTTTGCAACTCATCCTTTAAAGGCCCTTTGCCAAGGATGCCAAGTGTAGCACGATGGTCGTTAATCAAAGCGATTATTTTTATTAGCATGGCTTGATTTTTACCGCTATCAAGGCGGCCTATGTTTATGAAAAATGGCTTAAAGCCATCCTCAAGTGGCTCATCTTTTAGCAAATTTATGGTTTTTAGATCAAGGGCGTTATAAAGCACCTTTGTTTTTGCCTCACTCATGCCAAAATTTCGCACCAGATCCTCTTTGTTGCCAGCTGCATTTGCCAGGATGAGATCGGCTTTTTTATAAAGATGAGTGAGTAAAATTTTATTAACCCTGCCGCTTAGATCGTTTTTATATAAGATAGACGGACAGCTTCTCTCACTGATAACTAGCCTTTTTTTAAAGCCCAAAATTCTAGCTATTGCAGCGATATAGCAAGGGCGGTTCATCAGCACAAACTGCGTGTCGATGCCTAAATTTTGACAAAGCTTTTTATACTTAAAAGCAAGCATTGGCATTGCTAAAAAGAGCCTTGCAAGCTTCTTTAGCCCGCTCTCGTAAGGATCGCTATTTTCTATAAAGTGGATCTGTACCTCGCTTGGGATCTCATAAGCGATGACCTTGCTCATTAATATGAGATGAACTTCATAACGCTTAACCAAAAATGGCAGTAAATTTGCCACATTTCGCTCAGCCCCGCCAGGTCCCATCGAGTATAAAAAAACGGCTAATTTTTTCACTTATCAACAACCTTTTTTATAAATTCTCGCCACTGCTTGATGATATTTTCTTTGCTAAATAAATTTGCACTTTCGCTGGCGTTTCTTGATAGTTTTTGCCTTAAATTTTCATCTTTTAAAAGCATTTCAAGCTTATCTTTTAGATCATTTGCATCACCATTTTTAAAGATAAGTCCATCCAAGCCGTCGTCTATAAGCTCTCTTGCACCCACGGTGTCGCTACTTAGCCTAGCACAGCCAAAAGCGCCTGATTCTATTAGCACATTTGAAAGCCCCTCGCTTCGTGAGCAAAGAGTGAAAATTTTAGCTTCACTATAAAGGCTTGCAACATCGCTCATGTGACCTAGAAATTTTATGTTAAGCCCTAAATTTGACGCCATTTGCTTTAGCTGCGCCTCCTGTCTGCCACTGCCTGCGATCTTTATCTCCCAGCCATTAAGCAAGCTCTTATCCACCTTGCTAAGCGCCTCAAAATAGATATCATAGCCCTTTACCGCCTCCAGCCTTGCCACGCTTAAGATGACGTTTTGCTTCTCACAAATTTCAGGCACGTCGATAAAAAGTGGATTGTGGATGATCTCGCGATTTTTGGCAAATTTATAGTAATCGTAGTCATTTTTACTTAGTACGCTTAAACCATCTACAAATTTATAGGCAAGGTCACGCATGGCGCTTGCGATCTTGCTTTTTAAGTAGTTATGCTCGTGGTGCTCGGTTGCTATTAGTTTGCTCTTTAGTCCAGCATTTGCCAGCATACAAGCGACATTTGTCCAGTCGATAAAGCTCATTATTAGATCAGCCTTTTGCTCTTTAAAAAGCGCTCTAAGGGCGAAAATTTTCTTAAATTTTAAAGCGACTCCTGAGCCAATGACGTTAAGATTTATGATCTTTATCTTTTCGTCAAATTTATATAGTCCAAGGTCATCTTCAAGCAGGGCGATAGTGATCTCATTGTCCATGCTAAGCTCATTTGTAAGCACGTTTAGCACACGCTCAGCTCCGCCATTTCTGAGTGCGGCGATGACAAAAAGAATTTTCACTTCACACCTCCAAGTTTTAAAAGCTCCAGCCATTTTTTATAAATTTGCTCCACGCTAAACTCATCAAGTCTAGCTCTTGCGTTTTTGGCAAATTCGCCCATCTTTGCCTCATCTTGCAGCAAATTTGCAAGCTTTTCGCTCATCTGCCCAGCATCATTTATCTCACAAAGCAAGCCATCAAAGCCATCTTTTATAAGCTCTTTTGCTCCGCTTGTCTTTGTCGCAACCCTCACGCAGTCATAGTTTATCGCCTCGATCAAAGTATTTCCAAGACCCTCATGATTTGAGCAAGAGAGCAGCACCTTTGCTCTTTTATAAAGCGAGGCGATGTCGCTTACATTGCCTAAAAACTGGACATCAGCGCCTAAATTTTTAGCTAAATTTTCTAAATTTGCTCTCTCGCCGCCATCTCCAGCGACAGCAAATTTATAGCCGCTTTGCTTTAAGTTTGCAGCCACTCTTACAAACATTTCGCAGTTTTTTATCTTATTTAGCCTGCCAACAAAGATGACTAAATTTTCTTTAGCAAAGCTTTCACTGCGCACCTCTTCAAAGAGTGGGTTGTAAATTTTCATCACATTTTTGCAAAATTTAGAGTAGTAGCCTAGATCCTCATCGCTTAGGACGCTAAGTGCGTTTGCAAATGGATAGCTTATGCGTCTTAGCACCTTAAAAATGGCTCTTTTTGGTGCAAGATAGTTTGTGTGTTCGCTTATGATTATAGGCGTTTTTAGCCCAGCTGAGCTAAAGAGAACCAAGGTATTTACGGCGTCTAAAAATGATATCACAGCGTCAAATTTGCCCTCTCTTATGAGCGCCCTTAAAGCAAGCACCTTTGAAACTCTCTTTTTTAAATTTCCAACAAAGCCAAGCTCATCAGCCCCAACGCCTAAATTTATGAGCTTTACGCCGCTTGCCAGCTCGTAAAATGGCTCATCTTTGTCAAATTTAACAAGGCTTACATCGTGATCCATGCTAAATCTTGACGCGATCACCGCGCAAACTCTCTCCGCACCGCCACTTCTAAGCGTTGATGTGACAAATAATATCCTCATACGCCAAACCTTTGTTTTATCTTCACTCTAAGCTTTGAAAGTGCTGGTAAAATGCCACTTGGAAGTGGGCAAAGCAGTAAAAAAATAAACGCCTCTTTGCTAAATTTAATGCTAAGACTTTTAAAGATGCACCTTAACATAAGGCCATATTCGCCAGCGATTTTGGCATAGTAAGCGGCGTTTTTATACTGCATAGCTAGAAATTTTGGCTCGTTTTTGATAGCGATATCGTAGTGCAAATTTGCGGTTTTAATGTAAGCGTTTGCCACGTTTAGCGCGTGCTTGCCAGCATTTAGCGTCGCGCTATCGCTTCTTGCGATGCGGTAGATGTAAAGTGGCTTTTTAAGATAGAAGACATTTTTTTCAAAAAAGCGGATGTAAAGCTCATTTTCGCCGCCAAAACTGCTCTCATCAAACCTAAAGCCGTCTATAAATTCACGCGAAAAAAGCTTGAAATACTCGCCATTTATCCGCCCGCAGTGATAATCAACCTTGCTCATCGTCCCACTCTTGTTATACGGGCTTCTACCAGCCACGACCTCGGTCATCACGCCATCTTTTTCGCAGATCGCGTCAGCAAAGACGCACGAATACTCGCCACTTTTTAAAATTTCATAGCACACAGCAATCGCCTCTGGTAAAAGCTCATCGTCATCGTCAAGCAAGCAGACAAACTCGCCTGTTGCGTTGTCAAAGCCGTTATTTTTGTTGCCATTTGGACTTTTTTTGTGAGTGGTATTTTTTACAAATTTGATCCTTGCGTCGTTAAAACTCTTGCAAATTTCGCTTGCACTCTCGTCATCGCCGTCGTCCGTTACTATGATCTCTAGGTTTTTATAGCTTTGAGCTAGAGCGCTTTTTATAGCCTTTTGCAAAAGCTCTGGACGCTTGTAGGTCGCTGTTACTATGCTAATTAATGGCTCGCTCATCTAGCCCCTTTTAAAAATTCTTTCATAGCCTTGAAGCTTTTCAAGTCGTGAGAAAAGTATAAATTTAATTGTATTGATATAGGCCTTTAAATTTGCCCTGTATCCCCTCTCAAGGCGTTCTCCTTCGATATTTGAGCCACTTAGATCAGTTGGATGCGAAAAGAGATCGCAAAAATACATCTGCATATCATTAACGCCTAGCAAATAGTCCCAAACATCGGTCGTGCAAAGCGCACGTTTATGAATTTCAAGCAAATTTTTAGTGCTTTTTTTAGTTAGCACATAAGCCCCTGCTCTATAAATGCTCGAAAATGAGTGCTTTGAAACCTGCCAAAGCGGCTTACTTAGGCTAGTATCCACCTTTTTGCCAAAGGCACTAAACCTGCCCTCTAGCCCATCTTGCATGCCACATATAAGCACGCTGTTTTCAGGCATCTTGCTAGCTGCTAAAAAGGCTTCTTTTATAGCCTGGTCATCTCCAATCACATCATCTTCAAAAATGAGGGCAAATTTAGCCTCACTTGCTAAAAACGCCTCGTAGGCCTTTACATGCGAGAGCGAGCAGCCAACCTCTGCTGGGCTTAAAACCTTGCCATAAGCATTAAATGATGGCGAAATGATCTTATAGTACTCCCTTGCGTTTAGCTCCCTGCCATCCACTGCGTCTATTAGCTTAAAGCTATCATAAGAGCTAAATTTCTGCTGTAAAAGCTCGCGCCTTTTGGTATCTTTTGCCAAAGAGATCAGATAAATTTCATCCATTTAAGACCTTTTAAATTTTTTTAAAATTTTACGCCAGACTATGCCTCGCTCGAAGGCATTAAAAAACAAAAAATACCCCAAAATATAAGCTGCGCCAGCGTATATCACAGCAAAGATAGCAAATTTTAGCCAGTTATCCAAGCTCACAAAGTCCTTGCAGGCAAACATCGCAAGCACACAAAGCGCAAAAACGGCTAAATTTTTAAAATAAACCCCGTAAAACGTGGTGAGCTTTACCTCTAAATTTAAGGCGGCATTTATGAGGTCAAAGCCAAGAATTCTTATGCTATAAAAAATGGCTGCGACGATGACTATGCCATAAACGCCGTAGTCACTAAGCTTAAGCAGTGCGATCTGCGCTATGATCGTGCTAACGCCAAGGATAGTGTTGGCAATGGCTGGGCGGCGAAGCTTGTTTGTCGCACTATCAAGGTTAAAAAGCGAAAAAACAAAGCTGATAAATACAATCGGCACAAGCGTGATCATTGAGACATTATAGATAAATTTTATTTCCTCATTACTTTTAAAAGGTAGCCAAAGCGTGTAAAAATCAAGCCCAAAAACGACGAAAAACGCAGCCGGAGCGCTCATCACAAAGGCGATCACCTTCATTGAAAATTTAGCCTCTTTTATGAGGTCCGTGATCAAATTTTTTGAGTAGAGCTCGACAAATTTTGGGGCAAATATACCGCTAAGCTGTGCCACAAAGCTCTCAAGTATGATAGGGGCGGCCTTGGCGACTGCAAGAAGTCCAGTGGCGTTTGCATTTACAAAGATATTGCAGATAAATAGATCCATGCCTGTTAAAAGTATGCGGTTTAGGGCATTAAAGCTGTTCCAAATGCCAGAGCTTAAAAGCTCTTTGATCTTAGAAAAGTCAAATTTGCTAAAGCTAAATTTTAGCTCTGGCGTGATGCGAGATGACATAAAAATGGTGCTAAAAAAGACAAAAAGGCTCGCCACAAGCGCTGAAATAGCGATGTATGAGATAAATGGCTTAAAAAAGAAAAAGAGCGCCACGATGAGGATTGCTAGGATCGCACTTGAGATAGCATTTCTGATGGAGAGTAGGTAGAGCTTATTTGTCACAAAGGCGCAGACCGTCAAAACGCCGTTAAATAGTCCAACGCAAAAATTTATAAAGTAAAATAAAAGAGTCATACTCACGTCAAAAAGTAAATTTTCAGGGACGTTTAAAAAGCTTTGCAAATTTAGGATAAAAACGGAGCTAAACACCACGACAACAGCGCAAAAGAAGATATTTACAACAAGCACTGATGAGTAGTAGGTGTTTGCAAGGCTTAGATCCTTTTTGTGCCACGCATGAGCGACAAAACGCCCACTAACCGAGTTTATGGCTACACTTATGACTGCCGCGTAGCTAACGATGGCGTTACTAAGGCCCACAAAGCCAAATGCCTCGTTACCAAGGCTTTTTAAAATAAATGGCGTAAGAAAGAAATTTATGCCCATTGATACGACAAAAACGACGATCGAGCTTATTAGATTGATTAGCATTAGATTTTTAACCTATAAATTTTTACACCATTTGAAATGATAAATGGCTCAAAGTATCTATCATCGGCCTTTTCAAATATAAAAAGCTGCACAAAAGATGAGTTAAAAGCATTTTCATCAAGCAACAATATCCGCGCATAATCTTCTAAAAAAACCACATAAATTTTGGCGTTTTCATCTATGATTTTTTCATCTATTCGCAAATCTCTTCCGGCACCTTTTACTTTATAAAATGATTTTACGGCTATTTTTTCGCTGTTATGTATGATAAATTTTTGCTCATTTGTAGGCAAAGTATAGCCGTCTCCAAGGTCAATACCAGCTTCGCTAACGCCATTTAATGCACTAACATGATAAAAATCCTCTTTTTGTTTTTTACCAGTTGTGACGTCGATATAGCTATATCTAAAGATATTTGGTGCGATGTCAATCATATTTGGCACAAGATAGTAAAAAATCTCTTTTTTTGCAGCTGGCAGAGTGAAATTTTCGCTTTCAAGCTGACACAAAAAAGTATTTATATCACTTGTGTTGTAGTCTTTTAAAATTTTATCTATTGGCCTTATATTTTGCTCAAGCGAGATGTCATTATACGTAACTGCTGCTCTTGCAAGTCTAGCTGAAAATGCCTGGCCTTTTCTCAAAGCAAGGCTAACAAAATAACTATTTTCACCACCTTGTCTACCAGGATCATTTAGCGTCCTAACATCAGCAAAATACCTTATAGCATAACCATAATCCCACCATGAAAAGATATAGTCATCGCGCTTTGCTGACTTCTTAATCTCATCAAGTGCGACTGCCTCATCGTGTGTGATTAGTGTATTTGGTCTATACGAATAAGCAAAATCTAAATTTATAGCAAGAGCGGCTACGACAAAAACCAAAAGTGATAAATTTTTAATAGAATTTCTAAGATCAAATAAATTTAAAAAAAAATGCAAGAAATACCCAAAACCAAGCGCAACAAGTGGTGTTACGTACATAACAAATCTAACTCCACCAAAGAAAGAGAGGAGTCCAAGTCCAAGCATTGGCAAAGTAAGTAAAAATGGACGAAATTTAAAGCAAAGTAGCAAGTATCCAATAATAGCTGCCAGTAATATAAGAATATTTCCTGACATGAAATATATAAAATACAAATGGCTAGCACTTTTTACTTCACTGATGAAATTATGCTCATTTATAAAGTGAAATTTATCGCTAAGAATTTCATTGCCTTTAAAAACATAAATACCCATTTTTGAGGTAATGAAATCAAAACTACCAAAATAGATAAAAATAGCTAGCATTAAAGTAAGAAAAATGGCTAAATTTCTAGCTGAGAGTAAATTTTTATATTTGCAAAAAAGAGAGAAAAATAAAGCAATAACTGCTAAATTTAAAATCAAAATTTTATTTGCTATTAGTGGATCTTTAGTAAAAACATTTGAGCTTACAATGCTTATAAATATGAAAAATATCGCTTGATAATTTTGCAATCTATCTCGCATAAAAACTAGCGTATATAGTAAAATCATAAAGAAAATGCTTAAAATAAGTGCATATGAGCTTTGATACCACCAAAGATAAAGCGATACAAAAAGGCTCGGCAAAACGATAAATTTTTGTTCATTTGTGTTTAAAAGCCTGATCAAAAAATAGATGATAAAAAGCGCAAATGTGACATTTAACATGTCGCTATCAAAATATCCAGGCGATGTCCTTGAAAGATAGCTTGGCAAGATAACGCTCATAAACGCTGCCACAGCCCCAGCTTTTAGCGCCTTAAACTCATTTGATATTAAAATGACTGGAAGTGCAATAAGAGGAGCTAAAAAGATACTCATGTAAAACATCACGCTTTCGATCTTAAAAGGAAAAATTTTGCAAATATAAAAAACTATGGTTGAGATTGGGTGATTAAAGGGGCTAAAGTCATTTTGCTGATGAAAGCCAGCCAGCATATCTCTAGCGCCCTCTGCGTAATAATATGCGTCATTTGTCGTAAGCATAAATTCGCCATTAAAGTAAAACTCTGGCATATCCTTTGCCCACAATACCCAGAGCATCCTAGCCGCAAATCCAAACAGATAAGCAACCAGAAATATAAGTAAAATTTTACAATTTATGCTTACTTTGTGCACTAAATTCCTTACAGCCTAGCGTCAGCCTCTGGGTAGATATTTTTTATATCATAAACTAAATGGCCTTTTAAATTTAGCTTTTTAAACTCATTGTGAGCTACGGCGATCACGATGCAGTCATAGTCATCTAGGTTGTACTCTTTCACTAGATCAAAGCCGTACTCATGTTTTACCTCAGCGCTATCAGCCCAAGGATCAGTCACATCGACCTTGCAGCCAAAATCTTTTAGCTCATCGACTACGTCTATAACGCGAGAATTTCTTATATCTGGGCAGTTTTCTTTAAATGTCATACCAAGAACAAGCACGCGGGCTTTGTTGATAAGCACGCCTTTTCTTATCATTAGTTTTATAACCTGATCAGCTGCGTATCTGCCCATATCATCGTTGATACGGCGGCCGGCTAGGATCATCTCTGGATGATAGCCCACCTCTTGAGCTTTGTGAGTGAGGTAGTATGGATCCACGCCGATGCAGTGACCACCAACCAGGCCTGGGCGGAAATTTAAGAAATTCCATTTCGTTCCAGCCGCCTCAAGCACATCAATGGTGTTGATATGAAGCTTTTCAAAGAGCATCGCAAGCTCGTTTATAAAGGCGATGTTTATATCACGCTGAGTGTTTTCGATTACCTTTGCAGCCTCGGCTACTTTGATACTTGAGGCCTTATGAGTGCCAGCCGTGATGATCGAGCGATAAATTTCATCAACCTTGTCAGCGATCTCTGGGGTTGAGCCACTTGTGATTTTTTTGATCTTAGTTACAGTGTGCTCTTTGTCACCCGGATTTATACGCTCTGGAGAGTAGCCGCAGAAGAAGTCTTTGTTAAATTTAAGCCCACTTTTTTCAAGAAGTGGCACGCAAATTTCTTCTGTAACGCCTGGATAAACGGTGCTTTCATAAACAACGATGTCGCCTTTTTTAAGCACTTTTGCCACGCTCTCAGTCGCTTTTACCACTGGGGTTAGATCAGGGCGTTTGTTCTTATCTATCGGAGTCGGGACGGTCACGATGAAGAAGTTACAACTTCTAATATCGTCTAAATTTAGACTAAATTTCATGCCATTATCGATTGCTTTTTTCATCTGCTCGTTGCTAAGTTCAAGCGTTCTATCATAGCCACTTTTAAGCTCCTCTATACGTTTTGCATTTACATCAAAGCCCACTACTTCGTACTTCTCGCTAAAAGCTGCTGCAAGTGGAAGTCCAACATATCCAAGTCCTACTACTGCTATTTTCATTTACTTTTTCCTTTCTTTTTTTGCTTCTATCTTTTTTACGCGTTCGTACATTCTTATTTCCGCACTTACGCCTTTTGGAGTTATGATTCTAATAGGGCTAACGCCTGGTAAAATTTTAGTGAGCTCATAATAAACCCGCCTCTTTTTCTTTCCGTCCTTGCAGAGCATCATCGTTTGCGCTAGCTCGTCACCGCCATTAAATTCGTAATAAGTCCCGCGCGCGTCCTCTTTTTCCTCGAGCTTTCCGCCGAGCAAAAAGGCGAAGTTGCAGTCGATTTCTATCTCTTTAAAAAACGCGACTTCGTATTTAAAATAATCAGGCGGCATCTTTGAGATAGGTAACTCAAAAATATTTTCCTCGGTTTTTGGCGCATTTTCGCCTGCAAAAAGCGCAAATGGAAGCACGCAAGCTGCGATAAAAAGTAAAATTTTTCTCATGCCTTTACTCCGATTTGGAAATACTTAAATCCATGCTCAGCTAAAATTTTAGCGTTATATTGATTTCGCCCGTCAAATATGACAGCATTTTTTAGCCTCTCTTTGATCTCCATAAAATCAGGCGATCTAAACTCGCTCCACTCGGTCACAAGCACCATAGCATCGGCACCATTAAGCGCGTCATATTTATTTTTAGCGTATTTTACATCTAAATTTGGCATATATTTTTTAGCTTCTTCGCTCGCTTTTGGATCATATGCCACCACTTTCGCGCCAGCTTCGTCTAAAAGCTTTATCAATGTTATCGAGCTAGCCTCGCGCATATCGTCTGTGTTTGGCTTAAACGCAAGCCCCCAAAGCGCAATCGTCTTGCCCTTTAGATCGCCGCCAAAGAAGTTATAAATTTTATCAAACAGAACTCTTTTTTGAGCCTTATTTCTTGACTCAACCGCACTTAAAAGCTCTGGCTCAAATCCATTTTGCCTAGCTGTGTAGATGAGTGCCTCGACGTCTTTTGGAAAGCAGCTGCCACCGTATCCACAACCTGGATAGATGAAGCTATAACCGATCCTTGAGTCGCTGCCGATACCTTTTCGCACCAAATTTACATCAGCACCCACGCGTTCACAAATATTTGCTATCTCGTTTATGAAGCTTATCTTTGTTGCCAGCATCGAATTTGCAGCGTATTTTGTCATCTCGGCTGACTTTACGTCCATGCAAATGAGCCTGTCGTGATTTTTCATAAATGGCTCGTAAAGCTCTCTCATCACGCTAAAGCCCCACTCACTGCTAGCCCCGATAACTACGCGATCTGGCTTTAAAAAGTCCTCGACCGCTGCACCCTCTTTTAAAAACTCTGGGTTTGAAACGACTTCAAATTTAACCTCTACATTTCTCTTTTTAAGCTCAGCCTCGATCACCTCATGCACCTTAGCTCCAGTGCCTACTGGGACGGTTGATTTATCTACAACTATTAGTGGTTTGCTTAAATTTTCTCCGATCGATTTTGCCACCGAGAGAACGTATTTTAAATCCGCCTGTCCATCAGCGCCCATAGGCGTACCAACTGCGATAAATAACACATCTGCATGCTCTAGCGCCTCAGTTATCTGCGTGCTAAATTTAAGCGAGCCATTTTTGTAGCACTCACTCACGATATCAGCAAGCCCTGGCTCATATATCGGTACGACGCCGTTTTTTAGTGCTTTGATCTTTTTTTCATCGACATCGACGCAGATCACGCTGTTGCCCATCTTAGCAAAACATGCGCCACTTACTAGTCCAACATATCCGGTTCCAATTACTGCCACTCTCATGTTTATCCTTAAATTTTCTTTTCCCACTCAAGGGCGGTTTTTATGATGAGTGCTAGGTCATCTCTTTTTGGCTTCCAGCTTGTTAGCGAGCGCAGTTTGCTTGCGTTTGAAATGAGGATAGCTGGGTCGCCGTCCCTTCTTGGCGCGTTTAGCACCTTAAAATTTACCCCACTTACTTTTTTTGCGGTTTCGATGACCTCTTTTACGCTAAATCCTCTGCCATATCCCACGTTAAAAGTTTCGCTACCATTTTGACTGATGTAATGAAGTGCGCTAATGTGGGCATCTGCTAGGTCACTAACATGGATGTAGTCTCTAACGCATGTGCCATCTTTCGTCACGTAGTCATCGCCAAAGATACCCATGCTCTCACGCTTGCCAAGTATAGTTTGCACAGCTACCTTAATAAGGTGAGTGGCGTTTGGATAGTTTTGACCGATAAGCCCCTCCTCGTCTGCGCCTGCGACGTTAAAATAGCGCAAAATCGCAAATTTGAAATTTTCATTTGAAGCGGCATAGTCTTTGATAATCTGCTCGCTCATGAGCTTGCTTCTGCCGTATGGATTTATCGGATTTGTAGGCGTTGTTTCGCTAACTTCTGCCACATCTGGCTCGCCGTAAACTGCGGCAGTTGAGCTAAATATAAATTTATTTACATTATAAGTTTTTGCATATCTTAGCACCCTTGCGACGTTTGCGGTGTTGTTTAGATAGTATTTTAGCGGCTCGCTCATACTCTCAAAGACCTCGATAAACGCTGCAAAATGGATGATCGCATCAAATTTACCATTTGCAAAAATTTCGCTCAAATCATCTTCTAAATTTGCATTTATAAATTTAAAATTTCCTATCTTTTGGAGTGCCTCAAGTGCTTTTTGTGAGCCTTTGCAGAGATTATCGATGATAGTTATCTCATCTTTGCCTTGCTTTAAAAGTGCTTTTACTACGTGGCTGCCGATATATCCAGCACCACCTGTTACTAAAATTTTCAAGTTTAAGCCTTTCGTAAAAAGTGGTTAATTTTATCAAAAATAGGGTAAAGCAAAAGTAAAGCAAGGCTTTTGAATAAATTTTAATCTTCTCTAACCCTTAAAAATATTGGAAATCTTGGCTTGCCTTTAGCTGTTAAATCTTGAAATTTATATGTGATGATAGAGCCTATTTTTGGGGGATTTTGGCGCTTTTCATCGCTTAGTCCAGAGCCTATTTTAAAGATAGTGCCAGATTTTGGCTCACCAGCTTTTTCTTCGTCATTTTTGCCACCAAGCGCTCTGCAGGTAAGCGAGCCAGCAAATTTTGCATATTTGCCGCTACCTTTATTTATAGCGATTACTTCACACTCGGCATCTTTAAATTTTTTAAATTTCAGTGCATTTTTGCTTCTTTTTCGCTCGTACGGTGCATTTGGCTCACGCACCACTGCTCCCTCGCTGCCTTTTACAATAATGTCCTCTGTAAATTTTAAAAAATGAGCGCTATCACGCACTTTTATCTGTTTTATGATGATCAAATTTTGATTTGGCTCATTTTTTAAAAATTTAGCCAAAACTTCAAGCCTATCAAGCAAGCCACCATTTGCCTCAGGCACATCAAAAATATGAAATTTAAGCCTGTTCCACGCCTTTTCGTCCGGTACTTTATCCATCACGGTCGCTTGAATTTCTTCAAATTTAAGCTCCTTTGCGTAAAGCTCGCCATCAAGTGCAAATTTTGGGAAATTTTTAGTAAAACTTAGCGGTGCATTCAGTTTTTTACCCTGCCTTGAGAGCAAATTCTCTCCGTCCCAGTAGGCACGCACGCCATCAAGCTTTTCGCTAGCTAGCCAGCCTGAGACGTTTTGCTCTTTATACTCGCTAAGGCGCAGCAAGTCAAGAGAAAATGCAAAATTTAAAAGGACTAAAACCGCAAAAATTATTCTAATCAAGCTTTTGCCTTGCAAAAACAATAGTCCATATGATCGTCTACAACGCCCACACTTTGCAAAAAGGCATAGGTGCTAACAGAGCCTAAAAATTTAAACCCTCGCTTTTTTAGCTCCTTTGCCACAAAGTCCGACATAGGCGTAGTAGCTGGCACTTGTTTGATATCTTGATAGTGATTTATGATCTGTTTGCCGTCAAATTTGGGGTCAAATTTTTTTAATAAATATCCCCACAAATAGTCATAAAAGCTGCCAAATTCTTTGGTTACGGATAAAAATGCAATGGCGTTTGCAGAAAGCGATTTTAGTTTTAACTTGTTGCGGATCAATCTCTCGTTTTGCATAAATTTCGCTATCTCAGCCTCGCCGTAATGCTTGATCTTCTCTGGATCAAAGCCATCAAACGCCTCTCTCATGGCCTCTCTTTTTTGAAGCACTCCATGCCACGAAAGTCCCGCCTGAAAGCCCTCCAGAACTATCATTTCGAAAAATTTTCTATCATCTTTTATGGCTTTGCCCCACTCATTATCGTGGTAAGCTATATCAAGCTCGCCTTTTGCCCATTCGCATCGCCTCATCTGCGTCCCTTAAATCTTAACTCCGTAAAACTCGCAATACCACTCGACAAATTTAGCCACGCCGTCATTTACTTTTGTGTTTGGCTTGTAGTCAAAGTCGGCCACCAAGTCGCTCACATCAGCAAATGTCGCTGGTACGTCGCCTGCTTGAAGTGGGAGGAAATTTTTCTTGATCTCACGGCCGATCTTTATCTCAACCGCCTTAATGTAGTCCATGAGCTCGACTGGGCTGTTGTTACCGATATTATAGACCTTAAACGGCGCTTTTGAGGTGGCAGGGTCTGGGTGCTTTGCATCCCAGTTTGAATTAGGTTTAGCAGGGTTATCTATGCACTTGATGATACCCTTTACGATGTCGTCCACGTAGGTAAAGTCACGCTTCATCTTGCCATAGTTAAAGACGTCGATAGTTTTATCTTTAAGCGCTGCATCAACAAATAAAAATAGCGCCATATCAGGACGTCCCCATGGTCCATAAACCGTAAAAAAGCGAAGTCCGGTCGTTGGCACGTTAAATAGGTAACTATAAGTGTGCGCCATCATCTCGTTACTCTTTTTAGTCGCTGCGTAGAGGCTTATAGGGTGATTTACCGCCTCATGCGTAGAAAATGGCATGTTCTCATTTAGTCCATAAACCGAGCTAGAGCTTGCATAGACTAAATTTTTGATCTCATTGTGGCGGCAACACTCGAGGATGTTCATAAAGCCTGTGATGTTGCTATCGATGTAAGCTTTTGGGTTTATGAGCGAGTAGCGAACGCCAGCTTGTGCAGCCAAATTTACCACTACGTCAAATTTTTCTTTGGCAAAAAGCTCTTTCATCGTCTTTTCATCAGCGAGGTCAGCTTTTATAAATTTTAAATTCGGATGCGTTTTTGAGGTGATAAGCTTACCATAGTCTATCTCGCTCACATCAAAGCCAGCCGTTTTTAGGCGAGTGAGCTTTAAATTTACATCATAGTAGTCATTTATCACGTCATATCCGACAACCTCATCGCCTCTTTTTACAAGGGCATTTGCAAGGTGAAATCCTATAAATCCAGCTGTTCCGGTTACTAAAATTTTCATATTTTTCCTTTCATTTTTGGCTTATTTTAGTGCAAAAATGTAAATTTACGTATTTAGATCAGGGTAGTCCCAGGCGTTAAATTCAGCCTTTATGTCATCATTTTCTTGTCCTTTGCAGCATAGCCACTCAAGCCCTGCACGTCTTTCCATAACGACCTCTTCGTCAAGTCCAGCAATCTTTTTGCCATTTATCCTAGCATTTACACACGCCCAGTGATAGCGATAAACTAGGTCAAGTTTGCTTAAAATTTCATCCAAACTGCGCGGTTTTGAGCGGTTTTTGAGCCCATCCTCTCTAAATACGTCCATCACAAAATCACAGTCGCAAATTTTATCCATCTTACCGATATCTTCAGCTATGCCAAGTGCCCAAAGCAAGATCCAAAGCGACTCATATTTCCAGCCCATATTTACGGCCAAATTTATATCGGCTCTACCCTCTACGACCTCTTTTTCTTTTACACTTAGATCGCCATAAAAATCGCCCAAAAAGTCTTTAGCCCAAGCTATCTCATCTTCACTTAGGTGGCCATTGTCGCGGATAGTGCAAGCACACATGATCGCTGTAAATGAGCAAACCGCACGAGCAATGATCTCATCAACGCTTCTTGGCGTAACTTCACTATTGTCATACCTTAGTGGCAGGCTCTCAAGCACAGCCACACCCTCTTTTTTTAAAATTTTTATACTCTCATCTTTTCTTTGTTGTGCTGTTTTTGGCATATCCGCACCTTTTTTAAAAATATCAAACACTCCCATTTTTATCCAAAAAACTCAGCGTTAAATTTCTCTTCGTTAAAATTTTTACCTAAAAATTTACAGGCTTCGATCATATCAGTTCTTGCTATTTCAAAGCAACTCGTAGCCCCAGGGCTTGGAGTCATATTAAAACTTATGCCCTCGCCTGTGCTTATCTTGCCCTCGCCAAGCTCGAGCCTTTTTTTATTGCGGTCGATCACCTGCGGTCTTACGCCGCCAAAATTTACAGCATAGCTCAGATCGTTTTCACTTAGGCTTGGTACGATCTTTCTAGCATCTTTTACAAATTCTTTTTTATTGATAAATGGCACTTCAAATAAGAAATTTCTTAAAATATAAGATCTGATGTCGCTATCTTTTAAGAGATTTGTAAAGACTTCAAAGACGTTTTTATCAAATTTTAGGCATTTACAAAAGTCAAAAAAGCTTGAACAGCCGTGGTATCTCTCTAGTTTTGGTATGACTAGGGCTGTTGGTCCAAAGCGAGTGTTGCCATTAGCTAGGATATCTGGATCGCCGTGAAGCGCAGCAAATGGTAGCTTATCGTTTTGCACCATATAGACTTTGCCATTTAGCAGGCGTTTTTTTGCGAAATAAAAGCTTCCAGCAACGGGCAGTGTGCTAAGATGAAGCCCATAACCCATTTTGTGAGCTAAAAATAGCGAATGCCCTCCAGCATCTACTACAACGTAGTTTGCGGTGATCACCTCGCCATCATTTATCTTTATGTGAAATGTATCACCCGCCTTTTTTATATCAGTTACTTCTGAGTTTAGGCTGATCTCATAACCATCTGCGCCTAAATTTAGCGCATTTTGCACAAGAGAGTTTGCTAGGCCACCAAAATCCATCGTCGTAAACTGCCCATTTTGCGTGCCTATGGCGATGATGTTTTCTGGCCTCTCATTACCATTTGCGTCAAAAACAACGTTTGGCTCGATTTGTTTTAACTGCTCTTTATCATAAATTTCAAGGTAAGGAAAAAGCTCTTTAAAACTCTCATATCTCTCTTTCATACGCTCTACTTCGGCATCTCCGATAGCTAGTGCCATCTTTTGATGAGCGAACATATACTTGCCATCAAGATTGTATTTTAGAGCATATTTTACTGGCATATTTGCCACACGAGAGACTTTTTTTGCCTTTTCTAGTGTGTAATTTGTCTCGATATCGCCACAATGAATGGTTTGTGAGTTACCTTTGCCGCTTGAATTTAGAGTAGCCACGCCGTCATATTTTTCTAAAAGTGCGACCTTTTTTATATCGCTAAATGCAGCCAACTCGTAAAAGAGCGCCGTCCCACTAATGCCTGCTCCGACAATTACCACTTCAAAGTGCTTCTGCCTCATTTTTTCTCCCAAAAAAGTTTAGTCGCCAAAATGATACTATATTAATTTTAAAACAAACAGCATAGTTAAAAAAGCTAGAATTTTTATATAAAAGAGAAATTTGGCAAGGCTTTCACCTTGCCTTGAAGTTAAAATTTATAAGATATATTTACCTTAAAATTTCTACCTGACTCCCAGTCTATTGTGTTTTGGTTGCCTGTGTAGTCAGCCATCCTTTGTGACTGCGAAGCATATGCTTTGTTAAATAGGTTATAAATTCCAGCATTTATCTCTAGTCCTTTAAATTTACCACTGCTTGGCGCATAGGTAGCATAGATATCGCTAACTGCATAGCTAGGTATCTTGACATTTTTATCATCGCCAGCTGAGACGGTATTTTTTGATGCAAAGTAAATTAGATTGTAGCCTATTAATGTATCGATCCTTGAAAATGCATACTCTGCATTAAATGTATATTTATCACCTTGATCTCGGTAACCGATGATGTTTGAGGTGTAGTATCCACCCCTTGCTAGATTTGCTACCCTATCTTTATACTTTACATTTTGATGAGTGTAGCTAGCAGCTAGGCTTAGTGCGTCTAAATTTAGCCTTGCAAGTAGCTCAACGCCGCTTATATCAGCCCCGCCAGCGTTTATCCTAGCTAAGGTTGGATTTACGCCACCATTTGCTGCGTTGTTATCTACTATTAAATTTTTATATTTTGTCATAAAGTATTTTGCAGAGAGGCTGTACGAGCTAGTTTCACTTATTTCACCTTGATATCTAACGCCCGTCTCATAGCTATTGCCAGTTGTCGCTTTTAGATCTTTATTTGCCGCCCAGCTTAAAGGCCTGCCCCTACTAGTTCCACTCGCCATCATAGACTCCATGACGTCAGGCCCTCTAAAGACCCTCGCATAGCTTGCAAACGCATGCAAGCCTTTAATGATCTCATAATCAAGCGCAAGCGCTGGGGTAAATTCGTTAAATTTATAGGTGTAGCTCTTTACATTTCCAGCCCTGCCATCATAGCTTTTTAGCTCATGGTGCGTATATCTGATGCCTGGAGTAACAGTTAGCGAGTTAAAATTTAGCGCATCTTCTGCATAGATTGAGTAGTTATTTACCTTTTCAGGGTAGTGGTTGTTTGGCTTATTAAAATTTTTACTTTGATAAAACTCAGCGCCGTATCTAAGCGTCTGTGTCAAAGCACCACTCTCGACTACACTTTTAGCCTTTGCGTTTATGCCGTTTGTTTTTACGCCTAAAATTTTTAAGACCGGGTCATCTTTTTTATGCTCGGTATTGTATACCGTTACATCTAAATTTAGAAGATTGCTTGGTTTGTACTCGTATTTTAGCGTTGTAGTATCACGCTCATATTTGCGGTAGTCATCGACATTTGCTCCATTATGCCAGCTACCAAATTCTGCTCTAAATGGATAAATACCTTTAAATTCATTATGCTCTCTTGAGATAGAAATTCTATGTGCATCAAGGAAGCTATAACCAAGCTTTAAAAGATAGCTAAGGTCGTTTCCATCGCCACCTATCTTTCTTTTATTGCCGCTTTTGCCATAGTCGTAGTCTTTGTGATTAATAGCGGCTATAAAGTCAAGTCCCTCAACCGGTGTAGTAAAGAGCATAAGACCTTGAGAAAATTCGCTGTTGTTTGAAGCGTATCCAGTCTTTATCTTTGCACCGATGATCTCACCATCATCAAGCAAGTCTTTTGCGTCAACCGTTTTAAAGGCGACCGAGCCACCAAGTGCGCCTGAGCCATTTACTACTGACCTTGAGCCAACTTCGACATCAACGGCTTTTATAAGATCTGGGTCGATTAGTAAATCGGCGTTGTGGTGAAACGTGTTTCCGTTTTGTTTAGCACCATCTATCGTGATGTTTAGGCCGCGGTCACTAACGCCCCTCATGTAAATTTTTTGATTCATACCGTTTGTTCCGCCTACGTAAACGCCAGGGATGTCTCTCATCACGTCTTTTGCTAGGCCAGCATTTCTGGTTGAAATTTTGATGTCATCAACTCCATATCCGCCACTGCTACTTGTTACCTCAACTCCGCTTAATACGCTCTCGTCTGCCCCGTTTGCACAAACTGCTATGCTTGCTGCAAGAGAGAGTTTAAATAAGCTTTTAAATCTCATATTTCCTCCTAATTTGGTTATTAAAGTTACTATTTTAATTTTATAACATAATTTTGAGATTGAATATTATAATTTAAAATATAAATTTTGGGTAAATTTTCGGGTTTTTAGACAAAAATATAAATTATTTTTAAATTTTTAATTGTCCATTAATTTAATTAAATTCCGATATAAAGGACTAAATTAAATAATTTTATCAAAGTAGTAAATAAGGTTAATTTTTAATAGAAAAATTCTTAAATTTTATAGATAATTTTTATCAAAAAAGGCTTAAGAAATCTAAAATAAATTTTACTTTTTTAGCGCTCAGAATTTTTTTATAAACACTCTTAGATAGACTATGAAGAAATTTTAAAATTTAAATAAGATAGAGCAAAACTCTTGGATCTAATAGAAGTATCATGCAAATTTATTAGACGCCATTGAATACAAAAATGAAATATTCATTCATGCAAATAATATCTTTTTTCGTATCTTTTAGCCTTAGACTTATGTTGGTGTCTTGCTAAAGTATCGGCAGTAGTACAAATATCATCCTATCAAGGCTAAAATTTTTCACATCTTCACGCCAGTCATCCCAGTAGTAAAGCTAGCAAAATTTAGATATATCGCCGCATAGCCCCAGTATAAAAACTGCGAGTAGCCAAGCTGCGCATCTTCCCATTTGCCGCTTGTCTGGCATGCAGTAAAAGACATTGCCGGCTTTGCCACCAAAGGCACCGCCGTTTATCACTAAAAATTTATACAAAACATCGTTTGCCACGAACAAATTGCTAGACATCTACCTTGCCTCGCTAAAGTTTTTGCCAAGGTTAAAGCTGTAAATTCCGCGCTTCATCTGCTCACATCCTGAACCAAGTAGGTGCAGCCAACCTCCATTCATCACGATGCCACCATACCTATAAACAAACGCACCAATCGACGATCGAGTAGTTACCTGAAGCCTCAAAAGCTCGCTTTACACCATGCTTTCATCAAGAAACAAAATTTAATTAGCCTCTTTTAGCCACTCCTTGATCAGTGCCCAGCCTGGCCTATTGCGTCTATAAGCTCATCTAAAGCTCATTATGTATGCCCTTGCGGCAAATTTAATGAAATTTTAAAGAAGAATTTGGCGAGTCACCCCGCCAAATTTGTATTAGTAGATTATTTTGCGTCCCAAGCTAGGATCGTATTGCCCTCGGCGTCGGTAGCCACGTCGCCCATGCCCATGATGTTATAGCCGCAGTCTACGTAGTGAACCTCGCCTGTTACGCCGCTAGCTAGGTCGCTAAGCAGATACATCGCGCTGTTGCCGACGTCTTCGGTAGTAACGTTGCGTTTTAGCGGGCTATTTACTTCGTTGTAGCGTAAAATCATCCTAAAGTCGCCTATTCCGCTTGCGGCAAGCGTCTTGATAGGACCTGCACTGATCGCATTTACGCGGATGTTTTTAGCGCCAAGGTCATGCGCTAGGTAGCGAACTGAGCTCTCAAGTGCTGCTTTGGCAACACCCATTACGTTGTAGTGTGGCACAAATTTTGGTCCACCAAGATATGTAAGAGTTAGCACCGAGCCGCCCTCTTTTAGCACCGGTAGGACCGCGCGAGTAAGGCTTAGTAGCGAATAAACACTAGTGCCCATCGCGATGTCAAAGGCTTCTTTTGTGGTGTTTACAAACTCGCCCTCTAGTGCTTCTTTTGGCGCATAGGCCACGGCATGCACGACGAAATCTATCTCGCCAAGGTCTGCTTTGATACGATCCGCAAGGCCGTCCAAGTGAGCTGGGTTGTTTACGTCAAGCTCATAGACGAATTTGCTCCCAAACTCCTCCGCGATCGGCTCTACGCGTTTTTTTAGAGCGTCGTTTAGGTATGTAAACGCCATCTGCGCACCCTGGGCATAACAAGCTTCGGCGATACCGTAAGCGATGGATTTGGCGTTTGCAACGCCGACGATGAGGCCCTTTTTGCCTTTTAGTATCATTTGTTCTCCTTTTTATTAAAGCTACTTAACTTTTTCTACTTCACAAGCTTACAGCTGCAAGCAGAGTTATCTTTCGTTAAAATTTTAAAAGCAATACTTAAAAAATATATGCCTACTCTGCTTATTTTTTAAATCCTACCTTAACTAAGCGAAAAATCCTTCGCAATTTGACTTAAAAATCTATAAATTAAAATTCGCAAAATCTTGCGAAATGCCAAATTTGAAACCAAATTTGATAGCGGCAGTATCGCGAAGCTAGACTAGGCGAATTAAAATTTTGCGACGGGAGTTACCATATAGGTAATGACCGAGTAAAATTTTAAGACAACGAAGTATAGCGATGCGAGACAACGCGTATAAGTTCCAAAAACTTCGACGCGTCCCAGCTCGCCGTCCCCACTAATACTCCATCACAGTTCGCGATACCTGCTATCCCACCGATATTTGCGGCATTTACGCTGCCGCCGTAAAGCAGCGGCGCACTCGTCTGCTCGCGGATAAAATTTAAAATCTCCTCTATCTGCTCCGCGCTCGCGCTCTTGCCCGTGCCTATCGCCCACACGGGCTCGTAGGCGATCAGCAGCCGCTCGTAGCTAAGGTCGATATTTTTTAGCTGTTCCGCCAAAAACTCCTTCGTGCCGCCAGCTTCGTTCACGCTCAAATTTTCGCCAATGCAGTAGACGATCTGCCAGCTCGCCTCTGCGGCGAAGCCAAATTTAGCTCGCAAAAGCTCCTCGCTCTCGCCAAGCTCGCGTCGTTCGGAGTGCCCGATCAGCACGCTTTTTACGCCAAACTCGTCTAGCATCGCCTTGCCGATCTCGCCGGTGTGAGCGCCGCTTTCGCACGGATAGAAATTTTGCGCGCCGAGTTTAAATTTATGAGCCACAAGATCAAGCGCACTAAACGGAGGAAATACCGTCACGTCGTCGTTTGCGCTCAAATTTGCATCTAAAATTTCAGCGTATTTAGCAAAGCTCGCTCTCGTATGATTGCACTTTAAATTTGCTAAAAACCTCACTCCGCAGCCTTTTTAAGCGGTTTTATGCCGGGTAGTTCTTTGCCCTCGATGAGCTCCAAGCTAGCACCTCCGCCCGTGGAGATAAAGGTCATCTCGTCGGCGTCTCCCGCGCGCTCGACCACGTCGGCCGTGTCGCCACCGCCAACGACCGTAGTCGCGTGAGTATCGATGATGGCGTGGCTCATTTTGATGCTACCTTTGCTAAATTTATCTATCTCAAAAACGCCCATCGGCCCGTTCCACCAGATGGTTTGCGCGTCGGCTATGACCTCTTTAAATAGCCTAATGGACGCCGGCCCGATATCTAGCCCCATCCAGCCGCTCGGTATCTCTTGAGCGGGGACGAATTTCACGGCGCTTTCGGCCGAAAAGGTCTGGGCTGCGACGACGTCAACCGGCAGGTAAATTTTAACGCCAAGCTCCCTGCCCTTGCGTAAAATTTCGCGCGCATCGTCGATAAGATCTTCTTCGAGCAGCGAATTTCCGATATTTTCGCCGAGAGATTTTAAAAACGTGAACGCCATACCGCCGCCGATGATAAGCTTATCCACGCGCGGAAGTAGGTTATGCAGGGCTTGTAGCTTGCCGCTAACCTTACTACCGCCCACGACCGCCACAAACGGACGTGCTGGGTGTTTGATGAGATTTTGAGCGAAATTTATCTCTTTTTGTAGCAAAAATCCCGCCGCCTTGTGCTTCTCGTCGTAAAATTTAGTGATCGCCTCGACCGAGCTGTGAGCTCTGTGACAGACGCCAAACGCATCGTTTATGTAAAATTCGCCGTATTTAGCGAGCTCAGCGGCTAGCGTCTCGTCGTTTTTGGTCTCGCCCTTTTCAAAGCGCAAATTTTCAAGAAGTAAAATTTCACCCGGTTTTAGCGCGGCGACTTTGGCTTTGGCGTCCGCGCCAATTACGTCCTCGGCAAATATCACATCTCTATCAAGCAGCCTTGAAAGCCTCTTTGCCACGCCTCGCAGCGAGAATTTCTCCTCAAAGCCGTTTTTAGGGCGTCCTAGGTGGCTAGCCAAAACCACGCTGCAGCCATTGTCTAGGCAGTAGCGGATAGTAGGGATCGCCGAGCGGATACGGCGGTCGTCGGTGATGTTTAAAAACTCGTCCATCGGCACGTTAAAATCGCACCTGACAAATACCTTCGCGCCGCCAAGCTCAAGATCGTTGATCGATAAAATTTCACTCATTTTTCACCCTTTAAATTTACTTCGTAGCCACGATCTTAGCTAGGTCTACAAGCCTTGTCGAGTAGCCCCACTCGTTGTCGTACCACGCAAAGACCTTCACCATATCACCCGCAATAACCTGTGTAGTGTCGCTGGCTACGATGCTGCTGTATGCGCTCGTGCAAAAGTCGCTGCTAACCCTATAATCGTCATCGACGAATAAAATTCCCCTTAAATTTGACTCAGCAGCCGCTCTAAACGCCTCGTTTATCTCCTCTTTGCTAGCCGGTCTTTTTAAAACCGCCGTTAGATCGACCATAGAGACGTTAGCGACAGGTACGCGCACGCTTTGTCCGTGCATCTTGCCGCTTAGCTCGGGAAGTACTTTTGCGATCGCCTTTGCGGCTCCGGTGGTCGTCGGTCCGATATTTAGGGCCGCAGCGCGCGAGCGGCGGAAGTCTTTAGCCTTTACATCTACTAGACTCTGTCCGTTGGTGTAGGCATGGATCGTGGTCATGAGCCCTTTTACGATGCCAAATTTATCGTTTAGCACCTTTGCGACGGGCGCTAGGCCGTTTGTGGTGCAGCTTGCGTTTGAGACGATCGCTTCGCCTGCGTATTTATCGTCGTTTACGCCGACTACGAACGTCGCCGTGTCGTCTTTTGCCGGAGCGCTCATGACGACTTTTTTGATGCCGCGAGCTAGATAGGGCTCGCACTTTTCAGTGGTCAAAAACTTGCCCGTACACTCCAAAACCACGTCCGCGCCGTAGTCTGCGTAGCTAAGCTCGTTTAGATCCCTTGTTGAAAAAACTCTTATCTTTTTGCCGTTTACTTCTATAAAATCGTCGCTTATCACCTTAACGTCTTGCTTAAATTCGCCGTGCACGCTGTCGTATTTGAGCAGATAGCGCGTCATGTCGCGCGTCGCCGTGTCGTTGATAGCGACAAGCTCAACGTCCTCTCGCTCTAAAATAATACGAGCAGCGCACCTGCCGATACGCCCGAAGCCGTTTATTGCTACTTTAACTGACATCTTAGCTCCTTTTGATATAATTACGCCTAATTCTACAAAAAAGAATTTTAAAACAAATATAAACAAGGCACTTTAATAGATGAAGTTAGCACTTTTTGGCGGGAGCTTTGATCCAGTTCATTTAGGACACGATAGCATTGTAAGAATGGCACTAAGTGGCCTTGATATCGACAAGCTCATCATCATGCCAACTTTTATAAGTCCCTTCAAGAGCGAATTTTCAGCTCCGCCAGAGCTTCGCCTAAAGTGGATAAGAGAAATTTGGGGCGGCCTAGAGAAGGTCGAGATCTCAGACTATGAGATAAATTTAGCTCGCCCAGTGCCTACCATAGAGACGGTCAAGTATTTGTATGAGAAATTCAAGATAGAAAAATTTTATCTCATAATAGGCGCAGACCACCTAGCCACACTTGATAAATGGCATGGCTACGAGGAGCTAAAAAGCTTAGTGCAGTTTGTGATCGCCAAGCGCAATCACATAGAAATTCCACAAAATTTACAAAAAATGGACGTGCACGTGGATGTTAGCTCGTCACAGATCAGGCACCAAAAGGGGCTTGATGAGCTGCCTAGTAAGATAAAAGATGAAATTATAAATTTTTACCAAGGATTAAAGATGCAAGAGAGATCAATGCAAGAGCGCACCGAAAGTATAGTTAAGGTTTTAGACGCAAAAAAGGCTGAAGAGATACAAGTATTTGATATGAGTGGAGATGATTATTTCGTAAAAGCCGTAGTTATCGCTACTACGCTTGGCGAGAGGCACGCTTACTCACTGAGCGAGGATCTAAAAGAGGAGCTTAAACCTATTGGAGAGAAATTTATAGGGACTGAGAGCTCGCCTGATTGGATCGTGATGGACCTTGGTGACATTTTGATACATCTTTTAAGCCCAGCTTACAGAGCAAAATACAACATCGAAGAGTTTTTGCAAAAGCTAAAAACTAGCAAAGAGTCTTAACAAAAACAAGCGAAGAGCAAATAAGCCATAAAAATATAAAAAATGCTAACAAAAATGGCTTTTTGCCAGTCGCTTTAAAAATGCTTCTATCTATCCCAAATCCCAAAGCACACATCGCAATGCAAAGGCAGATGCTAGCAACCAGCTTTAAAATTTGCACCAAATTTTCAGGGAAAAATGGCAGAGATCTAACGCATATCGCTACTAGGAAAAACAGCGCAAACCATGGTATGCTCTTTAGCTTTGAGCCGCCACCATTTTGGCTTAAATTTAAAAAATTTAGCAAGAATAAAAAAGGTACTAGCATGATCACGCGAAGCATTTTTATAATGACAGCAGTGCTGCTTGCTGTGCTGTCAAATGCTGCTGAAGCTGCCACTACATGGGCTACTTCGTGAAGTGAGCCACCGATAAAAAAGCCGGTTTGTTGTGGTGTAAGGGCTAAAAATTTAGCGATAAATGGATAGATAAACATGCCAGTCGTGCCAAAAAGCACCACCGTGCAAATGGCGATAGCAAGCTTGTTTGCGTCTGCTTTTATCTCATTTTGTGTAGCCATGACAGCAGCTGCGCCGCATATGCTTGCCCCTGAGCCAATAAGCACGGCGCTATCCTTACTAAGTCCCAAAGTTTTAGCTACAAAAAGCACAAAGCAAAAGGTCGCAAATACCATAAAAGCTGCATATGTCACGCCAAGAGTGCCAACACTTGCGATCTCGCCAAGGCTTATATTAAAGCCAAAAAGAATGATGCCAAGTCTTAAAATTTGCTTCCCAGCGATCGCTACGACACCGCTTGATTTTAAGATTTGAGTCTGTTTTGTAAAAAGATTTGCAAAAATGGCACCTAAAACGATAGAGATGATGAGCGGGCTGGTGTGAAATTTAGCTAAAATCGTGTTTGAGAGCGCAAAAGAAATGGCAGAGATCAGCGCTAAAACAAGCACAGCGAAAAATTTATGAGACATATTTTAACCTTAATCTATTTTTTAAAAATGCAATTAGCACGTTTGGGTATAATTAGACGAATTTTATAATGCAAATTTAAAATAAAGATAAAGGGATAGGACTATGATCATCCTTGGCGAAAAATATGCTTTTACCAGCCTAGAACTAGAAAAGCTTAGAAAGAAATTTGGTCAAGTAAATTTTTTATCCCACGAAAATAGCGACGCAAAAGCCTTGCGAAGCGCACTAGAAAATCTCATAAAATCAGGCGATCAAAGGCTAATCGTGCTAAATACCGCAAAGCCAGTTGATGGCAAACTGGTGAGATTTCTCACGCTTTTGCAGTTTAAAACGAAGTATAAAAAGATAAAATTTCTAAACGTAGAGAATTTTTTAGAAATTTATCTGCATAAATGTTATATCCCAGAAAATGGGGAAAATCTTAATTTGTTAGATGAAATAAGGCCTTATGGTGCTTTTGATTACGCACTGAAGCGAATGATCGATTATACTAGCTGCTTGGTACTTTTCATCTTGCTTTTTGGTCTAAAATTTTATGTAAAAAGAAAGATAGACGAGCAATCGCCTGGAAGCCTTTACTTTTTACAAAGTAGAGTTGGGCTGGATAACAAGGAATTTGAGTGCATAAAATTTCGCTCGATGATGGAAGATGCCGAGAAAGATGGAGCAAAATTTGCTAGTGAAAATGATGAGAGAGTATTTGAATTTGGCGAATTTATGCGCAAAACTCGTATAGACGAGGTGCCACAGTGTATAAATGTGCTTCGCGGACAAATGCATCTGATAGGTCCAAGGCCTGAGCGAAGACACTGGATAAATTTCTTTGAAAAAGAGATCCCTTACTACAATGAACGCCACATCGTTCGCCCTGGTATCACCGGCTGGGCACAGGTAAACTACCCTTATGGCTCAAATACACACGACGCCAAACAAAAACTAATGTATGATCTTTACTACATCAAACACTGGTCGCTTTGGCTGGAGATAAAGATCATAGTAAAAACCATTGCGATTATATTTGAGAAAAAAGGCATTTAACTTCTCAAAAATATCATAAGTTTGAGATATTTTTAAATAAACCTTTTTTCGAATTTAATTTTGTTGCTTTTAGCCAAAATGAATGCAAATTCTACATCCTATCTTTAGCTTTGATTCCCATTATATTAAATGCTGTTTTTATCGAGATAGCAACAACTGCAAAGACTTTTAGTAAGCTATCTTCGTTTTCGTTTCCAACCACACGGTTTTCGTTATAAAATTTATGAAAGCTAGCAGCCAGCGACTTTAGATAGTCTGGGATCTTTTGAAGTTGCCTTGAGATAAAAGCATCTTCTAAAATTTCTGGCAATATCAGCGCCTCAAAAAGTAAATTCTTAGCATTTTCATCTAGACATTCAAAGTTTGCATTGATTACATCTTGAACATTTTTCCCAGCCTTTGCAAAGATCTGATTTATCCTAGCGTGAGCGTAGTTTATATAAAAGATAGGATTTGAGCTGTCCTCTTTTTTAAGCTCATCTACGTCAAATTCCAAACTACTCGTATTTGCCTTGCTTATAAAGATAAATCTAAGTGCCTCGGCACCGATCTCACTTACGATATCGCTCATCAGCACGGCATTGCCAGCTCGCTTGCTCATCTTGTATGGCTTGCCATCTTTTAGCAGACTAACCATCTGCATAAGTATCACTTCAAGCTCATTTTCATCGTATCCAAGGAAATTTATCGCAGCCTTTAGCCTTGCGATATATCCATGGTGGTCAGCACCCCAAATGTTTATGTAGTGATCAAAATTTTTCTCAAATTTAGCATTATGATAAATGATGTCACCAGCTAGATATGTTGGCCTGCCGTCATTTCTAACCACAACCCTATCATTATCATCGCCAAGTGTGGTCGAAGCGATATAAGTAGCGCCCTCTTTTTCATACATTTGATTTGAACGTTTTAGCTTGTTTATAGTTGGCTCTAGGCCATCATAAAGAGCTTTCTCGCTAGCCCAGCTCTCTATAAATATCCCAACGTCCGCTAAATCTTTTTTGATAATCTCAAGCACGATATCCTTGCCAAACTCGGCAAGCTCGAGATTTCTACTCTCGTCATAAAAAATTTCCTTGCCAAATTTCTCATTTGCAAGCTTAGCAATATCTAAAATATAATCCCCGCGGTAGTATTTCTCTGGATAGACAACGCTTTCGTTAAAAAGCTGCTCTTTTGCCGCAAGCGATATCGAAGTGCCAAGCAGGTCGATTTGATTGCCAGCGTCGTTTATATAGTATTCTGTTGAGATAGCATAGCCAAGTCTTTTGCCAAGTCTTGCCAAAGTATCGCCATAAACTGCACCTCTAACGTGTCCAATGTGAAGTGGCCCAGTTGGATTTGCGCTAATGTATTCTATTAAATAGCTATTTTTTTTCACATCTTCTTTTGCAAAATTTTCGCTATCTAGTAAAATTTGCTTTGAAATTTCATCTAAAAACTCGCCTTTTAGCTTGAAGTTTAAGTAGCCATTTACTGCACTAGCTTCAACTATTTTGCTATCACCAAATTTATCGGCAAACTCGCTAGCTATCATAGCCGGCGACTTTTTTAGCTCCCTTGCTAGGCTAAAAAGTGGCGTAGCATAGTGGGCTAAATTTTTATCCTTTGGCTTTTCAAGCACAAATTCACGCTCTAAAACCTTTGAAATTTCAGCTTTTATTTTATTTTTCAACTCTAAAACCTATGCGTTTTTAATTGTTTCTTCTATTTTTTGACTATCGGCATTCTCTTCTTTATGCTCGACTTTCTCGCTTTTTTCAGGTGTTGTATCTTCCATCTCAGCCTTAAAAGTCTTTATGCCTTTGCCTAGTCCTTTTGCAAGTTCTGGGATCTTCTTTGCTCCAAAAAGTAAAACAATAATCGCTAAAACAACTAGCCAGTGACCAATACTAAAAGAACCCATTTTTTCTCCTCAATAAATTTTTCAAAATGTTATCATAAATTCCTGAATTTCTAGAAATCTATCCACTCATCAATAACGCGTCTTAAGTCTATTTTCGTGCTTTTTAACCTCATCGCTCTAAGAATTGATTTTAGGCCTTTATAACTCTTTTCAATGTCATCATTTACCAAAAAATAATCATATTCCAAGATGTGCTCCATCTCACCAACTGCGTTCATTAGGCGATTTTCTATCGTTTCGTCGCTATCAGTTCCGCGGTTTTTCAAGCGTTTTTTAAGCTCTTTTTTATTTGCGGTCGTAATAAAAACTGAGGTTATGTAACTTTTAAATTTCTCAAGTGCGATGTGAAAGCCTTGCACATCAATGTCAAATATAACTATCTTTCCAGCCTCAAGTGCTGCTAAAACTGGCTTTAGACTCGTTCCATAATAGTTTTTATGCACCTGTGCCCATTCTAAAAATTCGCCCTTTTCTATGCCACTTTTAAACTCATCTTCTTTTATAAAATAGTAATCCACTCCATCGACTTCGCCTTCTCTTTTTGCCCTTGTTGTGCTTGAAATAGAAAAATAAAGATCCTTCTCTTCCTTTAAAAGACGGCCCAAAAGCGTACTTTTACCACTTCCACTAGGTCCAGAAACTACTAAAATTTGTCCTTGCAACTACTTTTCCTCAAAACTTATATTTATCTTTATATTCATATCTTTTAGCACATCTCTTAGCGAACTTTCGTTTAACGACTCATGAACGTGTTTTGTGATCTTTTTGGTTAGCTCTTCTTTATAGTCAGCATCGATTTTTGTTTCATCGCATGAGCTAGTTTGTGGTGCATTATTTAATCCAAATGCTGCTTGCATCGTATTTTCATCTATTTCTTCAATAGACGCTACATCAAAATTTGGGCTACCCAACGTCTCTTCTTTAAAATTTTCTTCCTCAAATACCTCATCTACCATACATAGATCTTCTTGAGCAAGGACTTCTTCAGAAATTTCTTCATGATCTTCTTTAGCTGGCTCTTTTTCAAGGTCTATATCTTCGCCCAAAGAAATTTCCTCTGCTTCTTTGGTAGATTCTTCATCTCTATCTTCCTCTAAATTTTGGCTAGCTTCATCTATCAAATTTGCCTCGCTGCTTTCAGGCTCAAAATTTTCATCACTACCAAAATCAGTCTCTAGCTCATCAAAATTTTCACTATCTTCGCTAGCTTCTTCGTTTAGCTCTTTATCCAAAGACTCGATCTCGCTGAGCTCTTTTTTACTTTGGCTTATATCATCTACAAAATCTTCATTAAGCTCGGTAGTTTCTAAATTTTGAGAATTTTGCTCAACCATTTTATCAAGCTCGTTTTTCGCCTCTTCATCTGCCAAGTCGCTCTCACCCATATCATCTATCTCATCTACAAGCGAACTAAGCTCATCAAAGTCATTGCTATGCTCTTCTTTTATCACAGGCGGCTCATTGTTTTGCTCTAAGGATTTATCTATATCTTCTGAATCAGCCATATATTTGCTAGCTATGTCATTTATAATATCATCATCTATGAGTTCAGTATCTGTTTCATCAAAACTGATATCTTTATCCTTTAAATCCTCGGTCTCTAGTTCACTTAGCTCCTCTTTTAAAAACTCGTCATCTAAAGCCTCGTTATCAAATTTATCTGCCTCATCATCTTCTTTTGCTAAATTTTCAAGTCCCATGTCAATTTCTGGAAGCTCAAAATTTTCTAAATCATCAAAGTTTTTATTGCTTTCGTCAAAGTCATTAAAATTTGCAGGCTCATCTAATCCAAGCTCAAGTTCTTTATCATTGTCAGTATCTTTGTTTTGTTCAAACAAACTAATAAATTCTGTTGGTAAAAAGGGCTTTTCAAGCATAACATCAGCAAAATCAGGCTTTTCGCCGCCTCTAGGTGCTAGATACATTATCTTTTGATTTAAATTAACATCGCTACTATCCATATCACTATCGATGATAATATAATCAAATTGATCGCCAACACTATTAACATCGTCAAATTCGCTATATTCTATGCCTAGCTTATTTAAACTTAACGTTATAAGGCGAGAAACTGCTGGGTTTTTGTTTACAAGTGCAACTTTCATGATCCCTCCTTGAAGAGCTTGAGGCTGTATTCTATGATAAATTTCATTGCTATTTACTTAAAAAAATAGTGCTGGCATATCGTTTAAAATCTGCACCATCATATCAGTTATGATTTTTATAATGCCGGCTAAAATAGCTATCAAAACCGAAAAGCCGATACTTACTTTAATAGGATAGCCAACAACCAACAGGTTAAATTGTGGCATAGTTTTCATAAGCATGCCAAAAATAGCATCCGAAAGTATAGAAAGCGCGATAATAGGAAAAGCCAGAACAAATCCAAACATAAAAAGATTGCCAAAAAGCTTTAGGGCGTAGCTCATCACACCGCTTCTTGGATAAAAATCTCCAAGCGGTATAGTAGAAAGTGAAGTGGAATAAAACTGTAATATTAAATGGTGCCCATCAAGCATCAAAAATGCAAGAAGCGCAATAAAATTTAGAATATTTGCGATCACTGGCGAATTTGTACCAGTTTGCGGATCAAGCACCGAAGCCATCGAAAAACCCATAATCATCGAGATCTGCTCGCCCGCCATTTGAAGTATGGCAAAAACGATATTTAGCAAAAACCCAGCGCAAAGTCCGAGCATGGCCTCACTTAAAATTTCCATGATCAAAAAATTTATAGCATGCTCATGGGCATGTGAGAGCGGGAAAAGCACGATACAAAGGGCGAAAACTAGTAAAGTTTTTACGCTAAGCGGGATTTGATTGTGAGAAAAAAATGGAAAAAATACGATAAGCCCACTAAGACGCGCAAAAAGGAGCATAAAGGTTATGACTTTATCCGCTCCAAAAAACTCGACTAGTTCCATCCTCTTATATTAACGCCTCGTCCATCTCAGCTGGAATTTCAAGCCCCATGATCTTTAAAACACTAGGAGCGATATTGTTTAGACCGCCGTTTTTTACTTTTTTTACGCCATCAGCCATCACAAAACAAAAGACATCATAAGTCGTGTGGTTTGTCAGTAGCTCACCGCTGCTATCACGCATCTCTTCGCAGTTTCCGTGATCGCTAGTGATGATCATCGCATAGTTTTTCTCTTTTGCTTTAGTGTAAATTTCTCCAAGAGCAGTGTCTACCGCTTCAACTGCCTTTATAGCGGCCTCATAGTTGCCAGTGTGCCCTACCATATCGCCATTTGCGAAATTTACAACGATGAAGTCTTGCTCGTCATCCATACCTTTTAGCACGGCTTTGCAAACCTCAGCAGCGCTCATCTCTGGCTTTTCGTCGTAGGTTTTTACTTTTGGACTAGGGATGAGCACCCTCGTTTCGTTGCTGGCTAGCTCCTCGACGCCGCCATTAAAGAAAAATGTTACGTGGGCATATTTTTCAGTCTCAGCCGTGTGAAGCTGCCTTAGTCCAGCCGCTGCTATGACCTCGCTTAGAGTGTTGTTTATCTTTTTATTTTTAAATAGCACTTCAAAATTAAAATTTGCGTCGTATTCGGTCATGGTGATTAGATTTTTGATAGCAAAAGGTCGCTCAAACTCACTAAATTTCTCCTCGCCCAGAGCCTGGCAAATTTCTCTTGCTCTATCATTTCTAAAATTTATAAAGATCACGCCGTCATCTTCGCCTATGCCTTTAAAGCCATTAAAGCTTGCTGGCTTTACAAACTCATCTGTCACGCCCTCATCGTAGCTTTTTTGTAGATACTCACTTGGCGATAAGCTGCTTAAATTTGCTCCATTTACCAAGCTATCATAAGCCTCTTTTACGCGCTCCCAGCGTTTGTCCCTATCCATCGCGTAAAATCTTCCACAAACCGTCGCTACCTTAAATTTAGTCTCCAAGCTTTTTATGAAATTTATGCCACTATTTGGACTAACGTCGCGTCCGTCGGTGATAGCGTGAGCAAAAACTTCGCAACCATTTTTACTAGCAAGCTCGCACATACCATCAAAATGCTCCATATGTGAGTGCACGCCACCATCGCTATAAAGCCCTATGACGTGGATCTTCTTGCACTTTTTAAAAAGAGCTTTTAGGGCTTCATTTTCTGATATCGAGCCGTCAGCGAAGCTGCGTGAAATTTTGATCAAATTTTGATACAAAACTCGTCCGCTTCCTATGCACATATGCCCTACTTCGCTGTTTCCCATCTGCCCTTCAGGTAGTCCCACAGCGTTTCCAGAAGTTTTTATAAGTGAGTTTGGAATTTCTTTAAAAAATTTCTCGTAATTTGGCTTTTTAGCCGCCTCAAATGCGTTAAATTTACCGCTTTTATTAAATCCAATACCATCAGTTATTATTAAAATAGTTTTTTGACTCATTTTGAAAATTTATCCTTAATTTTAGATAATTTTTAAGGCCATTATACTAAAATTGCTTTTTTTAAAAATAAAGGCTCTCATGTTTTACTATATCTATGAAATTTTAAATTTTAATATCTTTCAATACATCACCGTCCGTGCTGGTATCGCTTTTTTCATCGCTTTTGCACTCACAGCTTATTTGATGCCCAAATTTATCACTTGGGCAAAGGCAAAAAACGCCGCCCAGCCTATCTACGAGCTTGCCCCACAAACTCACCAAAAAAAGGCCAAAACGCCGACTATGGGCGGACTTGTCTTTGTCTTCACAGCCGTACTTTCCACGGTAATTTGCGCAAGGCTTGATAACGCATTTGTCTTAACATCTCTCTTTTGCCTAGTTTGCTTTACACTGCTTGGCTACAAGGACGATTATAGTAAAATTTTAGGAGCAAAAAATCACGCCGGCCTAAGCCCAAAAGCAAAGCTCTTTTTTCAGTTTTTAATAGCCTTTGTAATTTCTGTTTTTTTATATGCAAGTCACGAGCTTAGCACCGAGTTTTATCTACCTTTTTTTAAGCAACCTATTTTAGATTTAAAAATTTTTGCCATTTTCTTTTGGACGCTAGTCATAGTCGCTGCTTCAAATTCAGTAAATTTAACAGATGGACTTGACGGGCTAGCTACTGTGCCATCTATATTTTCGCTTCTGACACTTGGCGTTTTTGCTTATATCTGCGGACACGCTGTCTTTAGCTCATATTTGCTCTTGCCAAAGATCATAGGCGTTGGCGAAAGTGTTGTTGTTTCTTCAGCCCTAATTGGCTCATTGATGGGCTTTTTATGGTTTAACTGCCATCCAGCCGAAGTCTTTATGGGCGATAGCGGTAGCTTAAGCGTTGGAGCATATATCGGTTTTATGGGCGTTGCGACCAAAAATGAAATCTTACTCATCATCATTGGCCTCATCTTTGTCGTTGAAACCCTAAGCGTCATCTTGCAAGTGGGAAGCTTTAAAATTTTCAAACGCAGAATTTTTCTTATGGCGCCTATACATCATCATTTTGAGATAAAAGGCTGGGCGGAAAATAAGATCATCGTTCGCTTCTGGATCATCGCACTTTTAGCAAATCTAATCGCACTAACTGCGATAAAGATCAGATAAGGAAAGTCATGAGAAAATCGCTATTTGGCTACGGTGGTACGATAAAGGCGATCGCTAAAAATTTCACAAAAGACGGCCCTTGGGATATCTATGATGATAAATTTAGTGAAATTTCAAAAGATGAGTTTGGCAATGCTCTTTTGCCAGTTAGCGAATTTGATCCAGCAAAAAGCAACCTAGAGATACCAAGTCCAGGTATCCCGCCTCATCACGAGCTTATTAAAAAAGCTAGAAATTTGGTAAGCGAGTATGACTATTTTTATGAAATTTATAAAGAAAATCTGCCATTTAATATCTGGATAAGTGGCACAAACGGCAAGACGACGACTACAAAGATGATGCAGCACCTGCTAGAGAACAAAGGCTCAGTAATCGGCGGAAACGTCGGCATCGCGCTAGCAAATTTAAACCCGCACGCTAAAATTTGGATACTTGAGACTAGCTCATTTACGCTGCACTACACAAACCGCGCAACGCCTGGCATCTACGTGCTTTTACCGATCACTCCAGATCATCTAAGCTGGCATGGCAACATGAGCGAGTACGAAAAGGCAAAGCTTAAGCCGCTTGCTAGCATGAGCGAAACAAGCGTAGCTATCGTGCCTGAAATTTACGCTAAAACGCCTACAAAGGCCAAAGTGATCGCCTATAAAGATGAGAGCGACTTGGCTAAATTTTGTGATGTAAATTTGGGCGATATAGCCTTTAAAACGCCATTTTTGCTTGACGCACTGCTAGCACTTGCGGTGGAGAAAATTTTATTTGACCGCTGCGATGTGGAGCTTTTAAACACCTTTGTTATTGAAGCAAACAAGCTTGAAGAATTTACTGATAACAAGGGTAGAACCTGGGTAAATGACACAAAAGCGACCAATATAGATGCGAGCATTCAAGCCGTAAAACGCTACAAGGATCACTTCATGCACCTAATCTTAGGTGGCGATGACAAGGGCGTTAGTATGGATGAGCTATTTGAAAATTTAAAGGGTCTTAAAGTTAAAATTTACGCCATTGGCTCAAACAGCGACAAGCTTATGAATTTAGCTGCTAAATTTAACGTGCCTGCCCTAAAATGCAACTTTTTACAAAACGCTGTAAATGAGATAAGCAAAGAGCTTAAAAGTGGCGAGATAGCGCTTCTAAGCCCAGCAGCTGCGAGCCTTGATCAGTTTAAGAGCTACGCCGAGCGAGGCGATAAATTTAAAGAGTTTATAAAGGCGCTTTAAATTTACAAGCTCTTTTAAATAGCCTTGTCAAAAATAAAAACATACAAATTTATATTTTTGATATAAATTTTTACTATAAAGTTTTATTGTTGAATACTTTTTAAGTTTGTGCTAATATTTAGCAAAAATTTCCAAGGAAGTTTAATGCCTCTAACGCCCAGAAATGATGTAAATTTTAAAAGAAATTTAATAGATATTATAAAATTTTCATATGACAATGACATAAGCAGACCATTTATATCTAACAACAAACTACTCATTGGATATGGCTTTAGCCTAAAAGATGATATAGAGCTTATTTGTGCCCAAATTTATAAAAACAACAAAGACAAAGTCATAAAAGATGTCAAGCGAGCTATCACTAACACCACGAGTACGACTACCATAGAAAAGATAAATACAGATGAACTTTTTAAAAAGATAAATGATGCCGCAAAAGAGGCTTATGCAAAGTCTGGAGGTGCCGATACTTTGCCTGAGTTTGAATTTAGCTCGGAAGATCAGCTAAATACCATCTTGGAGCAAAAGCTTACGCCACTAATCCAAGAGATAAATCAAAAATTAAACAACTCTCCACTTAAAAATTTACAAGCCGTTTCGCTCACTTCAGATACACAAAACAGCCAAATTTCAAGAGAGCATGTCGCACTTTTAGCACTTCTTTATATCAGCAAGAAAAGCAATATTGATGCATCCCTAGTAAGCCATATCAAAAGTAAAAATCGTTTTAAGGCTTGGTTTTGGCTAGCATATGAGAGCTTTAGTGATGAAGCAAGCAATAAAATATCTCTTTTGCGAGAAAAAATTTCAAATCAGTTTGGGCTTTATGAAAGTGATGAACAAAATGTTAATTTTGCCGAGTGCATAGATGTTTTTAGCCATTTAAATATATCCAAAGCAAAATATAAATCAAAAAATCAAAACAATAAAGAGATCATCCAAAACGTCACCCATTTAGAATTTATGAAGCTTCAAGAAAATGGGTCAAATTTAAACGCATCAGATGCATCAAAGTGTGAGACTTTATTTCAGCCATTTGTTACAAAGATAAATTCTTTATTAAGCGCTCAAAGCACAAAAACCTTTGGCATTGAAAACATATACTGCGTAAATTTAGTCAGCTCAAATGCCTCAAATACTTCAAGAATAAATAAGCTCCTAAGACAAAGAGAGGAGGAATTTTATAAACAAGAAAATATACTCTTACTATGTCCAAGAAAGATGACAACTCCTATTAGAGTCTTTCAACCTAAAAAGAGCGAATTTACCGTTGTGCTAGCTAGTCAGACTCAATTTGATTGCAGTGAGCTAAATCCAAAGGAGCTAAATTCTAGTAGGCCAAACTACGGCAAGGTAAATTTATGTGAGCTAATACTTACTGACTTTAAATTTGACTCTTATGAAGATAGTAAAAATGAAGAGACAAAATTTAAAAATACAAAGAGCAAAGATACGGTAATACTCTATCAAGAAAACAAAAATGAAGAAGACAAGATAAATGGTGCTACCTTTACTAGTATAAAGCAAAATAGCGATGATATAGAGTATAAACTAGAAGATGGCGTTATAAGTATGAAGTACTTTGAAGACCAAACATCCAAAAACAAACACCTAAATTTCTCCTTATTAAATTTCGCTAAAGAGAATAACTTTACCCTAAGAGATGATAAAGACTCAGCTATGTTTGATATAAAGCTTCGTCTAGCTCATGGCAACAATGTAGTGCCTACATCAGC
>CABMKY010000004.1:0-89181 GCA_902387145.1 Campylobacteraceae bacterium | reverse complement strand
CGTTTCGTGAGCTGGAATTATATATGAGCAATACTTAAAGATAGTTGAAATAATTAGGGAATTTGAGAAAAAATTGTTGGCGATTAAAAATTTTAAGTTATGTATTTTTATTATAGGTTTATAGGGTTTAGTTTTTGAAGTATAAATTTGGAGAGTTTTTGCTCTCCATTATAATTAAGCATTAAATTATGTAAACTTTTACACAATATCTATTAATAAGCCGCGATAAGCTCTATTTCCACAAGTGCGTCTTTTGGCAAGGTCTTAACAGCTACTGTACTTCTAGCGGGATAAGGCTCTTTAAAAAATTTAGCATACACAGTATTTGCTTTAGCAAAATCTCCCATATCTGCTAGAAATATTGTAGTCTTTACAGCATTATCAAAGGTAAGCCCTGCCTCAGCCAAGATATTTTTTAAATTTTCAAGCGATTGCTCAGCTTGAGCTTCTACACTACTGCCTGCAAACTCACCCGCTGGTGTGACACCAAGCTGACCTGAGATAAATAAAAATCCATTTGCGCTAATAGCTTGAGAATATGGCCCGATCGCTTGTGGAGCATTTTTTGTTGAGATTTGTTTTTTCATATTTTCTCCTTTTGAAATTTTTTAAAATCCTACTATAAATTTTCTAAATTTTTAGTCTCCAAAAGCTATAATGGACAAAATTTCAAAAGGATGAAGATGCAAAATATACTCGCACCAAATGAGTTTTTAGATGATTATGTACTCGGTGCTGAGTTAGCTAAAAATGCTGGCATCTCATCAAATGCTTATCTTTTTTGGAAAAACGTTATAAGTGCTAAATTTGAAAACTCAAGAATAGTTTTTCTTAGAAAAAATAGCATTCCAGTCAAATTTCAAAACATTATAAAAACTTGCACACCTTTAAATGGACTTATTCCAACAGGCGTATTTTGCTCTTTTACCTCGCTTGCTCCTTCTCATCTTGTAGCAAAAAATGGCTCTAAGATCTACGAGCTCTTTAAATTTCATGAGATTTGCGGCTTCAAATTTATAGACTTGAAGAAATTTTATGATGATTTTAATCTTGGCTATTCTTATAGAATTTACATTGAAAAGTGCAAATTTTTCTCACCTGCTCCATTTGAAAAACGCATAAAATTAACTGAAACGATGTGTCTTGGATATTACTAAAGTCCGCTAGCTAGCTTGCTAGCGGGATAAATTTAGATCTTTTTGTAAGGTGCTTGACCGACTTCATAGAAGTTATTACCTTCGCAGTCAATGGCAACTATTGCTGGAAAGTCCTCAACTGTAAGCTTAGCAACTGCCTCTGGTCCTAGTTCTGGATAAGCTAGCACTTCATATTTTTTGATACTTTGGCTAATGAGCGCTCCGATGCCGCCGATAGCAACCATATAAACACAGCATGATTTTTTCATAGCCTCGACTACTGCGTCACTCCTGTAGCCTTTACCGATCATACCATTTATACCAACTTCATTTATCATAGTTGGGGTGTATTTATCCATTCTACCGCTTGTTGTTGGGCCTGCTGCACCGATAGCTTGGTTTGGCTTGGCCGGAGTTGGTCCGACGTAGTAGATAGTCTCACCCTTTAGCTCAACTGGTAGCTTCTCGCCGCGTGCTAAAGTTTCAGTAAGTGCCTTATGTGCAGCGTCACGAGCTGCTATGATAGTGCCTGATATTAGGACATTATCCCCTGCTTTTAGGCTTTTTACCACCTCTTTATCAAATGGTGCTTTTATTCTTTTTACTTCTGACATTTTCTCTCCTTAAAGCTCGGCATCTGCGTGGCGTGCAGCGTGGCAGTTGATATTTATAGCAACAGGAAGACCTGCTATGTGAGTTGGATACCACTCGACATTTACTTTTACGGCGGTAGTATCACCACCAAGCCCTTGAGGACCAACGCCAGTTTTACAAGCAAGCTCTAGTAGCTCGTCTTCTAATTTGGCATATCTTGGATCAGAATTTTTACTATCGACTGAACGAACTGCCGCTTCTTTTGCCAAAAGTGCTGCCTTATCCATTGTACCGCCTATGCCAACGCCTATTGTTAGTGGAGGACAGGCATTTGGTCCAGCGTATTTTACGGCCTCCAAAAAGACTTTTTTTACACCCTCTATACCATCAGCTGGCACAAGCATTTTTAAAACTGATTTATTCTCACTACCAAAACCTTTTGGAGCTACTTTTATCTTTAGCTTATCTCCTGGTACGATCCTAGTGTGAATGACAGCTGGAGTATTATTTGTGGTATTTTTTCTCTCAAAAAGTGGCTCAGCAACGACTGATTTTCTTAGGTAGCCTTCAATGTATCCTTCCGCAATGCCCTCATTTATCGCATCTTCAATATATCCACCCTCAATATGCACATCTTGGCCGATCTGCACAAAAACAACCGTCATACCGGTGTCTTGGCAGATAGGTGCAACGCCCTCTTCCGCAAGCTTAGCATTTTGTAAAATTTTGCCCAAAATGTCTTTGCCTAGCGACGAGCTTTCGCTACATTGTGCCTTTGTAAAAGCAGCCTTTAAATCTGGCGTCACGACATAACAGGCCTGTTTGCAAAGCTTAGCAACGACTTCTCTTATATCTTTTACATTTATTATTCTCATCTTTACTCCTCGTAAAAAACAATTTTTAATTATATTAACTATATTTAAAATTTAAGATTAAATTTTACTGCTGGATATCTACTCGAAAAATTTATATGAGTTTATTTACTTGACTACAACTAGAAGACTTGTCTAAAACAAAAATTTAATGAAATAGGCGATGGTGAAAATGGGTCTAGAGCATCACAATATTGATAGAAATTTACATAACATGGTTTATTAAGCCATAAATACATAAATTTAAGATTGAATGCTCTCCTCTTCATTTTTTATCTTTTTTCTAACTTTTACGCGTGAGATACTAGCTCCATCCATCTTTCTTACTTCGTAGTAGCAGTTTTCATCCTCGATCTTATCACCTACAACTGGCAAACGACCGATTAGATTGAAGACATATCCACCGATTGTAACTTGATCTGTCTCTTCGTCAAAGCTTATACCCAGAACCTCTTCAACGCTCTCTAGATCATATCTACCTTGAAATTCATAAATATTGTCATTTATCTTTTTGTAGTGCTGATCGACTTCATCGTGCTCGTCATTAAAATCACCAAGAACCTCTTCCATTATATCTTCCATCGTAAGAAGTCCGGCTGTGCCACCATACTCATCGACTACGAGTGCAGCTGAAATTTGCTCTTTATTCATCATTACAAGCACCTTTGAGATAGAAAGGCTCTCAGGTACGATGACAAATTTACGAACAATTGAGTCAAAACTCTTCTCTTTGTCTTCACTAAAGTGAAGCTGTAAAATATCTCTAATGTGTATCATGCCCAAAATAATATCTTTTGAGCCGTCTATATAAGGAAAGCGAGTGTATTTTGACTCAAATACGACTTGCAAATTCTCCTCAAAACTCTTTTGTTTATTTATGCAGATCATATCGCGCCTTGGCGTCATGATCTCTTTTGCGACTGTGTCACTAAAATCAACTGCATTTTTAATAATCTCAGTCTCAAAGCTATCAAGCACACCGCCCTTTAAGCTCTCACCAACGATGATTTTTATCTCTTCTTCAGAGTGGGCTAGCTCATTTTCTTTAGCTGGCTGGATGCCTAAAATTTTAAGTCCAATGGTCGCTAAAATATCAAAAAGCTTAATTACAGGAGAAAATAGCACCCAGAAAAAGTGAAGTGGACGAGCGATTTTTAGCACTGAAGTCTCAGCCTTTGCGATAGCAACTGACTTTGGCACAAGCTCACCCATTACAACGTGAAGTAGCGTAATAAGCGTAAATGCGATCGCAAAACCAACGGTATGAACTAAGATATCGCTAAAGTTGAAAAAATTTTTAAGCGGAGCTTCTATAAGTCTTGCAACCGCTGGCTCACCGATCCAACCAAGAGCAAGTGAGCTTAGTGTGATGCCAAGCTGAGTGGCACTAAGATATGTATCAAGCTTGTTTGACATCTCAAAAGCAAGCTGAGCATTTGGCTTTTTCTCCTTGATAAGCTCTTCAAGTCTAGACTTACGAACTTTAACAAGAGAAAATTCTGATAAAACAAAAAAGGCATTTAGTAAAATGAATACAATGGCAAGTATTACCATTAAAAGCGAATTATCGCTACTGGGGTTCAATTATGATCCTTAAGAGTTAAAAATTTTTGCCTGATTATAGCGAATTTATATTTAGCGGTCAAATTATCCACGCCCAAAAGTAACAACATTTCTTAAATTTAAGATTTATAAAAAGTTCTTAAATCATATTTTGATAACATTATTTTCATCACTAAATTTATGGATTTTACAATGAGCAAAAAGAATTTTTCATCGCGTTGGGCATTTATATTGGCCTGTGTTGGATCAGCAGTTGGCATGGCGAATGTCTGGGGCTTTCCTTACAAACTTGGCACAAATGGCGGTGCGGCGTTTTTACTCATCTATGTTTTTTTTATAGCTCTTTTTTCATACGTTGGTCTAAGTGCAGAGTATGCGATCGGTAGACGCGCAAAGACTGGCACACTTGGATCATATAAATATGCTTGGCAAAGTAGAAATTTAGGCGTATTTGGCAGTATTATTGGTTGGCTTCCACTTGCTGGCTCACTTTGCATAGCCATTGGCTACGCAGTCATCATCGCCTACGTACTAAAAGCCCTTACTCAGGCGCTTACTGGCTCATTTATGAGCGTTGATACGAACGTTTGGTTTAACTCATTTGCACTTCAAGATTACTCAGTCTTGCCTTATCATTTTATCATCGTTGTTGGCACGCTTCTTACGCTATTTTTTGGAGCAAAAAGTATCGAAAAAACAAATCAAATAATGATGCCACTGTTTTTTGTATTGTTTAGCATCTTGGCTATAAATGTCGCAATGCTACCAAATGCGTTTGATGGGTATAAATTCCTTTTTATCCCTGACTTTAGTAAGCTTGCGGACCCGATGGTATGGGTTTCTGCAATGGGCCAAGCCTTTTTCTCGCTCTCTATCACAGGATCTGGCATGATAGTTTATGGAGCTTACCTTTCAAAAGACGAAGATATCGTTGAAAGTGCTAAAACTACGGCCTTTTTTGATACTATCGCAGCTCTTGTGGCCGCTCTTGTTATGATCCCAGCGGTCTTTGCCTATGCTATGGATCCAGCCGAAGGTCCAAAGCTACTTTTCGTAACGCTTCCAAAAATTTTACAAAATATGATCGGTGGACAAATTTTTGCGATCATACTATTTACCGCAGTCATCTTTGGCGGTATCACTTCGCTTCAAAATATGTTTGAAGTAGTAGCCGAGTCACTAATGCATAAATTTCCGTTTCTTAGTAGATTTTGGACACTCACGCTACTTTGTGCAGTTTGCTTTGGCATAGGAGCATTTATGGAGCCTATTAGCAGTTGGGGGCCTTGGATGGACTTTGTGTCGATCTATATTATTCCAATCGGTGCAGTAATCGGTGCTATTTCTTGGTTTTGGATTATTAAAAAAGAAGAAATTTTAGACGAGATAAATTCTGGAGCAAATAAATCTTATGGTAATTTTTGGTATTTTGTAGGCAAATTTATCTACGTTCCGCTAACATTTTTACTTTGTATCATAGCCGTAAGTAAGGGAATTTCTTTTTAAATTTAGCTCGCCGAAAAATGAGCTAAATTTAAAAATTTTTGAAGTTATCTTAGTTTTTTTGTGCCGATGTAAGTAGTAAAAATTTCTTGCGAACCATCTTTTTTAAATAAAATAACATCGTATTGCTCGGCTTTACTGCCTTGCTCCATACCTTGACTCTCCATCGGCATGCCAGGTACTGCGATACCAACTACGTCTTTTGGCTTAAGCTCTAGTAGACGTTTTACCTCATCGGCTGGAACGTGACCTTCTATGATATATCCATCGATGATTGCTGTATGGCAGCTTGAAAGCTCTAGCGGTACGTTAAATTCTTTCTTAACTTTAGCTATATCATCTACTTTTATGACCTCTTCGCTAAATCCAGCCTTCTGCATCGCCTCACCCCAGCTAGTACAACATCCACAAGTTGGGCTTTTATAGACCTTCATATCAGCCGCAAATGCAAGTGTTGCAAAAAAGCCAAGAGCCAAAAATACTAATTTCTTCATCATTTTCCTTTACGTAAAATTTGCAAAAATGATATAGCTCGCATTTAAATTTTATATAAATGCTTAATATTGCTTGCTATAATTCGCCAAAATTTACAAAAGGCACTTTATGTTTTCATCATTTTTTAAAGATAAAAAATGGGCACTCTGGGCTTATGGCGGAGCGATATTTATCATCTTGCTTCTTGTCTATCAAACGCACCTAAATGTCCGTATAAACGAGTGGTATAAAAATTTCTACGACATCGTGCAAAACTCAAAAGATCACAATGTAAGTAAGCTTTGGCGAGAGATATTAAATTTCATAAAGCTTGTTATGCCTTACGTCGTAGCTAGCACGGTGATATCGTTCTTTGCGAGCCACTGGGTCTTTCGCTGGAGGGAGGCGATGACGTTTAGATATCTAAAATTTTGGCAAAACTGCAAAAGTGACATCGAAGGCAGTTCGCAGCGTATCCAAGAAGATGTCTACCGCTTTGCCAAAATAATGGAAAGCCTTGGTGTGCAGGTTTTAAGGGCGATCATGACGCTAATTGCCTTTATACCAGTGCTTTGGGAGCTAAGCAAGAGCGTGAGTTTGCCTTACATCAAAGATATCGAAGGTTCGCTTGTTTATATCGCTTTAATAATTAGCATCGGTGGCTTAATTATTTCGTGGTTTGTGGGCATTAAACTCCCACATATCGAGTATAACAACCAAAAAGCAGAAGCGGCGTTTAGAAAAGAGCTGGTTTACGGTGAGGATGATAAGTCTAAATTTTGCCAGCCAAATGTAATGTTAGAGCTTTTTACGGGCGTAAAGTTAAATTATTACAAACTATTTTTGCACTACGGCTACTTTAACCTTTGGCTCATCTCTTTTTCACAAATTCTTGTCATCGTACCTTATGTCATCATGGGAAATGGTCTATTTAGCGGCGTTATAACGCTTGGTGTGCTTATACAAGCTAGCAATGCTTTTTCTCAAGTTAGAGAGAGTTTTAGCGTCTTTATCGATAACTGGACGACAATAACAGAGTTAAGATCCGTAAATAAACGTTTGAGAGAGTTTGAGAGAAATATAAACTATAAGGCATAGGGGTTAAATTTAGGATATAGCATCTAAATTTTGAATTTATGCGGTCATAAACCAAGCGGCACACTGAATACACTTTATCATCAGGCAAGTGTCAGGCAAATTTTAAAATTTATGAGCGAGTATATCACGGCTCTAAATTTAGTGGCGAGTAGCTACGAGACCTAAATTTAGCAGTCTGCTAAGGCGAGTAAATAAGATTTTAAAATTTGCAAGCCGTTTTAGCTCCAAAATTTAAATTTATCCACTCGTTTAACAATGCATATCCAACTCAGGCTATAATACGCGAATTTTAGTCCAAAAAGGATGAAAATGAAAAAAATTTTACTTACGTTATTAACAGCTAGCATGCTTATCACAGGCTGCTCGAGCGTGACAAAATCAGGCGCCGTGGGTGCAGATCGTGGTCAGTTTATGGCAATATCTCCCGAAGTAATGGAGCAAAGCTCAGCTCAAGCTTACGTAAAAACATTAACAGCCGCTAGAAATAAGGGCGAACTAAATGTCGATCCAATCCTTACAAAAAGGGTTCAAGATATTGCCAAAAAGCTCATCGCTCAAACTGTAGTTTTTAGAGACGACGCACTAAAATGGAAGTGGCAAGTAAATGTTATTAATGAAGACACACTAAATGCTTGGTGTATGCCAGGTGGCAGGATCGTAGTTTATAGTGGTATCATAAAAAGGCTAAATTTAACAGACGCGCAGCTGGCAGCGGTTATGGGACACGAGATCGCTCACGCGCTTAGAGAACATAGTAGAGAGCAAGCTAGTGCTGATCAGGCAAAAAATATCGGTATTGTTTTACTGGCAGCCATTACTGGTCTTGGTGATTTTGCAGTAAATGCTTTAAATATAGCTAGCGAATATACAATCATGAAGCCATTTTCTCGCTCACATGAGACCGAGGCTGATCACATCGGCACTGAGCTAATGGCAAGAGCCGGCTACGATCCAAAAGAAGCGGTCGAAGTCTGGGTAAAAATGAGCAAGATGAGTGGCGGAAAAGTACCTGAAATTTTAAGCACACACCCATCAAACGAGAGTAGGATAAAAGATCTAAAAGAGATCGCAGCAAAGCTTGAGCCAGTCTATCAAGCTGCTAAAAGAGGCTAGGCTTCAAAAAATTTGAGCGATCTTGAAATGGTTGCTCAAATTTCTAACTAGTACATTTTAAAAAACTACGAATGCTGATATTCGGCTAGTTAGCGAGAGCCTTGGCTTAAAGCCCATAACAACTTTCGCTCAATCTTTGTCTATAAAAAAATTGTGAAATTTTAGGCTGGTGTTTTGCTTAGTAATTTTAATCCTAAAATAACTTACAAAATAAGTGTATAAATAAGCATCTATGTAGCCAAAAAGGCTCTTAGCATGGGCATTGACAAGCAACTTTTAGCCCATAGCCTAAATGAAGCTAGAGAGCTAAATCTAAAAAATTATTGCTCTAATATTTAGTGAAAATGAAGCAACTCTTAGACTATTTTTAAAATTTAGCTTTGAAAAATGGGGTGAACTGCCCAGCATTTGTCTGATGGATAATGAGTACAAAAATATCGTTATCTTGGGGCTAAACTTTAAAAGCAAACCATTAAGTAAATAAAGATATAATTCTACTTCTTCATGGGTAGATGTCCGAGCGGTTTAAGGAGCACGCCTGGAACGCGTGTGTGGGGCAACTCACCGAGAGTTCGAATCTCTCTCTACCCGCCATTAAATAGCGTCTACAGCTCTTAAAATTTGACCCACACTTTACCTTTAATTGTTAAAATAACAAGCAAACTATTTATTAAAATAGCAAAAATAGGAGGTATTTTATGGATGAAGTAAAGTTAAAAATAAAAGAGATAGCCACTAATATAGAAAAATTAGCGGCTAGTATAACGACAGAGGAAGCGACAAAAAATGCTTTTATAATGCCGTTTATTAGGGCTCTAGGTTACGACGTTTTCAACCCATTAGAAGTAATGCCAGAATACACACAAGATATTGGCACAAAGCAAGGCGAGCGTATAGACTATGCTATTTTTCAAAATAACGAGCCAGTGCTATTAATTGAGTGTAAAAAGATAGGGGCGGAGCTTAACGCCAAAAACGAGTCACAGCTGCTTAGATACTTTAATGTCAGCAAGGCTAAATTTGCGATTTTGACAAACGGTCGTGATTATAAATTTTATACCGACTTAGAAGAAAAAAATATAATGGACACAACGCCATTTTTAAGCTTTGATATAACAAAGATAAAAGATACACAAGTACTTGAGCTTGAGAAATTTCACAAAAAGAATTTTGACTTAGAAAATATTTTTAACACAGCAAACAACCTAAAATATACTAACGAACTAGACAAAATCGTAGCGGCAGAGATTGAAAACCCTAGTCGTGAATTTACAGCGTTCTTTTTTAAGAAAATAAGCGATCAGGTAGCTACCGAAAAAAGAATAGACCAAATTACACCATTATTAAAAGCGGTTTTTGCTCAACGCATAAATGATATGGTAAGGGATAGACTGACGTCAGCATTAGATAAAGAAACAAAAAAAGAAGCCGAGCCTTTGCCATCTCAAGAAGACGAAAACAAGATCGTAACCACGCAAGAGGAGTTAGACGCTTTTTACATTGTTAGGGCAATATTGGCAGCGGTTACAAACGTAGAGAATATAACACATAGAGACGCTCAGTCTTACTTTGCAATATTTTTTAATGATAATAACCGAAAGCCAATCTGTAGACTATATTTCACTGACAATAAAAAACAAATAGGCATAATGGATAGCGAAAAAAACGAAACAAGATTTCAGCTTGATAGGATCGAGGATATTTATGCCTATTCTGAAAAATTGTGTGAGGTAGCTAAATTTTACGCTGCTCAAAATTAACACCAAAACTATCTTGGCGGAGCTTTTGCTCTACCAAGATAAATTTACTCTCACACATTTTAAGCCTATATAAAGCTAATTAATCCGAAACGACTAAAAATTTAAACCTAAAGTGCTGAAATCTCCTAAATTTAATGCAAATTTATAAAACCCAAAAAGAGACAAAATGATCGAACATTTACTGTTATTTTTTGCACTGCTAGCTGTCATCATCGCTTTAGTGATGGTCTCAAACCGCCTAAAGGTCGCCTATCCGGTGCTATTAGTCCTTGGCGGGCTTGCCATTAACTTCGTGCCAAATTTACCAAGTATCAAGATCGATCCCGAGCTTATTTTCATCATATTTTTGCCGCCACTTCTTTATGAGGCTGCGTGGGCAAACTCGCTAAAAGAGCTCTATAAATGGCGCCGTACGATCGGCAGTTTCGCTTTTATCGTGGTTTTCATAAGCGCAGCAGCAGTTGCTTTGATAGCAAATTTAGTGATCCCTGGCTTCTCGCTCGCCCTAGGCTTCATGCTAGGAGCTATCGTCTCGCCACCAGACGCGGTGAGCACGGCAGCTATTCTCAAATTTGTCAAAGCCCCGCGCAGGATCAGCGCTATTTTGGAGGGTGAGAGCCTTTTAAATGACGCCTCCTCGCTCATCATCTTTCGCTTCGCCGCAGTTGCGGTCACGACTGAGCAATTTGTCTGGTACAAGGCCGCAACGACCTTTTTGTGGATGGTGGCTGGTGGCGTTTTAGTGGGTCTTGTTGTGGCGCTTGCGGCATATTTTTTACATAAAATTTTACCGACTGATGAAAACAGCGAAACGATAATGACGATCACGACGCCTTATATCATGTATATCTTGGCTGAGGAGCTTGGCGCTAGCGGCGTTTTAGCAGTGGTTTGTGGCGGACTTTATCTCTCGACTAAAAGAAATGAAATTTTCATCGCTTCAGCAAGGATCCACGCGATGCCAGTTTGGAACAACCTTATTTTCTTACTAAACGGCCTTGCATTTACCATGATCGGCCTTGACCTGCCTGAAATTTTAGCAGGGCTAAAGCGTAGCGGCGTCTCACTCTTTGAGGCGGTCTCTTACGGCATTTTGGTCACTGCCGTGCTCATCGTTATCCGCCTCATGGCATCTTATGGAGCCGTTTATATCACGATGTTTATGAAGCGCTATATCAGCGTGGCGGACGATCGCAACCCTGGCAAAGCCGCACCATTTATCGTCGGCTGGGCTGGCATGATGGGCGTAGTCTCGCTGACTGCGGCGCTCTCTATCCCCGCTATGGCTGGTAGCGAGCCGTTTCAGCATAGAGACCTCATCTTGTTTATCACCTTTGTAGTTATCTTGCTAACGCTCGTAGTTCAGGGACTAACTCTGCCGCTACTCATAAAAAGTGTCAAATTTCCAGACTTTAACGACCATATGCCAAATGAGCTTGCAAGGATCAAGATCAAAAAGGCGCTTGCCGAGGCTTCGCTTAAATTTAAAAAAGAGAAATTTGTGGGTGATGAGTATTTCTTATTTCAAAAGCTTGAAGAAGTTTGGAATTTCGAGCTTGAGAGTGAAAATTTTGAGATCAGCGACGAGACAAGACAGAGGTATTTTAAAATTTTAGAGGAGCAAAGAAAGGCGCTTTGTGAGCTAAACAAAGACCCAAAGATCGACGAAGAGGTCATTAGGACATTTTTATATCACATCGACATTGAAGAGCAGAAGTGGCAGCCGCATAGCGAGCACTAAAATTTTCTTCCGACATTGCAACTTACCGCACCACAAAATCTCTTGCCAAATTTCGCTTCGATGATAAGAACTAGCACGAAAAATATCTTCTCATCGTTCATACGTGCGATCTGGCGCAAAGTCTGGCTGGCGTTATTAAATTTAACATCATTTTCGCGCAAGCTCTTGCAAAACTCGCCCTCATCAAAGCCAAGCATGCGTGAAATTTCACTGATAGAGTAAGGCTCAAGCGAGGCAATGATGCGGTCCATGTTGCACATAGTTGGATTTTTGCGGTGCGTGGTGACGTCGATCATCTCATTTATGAGCTTTACTAGCTTTCTTCTGCGGTTAAAAAGGTGCAAGATTACAGCACAAACGATCAAAGCTCCTGCAAATTTGTGAGCAACAAGCATCGCTTCGCTGTACTCGCCCATAGCGAAATTTAGCCCAGTAAATGCAAGCAGGCAGACCCCAAGCGCAAGAGCGCAAACAAGGCAAAATTTATATATCACTTCTACCTTAAGCAATGTAAATTCCTTAGTTTTTTGAAATTATACACCCGTGAGCAAAAAATGAATGGCGCCAACTAGAAATTTAGCTGGCGCGTTAGAGTAAATTTAGCTAAAACTTATAGTTAAAGCTGAGATTAAATGTGCGTGGATCGCCATAAACCATCAAGTTTTTGCCGATACCCTCATAGTATTTTTTATTAAAGAGATTGTCGATATTTAGCTGCACGTCAAAGTTTTTAGCAAATTTATATCCAAGCATTAAATTAGCCAAAGTGTAGCCTTTTTGTGTGATTTCATCTGCGTCTTTGCCAGTATAAATTTTGCTCTTATACATAGCTCCAGCCCCTACCCTAAAGTCTCTGATCTCATACTTTGCAAATAAATTTGCCGTGCTTCTTGATGAGTCGGTGGCGTATTTCTCGCCATTAGCATCTTTTGCGTTAAAGTGCGTTGCACCAAAGCTTAGGCTTAAGTTTTTAGTGATCTCGCCGTTTATATCTAGCTCGACACCCTTGCTTGTGACACCCTTGCCAGCTTCATATATATCGGCATTTGTCGCTGGATTTTTCCTGCCAGTGTTTATGCCAAGCTTGTCTTGCACGATCTTAAAGACGCCAAGACTTGCTTGAAGCGCCCCGTCAAAATACTCGCCTTTGATACCCACTTCATAGTCCTTGCCTTGGATCGGATCAAGATACTTGTCATTTGCATCCTTTGCGTTTTGAGGCTTAAATATACTCGTGTAGCTGGCGTATAAAGTGTGGTTTGCTCCGATGTCGTAAGTGATGCCAAGATATGGTGTGATCTCATTTGTGAAATTTCTATTGTCTTTGCCGCCCTCTATCTCGTATTTGTAGTAGCTCACCCTGGCACCTAGTAAAAATTTAAGCTCATCGGTGATTGATAGTTTATTTGCCGCGTAAAACGCCTTTTGTATCGTTTTGTCTTTGTTATTTTGATCTTCGTAAGGGAATTTTGGATCATCAAGGTGCAGGCTTTTAAAATCAATCCTACTTCTAGCTGTATAAGCAAGCCCAGCTGGCGTGGTCTTTTGCAACCAGTAGCTACTGACCTTATCGGAGCTGTTTTGGTAGTTGTTATACATCGCGCCGAAAACCGCCTCGTGAGGCAAGCTAAACGCTTCGTACGGCAGGTTTACGTATGCGTCTACGTTGTTAATATTTTCTTCGCGTTTGTTTGCATAGACGCTAAGTCCGCTAACATCGCCCGTACCGTCTAAATTTATCTTGCCGCCGTAGTAGAGCAAATTAGTATCCGTATTTGCGCGCCTAAATGAGTAGCTTAAATTTAAGCTCGCTTCATTTTCAAAGTAGTGCTTAAAATCAGCATAAAAATCAAGTGTTTTTATATCCCATCTAGTCCAAGGCTGAGAGAAAATTTTATTTTTACTAAAATTTGTCCTAGAGCCATCTGCGTAAAAAGCTGGCATACCACCCCATCTAATCCCGTGGCGTCTTAGCTCTTGATAAAACGCACCAAGGCTAAGCCACGAGTTATCGCCTATATCGCTATCGACTACGCCGTAAATCGCGCTATTTTTGCGGTTATAATAATCCATATAAGAGTGCGACTTCTCATGCATAAAAGAAAGCCTTGCTCTAACGCTTCCGCTCTCATTTACTGGCGTTTGCACATCGCCATTTACGCCGTATCTATCGTATGAGCCTGCGCTTAATCCAAAATTTCCTTTTAGCTCCTTCGCGTCTGCTCTTTTTCTTATAAAATTTAAGCTTGCAGCTGGGTTGCCAGCGCCTGCAAGTAGGCCATTTGCCCCTTTTACTACCTCAACTCTCTCATAAGGCAGCAAGCTCATATCGTTTGCACCAAGGCTAAAACCACCAAAGCTAGGCATCGAATCAAGCAAGTAATAATCTATCTTAAAGCCACGAGCCGTCGGATATACGCGCTCGTCCCATTTGTTTAGCGTAACGCCCGGGACATTTCTAAGAAGCACCTGATAGTCTTTGATACCTTGATCTTTTAGCCTAGCTTCTGTTAGCACAGTTAGCGATTGAGGCGTTTGACGAGAGGTTAAATTTAGTCTAGTTGTGCTCTTTACAAGCTCTTTTGCAAAGTAGTTTGCATCATCTCTTCGCTCGCTTTCTACGACATCGATTGCCTCTAAAATTTTATCGCTTTGGCTAGCAAAAATTTGAGGTTGCATCAAATTTAATGCAACCAAACTAATTAAAATTTTTTTCATTTTTTCTCCTTTTAAAATTTCTTTTAATCCACAAATAAAGCCCTGAAATGCTCAAAATAAGCGGTGAAACACCAACCAAAAACCAGATAAATTTTGTGAATTGGTTGTAGTTGCCAAAGTGCGATTTTCTAAATGCTGAGAGAATTTCATCAGTTAGATTTGCATTTTTTATGTCCAAAATGCTTACTAATTCGCCGTTATCTTTATCGTAAGTTAATATGCTTGAATATTCGTTATGTAAGAAATTTTGATCTTTTACATAGCCAAAAAGGCGTATGTTTGCTCCTTGCATAAAAGGCAGTGAGATGAAGTGTGGCTCAAAGCCAGCAAGATCATTTTTTGAGCGGGCTACCAGCTCGTCAAGAGATAGGTTTTTATTATAAATTTTTGCATCTATAACGAAGTCATTTTTAAACTCTGGCATGCGTGCCATCTGAAATTCCCACCAAACACCACTTATGCAAATGAGCAGTAAAATAGGCGTAGAAAAAATTCCTATTATTTTATGAATATCGCTCATAAAAATATTTAGCTTATTTACACGAAGCCTAAGTAGTGTCAGCCAAAATTTTCTATAAATCACAAAACCACTTATGCAGATAAAAAACGCGAAAATAGCGGTTAAAGTAAGGATAATATGACCGCTCTTTTCTAGAAATAGCGACTCATGAAGCTCGGTTAAAACTCCAAAAAATCCCTCGTCGTGTGCGAGTGGCTCGCTCTTTATCTTACCGATAAAAGCGTCAAAATAGATAAATTTCCACTCTTTTTGGCTGTCATTGTGCTCGATTAACCAAATTTTGTCACATTTTTTAGGGTTTGCATCGATGTTGATGCCAACCATCTCGTAGCCACCAAGCTCGCTTGCGATGATCTCTCTTTGCTCATCAAAACTGATCCTTTTGCTTAAATTTTCTTTGTTTAAATTTACATTTACGACATTTGAGGCAAGAAGGCTGTTTAGCTCATCTTTATAAACGAGGATCGCACCGCTAAAACAAACTACTGCAAGTGGAATGAAAAATAAAAGAGATAAATAAGTATGCAATTTATAAAAAAATTTTTGATTTAGAAATTTCACTTTGTTTTAAAGCCTTTTAGTAGTAGGTTTTGATAATGGCTCGCAATCTTACACAAAATTTACTTTGATAATATTTAAAACTATTATCAATTATGATTTCAAAAAAGAAAAATTTTTATAGAATGTAAATTGAAAAAAAATAAATAGATTTGATTTTCAAAAGAATAAACAACTCCTCTTTGTGTATACGAAAAGCCAGAAAAGGGGGAAGCAAAGACTTATCAGTTACAAAAAGGAGGGTCCATTTAGGACGATGAAATAGTATTATTTAAGCATAAATTTTAATAAAATTTTTAGTTAATAAAAAAGAAATTCCAAGTAATACTAAAGTAAATTTAACTTTAAAGAAGCTGCATTTAATAAATTTCTTTTAATTAGTGCAAGTACAAAATTAAAATAGCTAATTTTTAGGCACAAGCTCTAATACGTTGCAAGCTCTCTTGCTACCCATCTTGCAAGCTTTATCAAGAGCATTTGCAGAAAGATCGAAGCTTTGCTCAGTGCCATTTCCTTGAAGATACTTTGTCGCTAGCTCATAGCAAGCCTCGCTACTACCGTCATCACAAAGCGATTTAAATATCTCAAAAGATTTTTGCGTATCTTTTTCTGCGCCAAGGCCGCGTCCTAGCATATCTGCATAGATAAAGCAAGAAATTTTATCTTTATTTTCACACTCATTTGAAAGCTTTTTTGTAAAGCTCTCGCAAGCTTTAGTGTTACTTTTATTAATACACTCTTGCATATTTATATCCCAGTTTGCATTCAAAGATAGAAAAGCAAATGCTAAAAATAAAATGGATTTTTTCATAAATTTCCTTGGAAAAAGTTAGCCCCCTTTGGGGGAAAGGGAGCTATTACAAAAAGGAGGTTTCTTGTTGGACAAGTAGAATAATACAAGTTTCGTCTAAATTTAAAACCAACTTTTCTTTAACAAAAAACAATCTCAAACCAAATCTTTTTTACTAAAGGCGAAATAGCCACAAACTAGCAAAATAATGCCTAGTGCGAGCGGATAAATAATCGCGTAAGCTACAAATGTCGCCTTTGGAAAGGTGCTTAAAATAAAATAAGATGCAGTACCGATAACTGCTAAATTTGGATCAAAAAGACTAAGTGCTGCTATCCTGAAAAGCTCTATCGGATTTAGTATAGCAATAGCGTAAATAACGTACTCATCAACCGAGCTTCGCATAAGAAGTCCAATTAATGCTAGATCAATAAATGCAAGCATTATAAGCCAAAGTAAAAACGCCACACCTTGGCCTGTCTCTTGATTTTTAATCACGCTTGAGATAAAAAACCCAAGTGATAAAAAAATGATACTTAAGCTAAAAAGTAGTCCAAAATAAAGTATTAATACACCCCAAGGTATCGCAACACCTTTTATAAGACCAACAACAACACAAAGCAAAAGAGCAAACAAAAGTGGTACAAAAACAACAAATGTACGGCCCAGTGCCTTGCCAAAGTAATACTCTCTAAGGCTTAGTGGGAAGCTAAGGATGTATTCAAGCAAATTTGTATCTCTATCTTGATTTATGCTTCTTACGGTTGAGATGAGAATAAAAATAGGCACAATGATGACGCAAATTTGAATAAACAAAAGTAGTGCTCTAGTAAGCCCAGAAAAGCCGAGCACACGTGAGTCAGTCACACCGCTAAATAAAAATCCTATCATCAAAGCAGAAAAAAGCGCAGCATATATCACAAACCATCTTGAGCGAAAAGACTCTTTTACATCAAGCTTTGCTATTAAAAAAAGATTATTCACTCTTGCTCCTTAAATTTTCTTCTTTAATTATCTTGCCAAGATCCATATAGACGCATCTATCTAATAAATTTGCTATCTCATCGATACGGTGTGAAATAAAAACAAGTGTTTTGTTTTGCGTGAAGTTATCAAGTAAATTTTTAAAAGAAAGCCTTGCTTTTACATCAAGATTTGCCGTTGGCTCATCAAACATCAAAATTTCACTATCCTTAGCAAATGCGATTGCTATTAGCATCTTTTGTTTCATGCCGCCAGAGAGCTTGTAAAATGGTTTATTTAAATTTGCATGCAGATCAAGCTCTAAAAGCTTGCTAAATTTCTCAATCTCTTCAAATTTTACATTTGAGCTTTTACAAACAAACTCACAAAGCTCGCGTAGGTTAAATTTAAGCGGTGGTGGAGTTTGTGGCACAAATGAGATAAATTTCAAAGCCCCTTTTCTATCTTTTAGAGTATTTACGCCATTTATCGCGATGCTTCCGCTATTGGGGATAAACTCGCCTAAAATGATACGCATGAGCGAGCTTTTGCCAGCTCCATTTTGTCCAAGTATTGCTATTTTTTCACCAGATTTTACATTTAGGCTAACATTGTCAAGTATCCTTTGCGAGCCAAAAATTTTAGTTACTTCTTTTATATCTATCAAAAATTTTCCTTATATGAGTTTTTTAAAGCCGTTGTCAAATTTTAGTGCATCTTGATGACACACATCAATACACCTACCACAAAGCGTACAATCAGCGCCAGCTATCCTAAAGACATTTTTGCTCTCGTCAAGCTTTGCTCCCTTTTTTGTCATAAAAAGTACGTGAGGCACTAGACAAACATCAGTGCAAACTAAGCAGTGATCGCATTTTTCTTTATCCCAGCTAACTTTTATGGCATTTGGTTTAGCTAGCACCGAGTAAGTAGCTCCAATAGGACAGACATACCTACACCAAGCTCTACGTGAGAAGAAAATTTCAACCATAAGCATAGCCACAACGAACCAAATAGCATGAAAATAGCCATAGATAATAAATCTTGAAAAAATCCCAACAACATTAAAAATTTCAAATGTAAGGCTTGCACTAGCAAAGCTAAGGGTTAAAAATAAAATGGTAAAAACATATCGCCACTTTGTGTCAAAAACTCGTGGTTTTACTATCTTTTTAGCACGCAAATTTTCATGGATCTTCTCAGCTATTTCGCTTATCAATGAATAAGGACAGATCCAAGAGCAAAAGCCTCTACCACCAAAAATGATATAAAAGGCCAAGATACTAAGTGAGCCAATTATTAAATTTACATGGATTTCATGTGTCGCCAAAAAGACTTGCAGGCTCATAAAAGCATCTGCCAAGTGAAAACCAAATATTCTTGAGGCACTGATGTCGCCTTCTAAAATTTGTATATCAACTCTATATGAAAGCACAAATAAAAGATGGACTAAAATAATGGTAAAAATGCGCCAAAAACGTATACTAGGACGCTTCTTGCCATCTTTTGTAGTTGTGATTAACGTGCTTAGAAAGCTTACATTTCTAATCGTCGCACGAGTGTTATATTTGTCCATTTTTACTTTTTAAATTTAGAAATTTCATCTGCAAGGCTTTCAAGCTCGCTATCACTAACATTTGTGAGTAGCCCTTTCATAAGTGAGTTTTGCACTTTGCCAGCTTTATAATCAGCCAGCTTTTTAAGTAATTCATCCTTACTTAGGTGTGTTATATCAGGAGCTACGACACCTTTTGCATTTGCACCATGACACGGGGCACAAGTTGTTAGATACTGCTTGCTAACGCCTTCATTGTGCACTTTAGCCACACTTAGACTTAGCTCTTTTACCTTTTTTAGCTCATCTTCGCTAGCAAATTCTTCACTAGACTTTGGCTGCTCTTTTGTAAAATTTTGCTCTACTTTTGGCTGAACATTAGTTGCTACTTTTTCCTTTTTAGGCGGAGTCTGGCTTAACATAAACACCATGATACCGCAAATCGCTACTGCTAAAATAATGGTTATAATCTTTCCTACTTTCATTATTTGCTCCTAAATTGTGTATTAAAATCACTGATTTCTTTAGCTAAATTTCTGATTTCACTATCATCCATTTTTTTAACGAGATCTCGCATTAAAACATTAACTTTTTCTTTATTTTTATAAGCATTTATCATTGTATAAATTTCATTTTCACTTTTTGTTAAAAGTGATGGCCCGATGATGCCATTTGCGTAATCATCATGACAAGCTGAGCATTTTGTAATGAAATTTTTGCTAAGTCTGCCCTTTATAAGTCTTAAATTTATAGTTTGAAGAGGGGTTCTTACCATTGCTAAAGCACCGATTTGACGGCTTACGTTATTATCTTCAAGTCCAAATTTTACGCTCTTTTCGCCGTGCATATCGTATTTTATGAAATCATTTTGTTTATTTGTACTTTGATTATTTTCTTTTTTTTCAACCTTTATGCTAGCGCTAGTAGCTACATTTATTGGTTGCTCGCCAGTTGCTTTTTGCGCTTTGTCATCGCTCTTTTCACAGCCGACAAATAGCAAAGCAGCAGCCACTAAAGACATTATTAATCTCATTCTTTCTCCTTATAAATTTCATCATAACTCATTTTTGGGGCAATATTTATAATTTTTACAGGGCAAACCTCAGCACACACCCCACACCCAACACAGCCATGCTTTATGAGTGGCAAATTTGCTTCGCTCATTACTATTGCACTATCGCCAACTGGGCAAATGCTGACACAAAGATCACAAATTTGACCGATTTTGCCTTTTATCTTATCTTTTTCTGCCTCTTCCCTATCGTTATAAACTTTGCGGACAAGCAAATCTTCAACGCTATCTTCGCTTAGTTTTTCTCTTTTTAGGCACATACAGGCATTTGCATTACTCAAGACAGCAACGCCCATTTTCACATCATCAAAGACTTTTGTAGCATGATCTAACGCACCACTTGGACAGGCGAGCACACATGGGAAAAGATCACATAAATAGCAACCTCTCTTTTTAGGATCGATGTATGCTGTACCATTTGAATATCCATCTTTTATATCAAGCAAACTTATACTGTGATAAGGGCATACCTGCACACACTGACCGCATTTGACACAAAGATCATCAAAGTCATCAACCGCACCTGGTGGTCTAAGATAGAGTTTATCGCCGCTACTTTTTGGCAAAATTTTACCTATGCCATATCCTGTGGCAGCTGCGACTGAGCCTAAGATTATAAATTTTCTTCTATCCACGTTTTGCCTTTAACGCGTTAAAATTTGAAGCGTCAAGTGGTTTTATCCTTGGCGTGCTATCTTCAAGTAGCTTTACTGGCTCAGAAAATGGCGCGAGTTTGGCTAAGAAATTTAAGATACTAAAGACGCTTGAGCCATAGAAAAACTGCAAATTCGGATAGTACTGCCAAAGCTGATCGGCATACGATAGGTGCATAAACGGCGTATCGCCATAGCCATCTTTATCTCTATCAAAGCTCTCATACTCATCATAATAATTTTTACTCCACCGATTTAATGCCATTTTATCACCTGGAGTGTCGTTCGCAACGATATCCATATTGCCTATAAAATCATTATTTTCAAATATGTTTGTCCCCTGAGTAGCGTGAAAATATACGCCAACTACGTTGTGTAAAATTTTATTGCCTAAGAAATTTATCGTTGAGCCTGGCTGAAAAGGCGAGTTATCAAGCAAAATTCCTCTCGCATTATAGATAAGTGTATTATTTTCGATAGTAAAATTTGAAACATCTTTTAGACCAATACCGATACCAAAAGCGCCGTCACTATCCATGACTAAATTTGATCTAACGGTTGAGGCAGCTGAGTACATAAAAAACATACCAACCGCATTACCAGTAAATTCGTTATTTTCTACTAAATTTTGATTTGCATACATAAAATGAAGCGAATATCTACCGCGGATCGCTTTATTTTTTAAAAATTTATTGTGGCTCGCATACCATGCAACCATATCGCGGCTATCATAAATATAATTGCTCTCGATTAAATTTTCATGGCTATACCAGAGTCTAACCGCATCACCTCTAAAGCCAAGACTTGCCCCTTTTTTAGAAGTGATGTTATTTTCAGTGATCTTTGAGCTGCTACACTCTTTAAAATCAACCCCAAAAAGCACATCACTCAAGTCATTTTGCGTAACCACGACATTATTTGCTTTATCACAGCCAATGCCAGCATCAAGCTCACCAAGGTCATTTCCGCTACCGCTTATCTTTAAATTTCTAAGCGTAACATTTGAGGCAATAATCTTTACAACTGTGCCTTTACCATTTCCTTTTATATGAGCGTTTTTGCCCTCGCCAACGATACTAAGAGGCTTATTTATAGTTATGCTTCCTTCATAGATGCCGTCCCCTAGCTTTATAACATCGCCAGGGCTAGCGTTATTTATTGCATCTTGAAGGATATTTGCAGAGCTAAAAATAGGCAAGAAAGCAAGGGCAAAATTGAAAATTTTACGCATTTAGCTCTTTTTTCTTTGAAAATACTGCAAGTATGCAAAATACACTCATAGCGATCATAACCCAAAATCCAATGCTTGGATAAGAGTGCGTTGTAAATTGTGCGACGCTACCATCACCTAAAACTGTTGGCATAAATGGTTTAATCTTAAATGCACCCCACTCTTGCATATTGTGTCCATACCAGTAAAGCCATCCTGCAAATGCACTCATAAATAGCACAGGCGCGATAATCGTTGGAACCATAAGAAGTGAGTTAAATTTACCGTTGTAATACAAAAATGCAAGCATACAAAGCGTTGAAATAAGCAAATAATAAGGTGCTATCGCTCGCTCTAAATTTCCGCCATGCTCCATAGGATACATACCGATGTAGTGATTTATCGTATTCATCTCATGCACGTCACCACTATATCCATCTACGTGAAAATATACAGGAATTCCATCAGGAAAGGCTGATTTTGGATAATTTGGAGCTTCAAGAGAGACGTACCAGATAGGAAAAGATGGCGTACCAATCTCTGCTTTTTGCTCGATCATCTTATGAAGATCGCTTGCTACATCTTTTGATAAAAGGTGATTTTTATACTGAAATGAACTATAAAGATTATAGATACCGTAAGTATAAGATGGTAGTTCATCACCATCAGCTATACGCTCTTTTGCTCCGTGCCAACCAAGAACAGGCAAAGTAAAACAAACAGTCATTAAGACAAGTGCAACAATGGTATAAATTTTATATTTACTCATGATCTCTCCTTTAAATTTTAAAATTTCACTCAAAAGAGTTAAATTTTAAAATTTAAAAGGGGCAAAAATGCCCCTTAAAAACTACATACCAGCGTTTTCATCTACCCATTTTAAGTATTCGATGATATTTTTGATCTCTTCATCACTCATATGCTGATTTGGCATTCTAAGGTTAAAGTAATCAATCATTGATTTAATATAGTCGTCATTATAGAACTTAGCAGGATCTTTGATAAATTCTGCTACCCATTTTTCGCCATTTTCATGTCTTAGTAAAACGCCTGTTAGGTCTGGACCTGAGCTTACTTGACCGATAACGTGGCAACCATTACAACCGCCTTTTAGATAAGCCTCTTCACCTTTTGCAGCAGCTGGGCTCATCGGAGTTGCGATCTCTTTAGCTAGGTTATTTTTAGCTCTTAAGCCAACGTCAGCTGTTTTAACCATGTATTGCCATACTTGGTATTCCCAAAGGATAGCGCCGTTTACGTCGCCTTTTTTGTAAGCTTCGTCAGCTTTAGCTTTTACCTCTTTGATGTGGCCGTATTGATCAAGTGCGTCATCAACTAAAGCTTTTACTTTTGGATATTTCTCATAATGTTTCTCTTTTAGGTACTTAACAACCTCTTGGATAACATCGTCAGTTGCCTTATTAGTTGCGATTACTTTGTCGTATTCGGCTTTTAAAGCTTCTGGACTTAGAGTTTTTAGCTTGTTATTTTTTGCAGATTCATATTTTTTATTTGGATCTTTAACAAGTAAATAACCCATCATCTCTAGGTGAAGCGCTGAACAAAACTCGGTGCAGTAGTATGGGAAGACACCTTCCATATCAGCTACGAAATTTACTGAAGCAGTTTTGCCAGGCTCTAGTGAAGCGTGAATGTTGTAAAGGTCGATGCCAAATCCGTGTGTCTCATCTTGAGCGCGCTCTAGGTTTGTTAGGTGAATTGTTACATTATCGCCTTTATTTACCTCGATGTGTTCTGGGTTGATGTGGCTTCTGATCATTGTCGCATAGACAGTTACATTTTTGCCATTTCTTTCAACTCTTTCTTGACCAGCTAGAGTTGCATATGGGCTAGCCTCGCCTGTTCTTGAGTTTGTGCCCATGTTGTAAGTAAGCGCTGGACTTAGTTTGCTAGCAGCTATTGAAACAACATCGTGTGGCTCGCCAAGTGGTATTGGCATATCATAGATTAGATCCATTTTTGCACCAGTGATGTCTATTAGCTGGTGATTTTGTGGATGAAGTGGGCCAACTGGGCTAAAGCGATCGATTGAAAGTTTATCAAGCGCGATCGCATATTTGCCAACTGGTTTTGCTGATTTGCCCTCCATTGTGTCAAGGTGACCAATGTTGTAATGAACATTTACTTTATCAAGCACTTTTAAATTTTTATAGTCCCATTTTACGATTTGACTATCAACGTAAAGTGAAGTATAAAGTACGCCATCTTGTGAGTCAAATGATGTATGCAATGGTCCAAGGCCAAGTTCTACTTGTCCGTGCATTGACTTTTCTCTATCTAAGATAGGAATTCCGTATGGGTCAGTGCCAGCATACTCTTTTTTGTCGATTAGCTCTTTGATCTTTCTAAAGTCATAAACTGATGCGTGAGTATCAAGCTTACCACCAATAATGATATATCTACCATCTGGAGTTACGTCACAACCATGTGGGCTCTTTGACTCTGGGATCAAAAATAGCGCACCTGCTTTTACAGCAGCGTCTATTGTAACTACCTTGTGTCCATTTATAACTTTGTAGTTTTTCTTGTCTTGAACAAGTTTTTCTAAAATTTTCCAGTTATAAACGTGTAAGAAGTCAGTGTCATTTCTACTTGCACCTGCTTCAAATGGAGGGAGACCTTTTTCGATACCGCCAGTATACATCTCAGTATTTATTGAGTTTGTAAAGCCCCAGCCGTAGCTCTCGCCTTTACCAGCATCACTTAAATCTTGCCAGTATGGTGGAAGCTCAAGAGAAAATGACTCTTTCTCATCGATCTTGCCTTTTGGATAGTCAAATTTCCAAAATGTTACAGCACCTCTATAGACTGCTTCATAGTCATCTATTGAGTGGTAGTTGTTATCAAGCGGAGCTGCATATTGGCTAGCTTCGATAACATACTCGCTATTTGGAGTGATGAAGCTACCGCCGTGCTCACTCTTCATGATAGGGTTTACAACGATTTGAGTTGTCTCAAAGTCATGCAAATTTATAACTGCGATTCTTGGGTTAGCTTTATCGTTGATAAATAGATAATCACCAACATACTCACCATTTTTCTCAGTAAAATTTGGGTGGTGTGTATCGCCCCATGTTATCTCTTTGCCCCTGATGTTGCCTTGTTTCAAAACAGCTTTTGACTCATTATCATAGCCATATCCTTGCCAAGGCTCTGGTGTGAAAACGCCGATGTATTTATAAATTCTCATCGACGGAACGCCATAAACTAGCACTTGACCGCTTTGCCCGCCAGATGAAAAGACGATGAAATCATCTTTTTTACCGCTAGGCTGATAAGTTTTAGCAGCTGCAAGGACATCTTTTTCGCTTAGCCCGCGCTCTTTCATGACTTTTTCAAGGTCACTACTAGCAGCACAAGCGGTAGTTAAAGATAGCCCAAGCAACGCAGCACTTGCGACACAAAATAACTTTTGCATTTACTCTCCTTTTTAAAATGAATTTATCTCTAAACTCTTTATCTCATTATCTAAATTTACGCCATTTAAGACGCCTTTATCTATAAAAATTCTTTTTATCTCATTGCCAAAAAGAGCCTTTTGTCCTTTTAACTTAAGATCTTTGTCAAATTTATAGACTACTCCATCCCCATCGCCTATAAAAATTTCATCCTCCATACACGCAAGAGCTGAAATTTTAGATTTTAAAACTTGCTTTTTGATTCCAGTTTTAAAATCTAAAATTTCTCCATCTCTAAAGCCAAGCAAAATATCATTCCCTTTAAATTTACAGGCACTAAGCGGAGCAAAACCAACACGCTTTTTCTCTTTTAAATTAAGCTCTTTATCAAGCAAAAATGCTTTGCCATTAAAACTCGTAAAAAATAGTTCATCATCAATTGGCAAAAGGCTTGAAATTTTATAAACATCTTTATAATTTTTAGTTAAAAGTTTATTTAGACTTTTATCAAAAACGCCTATACTGACTTCATTTGCCATATCGCAAGCTACGTAAATTTTATTTTTAATTGCCGTAATTTGTGAAATTTTACAGCCGACATTTGGCATGGCAAATAAGAAATTTCTCTCATTTGCCACCTTGATAATCTCATTGTTTAAATTTGCGATATAAAAGAATTCTCCATCATTTCCGCACTCTTGATTTTTATAAATCGTCTCTTTTATATCCAAATTTTTAATCTGTCCATCTTTTATAAAGACGATGCTTTGGTTGCTTTCATTAATAAAGCAGCCTAATTGCTGGGCAAAAGCTGTTATCAAAAACAAACTTATACAAAGCAGAAATCTCATGATCCAAGGCACTTTCATCATAAATTTAATAAGCAAAAAAACTATACATACTTAACTCTTAAAAGCAAATTAGCGATTAATTTATTTTTTTAAGCTTTTAAAGAAAAATATCAATAAATTTTTTTAAATTTTATTATTTACATTATATAGACATTATGATTTAATCAATACTAATATGGCTTTAATAAAATTTATTATCTATTAAATCGCTTATTTTTAGTGCTAATTTGAATAAAAATCTAATTTTAAATTATTTCTTAAGAAAATTATTTAAATTAAATAATTATATTAAGTAATGAGAAATCTTTAGCATTTAAACAAAAGCCAAAAATTTATGCATTTGGTATATTTTTAGCTTAAAGCCATTGGTAATTTAAATTTGTTTAAATAAGCTATAATCCGCCAAAAAAAGGAGAGATAATGCTAACACATTTAGATGAGAAAGATCGTCCAAAGATGGTCGATGTAAGCCCAAAAGATCCAACTAAAAGAGTAGCAACTGCTAGTGGGATCATCAAAATGAGCAAAGATGCTTTTAGAGCGATAAAAGAAAATACTGGCAAAAAAGGCCCGGTCATCCAAACAGCTGTCGTTGCTGCGATAATGGGTGCAAAAAAGACAAGTGAGTTAATCCCGATGTGCCATCCACTAGCTATTTTAGGCGTGGATTGTGATATCGAAGAGCTATCTGAAATTTGTGCTTTTAAGCTTTATGTGAGTGTAAAAATAGAGGGCAAAACAGGCGTTGAGATGGAGGCATTAACTGGCGTAAGCGTGGGACTTTTGACCATTTATGATATGGTAAAAGCTATAGATAAAAGCATGGAAATAAGTAATATCGTGTTAGAGAGTAAAACAGGAGGAAAAAGTGGCGAGTATATGCGATCTAAATAACAAAAAAGCAAAAATTGATTACCCAACACATTGGGAATATAAAATAATATTTGACGCAGATGTCAATGTAGAAGAAAAGGTAAAAGAGATAGTAAAAGATAGAGAATTTAAGCTAGTTTTTTCAAAATTTAGCAAAGATAAAAAGTACGCTAGCTATGACTTAGCCGTACTTGTTTTAAGCGAAGAAGAGAGGCTAGAGATATTTTCAGCACTAAAGCACGAAGCAAAATACGTTTTATAAGGTAAGAGATATGAACAATTTAGAACAAAATTTACATGATTATAAAAGCAGTGATGGCTTATTAATAAGCATAAAAGCTCTTTGCAATAACTTCTTTCAGGATGTTGCAAACAAAGATATAAATGCTTTGCCAGAAATTTTAAAGGCTAAAATGAACGAGCTTTATGACAAAATGAACAAAGAAGATCTCATAAATGCAAAAAATCTAAAAAGTGCCATGGAGGGGATAAATCAAGCCATTGTCGGTACCGAGGAAAAGGCACTTTACGAGCTACTTGATAAAAAAGATGAGCTAAATCGCGCAATAGAAGCAAAACGTGAAGATATAAAAAATAGGCTCAAAATTTCATTTGAAGCAGCTGAAGAAGTCGTAAAAGATAGAAATTTTAGTGAAAAAGAGGAAATTTTAGAGCTTTTAAATAATGCGATCATTAGAGAAACAAGGCTTCTTGGTATCTTAAAAGAAAGTGCTCAAATCGCATTTTTGACAACTCTTGAAGGTGCAAAAGATGTGGAGGAAACAGCTGGTGCGATAGCTAAAAATATGACCTATGTTGCGATAATTGGAGGAGAGTTTAGCAAAGAGCGGATACTTGAAATTTCAAAAAACATCATCATAGCAGCAGCAAATTTGGCAGACGAGGGTCATATCTTTGCAAAAGAGTTGATAAGTGGAGCGATAAGTGGCACAAGAGATGGTATTTTAAGAGCCATAGAAAGGCTTAAAGATGAGGCGAAATTTGCTCCAGATGAGCTTAGGCTAAACTCGCAACTACTAAACTTAAAAAATATTGACGAAGAATTTATAGCCTTGCTTAAGGAACTTGAAAAGGAATTTGAAGGTGTAGCAAGAAATGAGATCGAAAATGTGATAAATAGCGAGCTAGATACAAACCTAGCAAAATTTAAACGCATTAGCGATCAAGCAAGAGAGCAGATCATTTCAAGGATAGAAGAGTTAAAGTCAAACGGCATGGCAAAGCTTATGAGCGAGGCAAATAATAAATTTGAAGCCTTAAAGCAAGAGCTAAATGACAAGAGTAAAAAGCTAAAACTAAATTTTGATACAAACGATAAAATTGAAGAGATCAAACAAGAGATCGCTAATCTTGAGAAGAAAGCCAATGAAAAATTTGAAGACATTAAGCAAATAGACATCAAATCAGAAGCCAAGAAATTTGGAGATAGGGCTTATCAAGCTGCAAAAGATCTATTAAATGTTATTAAAAAAGATAAAAAAGAGGATTAAATTATCAAGCTTATCTTGAAATTTTTCCTGAAAGATACTCGAGTTATATATTCTTGCCAAGTGTGAAAATTTTTCCACACTTGGCTTTTACTTTCTAAAGCCTTAAAATCACAAAAATAGATAAAGTAAAAATGCTCCCAAAATCAAGCGGTAGATGACAAAGGGCAACATCCTGATTCTTGAGATGATCCCCATAAATAGCTTAACGCAAAGATAAGCACTAACAGCACTTATGATGACGCCAAGGGCGATGTCGCTCCATGGCAGAGCATTTGGGTCTTTTATGAGCTTGATGCTCTCGAGTCCGCCGGCTAGGATGATGACTGGGATCGACATCAAAAATGAGAAATTTGCACTGCCCTTGTGGCTAAAACCTAAAAAAAGTGCTGCTGTCATCGTTATGCCTGATCTTGAGACGCCAGGGATGAGCGCCACAGCTTGAGCAAGGCCAATAATAAGCGCAAATTTTATGGTCATTTCATATTCGCTTTTATTTGTCGAGCGAAGATCAGCAAAGTAAAGTGCTATGCCAAAGACGATCGTAGTAATAGCGATCACAACGCCGCTTCTTGCGTACTCTTCGATAATATTGTTAAACAAAAGTCCAAAAATTCCCACTGGAATGGTGGCAAAGCCCACACACCAGACAAGCAAGCTATCGCCTACCATCTTTCGTTGTGCGATCGAGGCAAAAAAGTCACGAAGTAGCTTAAAAATAGTATCTTTAAAATAAAAAAGTATCGCACTTAACGTACCAACGTGCACTGCCACATCAAAAGCAAGACCTTGATCTGGCCAGCCAAGTAGCTTTGGCACCAAGATAAGATGAGCCGAGCTAGATATCGGCAAAAATTCGCTTATACCTTGCACCAAGGCCAAAACGATAACGTGAGAAATTTCCATAAAATGCCTTTTTTGATTTTAGATTGCAGTTGGGGATTTTACTCCCCAAGATTAAATTTATATAAGTTCGCTAGCAAAATTTACAAGTTTTTGCGGAGTAAATCCAAAGTGATCAAATAGCTCGTTCGCCTTGCCACTAGCGCCAAAGCTATTCATACCATAAACTGCGTCAGCAAATTTATACCACTCATAGCCGGTTGCAGCTTCAACTGCGATGATGGTTGTATTTTTATCTAAAATTTTAGCCACATACTCATCTGGCTGCTCGCAAAGTAGGTCAAAACAAGGAGCTGACACGATGTTTGCGCCAATGCCTTGTTGGCTAAGAATTTCAGCTGCCTTTACACAGAGTGAGACCTCGCTACCGCTTGCTATAAATGTTATCTTTGCATCTTTTGCCGAGCTTAAAAGATATGCGCCGTTACTAACCTCGCCAAATTCGCCTTTTGCAAGTGGCTCAAGCCCTTGACGGCTAAGCACAAAGGCACTTGGAGCGTTTAAATTTAGCGCTGCGCGCCAGCTAGCTGCATTTTCATTGCCATCAGCTGGGCGGAAAGTGTAGAAATTTGGCATCGCTCTAAATGTGCTAAGTTGCTCAATAGGTTGATGTGTCGGACCATCTTCGCCAACGCCGATGCTATCGTGTGTGAAGACAAAAAAGTGCTTGATACCCATTAGCGCTGCTATCCTTGCACTTGGCTTTAGATAGTCGCTAAAGATAAAAAATGTCGCTGAAAATGGCAAGAAAAGGCCGTATCTAGCGATACCGTTGTTGATGGCCGCCATAGCGTGCTCTCTGATGCCGTAGTGGATATTTTTACCATTTGGGAAGTCGCCCATACCCTTTAGCTCGGTCTTATTTGAAGGAGCTAAGTCAGCGCTGCCACCGATAAAGCCAGGTAGTTTTTTAGCTATCTCATTTAAAATGACATGGTTTGTATCTCTTGTGGCTAGCTTTTTGTCGCTAAAGTCTGGAAATTCGATCTTACTAAAGTCTGGATTAAGAAGTGAATTTAGTAAATTTTTGCCTTCAATGCTTAGCGCCTCAACCTTTTTGTTCCACATCGCTTCTTCAAGATCGCCCTTTTCAACTGCACCTCTAAATCTTAAAAGCACGTCCTCATCAATGGCAAATTTCTTCTCAGGATCAAAGCCAGCTGCAGCCTTTGCCTTTTTGATGATCTCTTCGCCAAGTGGCGCGCCGTGGCTGTGGTGTGAGCCTTCAAGCTCCATTGCACCGCGTGCTATACGTGTGTTTGCGATGATGAGATATGGCGACTCTTTCTCGTTTGCCTGCTCTAGTGCAAATTCGATCTGATCGTAATCGTGTCCATCGATGCGCGCGACCTCCCAGCCCTGCGCCTCAAACCTGGCTTTTACATCCTCACTAAATGCGATCGCCGTGTCGCCCTCGATCGTGATGTTGTTTGAGTCGTAGATGAGCACAAGGTTGTCTAGTCTTAAATTTCCGGCTATCGAACATGCCTCGTAGCTTATACCCTCTTCAAGATCGCCGTCGCCGCAAAGGCAGTAAATTTTATGATCGATTATTTTATTATCTGGCTCATTTAGCACGTTTGCAGCGTATTTTTCTGCCATTGCTAGGCCAACTGCATTTGCCACGCCTTGACCAAGTGGGCCAGTAGCCACCTCAACGCCTGGAGTATGAATTTCTGGGTGTCCTGGAGTATTTGAGCCAAGTTGGCGGAAATTTTTAAGCTCATCTAGGCTTAGATCGTAGCCGCTTAGATGCAAAAAGCTATAAACCAAACTTGAAGCGTGACCACCGCTAAAAACGAGCCTATCTCTATTTAGCCATTTTGGATTTTTTGGATTGTGTTTTAAAAAGTTGCTTAAAACCACCATAATATCAGCTAAACCCATAGGCGCACCTGGGTGTCCGCTGTTAGCGTTTTGCACCATATCAGCGCACAAAAATCTTATAGTATCGGCTTGTTTTTTTAGCATATGATCTCCTTTTATTACGTCAGATTATACAAAAAAGTGATTAAAACTTGCCTTGCGTTTTTGTCCAAAATGTCTAAATAGTGATATAAATTTTTTAAATTTTTAGTAGTAAAAAGCTAGAAATTTCTAGCTTTTATCTAAGGTGTTTATCCGTAAGCTCTAAGATCATCTTAGCTATACTGGCATCTATCTGATTTAGTGCCTCTTCTATCTCGCTAATTAGCTCATCTTTTTTCTTTTTTGCTCCTTCAAGACCAAGCAAATTTGTAAATGAGTTTTTGGCTAAGTCGTTGTGCACGGGCTTTCCAGCGGCCGCTTCGTCGCTTGTAAGATCGATGATGTCATCTTGTATCTGAAAAGCAAGGCCAAGCTTTAGGCCAATATCATAAATTTTCTCACACTCTCTTTCGCTTAAATTTACTATCACAGCGCCCATTTTTAGACTTGTAGCGATGAGCTTTGCAGTTTTATGAATGTGTAAAAAGACTAGTTCGTCAAGGCTTAGCATCTTGCCAGAGAGGCCAAATTTAGCCTTTGCCCTTTTGATGTCCTCTTTGTTTGTATTTTCAAAAAAACAATCCAGTGCCTGACCTAGCACCATACCGCTAACGCCAGCATTTTCGCTTAAAATTTCTACGCATTTTATACGTGTTTCAGCTGGCAAATTGGCACGTGAAATTTCATAAAAAGCATGCGTATTTAGCGCATCTCCTGCAAGTATAGCAGTTGTCTCGTCGTAGGTTACGTGAAGCGTTGGTGTGCCACGTCTTAGGCTTGCATTATCCATAGACGGCAGATCATCATGGATGAGCGAGTATGTATGCATCATCTCAAGCCCCAAAGCCACTCTCATAGCCTTTTGCGTGAGGCTTTTATCTACGTTTTCCACCACACCAAGAAGCAAAAGCGCCCTAAAGTGCTTGCCCCCAGCCTTTAGCATAACGCCAAGCGCCTCCTCATAATAAGGATGAAAGCTAGACACCTTTGGTAAATTTTCGTTTAAAAATTTTACAAAGTCCTCAAGTAGGCTCATTTTGGCACTCTTGCAAAAAACTGAAAGTCATTTCTAGTAAATAGAAGCGTAAAATTTTTTAACTCACCAAGCTTCTCTAAAAGCTCTTCACGACTACTCACGCTTTGTTTATCAAAACCCAAAATTTTATCGCCGGTCTTGATGCCAAAAATTTCTGCATTTGACTTTGGTTCAACCTTGGTAACGACTAAATTTTTATCCACCGTGATACCATAATCCACCAAAATCTTATCATCAAGCATTGTTTGTGGCTCTTTTGGCATGATGTTGAAATTTGGTATATCAAGGCTTGAAGGGGCGTCTACATCAAGGCTTTGGTTAAATTTCACATCCCCACTTACTGGCACCTGAAAGAGCATTTCTTGTTTATCGCGCTTCACGATGATGTCAAGCTTTGCGCCCTTTGGAGCAAAAAGTACCATCTCATTTAGCTCTCTTAAGCTCTTTGGCTTGATACCATTTACACTAACAAGCTCATCATCAACCATCATCATCTTGCCACGACCCAGTGGATCAACAAGCCCTACAAAAAATTTATCCTCTTTTTGTAAAAATTTCACGCCGATATCACCGTAATATACATCATCGTAAGATACAAAGTGCTTTAAATAGCGGTTTGGTATAAATTTATCGGCACCTACTGCTATGCCTATCATCTTGCAGCAAGGGGTGTTTATCTCGCCAGTCGCGTTATACTCGAAGCTTAGCGTATCAAAGTCGCCTAAATTTTGCCCCAAAGACTTGATGTGTCCCATGATGGTGTTGTTTGCATCATTTAAAATGCCAACCCAAGTGCTCTTTTTGATGCGCTCCTCGTTGGTCTCATCAGCCATCACAACGGGGTTTAGCTCCTTGCTAGAGCGGACTAAGAAAAGCTGCAAATATGGGTCAAATTTGACATATTCGCCAAGTGGAGCTCCCTCGCTTTTTGGCACTGCTATCAAATTTTTAGTGATAGCCACGCCAAAGTGTTTATTTACCGAGACGATTGAGTTTTTGTTCTTTTCAAAGCAGGCGTTAAAGTCCTCTTGCGTAGGCCTAGGATCAGCATTTAAGCAAAGTGCTGATAGCAAAAAAGCAAGGGCAAATTTATATTTTAATCTCATTTTATCCCCATCGAAGCAAGGCCGCCAAGCATCCTTGAAGCGGTGTTTTTCTTATCAGCCTCAACTGATTTTAGCACGTCATTTACGGCGCTTATTAGCAAAATTTGCATACTCTCTTTATCTTCAAGCAAGCTATCATCTATGCTGATATCAAGTATCTCGCCACTGCCGTTTGCTCTAACGCTCACCAGCCCACCACCGCTTTTTGCGCCAAATTCTTTGTTTTTGCTCTCTTCTTCCATCTGCTTGGCTTGCCTTTGCACATCCTCAAGCATCTGCCCCATCTTTGAAAAGTCAAATCCCTCAAACATCGCCTACTCCTTTATGATCTCGTTTTTGTTATTTACATGCACGATGGTTGGCTTAAATTTCTTAGCTTTTTTAAATTTCATGCTAGCGTAAGCCACGATTATGACCACGTCGCCTACGCAGACTTTTCTCGCAGCTGCGCCGTTTAGGCAAATTTCGCCTTTTTTGCCCTTTATCACATATGTGGCAAATCTCTCGCCATTATTTACGTCTAAAATTTCAACCTTTTGATTTTCTATCAAATTTGCAGCTTTTATAAGCTCCTCACCGATGCTGATCGAGCCAACATAGTTTAAATTTGCGTCTGTTACGACGGCCCTATGGATCTTACTAGCTAAAATTTCTATATTCATTTTTACCTCTTTAAAAGCTCTTTTACTACTTTTTTATCGCTAAATGGGTGCTTGACGCCCTTTATCTCTTGATATGGCTCGTCGCCTTTGCCAAGTATGACAAGCGCCCAGCCGGGTTCTAGCTTGCTGATAGCCAGTGCGATCGCCTCTTTGCGGTTGGCGTTTCGTATCAAATTTTCATTTTGGCTCATACCAGCGCAAATTTCATCTATTATGCTCTCTGGCTCTTCGCTTCTTGGATTGTCACTCGTGACGATGCAAATTCTTGCGTATTTTTGGGCTATCGCTCCCATTTTTGGGCGCTTTGTCCTATCTCTATCGCCGCCTGCACCAAAGACTGCGATCAAATTTAGATGTCTAAGCGAGTTTAGCACCTTCTCGATACCATCTGGCGTATGAGCAAAATCCACGATGACTAGCGGATCAGTGCTTACAACCTCCATCCTGCCGCTAACCCCTTTAAATTTACTTATCGCCTTTGAAAGCGCGGTCGCGTCTGGACGCTCTAGCAAGCAAACAGCGCCAAGGGCTGCAATTAGGTTGTAAAGATTAAACTCACCTTGCAAGCTTGAGTCTATCTCCACATCGCCATTTGGCGTCTTGATAACCGCGTCTATGCCGTCCTTTAGCCCGTAAACCACCGGCGCAAAGCTGGCTGGCTTTTTGAGCGAATACGTATAGGCGTTTTTTGGGTTAAATTTAATGCCATTATCATCAGCATTTATAAGCTTCATGCAATCATCATCAAAAAAGCTCGACTTTACCCTAGCGTACTCCTCCATGCTCTTGTGGTAGTCGAGGTGGTCTTGAGTCAAATTTGTAAAAATTTTTAGAGCAAATTTCAAGCTCTCTATGCGCTTTTGAGCGATCGCATGCGAGCTAACCTCCATCACGAAGTACTCGCAGCCTTGCTCACTAGCTGCTTTAAGGTATGAAAGAGTCCTTAAAATAGCGCTTGTCGTAAGCGCCTTGTCATCTATCTGCTTGCCCTCTATAAATGCCCCTCTTGTGCCACTTAGACCGCATTTTTTGCCTAAATTTCGCAAAATTTCATAGATAGCAGCAGCCGTTGTGGTCTTGCCATTTGTACCTGTGATGCCAACTATCTTTAAGCTTTCATCGATTTTTAAAAGCTTCTTGCACTCTTCAAGGCTGATTATCTTTGCACCATTTTTTACCGCAGTCTCTGCAAATCTCGTATTTGCAGTAGTTTGTACAAAAAATGAGCCCTCTTCGCACTCGTTTGAGTCATCTGTTATGAAGCTATTTTCTACTGATATTTTCATCGTTTTGTCTTTTTTGTATCTCTTTAAAAAGCTGATCTATACGCTCGTCGCCGCCAAACATCACCGCTGCGCTTTCAAGATAGTTTATGCTCATGTCGATGAAGTCATTTTTTATCAAATTTCCCAAAAATTCTAAAAAATCATCTTTGTTTGAGATCATTACCTTGGTTGAGAACATGATATTTTCAAAGACCTTTTTGAAGCTCCCGTCCTTATAAACAGCCTTTTTAAAGTCCTCGTAGCTAATCGCGTCTTGCTCTTCAAAATATTCATCGCTAGCCAATCTTGATTCTAAAATTTTTAAAATTTCATCCATTCCTTCATCATCTTCGCCAGCTCTTAGTTTATCCATAAAATAGTCAAATAAAAGTTTTGCTTCCTCTGCATTTTTCTCGCCAAGGGAGCAAATTTGTATCAAAAATAGTAAATTTTTATCCTGTGTCTTTTCGTAAGCTAGAGAGAAGTAAAAGATCGCTTCTTTAAATTTAGAATGTTTGAAGTATTTAATGCCTGTTTTTTTATAATCTATCAATGTCAAATTCCTCGCCGATCGGGATATTTACGACCTCAAGCTCTGGGTGAATATCCATACGAAGTTGTCTTTCGAGTCCATATTTTAGTGTAGTTGTGCTAGCTGCACATCCATGACAATGCCCTGTAAGTCTTACATAAATTTTGCCGTTTTTTATGCCAAGTAGCTCCATGCCACCGCCATCATTTTCAAGCATCGGTAATACCTTTTGCAAACTCGCACTGACTGGTTTTAAAAGTTCTTCATCGCTAAATGGGATCATATCTTTTCCTATTAAATTTTTGGGCTATTATAGCAAAATAAAAATGCAAAAAATAATGGCTATATTTTTGCTTAGTGCTAATTTTGCTTTATAATGTAAACCTTTTTGATACGCCTAGTCAGCTTTAGTTTTTAAATATTTGAGCTAAAATTTAGTAAATTTTTTGTAAAGTTATGTTAGATATCAAAGTTATAAAAAGGCATAGTAAAGTGCGATTAATTCGTAGTTAGAGTGAGTTTTAGTCAAAATCAAAGTGGCAAAAATTTCTTTACATCACTTTACAAAAGCTTTACATCTTTTTACAAACTCTTTTAAAAGCCGTTTAAATGGGCTTTAAATCAAGATTTTTTCATATGTGATACTACCCTACCCATTATGTGGCAACATTCTAAATCTTTTTTTTGTATGATAATGGGCTCATATTTTTTATTGTCCGAAAAAAGCGTTATAGCCTTTGTTGTTGGATTTTTCTCAATACGTTTTACATATAAGTCACCATCGTAGTTTATGATATATATACAACCACTTATAATGCCATTTTCGTTTTGCATAGGATTTATAAAAAGGAGCTCTCCACTAGTTATAGTAGGTTCCATGCTATCTCCACGAGCATTTATTATATGTATGCCTTTTATGCTCCCACTTATACGTAAAAACATACGCAAAAAATCTTCATCAAAGTCCATGATCACCGGTGCCTCATCGTAGTTTATCATCCCACCACCAGCACTAGCATACGTATCTTCAAAATATGGTATAGATATAGTTTTTATATCTTTTTGTGAGTTTTTAAGGTTTGTAGGACTTATGGACAAATTAGAAGACAAATTTTGAGTTTGGGAGACATATTGGGAGACAGAATTATTGTTTTTGGGAGACATATTGGGAGACATATTACCTGTGTAAAAATTTGTTGGCGTTAAGTTAAAGGCTAAAGCAATTTTGTTTAAATTTTCTATTGTAATATTTTTAGTCTTTCCTGCCTCATATCCTTTTATACTATGAATAGAAACACCTGAAAATTTTGCTAAATCCGCTTGCGTCCATTGCTTTTCTAGCCTGAGTTCTTTTAGTCTAGTTGATAAGTCCATATAATTCTCCTTTAAAGATACCAAATACGCTTGACAAAGTGTAATATATTACGCTATAATTCAAAATGTGTTTGGAAGCATCTTACTTTAAAAAAGGTAAAAAGCTTCTAAAAAGGTTCTTTTAAAATTTATTGTCAAGCGGATAAAGGTCATTTTAAAGGATACACTATGCAAGAAAAAGTAAGTAATGACGAAATACTAGATACACTAGCATTGATAGTTGAGCTTATCGATATGATCTTGGTAAGTTCAAGCTGTATCTCTTCCTTTGTCATTTGCAAGTCCTTTGGATAAATATTTAGCTTGGTCGTTAGATGATGATACCAAAGGGCTTACAAATATCCGCTTAACTATAAATTTATAAAAAAGGAGTGAAAAAATGAGAGCATATAGGGTCAAGCAAGTGACAAGAGAGGTAAAGCAGAAGCTAAAGTATGACCTCAAAGACTATTGTGAGATGAGAGGACTTAGTCTTAGTAGCCTTTATAAAGGTTTTGTGAGCCAAAGAGCTAGAAAAATACTAGAGAAAGATGGAATAAAGGTAGCCTAAATGTGGGTAAATTCAAGGGTTGCAGCTGAATTTTTTGGCATAAATAATAAAAGCGTAGAAAAGGCAGCATGCCGTGCCAAAAAAGCAGGCAAAAAATTTTGCTCTATAAAGAGTAATATATTACTCTTTGATTATATAGGTGGTAATCGTGGTGGAGCAAGTGGCAAAACCCTTCGAATAGATATAGACGAGAGAATTTATCCAGAGATCGTGGAGAGGATCAGTAAAACAAGAGAAGGAGAGAGCTATGACGTGCCTTACAATGCAGCAAGCGGAGCGAAGTCAGGCAAAGGGGCTGGTGCGTATGATGAGGGAGCAGATGAGCTGGGCGGAAGAGATGGAGCTAATGCAAAGGGCGATAGAAGAGCAAGCAATGGAGCAAAAGAGGCAGGAGAGAGCGAAGATGCAAGAGATAAAAGCAAAGAGAGCATTAGAAGAATTTGTGATGAAGATGCAAGAGATGGGCTTTGTGATAAGAGTAACAAAACACGGAATATATGGATACAAGAAGAGGTAAAAAGAGATGAGCAATGTGGTATTGATAGCAATGATGGCTTACTTGTTGAGCCTTGTGGTAATGGTGTATTGGAGAAGATAGATGATGACAATGGCTGCGCTGCTACTAGCACCATGCATGGTAGCAGCACTAATAATAATAGCGGCAACTCTTTGGCAAATTCGCCGCTAATAGCAACTTGTAGTGAGAGAAAAAGAGCTGATGCACTATGTAAGCGTGCAATAGTTTTGGCGTGGGATAAGGCAAAAGGGAAGATAGATGAGAGTAGTTTTATAAAGTATTTAAACACAAGCAATAAATACCCTATAAAAGTAAGCTCAAATAAGCTTTATGACTGGCAAAGAAAATTTAAAATGGGTGGTCTAGATGCACTTGTGGATAGTAGGAGTAATAATAAGAGCTTAAAAATAGAAGAGCTTGGGCTTAGTGACAAGTGCGACGAGCTAATAAAATCAAATGTAGGCAAAGGTAGGATAAATATAACAAACATCTATAAGGTGCTTAACTATTACTATGCAACTTCACAGATCGGTGAGCTAAGTTTAGATGAGTTTTTAGCCAAAAAAGATGAGTGTGTGAGCTATGAGGTGGTAAATAGGTATGTAAATAACTACCTAAAGAAAAACAAACTTCTTAAAAATCTCATACTTTACGGCGAAGATGGCGTTATAGGCAGACAAATGCCAGCACTTGGAGTGAGCAACTGGGCAGTAAGAACGATAAATGAAGTCGTTGAAATAGATGCTAGCCCACTTGACATGATATGTAATGCCAGTGATATATGCAAGAGCATAGGATATGAGGCTGTAAATAATATCTTTTCAAGCAAAGAGGAGTTTGAGAGCTACGTAAGGCAGTGGCAAAAACGCTACACGATCATAGCACTAATCGATACCTACTCAGGGGTGGCAAGCTTTCATATAAGCGATAGCGAAAATAGCCTAGCAATAGCAAGAGCTGTGGCTAAATACATAATAAGGTATGGCAAGCCAAAAACTATAAAGGGCGATAATGGTAAGGCCTTTAAGAGTGAATATATGAGCTCGGTTCTTGGTTCGCTTGAGATACGCTATGAGGCCGTTAGAGCATATAGTGGTTGGTTAAAACCTTATGTAGAGAGAAATTTTAGAGCGCTTCAACATAGCTTTAGTGAAAATTTAGCCGGATATATCGGACATAACATAACTGAAAGACAAGCGATAGAGTTTTTCCGCTCCAAAAAAGAGAGACGCCTTAAAAAGGGCGTAAAAACTAATATAGCAAAACTAAAAGAGCTAAGCGAGGTGCAAGAGCTTATGGATCTTTACGCCCAAAATTTCTTAAACGCACGCTACCTAGAGCGCCTTAATAAAACATGCAACGAAGCATATAACGAAAAGATCGCCGACGCTGTGGCTATGGACGCAATAAGTCTTAGTGCAAGACTTAGCAAAAAAGAGCTAAAGCATGTGAATAAAAAGGGTGTAAGCGTGGGTGGTGTGAATTTTTATAACGCTCAGATGTTTGGGTATGAGCGAGTCACCATCCGAGAAAACATAGACAACATAAATGAGTGCTTTGTTTGGGATGAAGATGACAAGAAATTTATAGGCGTGGCAAATGTTCTTGATATGAATGAGGGCGTAAGTGTTGAGGAAGCAAAAGCAGCTAGAAAGCTCTTTAGCAAACGCTTGCGTGATATAAAAGCTGATGCTAGCGAGGCAAGAGATAAGAGCCAAGAAGAGTTTAAACAAATGGTCATGGGCCTTGAAGCCAAAAGAGCGCTAAAGCCTGAGCTAAAGGGCGTAAATAATGAGAGCAAAGAGATCGAAGCAGCTCAAAAAAGCAGCCGATCACTGACTAAAAATAGAGCTTTTGATGATGATCTTTTGGCTGTGGCCGGCAGTGATGTAAAAAAAGAGAAAAAGATAAAAAGTTGGCAAGAAATAGTCAATGAAACTAATTAAAAGGAGTAGTAATGAGTGAAAATATAAAAAAGCTAGATGAATTTTTATCTAGTAACAACATAAGTGCATCAGCACTTGCACGTGCAATAGGAGTGAGTGCATCGCTAATAAGCCAACTTCGTGCCGGAAGTTATAAGGGCGATAGCGATGCAGTAAATGCAAAAATCAATGCTTACATCGATAATTTTAACAAAAAAGCTAAGAATTTTCACGCAAACGCAAAAGAAAATGAGTTTTACGTAACTAGCGATGTAAAGATGGCAAATTTCATCATAAGTGAGGCGATAGCCGAAAAAGAGATAGGGCTAATATATGGCTTTGCTGGAAGTGGCAAGACAACAGCTCTAAAAGAGTTTGCTAGGACTAATCCAAATGTGGTTTTGATAGAGGCAACTTGTCACACGAGCGCTAAGGTTTTGCTTGAAGATCTATGCGAGGCTTTAAAGATAGATGCTACTGGTGGGCTAAGCACAAAGCTAAAGGCGGTGGCTAGGTTTTTAAAGAGTAGCGATAAGGTGATAATGGTAGATGAGGCGGAGCATCTACCGCTAAAGGCGCTTGAAGATCTAAGAAGAATTTATGACTTCTCACGCACTCCGCTGATACTTTGCGGCACAGAGATACTACTAAAAAATCTAATGGGTAAAAACAAGGAGCTAAGGCAGCTTTTTAGCAGAATTTGTGGCAAATGGTGCATGCAAGGACTTAGCAAAGATGAGAGTGAAAAGATCTATATAAAAGAGATATTTCCCTACTGCAAAGGTAACTTTAGAAGCAGTGCAAAGCTATATAAAAAGGCTTTGAGGCTAGCTGAGCTAAATGGATGCCTTGTTGATGAGAGTGTCGTTGCTAGGGCACTTGATATGGTTATCTTGGGATAGAAAAATGACACTAAAAGAGATAGCTTTGGTGCTAAATCTAAGTGTAGAGCAAGTGCGCAGAATAGAAAAAGGCGCACTTTTAAAGCTATCTCACCCAAGAAATTTTAAAAAATGGCAAGAGATAAGAGAGCTTATGGCTTTGCTTGAAGAGCATAAGGCAAAAAGCGATAGCGATGAGATATATCAAGGCATAAAAGCATAAGGAGAGAGCCATGATAAAGGGAATGTTTGCATCTTACTCAAAGAAATTTTACGAAGTAAGAGGCTTATATATCTATGTGAAAGATAGCGATTTTGTAGTTGATACTTTAAGTATTTGATTTTACAAAGCCCTTAATAGAGGGCTTTTTTAAGTCAAAATTTTACAAAGGAGATAGATGAAAGAGACAATGAGACTTGTATATGTTGCTAGCCCTTATGCTGCCTTTAAAAGCGGTAAGGTAAATGCTGACTTTATGGCTTGCATGGTAGCTAAAGAAGAGTGCAGAAAGGTAAAAGAAGCTGGATATATACCGCTTAGCCCTGTGCTTGCATTTAGTGGTGTGTTTAGCGAGGAGCAAAGAGACGAGGTGCTAAAGGCTGGACTTGAAATGCTTAGCCACTGCTCTTATGTGTATTTTTCAAAGCATCCAGCTAGTGAGTTTTCAAAAGGTATGGATATAGAAAGAGAATATGCAAGAGAGCTTGGCATAAGTGAGTTAGAAATTTAAAAGGAGAAGAGTATGCAAATAAGTAGTTTTAGTGACGTAGACGTCGCTTTAAAAAGACTATGCGAAGTAAGCGTAGGTATAGAAAAAATCAACGGTGAAGTAACGCTCGAGTGTAACCGTATAAAAGAAGCTAGAAAGAGCGAAGTTGAAAGACTCGAGAGCGAAAAGAGCTACATCGAGCAGCAAATCACACTATTTTGTGAGGACAACAAGGCTGAATTTGCCGAAAAACGCTCGAAAGAATTTACCTTCGGCGAGATAGGATACCGCATAAGTAAGAGTGTAAGCTTGCCGCGAGTAAAAGCAAAGCTTGAGGCATTAGTTAGCTCAATAAAAGCATTTGGGTTGGCCAAAGAGTGCATAAGCTATACGGAGACACCAAACAAAGAGGCTTTAGCAGAGTTAAAAGACGAGGATCTAGTAAAACTTGGTCTTAAAAGAGTAGTGAAAGATAATTTTAGGATAGTGCCTAAGATAGAGAGCCTGGAGATAGGAAAATGAACGAGATAAAGAGCTATTTTCAAATCTATTGGAGTGAATATAAAAAGTTGAAAGATGGCAAAAATAGACTTTTGCCTAGGTTTGTAAGACGAGAAAAATTAAGAATTTGTGTTAAAGGGCTTTAAGCCCTTTAAAATGCGTTTAATTCGCTGTTAAACGTATCTTAAAAGGTTTAAATTTTTGAAAGGAGCAAGCGTGACGAACGAGCAGTTTGATGAGATCAAAGAGCTACTAAAGCTCTACAGGAAACAAAAAACCACAACTATAAAGAAGTGCAAAGAGGAGTTTAGCGAGCGATTTAATAGTGCGTTTTTGGAATACCAAGCGGCGTTTTGCAAATATACGCAAGAGACGAGCTTGCAGCAATATCCACCCAAGTATTATATCGACTCACTTTGTGCTATGGCCGTAGTCGCTATCAATGCAGGACGTGAGGGATTCTTCTGCCATATAGGCTTTTACACAATCACCACTCACATAAGATATATCTTCGACGAGATAGCTAAGCGCGGACAAAATCCGTACGAGTGTATGAAAAAATTTATAAAGGAGAGATCATGCTAGGTTTTTTGACGTGGGGGCTAATTTTAAACGTTTATGCTTTTATCGTAACTCTCATTGCTACCAGGATAGTAATTCCTAAATCGGAACGGAAAAGAGATTCTAAAAATATAGTTATAGCAGCGATAACTGTAATGCTAGTTCCTTACATGATGATGGTTATATGTCTATATGTCATGATAGTCCTAGCAGTTTGTAAATTTGACTATGAAGAGTTGAAAAAATTTAAAGAGAGGGCAAAAGGGCTTTAAGCCCTTTAAAGAGCGTTTTTAAACCAACCTTAACGCTCTTTAAAAGGTTTAAAAACAAAGGAACTATTTTGACTTTTGAAGAAGCAATAGCTAATTTTCACGCAGCTAACAAAGAGGCACAGATAAAAGAATTTAAGTGCTTGCGTCCTAGAGATGAAGTGATAGCAGAGTTTAACGAAAAGCTCGATGCGTATTGGCTTAGCATGCTTGAGCCAGAGCTAAAAGAGAAATTTGCAGGCAAAGAGCTACTAGCTTTGCAAATTTTAAAAGGCTTTGGGCTAAACGAGAGAGTCTAAAATATAAAGGGATATTAAATGAAACTTTTAAAAGAGATGAGTGAATATGCATTAAAAGACAGTTGCCTAAAGTATTCACTAAAAGGGGCAAGCATAGAGTATCAAACATTGATCTTTTACTTTGTTTCACCAAATGATCAGACGTATTTTAACAACAATTTAGAGCCTATAAAGGCAAATTTACGTGATTTTTGGAAGATCCACGCCAAAGAGATAAAACAAAATGGAATTTACTTCACCGACATAATCGCAAAGCTGGCACAAAAAGAGCCTAAAAAGCAGATGGATAAAGATCTAGCCAACCTCTTTGATCAATTAAGAGAAGCAATAAGGGCAAGAGATGAGCTTTAAGCAAAGAGAACACCTAAGAAATTTAGCCATTAAAAGACATGAAAATGCACTTTTTAGGCTGAAAAATGCACTTGGTTACGATGAGGATTTTTATAAATTTAAAAATGGCAGACTAAATGTAGCTAAGCTTGCAAGATGTGCTGGAGTGAGCGAAAAATTTGCAAGGTGTGAGCTTGATATAAGGGGGCTAATATGAACCAAAGTGAGTATAGAAAGAGACTTTTAACACTCATCCATATAAACCCACTTTACAAGCAGATCGTAGAAAATGGAGCTTGGCAAGAATGGCTAATGCTTCGCTTTGGTGTAGAGAGCAGTAAGGAACTTAGCATAAGCGAGCTAAATTTGGCCCTTGATATATTGCAAGAGAGAGTAGATGATAGGCTAGGCTTTGAGCCAGACATTAAAGGTAGGCGTATTTTCAAAAAAGACGCTATCACGCAGAAGCAGCTTAAAAAGATAGAGGTTTTGCTAGATGTTCTTGGCTGGGATGAAAAAAGTGCTAGGAGATTTTACTACCGCCAGATCGGAGCACTTGTGACAAACATAGCCTTACTAAACTCAAGCCAAGCTACAAAGATCATTACTGGACTAAGTGCCGTTATAAAATGTGAAAAAAATCCTAAAAAAAGCTAATATTTTTTAAAAATATATAAAAAGGATTTTTATGTTTTGTCCTTACTGTGGTTTTGAAAAGACAAAGGTTTTAAATACTATGAAAGGCTTGCAAAATAAGCGTTATAGGGTTTGTGATAAGTGTAAAAGAAGCTTTGTGAGTATCGAAGCACTTTTTTGTGATCCGTACTGGCAAGAGTATGCTAAGGCTACTAAAGAGCTTGGCGATCTTAAGGGTATAAAAAATGAATAACGAGCTACTTCTAAGCACACTTTTAAAGGCTAAATTTGACAAAAACAAAAGCGTTAGCGAGCTAGTAGATGAGTTTATAAAACAAAATGCGAAGCTAGCTAAAAAGGAGCTAGAGGCACAGCTTGCAAATTTACTTATATTTATAAATGAGAATTACAACATTGATAAAAAGGTGTTAAAAGAGCTTGTAAATTCTAAAATTTCATCAATGGGACTAAGTATAAATCCAAATAATCTTGAAGAAATTTACGCCGTGCTTGCAGGTAAAAATATAGCCGTAAATATAGTCTTTGATGAGATAGACATAAGGGCTATAAACGCTATGAGAAATAACTTCTATTGGGTTGGCAAAGAGTTTAACAAAGGCTTTACTGATAGGCTAAAAGATATCATTGAGAGTGCTTTTCGTGGCGAGGTGGCAAGAAGCGAACTAGCAGGGAGACTAAAAGACGAATTTGCAAGTGAGCTAAATCAAAGCGTGAGATACTTTGAGGGAGTGAGTGATCATATCATCAGCCAAAATCAAAACATATCAACAGTAAATCAGGCTAGGAAATACGGCGTAAAATACTATAAAGTAGTAGCTGTGATGGATAGTAGAACGAGCGCTATATGTAGATCGATGAATGGTAGGCTCATACCAGCAGAGCACATAGAAAGACAGTGCGATAATATCATGAATGCAAAGGATATGGCCAGCAAAAAGGCAGCAGCTACATGGGCAAAAGCACCATACAATGGCAGAAGCGATAAGATGGATAGTAACTTTGGCATGCCGCCATATCATTTTAGGTGTAGAACAGAGATCGTGCCAGCATGGGTTGATGAATATGAAAATGATGGCGTGACAATGAGAGCCAGCGAAGCACCGGGCAAAGACGAGATCATAAGACACATAGATAAAATGGGCGTGGAGAGGGTGCTGACTTTTGCAAACGCAAACGATAAAAAGTATAGTGCAAATTTGTTACAACGCACATCAGCAGCAAAGATAGTTTCAGCGCTTAACTCTATCACACATATAGCTCCACATGCAAATGTTGAGCAAAAATCAATAGCAAAAACGCAAAATGGCTATATTATAATCTTTGATGGTGATAAAATAGACACTATATTTCCTACAAAAGACAATCAAGCATTAAAAAAATACTTTGAAAATTATGCCAAAAAGGATAAAATCGAAGTCATAAAGAGATGGTGGCAGATATGAAATATTTTGTTTTTGATAGTGGCATAGAACTTATTATAACAAGCGATAAAAGCCTAAAGGATAAAAGCGCTGATGTATGTTCATGCGTAGGCGACCTTACTAGCTTTATAGAGTATGTAAAGAGTGCAATAGATGATGGATGCGAGCATGATTTTTTCTTTGATAATGGTGAAAAATTTAGCGGAGAATTTAGCGATTGCGTAGAGTATGTAGCCAAAAAGAGAGCTTAGTAGGTTTTAATGAATTTTAATAGTGCTTTAAAAAGGTTTTTATTTCGCATAGGCTCAGGGGTAAGATACAGAGCCAAGCAAATAGCGCCATATAAAACTGGTAAACTTAAAGAAGATATACAAGTTTTTGATAATAGAGCCGATAGCCTTAGCATAGGTGTTGGCAATACAATGCTTGTATCTTATGCTAAATTTGTATATTTTGGTACAAGGCCACATGTTATAAAGCCAAAAAAGATGAAGGCTCTTGCAAACAAAAAGAGCGGTCAAATTTTTGGCAAAAGTGTAAATCACCCTGGCACAAAGGCAAACCCATATATCGAGAAAGCTTTTAGCGAGTATATAGCTAGTGCTAGCTTTGCAAAGGCAAAAGAGCAGTTGGCTAGCGATGTGAGCGAGGAAGTGGCAAGAGATATAAAGATCATGTTGAAAAACAATAGTTTTTAGCAAAATTATAAACAAAAATGGCTAGAATATTGCATTTTAACACGAGAAAGAGCAATGAGTACCCAAAGTAAGCCAAAGTTAAGCATTAAAAAGCAGATAGATTTTTTTAAACAAAAAGGTGTTGAATTTAATGTTATGGATGAGAGACAAGCTTACTCATTTTTACAAAATAATAGCTACTTGTTTAAAATAAAGGCATATTGCAACACATATAAAATCAAAGATAAAAATAATAAAACACTAAAATATAAGAATTTGGATTTTGCATATTTAGTTGATCTGTCCATAATTGATATGCACTTTAGACGATTTATAATAAGACTCACGCTAGATCTAGAACACTTAATAAAAACAAAACTCATACGAGATTTTAATTCAAGTAGTGAAAATGGCTATGATATTGTTATTGATTTTTTAAGTAGCAACCGTCATGCTAATGATTTTTTAAATAGAGCAATCAATGATACAAATATTTTAAAACAAAGAGGCGGAGATTTATACAGTATTGTTCAGTTTTTATTGGATAAATACGGTTACGATTTAGCAATTTGGAACTACTTAGAGATAATACAATTTGGCGATTTGATAGAGCTTGCTAAATTTTTTTATAAAAGAAATAAAAATATAGAATTTGATGCTATTAAAGACGCCCTTTTCAATGCTAAGTTTTTAAGAAATGCTGCTGCACATAATAATTGTATGTTGGCTGATCTAAAAGACAATATATGTACACCACAAAAGCAGATTGTGGACGAAATTTATAGGAAAAATATTTTTAAAAGGAGAACAAGAAACTATATAGAAAATAATATGAAAAATAGAGTATTAAATGACTTTATAACTACCATTTTTATATATGACAAGATTTGCAAAAGTAAACAAATGAAACAGTATTGTTTTAAAGAGCTGTTAGAGTTAATTTCTACCAGGTTTATAAGAAATAAAAGTTATTATATCAAAGCAAGTACTATTAGAAAAAGATATATGTTTATACTAAGAGTAATTACTTATTTTGAAAAAATCAGTAAAATTTAAAAAAATATTTTATATAATTCCAAAATCGTTCCAAGGGGAGACGTTTAAAAACGATTGATCCTTGCTAAGAGTAGAGCCTTTTGGCTCTACTTGGATTTTATCACCCTCTGTTTTTAACATTATCGTAGTTATAATATCACCGCTCCGCCTTTTTTACTTTTTATACTTTTCGATTATGGATAAAAGCTCGTAGAAAACCTTTTTAAAAAAGTATATATTATAAACTTTTAAGTAGTTATTAGGTATAATTTTTTAAATTTAGAAGAAAGGAGATATATGGAAAATTTAGTTAAAGATACCGCTAAAAAGCTAAATCTGACCTATAAAGAGCTTGGCGAACTCATAGGATATTCCGAGAGTGCATTAAAAGCTGCTTCAAGCAGTGGCAATATTAGCGAACAATTAACAAAATCGCTAGAACTACTTTTAAAAAATCACGAACTACAACTGCGAAATAACGAATTTACAGAATTAAAAGCCTCAATAAAAAAATTTATAAACTCACTTTAAACACTATTTAAAAGGGTTTAAATACCCTTTTAAATATGCTTTAAGTATCTTTTAAATACTTTTATAAATAAAAAATAAAAATAAAGAATAAAAAATATACTTTTATATTGACAATTAGTATAAAATATATTATAATGACCGCATAAATTAAGAAAGGAGGTCAAGATGAAAACCTTAGATGTTTTAATCAAAGTAGCAGCTTTGATTTACCTAATATCTAAAATCATTCAGATTTGGATTTAGAGCTAGGGGGCGAGAGCCCCTTTATGGGTTTAGTCTTGACCTTTGAAATTATATCATAGAAAGGAGCTTAAAAATGAGCGAAATTTTAGAAGTCTTAGAGGTTTTGTTGCTCGCATATATCGCGATAAACATTCATAAAATTAATTCAAAGGATAGTAAATGAACGAGGTTATCGTTATAAATGGTCAGAATGTAGAATTTGAAGTGGCGGATAGTGGAGTATTCGCCACTTCTTTGAGTGTTTCAAGAGTATTTGAGAAACAACACCAGCATATTTTAGCAAAAATAGCTGAATTTCCAGACGATGTTTTCCGTGCGTCAAATTTTCGACTAACGGAGCGAACCGCTAAATTTGGGGTCGCCGTGCGAAGCGAGCCATATTATAAAATAACCCGTGATGGCTTTTCGCTTCTAGTTATGGGATTTACAGGCGAAAAGGCTTATAGGTGGAAGATAGAGTTTATCAATGCTTTTAATAAGATGGAAGCGATGATAAAAAGCGGTGGTATAGCAAACAATAAATTTACCGAAATTTTAACTGCCCTAAGCGAAAAATCAAGCGAAGCCGACGAGTTTAAACAAAAGTATTATGAGAGTTTAGAGCGAGAAAACGCTCTTTTACGCCAAAAGCTTGATTTAAGACCGGAGCTAGTTAAAAAATCAAGTCGTTTAAGTAAGGACGAACGAGACGAGATTATTAAGCTTTATAAAAGCGGTTTATCGCAGGCTGAGATTTGTCGCAAGGTAGAGCGAAGCGATACTGCTGTAAGAAATGCCATAAGGAGTGCATTATGAAAAAAGTTAGCGTATTTTATCTCGATGAAGTTAATAACGCCAAAGATACGCTTATGGCTATGGGTGTCTTACTTGAGGGACTTGGCAGGATATGTGAGGACTTTAATGGTGTTGATGGTTTAAAAGAGGCTTTGTATGTCTTAAGTAGTATCAGTGAAAACAAAGCTCATGCTCTTAAGGATATGAGAGTAAAACATGGGGCATAATGCCCCTATTTTAATATCACCGCTCCGCCGCCTTTTCTTTTTACGACAGCCTCTATCTTACGGCAAGCTAAGGCCAATGCCCAAAACCTATCTGCGTGACCATACTCGTTTCTTTTAGCATCATACTTAAAGCTTTTTGTTCCTGCTGTGCGTTTTATGGCGTGAAGATCGCTGATTAAAAGTGGATCGTTTGGTATGCTTATCTTTTTATCTTCAAAGAGTTTCTTTAAATTTAGAGCCATTTGCTCTTTCGTACCGGCTGTAAAATATACTCCATTTACCCTGCTTTTAAATTTAGCATGCATAGTTTCTGTTAAATTTAGACCAATGCCGGTTTTATCCATATCAAGGGTTGCTAGTGGGTAGGAGCGCAGGTGAGAGCTTAAGACATCTTCTTGCTCTTTAAAGCTAGCTTTTGCAAGTACATTAAGCATAGCAAGAGTATATGTATCATCGCTATTGATCACACTTGCAAGTGTTGAACGGTCACTAACTCTTCCTATATCATACCCACAAAGCAGCGGAGTGTTTGAGCTTGGGCTAAAATAGCTAAGCTTTTCATCTATGCAGCTTTTGATAAGCGTAATAGATAGTAGGCTACTCTCATCATCTATAAAGACACACTCATAAGCACTAGCCCATGTATCAGCATCAAAGAGTGCTTTCATGGTTTCAAGGTCAAACTCTAGCCCATCTTCCATAGCTCTATAAATATCAACATGGAACCGCTTAAACATCTTATACTTTTGCTCGTCAAAGTACAGCTCATGAAAAAGGCTCTTTTCTTCAAATGGTGTTGAAAGTATTGTTAAGCGACCTTTAACAGCACCGATGCTTGGCACAAAAGCGTGCCAAATTTTCTTAGGGTTTGGATACCATGCAAACTCATCCATCCAAATATCACCAGTAAAACCTTGAACTGTACGAAAGTTGTGAGCGAGAGCTTTTATAATAGCGCCATTTTCTAGCTTTATCTCAGTCTCACTATCTTTTGCTAAAGCCACTCCAAACCTATCAGACCATAGTTTTAAATATCTCATTAGGATTAGTGCTTGTTCTTCTGAAGCGGATAAAAATAGCTGGTTTCTACCGCCAACTGCTCCTATAAGTGCGTCAGCTGCTGCCACGTAGCTAAAGCCTATCTGGCGCGATTTTAGTACGATACGAAACTGAGCATCGCTTTGTAAAAATTCTTTTTGATAAGCAAATAGTTCGCCATCTTTTACTATCTCATCTCTTAAAATTTTGGCACTTTTGTCTAAGCTTACTGGTGGCAAAACATAGGCTTTTTGCTCTTTGGCTGCTTTGTTTTTGCTCTCGATCTTATTTAACGCCACTATAAGATCAGCAAGCTGGGCCGTCTCATCAGGGACTAACTTTTTCTTTTTGCTTAAACACTCAACCTGCTTTTTTAGTGCCTTTACACCATCATCAAGACTAAATTCATCATTTGCCTGCTCTAACCACTTTTGTAATGTTGGGCGAGATACGTTCATTTGCTTTGAAACTAGCACTGAGCTCACGCCACTTTTTAATAAATTTATACACTCTTTTTTAAACTCTTCATTATAAGCCATTTAAAGCCCTTTTATATTATTAAAATACATTTGTATTGCCTTTTATTATTTAAACGTTTTTAAAGGGGGTTTAAACGTTTTTAAACACTATTTTTATCCTACTCAATATTCTTTTGCCAGCCAAGTATACTTCTGGCTTCAGAAATTGAGATGATCCCTCTTTCAACAAGCTGCGTAACTATCTCGCCATCGTCTTTAAAATTTGTTACATCAACAGCACTTAATACCACTTTTATACCGATACTTCTAAAAAAGCCTTCTATTAGCTCTATTTTTGGTTTTATCTCAAGCTCGTTAAACTGATGAAGTTGGCCTATAAGCTCTCCGCTTCCGCCAAGCTGGGCACTTTGAATGATGCCAAGCAGACGTGGCGGAATACCATGAGCTGCTGCTATCTCATCACGGCTTACTTCCTTTAGTGCTTTAAAGCTTAGGTCTTGCACTTCCGATAGCTTTTCAAAACGAATTTTTGCATCCTTTTCACCAATCGAGTTTGTATAGCAAAGGAGTGTTTTGTGTGCGTTGGCACTTCCTTTATAGTTTTCACTAAAAAATTTTTTGTAAGCTGCTATTTGTTCTTCGCTAGGCTCTGAGTTTTCATGAATGATAGCAAGATCAGGTCTTGCTCCATTTTGGAAAAATGAGTAGTTATACATGTCTGCTTGCCTATTTGTCAAAATCTGACACATAGCTGCAAGGTAGTCTGGCTCGCCGTAGTATCTTGAGCTTGGAGAATAAAATTTAAGATAGTATCCATCAAGTTTTATCTTTTTGCCAGATTTGTCTACCTGAAACATTTGCTTGTCTTTATTGATTCGCCACTCATGAGCTGGTATATTGTAGAGTTTATAGTTTGTCTTAGCTCCAGCTTTTTCAATAGGAGCATTGCCAAAAAGCTCCAGGTTATAGCAAAACTCAAATAAAAACTCTTTTTCACTTACATTTTGAGGTAAAAACTTTGCTAGATCGCTCTCGTCTATTTCTATCTGAGAGAGCATATTGGCTTTTATTTTTATGGCACGGCGGTGATATACGTTTGCATAGTGAAGCTCTAAAAGATCACTAAAACTTATAAAAGGCTCTATATAATCACCGTTTTGCACATCAGACGAGAGCTGTAAGCTCGGAACATCTGACTTAAAAATAAATTTGTTCTCCACACTCACTCCTTCTTATTACCTAAATTTGAGCAAAGACTAAGACCATAAATCTTTAATCTACGCTAGGGGTAAATTTATCTGAAAAATTTTTTAAACCATTAGCAAATGGCCATTATTTAGCATTTCTAAAAATAGCCTTTCTTATAAAATGCCCACTAGCAAAGAGCCTTTTGGCTTAAAAATGAGAGAGGTAAAAAGATGGCAAACAAACTAACTAACCTAAGTATCACGCACATATCTCTTGTAAAAGCTGGCGCAAACAAAAAGAGCATCATTTATAAAAGTGACGCGAGCGAGCCAAGCTTTGAAAAAGATGTGAGCATCACCAAATTTGACGAAGAAAAAGGCGTTGTATATGGGATCGTGTATTCACCAGATGAAGTAGATACTCAGGGGGATTTTACGGACGCAGCCGAGATTGAAAAGGCTGCCTATGCTTTTATGAAGGATCTTAAAGGCCAAAACATAGATAAGGAGCATGACTTTAAGCCAGACGGCAAAGCATACGTGGCTGAGAGCTGGATAGTAAGAGAAAACGATGCTCTCTTTAAGAGCGAGAAGGTGGGAAGCTGGGCAGTTGGTATCAAGATAGAAAGCGACGAGCTAAAAGAACTTATAAAAAGTGGCGAGATCGCAGGACTTTCAATGGCAGGCTTTGCAAAACGTGAAGAGGTGCAAAAAAACGATACTTCAATAGCTGCTGCCATAGCAAATGGTTTTAACGAGCTACTAAAGAAATTTGAAAAAACTAAAAAAGGAGAGAACAAAGTGGAAAAAGAAACAAAAGAAATTTCACAAGCAGAGGAGATAAAAAAGACGCTTGTTGAAGGTATGGATGAGCTTAACAAGAAGCTCCTTGGCTTTGAGAAGCGTATAAGCGAGCTCGAGGATGTCGCAAAAGATAGCAAACAAAGCAAAAATATAGAGAAAACAGATGACAAAATAGTAGGAGGAATACTTTAATGTTAGAGGGACTTGGTTTAAAAGATATTGCAAAAGGCAGCATGAATGCTACTAGTGCGACACTAAGTGGTAGTTTAACTCCAGAGCAAGCAACTAGTCTTATAAATGTGATTAAAGACAATAGTGAATTTTTGCAAAAAATTCATGTTGAAAAGATGAGCCGCTTAACTAAAGAGCTTGATGGCTGGGATGCTATGAGGGGCGTTTTGGTACGTGTAGCAAGTGGCAAAAAACCAAGCGATGCACAAAGAACGCAGCTTAAAAAAGCAGGTGTAAAGCTTGAAGCAAAAAGCGTGCAGCTTTTTTCAAGTATACTTCAAGATACACTAGCAGACAACCAAAATAATCCAAATTTTGAGAGTGAAACATTTAACTCTTTTGGAACAATTTTCGGTAATGATCTTGCACTTCTTGGCTTTAGTGGTACAAGTGATACTTATGCAAATAGCTTTGAAACGCTACATAAAGGCTGGATCCAAACAGCAAAAGATAGTAGCGACGTCACAAAAGTTACTTATGTCGCAAATGATAGTGTAAGCAAACGCTTAACAGCACTTGCCCAATCAATCAACCCAGACGCCTTAGTTGATAGTGTAATCTTAATAAGCACAGCTGACATGCAGGAGTACAACAAAGAGCTTTCGGCACTCAATGCACCAACCTACCTAATAAATGGCAATGCTGATCGTGTACTTGGCGTAAAGCTTGAAGTTAGTCCTTTAATGCCAAAAGGCGTTTACATGGCTACTCCGCTTAAAAATTTAGTTCTTGGCGTATGCCTTGATATAAATCGCAACCGTTGGTATGACCCAGAAGAGAGAGCACTAAAATACATCTTTGATGCAAGTGTGGATTATGAGATCATAATCAAAAAATGGGTCAGCATAGCAACTCTTTAAGGGATGTTAAATGGAATTTATAGCTTTAAAAGATAGTGCGATAGATGGCAGCTTTGTAAGGACTGGCGAGATCGTAACTTTAGAGCAAGAAAAAGCAGAGGCTTATGAAAAAGCTCTAATGATAGAGCCACTAAATAAACCTGAGCCATCTGCAGAACCTGAGCTATCGTCTACGAAGTCAGACACATCTTTAGTACAGGATCCAACTGATGGAGATGGTCCCAAAGATGAGCTTGGTTCATCTGCAAAGTCAGACAAGAAAAACAAGCAGAAATGATCGCGCAAGCTGAATTTAAAGAGGCTTTTTCAAAAAGAGCTAAATCGGTACTTTTTAACCCGGAAGAGATCACAGATGAGGCTCTTGATGTGGCTACTCATGAAACCTACGAAGAGTGTAATGGACGAGTAGTAAAAAGCTGGGCAATGATGGATTTTGCTCTCATCCGCTTAAAACTATATCTAAAAATTGCTCTAAGCGAAGAGGATAGTTTGCTTTTGAGTAAAGCTATAAGTGAGATAAAAGCAAGCCCACTTGAAAGCAAGCCAACATTTAACAGTTTCATTAGGCTGGAGTGCGTATGAATGATCTAGTCCAAATTTACAAGTCTTTAAAACAGATAGCACCTGAAGCTATTTGCATATCAAAAGCAAGCCCTCAGGGTGGAGTTTATCTACTTTTTGACGGCATAAAAAGTGTGGCGTGGAAAAAGGATCGCGCAAGTTTTAGGATCATTTTTGCATCGCATTCGCTAGTTGATGATAATTTTAGCGCTCTATCTAGGCTTGATGAGTTAAGGCAAAGATTTATCACAAAGTCTGCGATCTTTGGTGAAGATGCCATAAGTGAGATGAAATTTGATGGCTTTGAAGATAGCCTTTTTAAGTATAGCTTTGTAGTAGAAGTTGATATATACAGGGAAGAGGAGAACGAAGATTTATGAGCTTAAAAGAAAACATAAAAGAGAACGAAGGCTTTAAAAGCTACATATATCAGGATACTCGTGGGTATCCTACTGTCGGATATGGCTTTGAGGTTTCATCTCTTAGTAAAGACGAACTATTTTTAAATGGTGGCAAGGTTGAGCCTATGAGTAAAGCGGTAGCAGAGCAAATTTTAGAGATGAAGCTTATTAAGCTCATACCTAGCGTTTGTGAAGCTTTTCCTTGGCTAGAAGATAAGCCAAAAAATGTCCAAGACGTGGTAATAGAGATGTGTTATCAAATGGGAGTGCCAAAAGTTAAAAAATTTGTTACCACTCTTAATTTTATAAAGTCTGGCGAATATGAGGCAGCCTACAAAAATGGACTAAATAGCCTTTGGGCAAAACAAACGCCTAACCGTGCAAAGAAGGTGCTAAGTGGGTTACTTGCTTAATACCAAAATTTGCATCATTTTTGGTGCCGTTTTTTTGATATGTATTGGTAGTTTGGCGCTAAAAATACATTTTTTAAATGCAAGCATCGATAAAAAGAACCTTGAGATAAAAAGCATTGCTCTTGATCTTAACACGTCAAAGCAAAATTTAAAGGCAGCAAATAGTGTCATTGAAAGTCAAAATGAAGCTATTTCAAAGATGAGTGTAAAGGTAGAGCAAAAACCTATCAAAGAGGTTAAGAGAGTAGAGAAAATTTACTTAAAAGACGAAAGTTGTGAGGCCAAGCTAAAGGCTTACCAGGAATTATTCTTTGAGGGCGAGAGATGAAAATGATGCTATTAGGCTTATTGCCATTAGGTGTGCTTCTTTGTGGTTGTGCTTTTAAAGAGCCAACCATCATCTACAAAGAAAAACTAACACCAGTGCGCTGCAACGCTGTAATGCCAGATAAGCCAAATAATGATGGTAGCTTTGAAGCACACAAGGCGAAGATGATTTATTTTTTAAAGTGCGAGGATCTATTAAAACAATGCATAGGGATAGCGGATGGAAAATAGTAGCTTAAATTTTAGTGATGAGATAAGAGAGACAGCTGGATTAATAAATTTAGCTGGATCATGGGGATTAAATGAATTTATCGTCTTTATGGCGATTTTTGGCTTTATAGGCTTTGTGGTGATCTTTTGGTTGCTTAGCAAATACACGAGCAAAAACACTGATTTGATGATCGATGTGGTGAATAAAAATAGTGAAGCAATAAATAAACAAAGCAGCGCCACTGAAAAACTAAGCGATATTTTGGCAGCAAATTTTGCCATAAATAAAGAGAAGCTCAACGAAATACATGATGATGTAAAAGAGATCAAGCATAGCGTAAAGTACACAAGAATGCCAAGAAATAAAAAATTTAGTGAGCATATAAATGATTGAAGTTGGAATTATAAGCGAAGTAAGAAATGACCGTGCAAAAGTTGCCATTGGTTCGATGGTAACTGATTTTTTGCCGGTATTTCAAGCACATGCTAACTCTTATGCAGTGAGCTTTTCACCAATACGTGTAGGAGAGCAAGTGCTAGTGCTACCTGTACATGATGAGTTAAACTCAGGTGTGGTTCTTCGTGGACTTTATCAAAGTTCATATAAAACTGATGCAACTGATAAGAAAGTGCATATAAGTTTTGAAGATGGCATAAAAATGAGTTACGACAGCTCTAGTTCGTGCCTTGAAATTTCATCTCCAAAGCTTATAAACATAACTTGCGTTAACGCAAATGTAAAGGCTAAAAATGTGATGGTGGAAGCTAGAGATACCACTATAAAAAGTCCAAGCATCAAGCTACTTGGCAACACTTTGATACAAGGGGCGATAAATACAGCTGGAGTTGGTGGTGATAGCGGTAGTTTTGAGATAAACGGAGATGTAAGGATCACTGGCTCAATCACAGCAGGTGGTAATGCAAACTTTGGCGGCAGCGTAAGTGATGCGCGTGGCAGCCTAACAGATCATACCAATAATGGACTTGCGAGGGATTAGTGATGAAATATCTAATTGATATAGAAAACTCTATCAAAGACATACTCCTAACTCCGCTTGGCTCAAGGGTGATGCTGCCTGAGTATGGCAGCAGAATTTATGAGCTAATAGATCGCAAGGTAGATGATGAATTTCGTGCTGATCTGGCGTGCTTTGTGATAGAAGCAGTTGAGAAATGGGAAAAGAGAGTAAAGATCGATGAAGTTCGTCTTATAGGTCTAAAAGATCATAGGCTTAGCTTTAAAGTAGTGCTTATGAGTGGTGATGAGATAGAGGTAAGAGCATGAATTTAAAACAACTTCCATATCCAAACGTTATTGAGGTGCTTAAATATGATGAAATTTTAAATAATGTTAAAAACATTTTTAAAGAGCATTTAACTGATGATGAAATTTCACTACTTGAAAGTGACAATTATTCGGCACTTCTTGAAACGCTAGCTTATAGAGAACTGCTCTTGCGAGCCAGGATAAATGATAGCGTTAAGGCTATGTTGCTGCCATTTTCTACTGGAGATGACCTTGATAACATAGTAGCGATTTATGGCATAGAGAGGTTAAAAGGAGAGAGGCCAACGGCACAGTGTGAGTTTAGTCTTTCAATGCCAAGAAACAGCGATACATATTTGCCAAAAGGGCTAATTTTACGCAGCGAAAATGGTGAAATAGCTAGCTTAAAAAGTGAAGTTGTAATAAGAACAAATGAGCTAAAAGCTGTTGGAGTGATTATCTTAGATGAGTTTACAAAAACCAGCAAAGTAAAGTGCGAATATATCCAAACACCACTACCTTTTGTATTAAAAGCAAAACAGCTAAGTGAGTTTGAAGGCGGAGCCGAGCGTGAAAGCGATGATAGACTAAGAGAGCGTGCAGTTTTAAGCTTAGAGCGTTTCTCAACTGCAGGCAGTGCCAAAGCATATACTTATCAAACACTAAGTGCAAATGCAAAGGTGTTGGAGTGTAGTGTGCTAAATGGCGGTGCAGGTGTAGTTCAAATTTATCTAAAAACTACCGACATGAGCGAAGAGACACGCAAAGATGTGGAGAGCTTTTTAAGTGCCGAAAAGGTCAGGCCACTAACCGACAATCTAAGCGTGTTAAATGCCACGAAAATAGACATAAATGTAGTAGCCACTCTTGAGCTAACAGACATGCTCTTTCAAGATGAAATTGCTAAAGCTATATCGGCTCTGCCAACTACTCTTAGCCTTGGCGAGGATCTAAATTTAAGCTATATCTATAAAAACCTACACACCAATGGCGTTTATAGAGTAAGTCTTAAAGAACCGCTGAATGATAAAAAGATAAGCGTAAAAGAATTTGTAAATTTAAGCTATGAGATAAGCTACAAAAAGGCTGAATTATGAGCTTACTACCTAATCACAAAAGTAAATTTGATAAGAAATTTGACTTGCTTTTTGGCATAAGGTTTGAAGATCTAGACATTGGTGTCATAAATACTCTTGCAAGCAAAGCTCCAAAAAATTTACTGCCAGTACTTGCAGCTAGCTTTGATGTAGATATTGATGGACTAAACGAGAATGAAGCTAGAGAGCTCATAAAAAATGCTTTTGAGATACATTACTACTCAGGCACTTTTTATAGTCTAAATAAGGCGTTAAGCGCACTTTATGCAGATGCCAAGGTTAAAGAGTGGTTTGATTATGCTGGACTACCTTATCACTTCAAACTAGAGCTTGATGCAAGCAAAAATGGAGTAAGCCCACAGACGCTAAAGAGATCTGATGAGATCATAAATACCTACAAAAACGTGCGTAGCGTGTATGATGGAGCAAGCATAAAAGCGATAGCTAGCATAAATTTAAAGGCTTACTCTTACATGCTTAGCGGTGAGAACATAAGCGTAGATCCTTATGTGGTCTCAAATATAAGCCAAAGAGCAAACTTTAAAGTAGGAGCTACTACTCAGATAAACGAGATCATAAGCATACCAATCAATTTAAATGCTCAATTTTTTAGGTAATAAAATTTAAAAGGAAAGCAATGAAACAATATACACTTCTAACTGTAAACGGCATCAATAAGCTTTTAAAAATAGCTAGCAATGGAAGCAAGATCATACTAAAAGAGGTGGTTGTTAGCGATTTTGATGGCGAGCTAAGTGAAAGCATAACAACTATACCAAATGAGAAGTATAGAGGTGCCATAAATGCAATAACAATAAACGAGAGTGACAGCAATATCCTTGATGTTGATGCGATAATACCACCTGAAGTTGGCGGATTTTATATAAAAACGGCTGGCATATACTGCGATGATGGCTCACTCTTTGCAGTAGCGCGCCTGCCCGACACATACAAGCCGCTTTTGAGTGAAGGAAGTAGCAAAGATATCACACTTAGCTTTAGGCTACAAATAGCAAATGCAAATGACAGCATCGTGCTCAAAGTGGATAATAACGTAGTGCTCGCCACAAGAAAGTGGAGCGAAAATCAATTTCTAAAAAAGACCGACAAAATAGACGCGTACACAAAAGCGGAGAGTGACGATAAATTTGTGGCAAAAACCGACAAAGCCACCGAAACAAAAGCAGGCATCACAAAGCTCAAAAACACCATAACTGCCAAGCAAGAAGACGTGGCAGTAACTGAAAAAGCAGTTGCTGAAGCAATAGAGGCAAATAAAGGGCTAGGCATAGGGCAAGAATATAAAAACGTTACATCACAAAAAAGAATGAACGAAAACTATGAAAACACTACAAATAAACCAATATATCTTTATTTGGTGATAAACAATGCATATAAAGTGAATTTTGATGTGCTCATAAACAATAAAAAGATACTAACTCACGATGAGCCAGATAGATGTATTATAAATTTCATAGTTCCACCTAAAGCAACATATAAAATCATTCCAGACTCAGATCGATACGCAATCGTATACTGGGCTGAACTAAGATAAGGAGCAAAGATGAAACGATACAAAAATAAAAATAATGAAATTTACGCATACGAAGATGACGCAAGCGAAGAGCTACTAAATCAAAGGATAAAAGAGTTAGGGCTAACGCCAATAAGTGATGATGAGGCAAATAAACTTTTAGAGCCAAAGGTAGATGAAAAAGCTAAGACCTTAGCACAGCTTGAAGCGGACATAAAAGAATGCGAGGATGATATAAAGCATGCTCTTATTATCGGTAACACGGCAGTGTTAGAGAGCTTGCGAAACGAATATAAGGAATTAATAATTCAAAGAGAGGGGCTGAAATGAGCTATTTCTTAATCTGTATTCTATCGCTTATCTTAGGTGTGTTGCTTTGTCCTATCGTGATTTTTCTACGTGCTAGAAAATGCGACCAGTGGGACAACTCAAACATGACAAACATTATTAGGGTTTTTGCTCATCTGGCGACACATCCAGATGACTTTAGCAGGTTTCAGTACGAAGATGGCAAGAAGCCATTTTGGTATTTGGGCGGTGATGAATTTACAGATATTGTAAAAACTAGACCAAATAAAAAGGATGATAAATGAGAGTAAGAATAAAAAGGTGCGAAATTTGTGCTAGCAAGCTAGACAAAGATGATAACTGCACTTGGAGCGAGTGCCCTAAGTACCCAGGATACAAACAGAGCGAAACAAAAGAGAGCGAGAAGCCAAGCAAGAAGTCAAAAAAGGAAAATGATGCTAAAGAGTAAAGAGATATTGCAGCTTATATCGATCATTTTAATAGAGCTTTTGCTTGAGATCCTCTCATTTGTGGTCGTGCCAGTTGCATTACTATTTTGCAAAAAGGATGACGAACATCTGCCAAAGATATTTAGGTGGCTTGAAGATGCAAACGACTATTACGATGGCAAGTGTGCTGCTATCAATGGCGATAGTGGCTGGAGAGAGAAGCACTATCCTGAACCAACTAATAGAACATATAAAGCAAGGCTTCTTTGGCTCTTACGCAATAAGATAGGACACTTTTCAAGTGAGATTTTAGGCGTCAAAGTAGATGAAGTAAATCCATATAGCATAGAAACCATAGGTGATCCCAATATCACCAGCAATGGTGGCAAAGAGAGTGGTTTTTGTAAAGTTACTTGTACCTTAAAAGATGGCAGGGAGCGTTTTGGGTTTTACAAGATCGTGCGCTATGGGAAATTTTATTGCAGGATATATTTAGGGTGGAAGCTTATGGATATAGCAGGGGCAAATGCCTTAAATTTTAAAGAGTTCACCCAGAAAGATGATAAGAAATATCTAAAAACGGTGTGGTGTATAAATCCATTTAAAAAAGTAAATCAAAAAGGAGAATAAAAATGGCAGCAAAATTTGGTGTAAATGTAACCGTATCAGCTGAGGCAGCAAGACCAATAGCAGTAGAAAGTACTACACCTATTGGTATAGCAGGGTATGAAGAGGTGTTAGAAAATGGCCTACATTTTTATATGACAACAGCAAAGGCACTTGAAGCTCTTGAAGCAAAATACAAAGCTAAAAAGGATGCGAGCCAAGCTTTTAAAAAAGGCTCTATTTATAGGGCTTTAAAAGGTATTGAAGATCAGGCCGTAAATACTCAAATAATTTTAAGTGTATTTACAAAAGATGACGATGAGGACACAAACGATGAGATCACGGAGTGCAAAAGTGCCATTACAGCGTTTGCTAAAGCTAAATCACGCTTTGGTTATAGCCCAAATTTAATAATCGCACCTGGCTTTAGCCATGAAGATGCGATTAAAGGCGAGATAGAAAAGATGGCAACCAGACTAAAAGCAACCGGCATTGTAGATCTAAAAGCAGATGACGCAGCAGCAGCCATTGTTAAAATGGGCGATTTTGGTACAAATAGGCTAGTTGCTGCTTATCCAAATGTCAAGGTTTGGGATGATGAAACGAACGCTTATGTCTATGAGGGACAAAGTGCGAGAATAGCCGGCATGATAGCCCACACAGATGGCGCAAGCGAGTTTGGATATTCAGATAGCTACTCAAATAGGGTTATGATAGGAGTTTCGGGCACGCAAATAGACGTGGATTTTGAGCTTGGGGAAACTTGCACGGCTGATGAGCTCAGAGCAGCAAAAATTTCTACCATCATTAGAGAAAGTGGGTTTAGGGCCTGGGGCGGCGAAACGAGTGACCAAGATACTATTTGGCAAGATCTAGCACGTGTTAGGATATTTGACCGAATATCGCAAGCTTGCCAAAAGGGAGTGCTCTTTGCGATCGATAGAAAAGCTAGTGAGCTTTATCATGCAAAAAGATCAGTTAGCGAGCTCCTTCGTCAGCTAGTTGGAGCAAAGGTACTTCTTGGATATGAGCTTAGCTGGAGTGCAAAAAACACCGATGCAACTATCACGGCTGGTAAATTTTACCTTGATGTCAGAATGCAAAACAATCCAATCGTTAAGCAGCTTACACTTGATTTTATCTACGTGGATAAATACGGTAGCGTTTTGATGGATGAGTTAAATAAATAAAGGAGATAAACAATGAAAAGACAAATTCCTCAAGTAATCCAAGAAGGTAACGTTTATATAGATGGAATCGGCTATCTTGGTGTAACAAAAAAGCTTAAGCTTCCCACAATAGAGTTTGAAATGATAGAGAGCAAAGGAGCTCTTAGCACAAATTACACAACTGGCATGCTAAAGGCAACAGAGGTTGAATTTACAGTTAGTGTGCTAGATAAAAACATGTGGGTAAATTTAGGACTAAACAGCTTTACTAATCGCATTCCGTGGCTTTTTAAAGCTAGCATTTTCCAAAGCGGCAAAAGTAAAACCGTGCCTTTTAGCGCAGCTTTTACTGGAGATATTATCAGCTATGAAGTATCTGAGTTTGAAAGCGGAAAAGAGCTAGAAGTTACTATTAAGCTATCAGCTCATTTCGTGGACATCAACGTGGATGGTGTGCCGATGGTGCTAAAAGATAGTGAAAATATGATATGCGTTATAGGCGGAGTTGATTATATGGCAGGGGTTCGCTCAAATTTAGGAGAGTGATTTTTTATACTAAGCCTGCTTGTTTTACTTTGATATGTAGCCAAGCAGGCAAAAACAACAAAAGGATACAAGAATGAAAGAGATAAAGATAAAAGATGAAATTTGGCAAATGCACGCACCAAAAGTAAGAACCATTAAGATGGCGGATGAAAATGGTGGTAGCGATATGGCAAAAACTATCTATATGATAGCTGCACTTTGTAATAAGACACAAGATGAAGTTGAAAATTTGGAGTTTAAAGAATTTATGTCTTTACAAAAGGCGTTAAATGATTTTTTAGATGTAAGGGCGGAGTAAATAACGAAAATATCGCCCTTATAGCTCATGTTTTAGGCTATGGATATAACGAGATAATAAATCTTAGTTTGAGTGATTTTAGTGAGTTTTTAGAAATTTCAGTAAAAATCTTAAAGGCTAAGAGCGGGTTATAACTTCTTTGGTTTTACCTAATGCTAAGCCAGCGGTGCCAATAAGGCTGCCAAGTATCCCTAAGCCAAAAACTAAGGCAATAAACGTTTCAAAAAAGCCACTTGGTGAAACGAAGAAGAATAAAACGATAAAAATAGGAATGATTAAAGCCATTTTAAATCCTTTTTAAAAGGGATTATATCGTATTTTAAAGGAAAGATATGGATAACGCACAAGTTGGTATTAGTATTGGTCTAGCAGTAAAAGGGCTAAGTAAAATATCAGAGCTAAAAAAAGGGTTTGATGGCTTAAAAGGTAAGATAGCGGAAGCAAAAAAAGCCATAACATCTTTAGACAACACTAGGTTATCAAATCTATCTAGCCAAATAAGAGAGAGCCAAAAAGCACTTTTAGGCGAGCTTACGACAAATTTTAGCAATCTTACAAACTCGGTAGCTATAGGAGTGCCAATAAAACTTGCCATTGATGATGAGGCTGCTTTTGCGAATGTAAAAAAATATGTTGATGATAGCGATGAAAACCTAGCTAAGCTAAAAAATGAGATGAGAGGGCTAAGCTCACAGCTTGGAGAGAGCTTTAGTAATATAGCTGACATTGCAGCTGGCGGCGGTAAGATAAATTTAGCCGGTGAGGAGCTAGTAACTTACACAAAGATGCTTGCAACCGGCTCAGTTGCATTTGAAATGAGCTCTGAAGCCTTATCAAAGGCGGCCAATAATATGAAAGTTGGCTTTAAGATGAACGATATAAAAGAGCTTAATAGCTTTTTTGATAGCGTAAACTTGCTCGACAATAAGGTTACTAATGCAAATGCTTCTGATATATTTGAGGCTACTTCGCTAACAGCTGCAAATGCTAGCTTGATAGGCCTAGATAGTAAAAGTGCTAGTGCCATAAGTGCTACAATGCTAAGTACTGGCAAAGCTAGCTCAGTCGTAGGCACTAGCTTAAATGCTCTTTACTCCACACTCTCAATGGCTGATAAAAAAGGCAAAAAATTTCAAGAAGCACTAGCAAGTATAGGCATGGATGCAACATATCTAAAAACAGCCCTACAAAAAGATGCTGCTGGAGCTATAACTACGTTTTTAGAAGCGATCTCAAGAGCTGATAAAGATAAGCAAGCAGGGCTACTTTATGATCTAGTTGGTGGAAATTTCAACGATGAGATAGCAGGGCTTGTAACAAATATCGATGCCCTTAAAGCAAATATCAAAATGGCACACTCGGATGAAGCCATAGGATCTACGCAGCGTGAGCTACAAACGAAGCTAAACACTACAAAAAGTAGCATCGAAAGGGTTACGCAAGCATGGAGAAATCTAGGTTCAAGACTTGGAGAAACCTTTTTGCCACTTACAAATTTATTAGCTTCTATCTTAAGTAAGGTAGCTGGAGTGTTAAGCTCGCTAAATGAAAAATTTCCAAGACTAAGTGCCATAGTTGTTAGCGCTGCAGCTGGCTTTATGATCTTTAAACCAGTGTTACTTCTTAGCAAGATAGCACTTTTAAGTGTAGCAGATGGATTTTTGGGCGTTATAAGGGTAGTGAAATTTTTAAATCCTATGCTCTTAATAGCAAAACTCAGATGGTTGGCTCATGCTGCAAGTATTGCAAGTGCCACACTAGCTGCCAAAGCTCATGCATTTAGCATTTGGCTAGTTGGTGCAAAACTAAGAGCAACTCTAGCTATCACTACTGCTTATAGTGCTGCCTCGAAGGCCTTTGGTGTAGCGTGTGGTGTTATGCGTAGCGGATTAATGGCGGTAACTCTAGCTATAAGGACTATGAAATTTGCTCTTATTAGCACAGGCATTGGCGCTATAGTAGTAGCTCTTGGTATGGCAGCAGCTTATCTTATAGAAAATTGGGACGAGGTAAAGGCATTTTTTCTTGAGATATGGGAGAGTGTAAAGCCATATTGGGAGAGCACGACAAAGTTTTTTAGCGATCTTTGGCAAGGAGTGAGCGATTTTTTAAGCGCTATTTTTGAGCCGGTTATTAAAATATGGAATGAGCTCTTTGGCGGTTTTTTTGACTGGATAGCTGAGAAATTTGGCTGGATAAATGACATGGTCGGTGAGGCCATTAAGGGGCTAAGTAATGCTTGGATCAAGACAAAAGAATTCTTTGGCTTTGGAAGTGATGAGCAAGTAAATAGTGAGCTAAAGCCAAAAGATGATAGCGGTGGCTTTTTTAGCTCTATTTTTGGCTCAGATAGTGACACTAACGCAAAAGAGGCTCCAGCTTTAGTAGCAGCTAGCCCAGGTGGTGGCGCCATCAACATTAGCTTTAATGGTGATTTTTTACTTAACTCAAATAATGGCAAATTTGATCTAGAAAGCTTTAAGGCTCAAATAGTAAAAGGCGTTAAGGACGCACTAAGACGTGATGAGTTTAATCGTAAAAACACGGATGTAAGGGGATAATATGGTACTAAATCTTGGTGGGTTTAAATTTAGATGGGAGCAAACTAATAGCATTGGCATTGAGACTGCCTTTGGTATAAGCGAACAAGAGCGGATACAAAACTATCCAGCCTTATTTAGTGCAAATTTAGGGAGCAGCACTCTTAATATAGAGGGCCAAACGCTGCCATATCACGGCGACAAACAAGGCGCATTAAAACCACTTTATGCCTTAGCCACTTTACGTCAAAGCTTACCGCTTACAAATGGAAATGGTAAGTATTTTGGTCGCTTCGTTATAGTAAAAATCAGTGAAAAACAAGCGATTTTCACTCCAAACGGAGCATTTTTTACACAAAGTTTTAGTTTGGAGCTAAAAAGGGATTATGATTAAAAAGAAAAGGAGTAACGATCGCGAAGTATGGCAAAGCTAGGCGAGGAGACCGAGTATTTTGCGAGGGAGTTTATCTTTTATAAATGACCGAAGCAAAAACGCAGGGCAACAAAGCATGGCGTAGCCAGACGAGCAGGTTGAAAAGCAAGATGAAAATATATATAGCTAAAGACGGTGATAGGCTTGATACTATCACCTACAACCACTACGGACATCTAAGGTTTTTTGAGCAAATCTTAACTATAAACCCAAAGCTTAGCACAACACTTCACGCAGGCGATAAGGTGTTTTTGCCTGATATAAAAGAAGCAGCGAAAGAGCAGGCAAAACTATGGTGAGAAAACCAGCTTTTAAGCTAGAAGCTAGTGGCAAAGACATAACAAACATCATCAGACAAAACCTAATAAGTCTAAGCTTTACCGATAAAGAGGGCAATGAAAGTGATGAAATCAGCTTTACTCTATTTAGCATATATGCAAAGCCGGTATTTGGAGATAAGCTTAAACTTTGGTTGGGATATGAAAATGAGCTCTATCTTTGTGGTACTTTTAGCGTGCAAACGGCTAGCAGGGATTATAAAAACCAAACTACCGAGGTAAGAGCAACTGCTGTAAATTTTGCAAGCCCTGCAAAAGAGAAAAGACGTGTGAGCTGGGAAAATACAACACTCTTTGGGATAGCTAAAAAGATAGCTAGTGCCAATGCACTATCTTTAAAAACAAGCGGTAGCGACCAAAACATAGCTTCTGTTATCCAGGATAATGTAAGCGACATAGAGTTTTTATATGATCTATGCGTCAAATTTGGCTTTTTAATGGCTGTTAAAAATGATAACATCATCATAACAGCCAAAGATGCTAAGGGCGATGCTAGCCAAACCTCAAATACTTCAAAAAACGAGAATTTGCCTACTTTTACACTAAATTTAACTGATCTTTACTCGCTAGAGATTACTGAAGCTAATAGAAACTCTTATACGGCCGTAATAGTAGAGTGGCAAGATATTGAAGCTGGTAAGGTAAAAAGCATTAAGGTGGGAAGTGGGGAACAGGTATATAAGATGCAGATAGCTCAGCCAAAGAGTGATAATGAGGCCTTTAAACAAGCAGAAGCTAAACTTAACGAGTTACAACGCGGCGGAATAAATGGCAGATGTAGCTGCGAAGGGAAAAACATCATAGCAGGCGGCAAGCTTAAATTTAGCGGAGTTGCTGGGCTAGAAGCAAATGAGTTTAGCATAAAAGAAGTAAGCCATAAGCTTAGCACGAATGGGTATGAAATAGATATAGAGTTTGAGGGTTAAAATTTTAGTTATTTAATATGTTTTAAAAGGTTTTAAAAAGCTATTTAAAAATATAAAAATTTACGTTAGAAATCAAAGTGAAAAAATGCGGTTTTTAGCTCACTTTGATTTTAAGCGTAAAATCACTTTGATTTGAAAAGTCGTTTTACATTTTTGATTATAAGCTTTAGGATAAAAGGGCAAATTTTGCCCTTTTTGTTTAATCTATTAGAAGTGATTTTATATCTACTTTTTGCTCGATCATCTTACTCTCGAGCATAAATTCTTGCGTAGCCTCAAGTGCTTTTATATCTTCAGTCGTGATCTTTGGACTAAAGTCATACTGCGGATACATACTCCTTACCGCCTCTATGCTAAGCCCGGTCTCTTCAGCTGTAAATTTTAATGCCTCTTCCTTATTTGCTTTCATAAAAGCCAAAATTTCATCTTGGGCCTTTTTAAATTTTTCAACTAGATCTTTATGCTTTTTGTAAAATTCTCCGCTTGTGGCAGTAACGATGACTGGAGTGATGACGCCCTTGCCTGTTGTTACGACACTAAGTCCTGATTTTTTAGCATTATAAGCAGCTGGTCCAGCAAGAAGTGCTGCATCAACGCTACCATTTTCAAGTGCAGCTTGTGCAGCTGGAATGCCCATAGAAACGAACTCTACGTCATTTATGCTTAGACCGCCAAGAGCAAGATACCTAACCAAAAGCTCATTTAATATCGTGCCTTTTGGGCCTGCTATTTTTTTACCTTTTAAGTCTTTAGCGGTTTTTATACCTTTATCTTTAGCAAATATTGCAAAAGCTTCGGGTGCTCTTGAATATGCACTTATGATCTTTATGTCAGCTTTATTTGCCGCGGCAAGTATGACTGAAGTTCCGCCCACGCAGTTTAAAAACTGAAGTGAGTTTGAAGCGAGCGCTTGCGTTTGTTTCGCACCTGAGGTGATCTCGGAGTATTCGACTGGCATGCCAAAAGATTTAGCATAAAAGCCTTTAAATTTATCGACGATTGAGGGGACATTTAGCGGCGATTTAACGTAGGTCATGCCGATCTTATCTAGCTCACTTGCGTTTGCGACTAGACAAAGGAAAGAGGCTGCACACAAAATCTTAAAAAACTTTCTCATATTTGCTCCTTTAAAAATTTTCCAAATTATATAACTTTTTGCTTCGTTTTGGTTTTAATTATCATTTTATAAAATGCTAAATTTCGCTCAAAATTTTACGCTTTAAGTTTATTAGCTCATCGCAAAGCAAATCTCTTGGCTTAGCTAGATTTGACAGGTCATAGCTTGATTTCATCCCGCCTTTTTCAAGCAAAATGATCTCATCTGCTAAATATAGGGCTTCATCGACATTGTGAGTGACAAAAATGATGGTTTTACCAGCTTGAAGCTTTAAAATTTCAGCCTGCATGCTGGCTCTCGTAAAAGCATCAAGTGCTGCAAATGGCTCATCCATAAGGATCAAATTTGCTTCGTATGCAAGCACTCTAGCAAGAGAAACACGCGAGCTCATACCGCCAGATAGCTGCGAAACAGCGGCGAATTTAAACTCATTAAGCCCTATCATCGATATGAGCCTATCTATCTTTACCTCGTCTATCTCATGCTTTTTAAGCGCAAATACAATATTTTCATAGACATTTAAAAAAGGCATAAGCCTAGGCTCTTGAAATACAAAACCGATCTTTGCTTGCTCTTTAAATTTTATCTCGCCTAGACTTACACCCTCAAGTCCAGCAATAAGCCTTAAAAGAGTCGTTTTACCGCAACCACTTCTACCAAGTATAACGGTGATCTTATCCTTTTTTATACTTAAATCTAGCTCTTTTAAAACGTCGATACGCTTGCCATTAATAAAAAAATGCTTTGATAAATTTAAAATTTCTATCATTTTTCGCTTCGCAAAAGGCTAAATTTAGATATCAAAAATAAAAATATCCTATCTATGAGCACACCACAAATTCCAATCGTAAAAATGCCAACAAATATCCTATCTGCGCGTGAAAGCTCCTCCGCATCTAGTATGAGATAGCCTAGCCCACTAGAAGCTGCGATCATCTCCGCTCCCACAATCGCTCGCATAGCGTAGCCAAAACCTATGCGCATACCTACAAAAATATCCTTTATGGCATTTTTTAGGATGATTTTGTAAAAAATTTCAAATTTACTAAAACAAAAAATTTTACCAACCTCAATAAGCTTCACATCGCAGCTAGTTAGCCCTTTTGAAATGCTTAGAAACATTGGAAAAAACGATGCTAGGATGATAATAATAATTTTTGGTGTTTCGTTTATACCAAACCAAAGCACTAAAATAGCAATAAGGCTAAGCGGTGGAACATTTCTAAAAAACTCTAGTATCCACTCGTAATAAATGCTAGCTTTTGGAAATAGCGCCGCCACTCCGCCAAAAGCAAATGCCAAAACAAAAGCAAAAGCATAGCCAACAAATATACGCTTAAAGCTAATCATCACATGCGTTATTAGCTCGCCACTTAAGCTCATGTCAAACATTGTTTTAAGTGTCGTAATAGGACTTGGCAAGATATAGGGCGTAAAAATTTTTAGTTCGCAAACGACCTGCCAGAGGGCAAAGATCACTAGGATCAAAACGCTCTTTTTAAAAATTTCTATCACAGCCCATCTCCATTGTGACAGCCATTTTCACAGTATAAAAGCTCGATGATCTGATAGTTTTTAAGCTTGCTAAATTTATATGAAAATGCGTTTTGTATCTTTTCTTTGCTGCATAAGCTTAGTGTTTTTATGCCTAAATTTTCAAAAAATCCAGGTGGGATCGGACTTGATTCTATTTTACTTATTTGTAAATTTATGTCGTTTAGCTCTTTAAATTTTTTCCATGTTAAAAATGTAGTTTGATCTAATTTTAAAGAATTTCCAAGCTCAGCCAAGTCCTCACAAGGCGTTGTTATATAAAGCCACTCATCTTCTTTTAGCTTCGAGCTAAGTTCAATGGCGCTTTCTATTAAAATGGGATTTAAGCTTGAAATATCGTTTGAAAATTCTTTAAAATTTGATCTAATAAAATTTACAGCTCTTGGACAGCGACTGTCTAAAACCATGCCTTTAGAGCATAAATTTTTATATGAATTTTTGACATCACGAACATGATCTTTTTCGCACTCTACTATGTTAAAGCCCTTATTTTGCAAGAGCTCTTTTAACGCAGAGAGGTCATACATATTTTTTACAACGGGATTTAGCCAAAGTAGCTTTCTCACGAGTTCTCCGTAATTTTAATAATAGAAATCAAGATTCTATCATTTAAAAATTTAAACCAAGTAAAAAGAGCATCTCAAGACTAAAATCATAAAAGATAGGCGGTACAAAAAGCTAAACTTAGCCTACACTTTTATATCTAGTTTCTGTTTTTGCTCCACTTTTTCCATTAGCTTTAGTATATCAACTTCGTTTTTCTCAAGCTGCATTAGCTCCTTAAGATAGGCAAATTTCTCATCTTTATTGATGTCGTAAGTGGCTAGTTTCTCGCTTCGTCCGATCACTGAAGCATAGACTTTGTTGCCATCAAGTTTGTCCGTATTTTGCACATTATAAAGCGAGAGTACGCCCTCTACCACCTCTTTAAAATCCGCTCCACTCTTCATGCCAGCTTTCATAAGCGTAAGAAATCTCTGCCTGCTCTCTTCGTCAGTAAAATTTATATTTTGTAGCGTCTGGTACTCAATTGGTGGCTTATTAGTGCTTGTTAGCATAGAGATAGCCTTTTTGCCTATCGTAATGCTTTCTACACCGACTCTTTCTCCAAGATACTGCCTAAGCGCATAATCAATCCACTTATCTTTAAACTCATCTATGCTTAGGTCCTTATCAAGTATCTCAAACCCTTCCACATGGCTCTTGCGACCAAGCCCAAGAAGTGTGTTACCATCAAGTTTTGATGTGTACTCTTTTGCAAAGAGATCGACATCTGTTGGATAATATCCTATGATCTCTTCGTGAGCTCTGCCAAAGCCAAGTGCTTTGGTCTGATTGATAAAATTTTTGAGATCATTTATCTCATCTTGGTTGACTTGTTTGTCATATCCCATGAGCTTGCCCCAGATGCTTATCTTGCCATTAGCAGCTATGCCTGATAACGAGAAATTGCTAGCAAATGTTAGATTTTCACTATTTTTTTGAAATTTTATCGTATTTGTTTCGTTTAAATTTATTGGCTCACCTCTAGTATCGGTATGACTTTTTTGCTCATCAACCAAACCGCTAGATAAATCATTTAAAGAATTTTTGTCTATATTGGATTTAGTATTATTAGTATCAAGCTCTTGTGCTCTACTACTTTGCGAGCCAACATAAAAATTTGTGCCAACTCCATTTACACTACCTATCATCTCAAATCCTTTGAAATTTATTAGACGCCTGAAACAAATATCGTCTTTATAAAATAAAATTTTAGCATAGAGTTCAAAGGTAAAAATTTAAAATATATGATTTTAGATTAAAGGTTTTACAACTTTTAACTATGAAATTTATGGTTTTTTGGTTAATAAAATTTGATAAATAATTAAAGAAATTTATAGCTTTTGAAAACTTTTAGAAGAAGGATTTATTTTAAAAGTGGAAAATTTTATATAAAAAATAAAAAAGAGAGCCGAAGCTCTCTAATAATTATTCAGCTACTAGCTCTATATAAGCCATCTCTGCTGCGTCGCCTCTGCGAACACGAGTCTTGATGATTCTTGTATAGCCGCCATTGCGCTCTTTAAATTTTGGAGCTACTTCAGTAACTAATTTATTTGTTGTTTCTTTATCTTGTAAAGAAGCAAATACTGCTCTATGAGCATTAGAGTCACCTTTTCTAGCTCTTGTGATTAGCTTTTCAACATAGCTTCTAAGCTCTTTTGCTTTTGGTAAAGTCGTCTCTATCTTTTCGCTTTTGATGATAGCTATCGCCAAATTTTTAAGCAATGCAGATCTATGAGATGACGTTCTACCAAGTTTACGATATCCGTGTTTATGTCTCATCTATTGTCCTTTTATTCTTTTACACTCATTTGTGCTTTAAGCTCGGTTATTTTCTTTCTTAGTTGCTCTTTGCCATCTTTTAATACATCGGCACCAACTGGATAGCCTATCTCTTCCATAACCGCTTTAATCTCTTCAAGAGATTTTTTACCTAAATTTTTAAGCTCTTTAAGCTCATTTTCGTCCATTAATGCAAGCTCGCCGATAAATCTAATATCAGCTTTGTCAAGGCAGTTGAAACTTCTAGCACTTAAATTTAGATCTTCTACGCTAGAAAGTAGCTTTGAAAACTCGCCACCTGCACTTGAGCTAGCAACTGGAGTACTAACATCAATATCTAAAATTCCTTTAAATACTGACATTTGTTGATACATAGCTTCTAAACAATTTTTAAAAGCCTCTATCGGACTAACTTGACCATCAGTTGTTATAGTAAATACAATCTTTTCATAGTCTGGGTCATCCTCAACCAAGACATTTTGTATATCATAAACTGCTTTTTTAACAGGTGTAAAAAAAGCATCAAGTGCGATATAGTCGTCTTCGATCTCTTCTCTGATCTCTTCACTAGGAACATATCCGATACCTTTTTGAATGATAACTGAAAAATTTAACTCAGCATCTTCGTTTATTGTAGCAAGGTATGCGTCTGGGTTAACGATCTCAACTAGATCATTATTTAGATCAGCCCCAGTTATCTCTTTTGGTCCTTTAAAGCTATATTCTATAACTTCGCGCTCACTGGTGCTTTTTAATTTAAATCTGATTTTTTTCAAATTTATAATAAAAAATGCTACGTCTTCTAGCATACCACGCATACTATCAAATTCATGGCTAACGCCTTTTATCTTTACACCAATAGGAGCAAAACCTACTGTGCTTGTGTAAAGAAGACGACGCAATGGGTGAGCCAAGGTAACAGCATAGCCCGCCTCAAAAGGATACGCTGTAATGTTAGCAACATTTTTGCTAACACTTTTAACTTCAATTTCAGTTGGCATATAAGCTGATGTAGTAATTTTTCTCATCTTTATACCCTCTATTATTTTGAATAAAGCTCTACTATAAATCTTTCCTCAACAGGAATGATAACCTCTTCTCTTTCTGGATTTCTAGTGAAAATTCCAAATTTTTTCTCTTTTTCAACATCTACCCAAGCAACAATACCGGTTTGTGCTGTAAGATCTATTGCGCGAACAATTTGTGGATTGTTCTTAGATTTTTCAATAATCTCTACTTTTGCACCAGGTTCAACTCTGTAAGATGGTATATCTACTCTTTTGCCATTTACCAAAATATGTCCATGAGTTACTAGCTGACGAGCAAAACGACGAGTTGTTGCAAAGCCCATTCTGTAAACAACATTGTCTAATCTTTGCTCTAATAGTTGAACCAAAAGAGCACCGGTATTACCTTCGCGGCGTGCTGCTTCTTGAAATAATCTTCTAAATTGTTTCTCAGAAACACCATACATAAATTTAGCTTTTTGCTTCTCGCGAAGTTGTAAGCCATATTCGCTTATTTTTGCTCTTCTTTGTCCATGTTGTCCTGGCGCATAAGGTCTTTTTTCAAAAGCACTTTTGCCAGCAAGTCTTCTTTCGCCTTTTAACGCAAGAGACACACCAAGACGTCTTTCTAATTTTTCAACAGGTCCTGTATATCTAGCCATAATAATTTCTCCTATTTTTCTCTAATTATACGCGGCGGCGTTTTGGCGGTCTACAACCATTGTGTGGTAAAGGTGTAATGTCTTTAAAGAAAGATACTTTAATTCCTTCAACAGTTCCTACACTTTTAACAGCCGTTTCACGTCCGCTACCTGGACCTTGAACCTTAATACCAACTTCTTTTATGCCATGCTCTTTTGCTTTATTTAGAGCATCTTCAACTGCCTGTTGAGCTGCATAAGGAGTTGATTTTTTACTACCTTTAAAGCCTAAGCCACCTGCACTACTCCATGCAATAGCATTTCCCATCTCATCAGTTACAGTTACCATAGTGTTGTTAAATGTTGCACTGATATAAACGATACCTTTGGCTATGCTTTTTCTAACTACTTTTTTCTTAACAATTTTTCTTTTCGCCATTTATTATCCTTTAACCCTTGCCTTACTTAGTAGCCGCACCGACAGTTTTACGTCTGCCTTTTCTGGTTCTAGCATTAGTTTTAGTCTTTTGACCACGAACAGGAAGACCTTTTCTGTGGCGAAGACCTCTATAACTTCCAAGATCCATAAGAGCTTTGATATCCATAGCAACTTGTTTTCTCAAATCGCCCTCAACGACGTGATGCTCTTGAATTTCTTTACGGATAGCTGCCGCTTCGTCTTCACTAAGCTCATAGACTCTCTTGTCATAAGAAATTCCAGCTGCGTCAAGAATTTGACGAGATTTGTAAAGACCTATACCATAGATATAAGTCAAACCATACTCTATTCTCTTTTTGTTTGGTAAATCTACACCTGCAATACGTGCCATGCCTTATCCTTGTCTTTGTTTATGTTTTGGATTTTCGCAGATAACACGAATTATGCCACTACGTTTGACAATTTTACATTTGTCACACATCTTCTTTACAGAAGGACGAACTTTCATTTTAGTCTCCTAAAAATTTATTCCACTTTTTTAGGGGCTGCATCAGGTCTAAAGAAAGAATTTAGACCAACTATTTTCAAAATAAGTGGGGAACTTTGAAAATAATTCTTCATACAGCTTTTCGCAAAGCTTGGATTTTATCCAAAACCAGCTTTAAATTTACTTAGCATATTTGCCAAAAGGCTAAATTTACTTATATCTATAAGTAATCCTGCCCTTATCTAGGCTATATGGCGTAAGTTCTACTTTTACGCGGTCGCCAGGCATTATCTTTATATAATGCATTCTCATTTTTCCGGCGATATGACATAAAATTATATGTTTATTGTCAAGCTCAACTTTAAAAGTTGCATTTGGCAGTGCTTCAACAACATTTCCATCAATCTCAATGACATCGTCTTTTGCCACAAACTCTCCTTTCTTTAAATTTTTGCTATAAATTTTACGCTTGGCTTAAAATTTCAGCTTTGCCATTAACTATCGCCATACAATGCTCATAATGGCTAGTTCTCAAACCATCTTTTGAGGTTACTTTCCAGTTATCACTTCCCAAAACTGGCGTGCCGTCTTTTTGGCAGATCATTGGCTCTATACAAAATACCATTCCCTCTTTTATCTTTGGTCCAGCTTTTGGGTTGTGTCCCTCAAGGTAGTTTGGAATTTCTGGCTCTTCGTGTGGCCTTTTTCCTATACCATGACCACAATACCCACGCAAAGGCACATAGCCTCTGCCTAGTATAAATTTCTCAAGCTCGTAGCAAATTTCTTTAAAATGCATACCAGCTCTTATGAAATCTATAGCAAAATATAGCGCATCTTTTGAGCAAGCGATCAAAGCTTCATCTTCTTTTGAAATTTTACCAACCCCAAAAGTCCTAGCTGAATCACCAAAATAACCATCTAAATTTGAGCCGATATCAACGCTAACGATATCGCCCTCTTTTAGCTTATACTCATTTGGGATTCCGTGGATCACCACTTCATTGACACTTATGCAAGCCGCATTTGGAAAGCCATAAAGACCTTTAAAAGCAGGTTTTGCTCCAGCAGCCCTTATCATATCTTCACAAATTTTATCTATCTCAAGAAGTGAAATTCCAGGTTTTATGATCGTAGAAATGTGATCAAGAGTTCGAGCGACGATCTTGTTAGCCGCTCTCATTTTCTCTATCTCAGCTGGTCTTTTTAGCGTGATAGCCATTTTATAGACCTACTGCACTTAGAGTTTGGTATTTGTTTGTATAAGACTGAGCTTCTATACGCCTCATCGTATCAAGTGCTACTGAAACCACGATAAGTACTGACGTGCCACCAAAATAAAATGGAACACCCATAGTCTTTACAAGTACCCAAGGCAGTGTTGAAATGATACCCAAGTACAAAGCACCACCTAAAGTTAGCCTGCCAGCTACTTCATTTAAATAGCTAGCTGTACTCTCACCTGGTCTAACGCCTGGGATAAATCCGCCTTGTTTCTTTAAATTTTCACTTATATCTTTTGTGTTAAACACAATAGATGCGTAGAAAAACGCAAAGAAGATAATAAATAAAAATGTTAAAAAGTTAAACATATAGCCATTTGGACTTAAAAAGTCATTGATAGCTTGGATAATCGGATTTGTACTAGCCTGTAAAATAGTACTAGGAAACATCAAAATCGCACTAGCAAATATCGGTGGAATAACACCGCTTAAATTTACTTTGATCGGTATATAGTTCATTATACGTTTGTTTTGATTTTCCATTATCACTTTTCTTGAGTAGGAAATAGGGATACGCCTTTCACCCATCTCGACAAATATAATAGCACCAATGGTAGCTAAGATAATTGCCAAAATAGCGATGACTGTTAGGAAATTCATCTCAGAGGTGTTTACTAAATTTATAGTTCCACCGATCGCACTAGGTATGCCAGAGACGATGCCTGCAAAGATGATAAGACTTATACCATTGCCTATACCACGTTGTGTTATTTGCTCACCTATCCACATAAGTAGCATAGTTCCAGTTAGCATAGATACAGCAGAGATCGCGATAAATAAATTTATATCTATCATGATAGCTTGCTCGCCACCGCGTCCGCTTAAGCTTTGAAGTCCGATAGAAACACCGATTGATTGTACAAGAGTGATAATGATGGTTGCATAACGTATGATTTGCATGTACTTTTGCATACCGTCACGCTCTTTTTTCATCTGACCTAATTTCGGAAATGTTGCTGCTAAAAGCTCCATAATGATCGAAGCTGTAATGTAAGGCATGATACCTAAAGAGATAATACTTAAACGCTCAGCAGCTTTACCACTAAACATATTAAATAAGCCCAAGGCATTGCTATTGTTTGAATTGAAGAATTCTTTAATTACGTCGACATTAACACCAGGAACTGGCACATAAGCCAGTATCCTGTATGCGAACAAAAATGCCAACGTGATTAAAATCTTGTTGGTCAGTATTTTATCCATTATTTTGTTCCGCTAACGCTAACGTTCTCGTCTTTAATCTTTGAAGCAAGAGCTTTTGCACTTGCACCGATTAGTTTTATCTTAGTAACGCTCTTTGAAATTTTATGAACGCTAGCTATTGTTGCTATTGAAATTTCAGTAAGCTCTTTTATAGCTGCAATTTTCTCGACATTAATAACATAAGGTTTTTCAAATTTAGAAGTAAAACCTACTTTTGGAAGGCGTCTTTGAAGTGGTTGCTGTCCGCCCTCAAAACCTCTTTTCTCATTGTAGCCTTTTCTTGCTCTTTGACCTTTGTTACCTTTGCCAGCAGTTTTGCCATTGCCGCTACCTTGACCACGACCTATTCTTTTGGTTGCATGAGTTGAACCTGCAGCAGGTGTTAATTTTTCTAATGCCATCTTAACTCCTTTCTCTTAGCTTTTTAGCAAACTAAGTGCTTTTATAGTAGCACGAACGACGTTTGCTGAGTTGTTTGAGCCAAGTGATTTAGTAAGGATATCCTTAATACCTGCAAGCTCGATGATAGGACGTGCACTACCACCAGCGATAACACCAGTACCCTCGCTAGCTGGGCGAAGCAGCATTCTACTTGCGTTGTATTTTACCTCTACATCGTGAGGGATAGTTGTGCCTTTGATCTTAACGTGGATAATATTTTTAAATGCGTCGTCAATCGCTTTTCTCATCGCATCTGGCACCTCTTTAGCTTTGCCATATCCAAAGCCAACTAGGCCATTTCTATTACCAACAACAACTAGAGCTGTAAATCTAAATCTACGACCACCTTTAACAACCTTTGTAACCCGACCGATATCGACGATTACTTCTTCAAATTCTTCTCTATTATATTTTTCCATCGATTTTCCTTTGGGTTATAGCTTGATGCCATTTTCTCTTAAAGCTTCAGCAAATGCTGCGATAACGCCATGGTACAAATAACCATTTCTATCAAAAACTGCAACATCTATCTTCTTAGCTTTTAAAGCCTTAGCAAATTCTTTAGCTAAAGTGACCGCACCTTCTTTATTTGCTTTTATGCCTATCTTTCTACCATCTACTGCAGCTAGTGTAGTAGCTGTAACGTCGTCAATCGCTTGAACATAAAGAGTTCTGTTTGATTTAAAAATAGAAACTCTTGGGCAAGTTGCAACACCAGAAATTTTACCTCTGATTCTTCTTTTTCTCTTAATTCTAAGAGCGATTTTTCTTTTTAGTACTTTTGTTGTCATTTACCGCTCCTTACTTCTTAGATGTCTTACCCGCTTTGCGGATGATACGTTCTTCTAGATATTTAACACCTTTGCCTTTATATGGCTCAGGTGGTCTAAATCCTCTAACTTGAGCAGCCACTTGGCCTACTACTTGTTTGTCATCGCCTTTGATAGTAATAACGTTTTTCTCAACACTAGCTTCAACGCCTGCTGGTAGCTCATAGTTGATAAGGTGTGAAAAACCAAGAGAAAGCTCTAAAATTTTACCTTTTGCAGCTGCTTTGTAACCAACGCCGTTGATCTCAAGCTGGCGAGTAAATCCCGCAGTGATACCAGTTACGATATTATTAGCAAGTGCTCTATATGTTCCCCAGTAAGCTCTACTTTGGCGATCTTCGCCTTTTGGAGCAAAAACTATATGACCATTTTCTATCTTGACATCAACGTGACCTTTTGTGTCAAGCTCTTTTATATGATTGCCCTTTTTAAATTTTAGGACATTATTTTCAACGCTAACGTCTACACCACTTGGGATAGTGATAGGCTGTTTTCCAATACGTGACATTTTTTTCCTTTACTTGTCTAGGGTGTTCCTACATTTACGAATAAACACCACAATGCCGTAAATTCTTATCGTCAAATTTGACGAAACCTTCATTTGAATTTCTAAATTTAGCTTTGGCAAAATCTAAAATTTTACCAAGCTAAAAATTTAACCTTAAAATCATAAGGTTAAATAGCGTTTAATGTAGTTTATTACCAAACCGTGCAAAGAACCTCGCCGCCAACGCCAGCTTTACTTGCCTCAATACCGCTCATAACGCCTTTGCTTGTGCTAACGATAACTGTTCCGTAACCATTTTTAAAACGCTTAATGTCGTCTTTGCCTTGATAAACGCGACGACCAGGTTTTGAAACCCTTTTAAGCTCGTTTATAACGCTTCTACCGTACTCATCATACTTTAAAACTACGTTTATAAATTTCTTGTTACCTTCTTCGATAACGTTGTAGCTCTCTACATAGCCTTTTGCTGCAAGGATAGAAAGAGTAGCCTCAACAACCTTAGAATGAAGCAATTTCGCAGTTTCAAGCTTTCTCATACTTGCATTTCTAATGCGTGTTAATCCATCTGATATTAAATCGTTTAACATTTCTCTTCCTTACCAACTTGCTTTTTTAAGACCAGGGATTAGGCCTTCGTTAGCCATTTTTCTTAGGCAAACACGGCAAATTCCAAAATCTTTATAAACAGAGTGCGGGCGACCGCAAATTTGGCATCTAGTATAGCCGCGAACCGCAAATTTTGGCTTGCGCGCAGCTTTTGCTATCATTGATTTCTTTGCCATTTTACTTTCCTTTTGCAAACGGCACACCAAATAGCTCTAGCAATTTGAATGCCTCTTTATCATTTTTAGCCGTAGTAGCAATCGTAATATTCATACCATGAGTTCGTAAAATTTTATCATACTCAACCTCTGGAAACATTAGCTGCTCACTAAGACCGAAGTTATAGTTTCCACGTCCATCAAAACCATTTTTTGGAAGACCACGGAAGTCTTTAACTCTTGGAAGAGCAACGCTGATTAGCTTATCTAAGAAAGCATACATTTGCTCTTTTCTCAAAGTTACTTTGATACCAACAGGAAAACCCTCGCGAACTTTAAAGCCAGCAACTGATTTTTTAGCATCAGTGATAACTGCTTTTTGTCCAGCGATAAGTGAAATGGTATCAGCCATATTTTGAAGCACTTTCTGATCTTTCGCAGAGTCTCCAGCACCTACACTGATCACAATTTTCTCAAGCGCAGGGATAAGCATTGGATTTTTGATGTCAAATTCTTTTACGAGAGCTGGCTTGATAGTTTCGTTAAATTTATCTTTTAATCTACTCATATCTCTTATCCTTCAACTTTCGCGACATTTGATATGTCAATTGGCATCTCTTTATTTACGTGACCACCATTTGGAGTTTTTTCGCTTGGTTTGATAGCTTTTTTAGCTACTTTGCATCCCTCAACTATAACCTGACCTTTTTTTGCAAGAACTGCTAAAATTTTACCAGTTTTGCCTTTATCGTCACCAGCGATGATCTTTACAGTATCGCCTTTTTTGACTTTAAATTTTACATTAGCCATTATAAAACCTCCGGAGCTAGCGAAACAATCTTCATAAAGTTAGCATATCTAACTTCACGTCCAACTGGTCCAAAAATACGAGTGCCGACTGGCTCTTTTTTGCTATCAAGTATAACAGCTGCATTCTCGTCAAAGCGGATTAGCGAACCATTATCTCTTTGAACCTCTCTTTTAGTTCTTACAACAACAGCTTTTACAACCTGTCCTTTTTTGATCTTACCATTTGGAAGAGCCTTTTTAACAGAGCAAACTATGATATCGCCAAGTGTAGCGTATCTTCTTTTGCTGCCGCCAAGAACTTTTATACACATTAACTCTTTTGCGCCACTATTATCAGCAACTGCAAGTCTTGTAAAACTTTGAATCATTACTCAACTCCCTTTGCCAATACAGCTTTTAAGCGAAAATTCTTGCGAGCTGAAAGTGGTCTGCACTCGATCGCAACAACTGTATCGCCTGTTCTTGTCTCATTTTTCTCATCGTGAACTAAATATTTTTTAAAGCGTTTTACAAATTTATGGTATCTTGGGTGCATAACGCGTCTTTCTACCAAAATAGTAGCTGTTTTATCTCCAGCTTTTTGTAAAACAACACCTTGAATTTCTCTTTTTAATGCCATTTTACGCCCCTTGTCTTGTTGCACTAATTGCAGTGTTGATCTGAGCTATCTCTTTGCGAACAGCACTAATCTCATTAGGGTTGCTTAACTGCATAGTTTTTAGCTTTTGTCTTAAAGTAAATAAAAGCACCTTTTTCTCTTTTAGCAACGCGTTTAATTCTGCAACGCTCTTATCTTTTAACTCAGTATATTTCATTTTCACTCTCTCGCGTTACAAATTTTGATTTGAAAGGAAGTTTGTGTAAAGCCAAAGTTAGAGCTTCACGAGCCAACTCTTCGCTAACACCAGCCATTTCAAATATTATACGACCAGGTTTGATATTCATAACCCACTCTTCAACTCCAGCCTTACCTTTACCCATACGAGTTTGTAGAGGTTTTTTAGTAAGTGGCTTATCAGGGAAAACCCTAATCCAAATTTTAGCCTGTCTTTTTACGTGACGAGTTAGAGCTTGACGAGCAGCTTCTATTTGGCGAGAATTTATTCTGCCAGCTTCAACAGCTTTAAGTGCAAATTCGCCAGTTGCTAAAGATGCTCCACGAGTCGCATAACCACGGTTGCGACCTTTCATTTGCTTACGAAATTTCGTTCTTTTAGGCATCAACATAATTATTTACCTCTTCTTGCTCTACGTGTTTTCTTAGGTGCCTCTTCTTCAGTTTTCTCAGGTTGAACACCTTTTTGAAGAACCTCACCTTTAAAAATCCATACTTTAATACCTATGTTTCCATAAGTCGTATGAGCCTCAGCTACACCGTAATCTATCTTTGCTCTAAGAGTATGAAGCGGAACGCGACCTTCTAGATACCACTCGGTTCTTGCCATCTCAGCACCACCTAAACGACCAGCAACTGAAATTTTAATACCTTTAGCGCCTGATTTTTGAGCACCTTGGATAACTTTTTTCATAGCACGTCTAAATGCGACACGCTTTTCAAGTTGCATAGCTACGTTTTCAGCAGCAAGTTGAGCTGAAGCTTGAGCTTTTCTTTCTTCTTTGATATTTACATTTACTTCTTTACCGATAAGTTTACTAACTTCGTTCTTTAGGTTTTCAACATCTTGACCTTTTTTGCCAATGATGATGCCAGGACGAGCTGCAATTACGGTTACACGAAGTTTTTTAGCCGTTCTTTCGATTAGAATTTGGCTGATTCCTGCATAATAAAGTTTTTTCTTTAAAAATGCACGAATTTTGTAATCTTCACCGATATTTTCAGGAAGACTTTGTTTGGTTGGAAACCATCTAGATTCCCAGTTGCGGTTAATTCCTAGTCTAAGACCTATTGGATTTACTTTTTGTCCCATATTATGCTTCCTTCTTTTCAGGTTTAGATACTTCTACCATTACATGAGAAGTAGGTTTGCGAATTTTGCTCGCTGTTCCTCTTGCTCTTGGTCTAAATCTCTTTAATACAGGACCAGCGTCAATGCGGCAACTAGTTACTACAACCTCTTCTGGCTCAAATCCGCCATTTGCTACTGCTGAGCTAATAGCGTTTGCTATAAATTTAGCACCACGATTTGGCATAAATTGCAAGCTTGCAAGCGCTAGCTCGGCATTCATGCCTTGAACTTCTCTTGCTATAAGTCTTGCTTTTGTAGGAGAAAGTCTTACGAATTTTATAATTGCTTTACTCATATTATCTCCCCTTACTTGCCGATTTTCTTTTGCACTGAGCCTTTGTGACCCTTAAATGTGCGTGTTGGAGCAAATTCGCCAAGTTTATAGCCTATATGATTTTCTGTAACATATACAGGAATAAAGCTCTTGCCATTATGAACGTTAAATGTTAGTCCAATCATTTCAGGTACAATCGTGCTACGTCTTGACCAAGTCTTGATTGGTTTGTTATCGTTTGCATTTTTTGCGGCAATAACTTTTTTCATTACATGATCATCTACGAAAGGACCTTTTTTGAGTGATCTTGCCATCTCTATTTTCCTTTCCTTCTTGAAATTATAAGCTTATCGCTAGCTTTTTTACGGCGAGTCTTAGCACCTTTAGTTGGTTTACCCCATGGAGTAACTGGGTGACGGCCTGAATTTTTCTTACCTTCACCACCGCCGTGTGGGTGATCAACTGGGTTCATAGCAGAACCACGTGTTTGTGGACGGATACCGCGGTGGCGATTACGTCCAGCTTTACCGATAGTGATGTTAGCCCAGTCTTCGTTGCCAACTACACCGATACTTGCCATGCACTCAGCTAGTACTTGTCTCATCTCGCCACTTGGCATTCTTAAGATAACATACTTCTCTTCTTTACCCATTAGCTGAGCATAACCACCGGCTGAACGAGCTATCTGAGCGCCTTTGCCAGGTTTTAGCTCTACGTTATGAACGATAGTACCAACTGGGATAAATCTTAATTTCATAGCGTTGCCTGGTTTAATATCTAGTGAGCCCTCATCGATAGATGCGATAACGTCGCCAACATTTAGGCCATTTGGTCTAATGATATAGCGTTTTTCGCCATCTTTGTAAGCTATAAGAGCGATACGGCAGTTTCTGTTTGGATCGTACTCGATCGCTTCAACTTTACCTTCTATACCAAATTTACGACGTTTAAAGTCAATGATACGATAAAGTTTTTTTGCACCTGCCTCTTTATGTCTTGAAGTTATACGACCATTGTTATTTCTACCGCCAGATGCAGGTATTTTAACAAGCAAGCTTCTAACGCTTGGTTTAGCTGTTATATCTTCAGAGCTTAGTCCAGTGATATATCTGCGACTAGGTGTATATGGTTTATATGATTTTATAGCCATCTTACGCCTCCGTATTTTCTAGGCTTACGCCTTCAGGTAACTTAACGTAGAATTTCTTTATCTCGTCACGTTGGCCTGCTCTTCCTCTAAAACGCTTAACCTTGCCGCTAATTCTAAGTGAATTTACGCGAACAGGCGTTACTCCAAAATACTCTTGTAAAACCGCTTTTAAGCTGTTTTTTGTAACTCTTGGTGAAGTTTGGATAACAACAACGCCTTGTTCTTGAAGGCCTAGAGTTTTTTCTGTATAAATAATTGTTTTGATATCAGTTATATCCGCCATTTTAGCCCTCTTTTGTTATAGTTTTTAGTGCAGCTTTTTCAATGATAACCGAACTAAATGTAGAGACAAGATAAGCATTTACTTCATTTGCATCTACTACATAGCAGTTTGCTAAATTTCTAAAAGCAAGTAGTGTTTTATCGTCTAGTAAATCTTTAACGATAAGCGCGTCTTTTACTTTTAAATTTTTGATGATATTAGCTGCATCTTTTGTCTTTCCAGACTCGATTGAGATGCTATCTACTGCGAAAATTTTACCATCTTGTGCTTTTACTGCCAAAGCGTATTCAAGAGCTAGTCTTTTTTGTTTTTTATTGACTTTTTGAAAATAGTTTTTCTCGTTTGTTGGACCAAATGCAACTGCACCGCCTACCCAAACGTTAGTTCTAGTTGAACCCGCTCTTGCACCACCACGTCCTTTTTGTCTCCATGGTTTTTTACCACCACCGCTTACAAAAGCACGGCTTTTAGTATGAGCCGAATTTGCTCTTATACCAGCAAGGTAAGATTTTACATAAAGATATAGGTTGTGCGGATTTACTTCAGCGTAGCTTGCAGGAAGCTCTAACTCGCCTGAATTTTCAAATTTATCGTTTAATACGTGAATTTTACTCATTTTACAATCCTTATTTTACCCATTGCACCATTGTGACCAGGAACGCAACCTTTTACAACTACGATGCCATTTTGAGCGTCAAAGCTTATTAGCTCGTTTTTAACAGTAACTTTCTCATTGCCCATGTGTCCTGCCATTTTCATACCTGGTTGAACACGACCTGGCCATTCGCAGTTACCAATTGAACCGTGGCGTCTGTGGAAACGTGAGCCGTGGCTTTTTGGACCACCGCCAAAACCATGTCTTTTTACCACACCTTGGTAGCCTCTACCTTTTGAGTTAAAGCTAACTTTTAAAATTTTAGCCTCGTTTAATGGTGTAAAGTCTAGGTTTCCAACTTCGCTATTAGCTACTTCAAGCGTAGCAAATTTGTTAAATTCTGCAGTCAGATTGTATTTCTTTTGCTGACCAGCGATAGCTTTGTTGTTTGCTTTAGTGTGGGCATACGCTACGATAGCACGTTTGTTTTCGTCGATCTCACATACTTTAGCCTCAACTAGCTTAAGTAGTGTAACTGGCGTACTCTTCGTGGCAATCGTTCTACTCATGCCTATTTTTTCTACAATATATTCCATACTCTTATCCTTTTGTCCGCTTATTTCATCGCACGAACTTCGACATTAACTTCTGGAGCTAGGTCGAGTTTTGTTAGGCTATCTACAGTTTCTGGAGTAGCAGCTACGATGTCAAGCATACGAGCGTGTATTCTCATCTCAAACTGCTCACGTGAGTCTTTGTTGATGTGTGGAGATTTTAAGACTGTATAGCGTTTGATCTTTGTAGGCATTGGTACCGGGCCACGAACGTCGGCACCTGTTCGTTTGACAGCTTCTACGATTGCTGCAACAGTGCGGTCTAGAACTCTATGGTCGTAAGCTTTTAGCTTTAACCTGATTCTTTCCATGTGTTTTCCTTTAAAAAGAACTTGTCGCAAACTCGCGACCTCTTTACATCAAAATAACTCGCATAGGATCAAGCGATCGTACGAGCAAAGACGCTTGTCTTTTCGTAAAGAGAACGCGATTTTACAAAAAAGCTATTATAGTTGTCAAGAAAAACGCTACTTTTTGATGAATTTTGATTAATTATTTCCTTTTAATAAGGAAGATATAAAATTTAAAAAGATAAAATTTAAAGAAAATAAAATTTTAAAGAGAAAAGATGCCGATCTTTAATCCAAAATTCTTACTAACCCAAGATCAAGACGAGGAGAAGCTTAAAAAGCGTTATGTAAATTTACAAACATATCAGACAAAAGCTAACGAGATTAAGTGCTTCAAAGAAGAGAAATTTCAAACGCAGTTTCTAAAAGACATCTTTGAAAACTGCCTTGGCTACACTTTGGATACTACTAATCCTACAAATTTCAATCTTGAACGTGAGAAAAAGAACGAAACTGACGGCAAAAAGGCAGACGGGGCGATACTGATAAATGGCGAAGTTAGATGCGTGATCGAGCTAAAAGATCAGACTACACAGCATCTTGATAAAACTCCGTCCAACCGCGAGCTTAGCCCGGTAGATCAAGCTTTTCGCTATTTTATCTCGCACGACAATGCCAAATATATCGTTGTTTCAAATTTTAATGAACTACGCTTTTACATCGGCAATAAAACAACATTTGAAAAATTTGACCTTTTTACATCAAGCTTTGACGAGTTTAAAAGACTTCATTTGCTGCTTAGCTTTGAGAGTATTAGCACGGATCTACCGCTAAAGCTAAAAGAGAAATTTACAACTCACGAGCGCGAAATTTCAAACAAATTTTATAAAGACTTTAGTGCTTTTAGACTTGCTCTTTTTAAAAATATATGTAAAAACAATGCTAGCATTGACAAAAATAAGCTTTTAAGCCTTACTCAAAAACTATGCGACAGGTTTGTCTTTATACTATTTGCTGAAGACCGCGGACTACTAAGACTTCGCACGATAGCCGAGATAAAAGAGAAATTTCAAAACCAAGCTACTGAGCTTAGTTTTTATGACTTTTACAAAATTTACTTTAAAGCCATTGATGAAGGCAGTGAACGTCTTGATATCAAACGCTACAATGGCGGACTTTTTGCCACAGATACTGAGCTTGATGTGCTAAAGATAGACGATAGCGTGCTTGAAGCACAGTTTTTAAGTGACTATGACTTTTTAAGCGACATCGGTGTAAATATCCTAGGACATATCTTTGAAAGCTCACTAAACGACCTTGAAGAGCTAAATGCGCAAATAAATGGTAGTGAATTTGATGCCAAACAGAGCAAACGCAAAAAAGATGGCATATTTTATACACCAGAGTTTATAACAGAATTTATAATCGAAAATTCGCTTGGTGCGCTTTGTAAAGCCAAAAAAGATGAGCTAGGGCTTGATCTAAATGAGCTATTAGCACCAAAAAATCCCAAAAAATTAACCAAAGCAGAAAGTGAGATCAAAGACAAAATTTATGCTTACCGCGAGTGGCTCTTATCTCTTAAGATACTTGATCCAGCTTGCGGCTCTGGTGCGTTTCTAAACCAAGCTTTAGAATTTCTCATTAGCGAGCATGGCGCATTAGACACTTACCGCAAAGTATATGAGGGCGAGGGCTTGGGACTTTACGATATAAAAAGCACCATTTTAGAAAACAACCTTTACGGCGTAGATATAAATGCCGATGCGGCCGAGATCGCTAGGCTATCTCTTTGGCTCCGCACAGCTGCAAAAGGACGAGTTTTGACAGATCTTAGTAAAAATTTAGTAGCAGCAAACTCGCTTTTAGAATTTCCTTTCGACTTTAAATTTGATGTCGTTATCGGCAATCCTCCCTATGTCAGACAAGAGGCGATAAAAGAGCAAAAACCAGCCCTACAAAAATATAAAGTTTATAGTGGCACGGCTGATTTGTTTGTCTATTTTTATGAGCTTGGTATTACACATCTAAAAGAAAATGGGCTTTTAGGTTTTATATGTTCAAATAAATTTTTCCGTGCAAGCTATGGTAAAAATTTGCGTAACTTTATATTAGAAAATACGCAAATAACACACATTATTGATTTTGCTGGGGTTAAAGTTTTTGAAGATGCGAGCGTAGATAGTGCGGTTACTATTTTTAGAAAAATCAGAGCTGGTGAAAATTCAAAATTTGATTTCCTAGCTTCAAGCACCATAAATTTAAAAACGCAAAAATTTATCCAAATACCACAATCCACGCTAAACGAAACAAATTTCACTTTCCTTGATAAGAGCAAATTTGAGCTAAAAAGCAAGATCGAAAAAGTCGCAAAGCCATTAAAAGATTGGGGTGTAAATATTAATTATGGTGTCAAAAGTGGGCTAAACGAAGCTTTCATTATTGATAGCGAAACTCGTGATAAAATTTTAAGCACTTGCATTGGGGACGAAAGAGAACAGACGCAAAAGCTCATTAGACCGATCTTAAGGGGTCGAGATATAAAGCGTTATGACTATGAGTGGGCTGGGCTGTGGCTCATAAATATCCATAATGGATATGGCACCGAGCCTCGCATCAATATAGATAATTTTCCTAAGCTAAAACTATATCTTGAGACATTTGAACCAAAACTTTCCAATCGTTCTGATCAAGGAGCCACTCCTTATAATCTGCGAAACTGCGCATATCTGGAGGAATTCGAAAAAGAGAAAATTTTATGTGCCAGAATGGTGCAAAGCCCAAAATTTGCTTACGATACAAATAATAATATTCCAGACAATACTGCATATTGCATAACTGGCGAAAATCTAAAATTTTTATTAGCTTTTTTAAATTCAACAGCTGTTTATAAAATTTTCAACTTTTTCTATGCTGGAGGCGGACTTGAAGGCGAAATAAAAATAAATCGCTTAGAGATTTTACCTATTCCCCAAATAACGCCACAAAATGAAAAATTCGCAAACGATATAATAAATTTAGTTGATGAGATTTTAAAAGCCAATGAAAAAATCAAGCTTTATGAGAAACACATGCCTACTTTAAGCCTTGATGAAAAGC
>CABMKY010000003.1:0-256243 GCA_902387145.1 Campylobacteraceae bacterium | reverse complement strand
GGGGGGGGGGAATTGACGGTATAGTAAAAATTTACATATGCATCTTACAAAGGGGAGAAAATGAACCAATTAGAGCTTTATTACAATCAGCCGCTTAAATCAAGTAAATTTATCCCCAGAAAATACGAAATCATCTCGCCAAAAACGCTTATAATAGGCGCCATTTCAAGTGGCAAAACAGCCCTTGTTTATGAGTTCTTGAGTCGTTATAAAAGCGAGGAGAGACTTTATGTAAATTTAGGCGATCTAAGGATAGACAGAGCCTTGCTTTTAGCAAATTTGAAAGAATTTTTAGAAAAAAATACCCAGATAAAGGTGCTCGCAGTTGAAAATTTACAAGCTGCTGACCTTGCAAATTTAGACTTTTTAAAGGGCGCAACACTTGAAAATATCATCCTTACAAGCAAGGAATTTTCACTCACGATTGACGGCTTTGCTCGCATAAATTTAAACTATCTCGATTACGAGGAATTTATACTATTTTTTAAGAAAAATTTGGATCAAGATCTGCTGTTTAGCTACTTTTTGGCTCACGGCAACGAGATAGCAAGTGCCTTTTTAGACTCTAGCGAGGTCACAGCTCACTTGCAACAACTCTTAAGAGCAAATTTAAGCGAGCAAAGCATTGCGATTTTAAAAGAATGTGCTCCAAAATGCCACGATGTGCTTAGTACTTTTGGTATCTACAAAAACCTAAAAGGGCAGATGAAAATTTCAAAAGATAGTGTCTATAACACAGTAGCCAGCCTTAATGAAAATGGCTTTATAGAATTAGTACCAAATTTAGATGAGAGCAGCACGAGTAAGAAGCTCTACTTTACAAATTTTGCACTTCGCAACGCTTTATACCTAAAAAAGGACTTTTTGGCTGTCTTTGCAAATGTCGTTTTTTGCGAATTGCTTAAATTTAAAGATGAAATTTACTACACAAAAGAGATTGATTTCTTCCTTAGTAAAAGGAAGATCGCGATCATCTGTGTGCCCTTTTCTGCACCAGAGATCATCTTCTTGAAATTTAAAAAACTCCACGCAAGCTTAAAAGAGCTGGGCGTTAGTAAGCTTCAAATAATCAGCGTCGCAAACCAAGCTGAGCTTAGCTTTGAGGGCATAAAATGCGAAATTTTGCCCTTTTCTAGGTGGAGTCTAGGTTTATAAATTTAAACCTTTATTTGATTATTGTTTTAAAAGCTTAAAGTAAAGAAGCTATAATCAAAAAAACTATGAAGGACGGACATGAGAGCATTTATTGGGATTTTTATACTTATAGTAAGCCTATTTGGCTATGAGATAAATCACGAAAACTGGGCAAAATTTTATAAATTTATTGGCGAGGCAAATGGTATAAAATTTGAAGTTTATATGAACTATTTTAAAGATGAATTTGAAAATTTTAAGCAAAGTAAGAGCTTTAAAGTGCCAGCCAAAATAAGCGGACATATCTTTTTTGATGGTACAAAATATGACTACGAAAAAGGTAATCTTGAGCAAAATAGCAGTGAAATTTCATCGCTAAATGCTGTATCTGATAAGATAAATTTAGACGTTAAAAATGAAAATGGCGAGCTAAAGGGTAAAATAATCGTTAAAAACAAAGCCTATAATGCGACTATCAAAAAAGAAAAAGAGTATGAAATGCTAAATATTGGCATCCAAATGACTGAAGCAAATGGCACGAGATACGAAGCTATAATTAACGATATATTTGCCAAAGAATCGGCTAAAAAAAATAAAAATAAATTACTCTCGACACTTTATGACCTAAAAAGTGAGCGTAAAAAATGGCCAAATAACCAATTTGAAAGCCTAGATAACATCTACTATATAAATGACAAAATAAAAAGCATCTGCACCTATAAAAATAACAAAACTAGCTGCGATGTCGTCTTACTTAAAACCAACAAAAAGCTAAAGTTAAAGCAGATTTTTAAAGATATAAACGACCCTCATCTAAAAGCAATCCTCGCAACAGCAGGCGTTAGCGAAAATTTTGTACTTTCGCCGCTTGGGCTTACCTTTTTAAATGAGGAGCAAATTAGCGTGCCACTTGATGAGCTAAGACCTTACTTTAGCGATGAAATCGAGCTTTAATGGCAAAAATTTGTGGCATAGATGAGGCTGGACGTGGGGCTTTAGCTGGGCCTTTAAGCGTAGCGGCCTGCGTGCTAAATAAAGAAATTTCAGGTCTAAACGACTCCAAAAAACTAACTGCAAAAAAGCGCGAGGAGCTTTTTAAAGAGATCATAAAAAGCTCAAATTTTCTCATCATCTACTTCTCAAATACACAAATAGACGAACTTGGGCTAAGTGAGTGCTTAAGACGAGCGCTCAAAATTTTTAAGGCGCATTTTAAGGGCTTTGAGATTATTTATGATGGAAATTTAGACTATGGCGTTGGTATCACAACGATGATAAAAGCTGACAGCAAAGTCGCTGGGGTAAGCGCTGCTAGCATATTAGCAAAGGTTAGCCGCGATAGTTTGATGAAAGGCTGGGATAAAATTTATTCAAAGTATGGCTTTGCGGGGCACAAAGGATACGGCACAAAGGCTCACCTAGATGCCATTGCTAAGTTTGGCTATTCAAGCCTTCATAGAAAAAGCTTTGTAGTAAAATCTTTTGAAAAATCTCTATTTGACTAAGATTAATTATCTAAGCATCAAATAGATGCCTAGATAACGTCCTTTTTAATGGCAGCCACAACCACAACTACCGCTACTTTTAATAGCATCAAATACAGCATCGTAGTTTGGCTCTTCTGTCACTTCAGGGACGATTTGTTTGTGAATTATTACGCCATCATTGATAACAAATACCGCTCTTGCAAGTAGTCCTTTTAGTGGGCCATCGCTCATTAAAACGCCATAGTTTTTAGCAAATTCTCCGTATCTAAAGTCACTTCCTACACGTAAATTTTCTATGCCTTCAGTCGTGCAAAATCTCCCCATCGCAAATGGCAAATCATTTGAGATGATGCTAAGTTTTACGCCATGTTTGCCAGCTACTTTTTCGTTAAATTTACGAGCTTCTGCTGCGCAAACGCCAGTATCAAGTGATGGCAAGCAAACAAGGACTTCTACGCCATTATTTCCGCCTACACTAAACTCGCTAAGATCTTGTGCTACGACTTTTGCTTCAGGCGCATAAGAGCCTACAAAGACCTCGTTTCCACTTAAATTTACCTCACTACCTTTAAATTTTGTAGTTGCCATATCTATCTCCTTTATTATTTTTTTGCTTTTTTAAATGCTTGATCAAGATCCGCTATTAGATCATCAACGTTTTCGATACCGATTGCTAGGCGAAGCAAGTTTTGCTTTATGCCGATCTTATCTAGCACCTCTTTTGGATATGCCTCATGTGTCATCGTCGCAGGCCTGCAGATAAGGCTCTCTACGCCACCAAGGCTCACTGCTAGATCAAAAATTTCTAGCGATTTTACAAATTTATTTACATCGTATTTTTCATCTAACTCAAATGAGATAAGTGCACCGATGTCGCTTGCTTGAGCCGCTTGCATCTTAGCCTCTTGCTCGCTATATGAGCCAGCAAAATGCACCACACTAACGGCGTCATTATTCTGCAAAAATTTGATGATTTTATGCGTATTTTGTGTTTGCCTATCAAACCTAACGCTAAGCGTTTTAAGCCCACGTATTAGGTAGTATGCGTCCATCGGGCTTATGATGCCACCAAGCGTATTTTTAGCAAATTTTATCTTCTCGGCCAAAGCATCATCGTTTAACGTAACGATACCAGCGATCACGTCAGCGTGTCCACCGATATATTTTGTAGCGCTATAAACCACGATATCAGCTCCATGATCAAGTACTCTTTGATAATAAGGCGTTAAAAATGTGTTATCCACGATGACTAGAGCGCCCTTTTTGTGAGCGATCTTTGAAATTCTAGCGATATCTGTCACTCTTAAGAGGGGATTTGACGGAGTTTCGATGAAGATCGCCGCCACATCGTCACTTATATCATCTTCGCTTAAAAAATTTAGATCATCTATAAATTCGCTCTTTATGCCGTGGCTTTCAAAAACAGTTGTAACATACCTATAAGTGCCGCCATAGACGTTGCTATTTAGTAGGACCTTTTGCCCAGTTTTTATAAGGCTAAGTACAGCTGCTGTTGCTGCCATGCCTGAGCCAAAGCTAAAAGCGTATTTGCTGCCTTCAACCTTTGCAAAGATTTCATCAAATGCTTTTTTGGTAGGGTTGCTACCACGCGAATATGCAAATTCTTGAAAATTTTCAAGATCATCTTGCACAAACGTACTTGCTAAAAAAACAGGCGGAATGACAGCTTTATTTGGATTATTTTTAGCTTCAATGCCTTTTACGATCAAGGTGTCAAGTTTCATAAATTTCCTTTTAAAAATTTGTGAAATCTTACATAATAAAGATTAATCTTCCCCAAACCCACCCAAAACGTAGCTAAATCAGTAAGTGGTAGTAACATTTATTTTTAAGAATACATTTTTTAAATTGCTGGGATAAATTTAAACTTTTGCTCTATCCCCGCAAGCCTAATAAATTTTTCTTTTTACTCGCCTTTAACTACATTTTCACCATAAATTTTACTCTACAAGATCAACTTGCCAGTTTGCCTCTTGTAGCTTCATATCTAGCTCTCTGATCTCTTTGGATAGCTCGTCTATTTGCTTTTGAAGCATAGCCACATCAACACTACTTAAAATTTTTATCTCGCTATTTGAGTAAAGATCGACCTTTTGGCTTGCGCTTTTGGCAAAATCCCTAAGCACGCTTGCTTTTTGGCTTAGCGTATCTTTTTTAGCGATCATTTCAGTTAGACTCACATTTTCAAATTTTGCACTCGAGTTTGTTAAATTTATAGCCAAGATCAGCCTAAATAGCTCATCGCTTAGCCTATCAAGCTCTTTTAAAAGAAGTTTTGGATCTTCACTAGGTCTTTCATTTTCTTGCATTTTTGCATTATCGAGTAACCTACCTTTTAGCTGCTCTAAACGTTTTTGTGTATCGGCTCTTAAAATGAGAGCCTGAGCTAATTTCATCATTTTTCCTTTTGAAATATTAAATTGAGAGAAAATTTCAAATTATATTAGTATCTTTTGGGTTATAATTGATTTAAAATTTTATTTTAAGGAAAAGCTATGAAGTACGATTTTGATACGCTTATTAGCAGAGATGGCACCAACTCATCGAAGTGGCGAATGAAAAATGATGTTTTGCCAATGTGGGTTGCTGATATGGATTTTAAGGCTGCACCTGAAATTTTAAATGCCCTACAAAAGCGTCTTGATAATGGCGTCTTTGGCTACTCATTTATCCCAAAAGAGTGGAACGAAGCGATTAAAGGCTGGTGGAAAAGGCGTCATGATGTTAGCTTTGAAAACGATTGGATGTGCTTTTGCACTGGTGTTATACCAGCGATTTCTACTGCGATTAGAAGATTTAGCAATCCAGGAGATCAAATTTTAGTTCAAGCTCCCGTCTATCACGTATTTTTTAACTGCATCAAAAATAATGGCCGTGAAATTTTATCAAACGACCTTGTCTATAGAAATGGCTCTTATGAGATTGACTTTGAAGACCTTGAAGCAAAGCTAGCTCAACCACTAACAACTATGATGCTTCTTTGTAATCCTCACAATCCAATAGGAAAAATTTGGGACAAAGAGACGCTTAAAAAGATAGGCGAGCTTTGCTATAAGCATGATGTTTTGGTTATCAGCGATGAGATCCACTGCGACATAACTGATCCTGGGCTAAGCTACGTGCCATTTATCAGCGTTAGCGAAGAGTGCAAAAATAACTCAATCACATGCATCTCACCAACAAAAGCCTTTAATATAGCTGGCCTTCAAAGCTCAGCTATCGTCACACCAAATGAACAGATACGCGCCAGAATAAATGCGGCTGTAAATTATGATGAGATAGGTGAAGCAAACGCATTTGCGATAACTGCGACAATAGCGGCATTTAACGATAGTCAAACATGGCTTGATGAGCTTAGGGATTATCTTTTTGAAAATAAAAAAATCGTTATAAATTTCATAAAAGAGCAAAATTTACCAGTAAAGCTTCTGCCTTCAAATGCGACTTATCTTTTATGGCTTGATTGCAGCGCATTTTGCGAGGATTCGAGCGACTTTATGAATTTCTTGCGTGATAAAGCTGGACTATGGCTAAATGACGGCAATGCTTACAGAGGAGATAGATTTTTCCTCCGTATGAATATCGCAACCCAAAGAGCTAGAGTGCTTGAAGGGCTAAAACGCTTACAAAATGGTATAAATTTATACACTTCGAAAAGATAAATTGAGTAAATTTGGCTGGGTGGCTTTGAAATTTAAGCTACCCTTGCCTAATTAATACAGCTCGGAGAATTTTTGAAGCAGTGAATATTGCCCCCCCCACCACCATTTTTTAACATCAAATCAAGTTTTGCTGATAAATTTAAAGGTAAGATGACCTATGCTAGTTTGTATTTGATTGCTTTAAATTTAAGTATAAAACCGCCCAACCACAATGTAGCAGACCGATAAAAGCGAGCGTTTTATGCCTTTTTGAAGTGGTAAAGATCGTGTCCGTAGCTTATAAATTTAGCAGTGTGTTTAAAACCAAAATTTAAAGATGAGCTATCTCGTATTGTTTTTAAATTTAAGAGAAATTGTTTGCTAAAACAAAATTTTGAGCCATTTTTGAAGTTACACTTTCTTTTAAAACAAGGTAGTTCTTGCTGATAAATTTAATGACTTTAAAAATTTAGATAAAAGTAGAAGTTTAAAGGCGGGAAAGCCCCGCCAGATATTATTTATGAAGCTCTTTTGTGTAAAACTCAACTGAGCCAAGGCCCTCTTTTAGTGCCCATTCGTAAGCTTTGCTTACAAATTCCCAGTTTATATTCTCATAAAAAGTCTCTAGGTATTTTGGGCGAGCGTTGAAGTTGTCGATGTAGTAAGCATGCTCCCAAACATCAACGACTAGAAGTGGCACCTTGCCGTCGCTCACTGGAGTTTTTGCATTGCTAGTTTGTACGATCTCTAGCTTTTTGCTGCTTGGATCAAATACAAGCCACGCCCAGCCTGAGCCAAAAAGCGTTGTAGCTGCTTTTAGAAATTCCTCTTTAAAATTAGCAAAATTTGCTTCGATCGCAGCTTTTAGCTCGCTTGATATCTCACTTTTTTTAGCGATGCAGTCCCAGTAAAAGTCGTGGTTGTAAACTTGAGCAACGTTGTTATAAAGCCCACCTTCGCTATTTGTTAGAATTTCATAAAAAGATGCGTTGGCAAATTTTGTATCTTTTATAAGATTGTTTAAATTTGCTACGTAAGTTGCATGATGCTTGCCGTAGTGGTATTCACAGGTTTTTGCGCTAACTACTGCATTGCTATTTGCATCAAATGGAAGTTTTCTAAGTTCAAACATAATAATTCCTTAATAATAAAATTTGTTGTTTCGTATTATAGCCATAAAAAATTAATAAATAAAAATCTTTTAAATTTAGACACAAAATATAGGCTAAATTTAAGCAATACAAAACTTACATTTTTTTGGCTGGCTTTTAAACTTATAGAAAAGAAAAATTTAGAGCAAAATATCCCATGCATTTGTTTAAATGGATTCAAAAATTTATTAAAAGTAAAAATAAAATAAATTTTATGTGTAAAAAAGTAACAAACATACTTTAAAAGTTTAGTTATTGAAAAACTATAAAAATTTTTCAAAAATATAAATTAGCTTTTAAAAGCATATTTGTTACTAAAATACACATATAAAAATAAATAGCTGTGAATTTACGAAACAAAATTTCTAAATTTTTATTTTTGAAATTTATAATGCGTTTAACAAAACCATTACAAAGGATAAAAGATGAAATTCTTACAAGCTTTACTTTTCACTTGTGCCATAAGTGGCTTAGCATTTGGTGCAGACAAGGTCTATACGATCAAATTTGCTCACGTTGTCGCAGCTTCTACACCAAAGGGCAAAGCGGCTGATTTTTTCGCTAAACGTGCTGAGGAGCTAAGTGGCGGTAAACTAAAAGTTCAAGTCTTCCCATCAGCTCAGCTACTTGACGATGATAGAGTTTTTGGTGCGTTAAAGCTTGGCAATGTTCAAATGGCAGCTCCAAGTTTTTCAAAATTTACGCCTATTGTGCCGCAGTTTCAGCTATTTGACCTACCTTTCATCTTTAAAGACGCAGAACACCTTCATAAGGTCCAAGACGGCGAGGTCGGCGAGGAGCTAAAAGCCCTTGTTACAAAAAAAGGCTTTGTGGCACTTGATTATTGGGATGCTGGATTTAAGCATTTTAGCTCAAGCAAAAAGCCGGTTCTTGTGCCAGAAGACGCAAAAGGACAAAAATTTAGAATCCAAAGCTCAAAAGTACTTGAAGAACAGATCAAAGTAGTTGGTGGTAACCCGCAAGTACTTCCATTTTCAGAGGTTTACTCTGCACTTCAACAAGGCGTAGTTGATGCGACTGAAAATCCACTTTCAAATTTCTATAACTCAAAATTTCATGAAGTTCAAAGCTCGCTTACACTTTCAAGTCACGGATATTTGGGCTATTTAGTCGTTATGAGTGATAAATTTTGGAGCAAGCTGCCAGATGATTTAAAAGCAAATGTAAAACAAGCCCTAAGCGAAGCAACAGCTTTTGAGAGAGAAGAGACAGCAAAAGAGGACGCTCACGTCATAGCTGAGCTTGAAAAATACATCGCTGCTAGTAAAAAACTAGAAATTTATAAGATCGATGACGCACAAAAGGCCGAATGGCAAAAGGTTATGCAGTCAATCTATCCTAAATTTTACGATGTTATCGGTAAAGACCTCATAGAAAAGACTCTTGGGACAAAATAATGAAGAGCTTTTTTAATGTCCTTGATATAGCGATAGCCTCACTAAATAAAACTATCGCAGTAGTTGGGCTCGCAAGTGGAACATTGCTAGCCTTTGCAAATGTTATGGCTAGATATTTTTTCGATAAAAGCTGGTCATGGGCGAGCGAGCTATCAAACTACTTATTTATTTGGTCGGCTTTTTTTGCCGCGGCATACGGCTTTAATAAGGGCATTCACGTCAGTGTAACTATTTTGGTGGAAAAATTTCCACCAGCTCTTGCAAAAGCATGTTTGATTTTCTCCCACGTACTAACCACTGTATTTTTGTTATTTATCGCAGTTTATTCGATTGATTATCTCAAAATTTTGCACGAGATCGAGCAGATGATAATAGACCTTGGCATACCTCAATGGGTCCCTATGTTAGTGCTTCCAATAGCCTTCGTTACAGCTAGCTACCGCTCGACTGAAAAAGCCATAAAAGTAGCTCTAACGCCTGCAGAAAATGTCGTAAGCAACGAAGCACATGAACTAGCTCATGGTAGCGTAGTCAAAGATTAAGGAGAAAAAAGATGACAATAGCATTTTTATTTATCCTACTTTTTGCACTAATGCTAATAGGCGTGCCTGTGGCTGTTTCACTGGGAACTAGCACTGTTTTAACGATGATATTTTTTACAGATATCGACATCGCTACGATCCCACAGCTAATTTTTGATGGTATCAATAAATTTTCGCTAATGGCGATCCCGATGTTTATCTTGGCTGGAAATTTACTAAGTAAAGGTGGCTCAGCAAGACGTATCATCGACTTTGCAAAGTCTATGGTCGGACACTTGCCAGGTGGTTTGCCGATGAGCGCGATATTTGCCTGCATCATCTTTGCAGCGGTCTCTGGAAGCTCACCTGCGACGGTTGTAGCTATTGGCTCAATTATGTTTGCAGCGATAAAAGAGGCTGGCTATCCAAAAGAGTACGCAGTGGGCGGCATAACTACAGCTGGCTCGCTTGGAATTTTGATCCCACCTTCGGTTGTTATGATAGTTTATGGCGTAACTGCTGAGGTAAGTATTGGCAAGCTCTTTATGGCTGGTGTTGTGCCTGGTCTTATGCTCGGCGCTTTTATGCTTGTTCAAACTTATGTTGGCGCAAAAAAACTTGGCTTTAAAGCAACTAAGGCTGAACCATTTAAAGTAAGAGTGCAGAAATTTACCAAAGCATTTTGGGCGCTTTTGATCGTTGTTGTGGTCATCGGCGGAATTTATGGAGGAATTTTTACTCCAACTGAAGCTGCTGCGGCAAGTGCAGTCTATGCGTTATTTATCTCACTTTTTATCTATAGAGATATAAAGATAAAAGACCTTTGGGATATCTGCTTAGACTCAGCCCTTACAACAGCTATGATATTTTTCATCATCGCAAACGCCGTTGTTTTTGCATATTTGCTAACTAGCGAACAGATCCCTCAAGCTATCGCTTCGATGATACTTGACGCAAATATCGGTATGATAGGATTTTTGATATTTGTAAATATCTTGCTCTTTATTATGGGTCAATTCATGGAGCCTTCAAGCGTTATCATGATCATGGTTCCACTCTTGCTTCCGATAGCTACGCAGCTTGGCATAGATCCGATACATTTTGGCATTATCTTAGTTGTAAATATGGAGATAGGCATGGTGACTCCGCCTGTTGGACTAAATTTATTTGTCGCAAGCGGTCTTACAAATATGAATCTAAAAGAGGTCATCATGGCATGCTTGCCGTGGACGCTGACCTTGTTCTTTGGCCTTATCTTGGTTACTTATATACCACAAATTTCTCTTTGGTTGCCAAACATAATGTATGGACATTAAAATTTAGAGGCTCTTGCCTCTAAATTTATGCTTTTGGGTCGTAATCCGCACTCATAACGATATTTTTACCACTTCGCTTACCAGCATAAAGTAGATTATCAGCTTGTTTTATCATCTTTTCTAAACTAAATTCTCCCGTACCATCATGAGCAACTACTCCAAAAGTCATAGTTGCGTTGATCTTTATGTTTTCAAACTCAACTATATTTTTACTCAAAGTCTCTCTAACACGTTCTACGATACTTACAGCTGCGTCTTTTTTTACGCCCAAGACGACTGCTAAAAATTCTTCTCCGCCAAATCTAGCTACTCTATCTTTATCTCTAAATGTGTTTTTAAATATGCCTGATAAGCTTCTTAAAACAGCATCTCCTGCGCCGTGTCCATAAGTGTCATTTATTTTTTTAAAGTTATCAATATCGCACATAACGATAGCAAAGTCCCTATTTTTATAAAGATCATTTTGGCTTAAAATTTTCTGTATCGAAGTGCGGTTTAAAAGCCCTGTTAATGGATCGTGATTTAAGATATTTTCAGCCATCTCTTTTTCCTCTAAGATGCTTAAAAATATAAATAAATTTGAGCTCTCCAAAAGATACGAAACAATAACCGAAAATACACAAACTATACTTAAGTTAAAAACAAAAAGTAGATCTTTAAAGCCTTCAAAATCTTTTACAGGCTGGCCATCTAAATATACATAGCAGGCTATGGATAAAATTATTTGCACTGCAACTATTATGTAGTTAAAAAATTTATAGGTAAATGAAGTAAAAAACAGTATTAATGACGATGCTAAAAACAATAACCCAAATCCATATCCCCATCCAAGTGTCAGCATACAAACCAATGCATGAAATAAAATTTCAAGCTGGACTATTACCATTGTTATCTTGTTATTTTCAGGACTATCGTAAATAAGCCTTAAAAGAAAAAGATAGGTTGCTACTGAAAATATATTCGTAACTGCTAGAATTTCTTCTTTCATAAATAAAAAAATGAAAAAATAACAGACGTGAGTTAATAATATTGAAAATATGATAAGTTTTTGGGTCGTATAGAGTGAAATTCTACGCATCCGAGCCCTTTTTTAAAATTTCTAATTCGATACGGTCTTTGCCATTTTGCTTGCCTTCGTAAAGCAGCTTATCTACTAAAGTTATGGCTTCCTCAAAATCCACCTCAACACCATTTGCACATATTAGCATGCCAAAGGTCATAGTAACTGGAGTTTTATCTGGAAGTTTTGCGTTGTTTATCTGTTTTTTAAGCCTTTTGCTCACTTCGTGGATAAATTCTATCTTTGTATCGGGCAAGATTATCAAAAATTCTTCTCCGCCCCAGCGGCAAACATAGTCTTTACCTCTAAATGATTTCTTTAAAGAACTGGCTACATCTTTTAAGACCTCATCACCGCAGTCATGCCCATATGTATCATTTATTTTTTTAAAATTATCAATATCGCCTAGCATTATGACTAAATTTGTATTACCACTTCTTTCCTTGTTGGCAATTAGTTCAAATCTTAAAGTTTTTTCTATTGTTCTTCTATTTAAAAGCTGCGTTAAAAAATCATGCTTTGAGTCCTTTTCAAGCTCTTCCGTCTCTTTTCTTATTTGCTGATATCCACTAGAAGTGATGATATCTGCAAACATTGAAAGTCTTAAAACAATAAAAAAAGCAAAAACAATACTGCACACGACTATCGCCCCTCGTATAGCAGATGGGATCAGCGGTGCCTCATCTTTGTGAATAAAATAAAGAAGTATAAGCAAGATTAATTCTAAAAATGCCATTATATAAGTAAGACTCTTTGAATCAAACGCTAGGAAGTAGTTTATAAAAATTACACCAACAAGTATTATCCAAATTCCAGTATTCCAACCCATAGTAGTAACAATAATAGTAACAAGTAATATGATATTTAGGTGAAATGCAAGGGATATTAATACTCTATATTTTATGTCAAATTTTATTCTAAGCAATATTCCAGCTGCTATAAATAATAAGCACATAAAAAGTAGTGGTGTAGCTATGATCATAAAAAGCAACAAAGATAGTGCATTTGCAGCTATCATAACGTCTAATATCGTTTTATAGATATCATCGATCGCTTTATAACTACTTTGATCTACAAAATCGTGTGTCAAACAAAACTCCCTGTAAATTTATTCCATTAAATTTCATTAAGTATTTCTAATAAGAGCCGTAACTATCCTCGTCCTCGTCACTATCTTCGTAGTTGTAGTCATTTTCATCGTAATTATAGTCATAACTATCGCTACTATCGTCCTCATCGTCATTAAATTCAGAGTAGTCTTCTTCTACTTCTTCATAGTCAAAATCATCACTCATTGTTTTCTCCTTAAATTTTATCTTTGACACTTTCAATATACAAGCTTTGGCTTGGGAATGCGAAATTTAGACCATTTTGCTTTAAAATATCCATAATCTTTAGCATTACATCTTGTTTGACATCTAAAAATTCTCCCCAAACGATAGTCTTTGCAAAACAATAAACTAAGATATTTATCGAGCTATCTGCAAAATCATCAACCACGACAAATAAATTTGATTTATATCCAGCATAATCATCGACTGACACTATACTTTGTCTATATTTTAGCCCTTTTTTCTTTGCTGTTATATCCTCACTTTTGGCAATATCTGGATGATTTATCAACATAGTTTTTATATCATCTACACATTTTTTAATCTCATCAGTTGTCGCTCCATACTCAATGCCAATTAGCATTCTGATACGTCTACCAACCTTTCTTCTACTCCAGTTTCTAACAGGATCACTTGCCAGTTTTGAGTTTGGCACAAAGATTAAAGCATTATCAAAGCTTCTAATAGTCGTCTTTCTAAAGCCAACCTCAACAACAGTGCCCTCGATTTCGCCACAAACTATCCAGTCGCCTTGTGAAAATGAGTTGTCAAAGAGCATCATGACAGAAGCAAAGAAGTTTGCGATGATATCTTTTGCCGCAAATGCAACAGCAAGACCACCGATACCAAGTGAAGCTATGAGCGCTGATATATCAAAGCCAAGCTTTTGAAGAATTAGTAAAAGTGCGATTATTAATACAATTACGTAGACTACTTTTAAAACTAAATTTACGACCTCTTTTCGTCTACTCTTTTGTGCAATTTTATCGATTATTACTATGCCATAACCATTTAGGATGGTTAAGACAAGCCATGAAAATGCAACTACATAGACGATCGAAAAGATATTTGCTACCGTTAGAGGCACTGGCACTGGGTAAAATCCAATGCCGATACAGATATTTAGCGCATAGATGATAAGAAGTGCTGAGATCGGCTTTTTTACGATATCAACGATTTGATTTTTAGCCTCTTTTACCCCTTCGCCTGAAGCAATGAGTGACATAAGCCAGTATGTGAATTTGGCAAGAATTCTTGTAAGTGAGATAAAAAATAAAAATACTACGATTATAACTACGATCTTGCCAATGTTAAATTTTGCCGAATTTATAGGAATTAGCTTATTTATATATTCGACCGTATCTACTAAATTTAGCTCTGATAAGATCATGCTTGAACTTAGAAGATCGGCATTGTTTTTAAGATAGATTAAAATTTCCTCATCAGTCTCTTTTTTTAAATCAAGCTCGGCAAATGCGTTATCGTAAGAGCTTGAAGTCTCATTTAGAGAATCTTTTAGCTCTTTTATACTGACGTAAGAATTTGTTTGTAAATTTAAAAGTCCGTTATCTATCACATCTTTTATAGAATTTGCCTTAGCACCCTTTTTAAAGATCTCTTCAAGGCTAATAAGCGCTGAGTAGTAAGCGTAATCAACCTTCATCTTCTCAAGCTCGATAGCACTTTGGATGTAGGCGTCCTTGTTTGACTGCTTCTCAAGTCTTGCGACCTTTTTTTCTAGTGCCTCTTTTTGCAGATTAAATTTATTTATATCGCTTTGGGTTAATTCGATCTGCATGATATATTTTGGTATCTTTTCTAAAAGATCGCTCTTTTTTTTGTGAAGGCTCGCTAAATTTGAGTTGTCAGCCTTTGAGTTATTCGTATCTTTTTGCTGTGCTTTTATGATTTGGATTTGATTGTTTAAAGTCAAAATTTGATTTGTTAGGCTTAGTATATTTTCTTCTTGAGTTTTATTATTTTCAGCACCAAAAAGCATTATAAATGAGAGCAAAATGACAGTTAAAATTTTACGCATTTTCACCCCTTTTATCTGCTAAAAGTTTGAATGTGCCCTCTTTTAAATCGTAGCTAAAAATTTCACCGGTTTCTATAATGTAGTGCCAGCCATAAATTTGAAGATTTCCTCTTTCATACTCCTCTTTTACATTTGGATAAGTCATTATATTTTCGATCGAATTTATCACATTTAATCTCTCAGTTAGCCACGCCATCTTTGCTGGATCGTCGCTTGTAAATTTAAGCACCTCTCTCTTAATTGGTTCTATTAGCTTTATCCAATTTCTAACATTTGGTGTAGTTTTGAGCTTTTTTTCATCCATATAAAGTGCTGCACATCCACCACAATCAGAGTGTCCGCAAATAATGATATTTTTGATATTTAAAAGCTCTAATGCATATTCGATAGCAGAAGTCGTTGCCAAAAATTCCTCGCTCACTCTATAAGGTGGCACGATGTTTGCGATATTTCGCACCATAAAAAGCTCTCCCGGAAGGCAGTTTGTTATCAAATTCGGTACTACTCTTGAATCAACACAGGATATAAAAAGGGTATGTGGGTCTTGTCTATTTTGTAGACTTTTAAAGAGCTCTTCATGCTCTAAAAAGCCATCTTCCATAAATTTTACCGCACCTTCAAGTAGCGAGTCATCCATAGAAATTTATCTCCATTTTTTATATTTTTACGCGATTATAGCAACTTTTATTTAATCTAAAAAATACTTTAATATATAAATTTTTAACTAATATAATTTGTTAAAATTCTTTTTATTCATTGTTTAATTATTTTAGGCTAAACTCATTCAAAAATTCATAAGGAGATAAAATGAGTCTGTATGATAGGAACTACGCAAAACAAAATCAAGAAGAACTTGCGTACTCTCAAAGCTCACTAAGCACTTTTATAAAACAAACTTATCAACTTTTTGCAGCATCACTACTTTCAGCAACAGCTGGCGCTTATGTAGGTATTAGCATCGCTGGCGTTTTTGCGGCAAATAGATTTTTGTTTTGGGGGCTTGTTATAGTCGAATTTGCACTACTTTTTGGCTTAATGGCAGCTAAACGTAAAGAGGGATTAAATTTAATACTTCTATTTGCATTTACTTTTATAAGTGGCCTTACGCTAACTCCGCTACTTTCAGCAATCCTTGCCATGCCAAGTGGAGCTGGTATCGTAGCTCAAGCATTTGGACTAACAACAGTTGCTTTTGGTGCGTTAAGCGTCTTTGCGATGAATACAAAACGTGACTTTACAACAATGGGTAAAATGTTATTCATAACCTTAATTGTTATCGTTGCAGCAGCTATTATCAATATTTTCGTTAAAAGTACAATGTTTCAACTTGTAATCGCAAGTATTTCATCGATCTTATTTAGCGCATATATACTTTTTGATACGCAAAATATTATCCGTGGAAACTATGAAACACCAGTTGAAGGCGCAGTTGCTTTGTATCTTGATTTTGTAAATCTATTTACATCATTACTACAAATTTTAGGAATTTTTAATAGAAACGACTAAAGATGAGCGCATCTACCGAGTAATAGATGCGAATCTAAATAGGCTAAAAGAAGGGCTTCGCGTTGTTGAAGATATGAAAAGATATGTCTTTGATGACGCTAAGCTCGCCTACAAAATAAAATCCCTCCGCCACAAGGCAAAGATCCCGCAAAAAGAATTTTTAAAATTTAGAAATTCCCAAAACGACGTTTTAAAAACTAGCACAAAAAGTGAGCAAGCTAGAGAAAATTTAGACGAGATAATAACTGCAAATTTCAAGCGCGCCCAGGAGAGTGCTCGCGTGCTTGAAGAGTGCTTTAAGCTCATAAATTTAGAACAAGCCGAGCTTTTTAAAGGCATAAGATATGAGCTTTATGAGCTTGAAAAAGAACTTTAACTAAAAATTTAAATCTTTTCTTGTATAATCGCAATCAATTATTTTTAAAAATTTAAAGGAAATTTCGTGAGTTTAATATTTTTGATCTTACAGTTTGCTCTAGCTGTCATTATAACTATCGCTGTTTTACTTCAAAAAAGCTCATCTATCGGACTTGGGGCATATAGCGGAAGTAACGAGAGTCTTTTTGGAGCAAAAGGACCAGCTGGATTTTTAGCTAAATTTACTTTTATCGTAGGTATTTTATTTATCTTAAATACACTTGCACTTGGATACTTCTACAATAAAGATCTAAAACGCTCTATCGTTGATAGCGTCGATAGTAAATCTCTAGTCATACCAAAGTCAACCGACGTACCATCAGCTCCTAGTGCACCACAAACTCCAGCAAAATAACAATGATAAAAACACTTTTAGCGTCATTCTTGACGCTAACATTTGCTTTAGCAGACGCTCATATTTTAGTCTATCATCGCTTTGATGATCCAAGACATACAAGCACTGATATTTCTATTAAAAATTTAAGAGAGCAGTTTGAATATTTCAAAAATAATGGCTATGAAGTCGTTAAGCTCTCAAAGCTAGTCGATGCTGTAAATGCTGGCGAAAAAATACCTGATAACTGGATCGTCATCACTGTAGATGATGGTTATAAAAGTTTCTATGACAAGGCCCTTAGTGTATTTAAAGAGTATAACTATCCATTTGCACTAATGCTTTATGTGGAAGCCAGTGCAAATAAATATGGCGATTATTTGGATTTTGATCAGATTAAAGAACTTGAGGCTTATGGCGAGATTGGGTACCACTCGTACGCTCATCCAAGGATGACGAAGCTTAGCGATGAGGCATTAAGAGAGGATTTTCAAAAGGGCGTTGAAACCTTTGAAAAACACATAGGCTATAAGCCAAAATACTTCGCAGTGCCTTACGGCGAGATCGATAGTAGAGTGGTTGCTCTTGCAAAGGAATTTGGCTTTTTAGCACTTTTAAATCAAAACTCAGGCGCAGTTTCAGATAAAAGCGACGTTTACGATCTTTACAGAACACCAGTAATGAACGGTACAAAAATAGCACTAACTTTTAATAGTAAATTTCTAAATGCCCAGTGGATATTTCCGGATAGCTATCCACAAAATAATGCAATAGATAAACTCATTATAAAAACTGATACAAACGCCAGTGAAGGTAGTTTTTTTATGACTGGCTTTAATGGCTTTAAAAAGGTACCCATGACAAATGGGGTTTTTGAGTGTAAATTTAACCCACCGCTTGATAAACGCAAAGTTTTAATATCACTAAAAGTAGATCATCAACGAAGTACAAAACTTCTAATAAAGGACATCAATGCTAAATAAAATTTACGAAACACAAAAAGAGGGTTGCGAGAAGGCAATAGCTTCATTAAAACGCGACTTTACAACGCTTAGAACGGGCAAGGTAAACATTAATATCGTAGATCATGTAATGGTTGATTATTACGGCTCGCCAACTCCGCTCAACCAAGTAGCTACTGTGCTTACAAGCGACGCTTCAACTATCGCCATCACACCTTGGGAAAAGAGCATGATAAAAGCGATCTCTTCAGCTATCCAGGCAGCAAATATCGGCGTCAATCCAAATAGTGATGGTGAGAGTGTCAAGCTATTTTTTCCACCTATGACCGTCGAGCAACGCCAAGAAAATGCAAAACATGCAAAATCAATGGGAGAAAAAGCCAAAGTTAGTATAAGAAACGTAAGAAAAGATGCAAATGATGAAGTTAAAAAGCTTGAAAAAGACAAAGCAATAACTGAGGACGAGAGCAAAAAGGGGCAGGACGAGGTTCAAAAGATAACTGATACCTACACTGCAAAAATCGATACTCTTGTAAAAGAGAAAGAGGCTGAGCTTTTAAAAATCTAAAATTTTTAGAAATTTTCCTTATCTAGCTACTCTTATGTGGCTAGATATTCTCTCAAAATAATATTTCAAAAAAATATTTATCAGCAAGTAATTTAATTTTTTGTCTGTTGTGTTTTTACCTATTAAATATAAAAACCTAACTACATAAAATATAGCCATCACTTTGTCTTTAAACTATTTTCATGGATTGCTTTAATTTAAATTTTTATTTTGGATTCGTCTTAAATTCTTTATTCAATATTATTAATTTTACAAATATTATTTTGAGAATTTGAGATAGCTAAAAATAAAATATAAAAACTCTTAAACTTTCCATTATCTTACAGTATCTTACTTTGAATAAGTAATTTTATACTATTTTTAGTTTTAGTAAATTTTAGACTAAATTTTTATAAAAATTTTCTTATAGCCATTATGAATAATAAATCTAGGTAATGCTTTATAAAATATACAAGGAATTAGATGGATGGCCGGGAGATAGGGATTCGAACCCCAGGAGGCTTTCACACCTCAACGGTTTTCAAGACCGCCGCTTTCGACCGCTCAGCCATCTCCCGAATTAAGATTTGTGATTATAACCAACTTTGCTTAAAATTTACTATAATCTCTAAAATTTACTCTGTTTTTTCTTTAATATATGTAGCTCCATCATTTATCTTTTCTTTGGTCCATTCTTTAGCATTATGAGTATCTTCTTTTACACCATGCCAAGTATTTGAACAACCAGCTACAAAAAAAGCTATACAAGCTGCTAAAAATAAATTTCTCACTATTATTCCTTCGAGTAGTTATTTTTGAAGTTTGGAGGCGACACCCGGATTCGAACCGGGGATCAAAGCTTTGCAGGCTCATGCCTTACCACTTGGCCATGTCGCCATATCGTGGTGCCCGAGACCGGACTTGAACCGGTACGGTAAAAACTACCGAGGGATTTTAAGTCCCTTGCGTCTACCATTCCGCCACTCGGGCTAAGTTAATGGAGCGGGAAACGAGATTCGAACTCGCGACCCCAACCTTGGCAAGGTTGTGCTCTACCCCTGAGCTATTCCCGCGTTAAAGTTTGCAATATTATCCAAAAATTGCTTAAAATTTTATTTTACTAAAACGAATTTCAAAATATTGTAAGCCATAAAAAGATAAAATGCCAAAATCTATTTGGGGTTATAGCTCAGCTGGGAGAGCGCTTGAATGGCATTCAAGAGGTCGGCGGTTCGATCCCGCTTAACTCCACCAGTGCCTTACTGCCTCTTTTACTTAATATATTTTCACCATTTTTACTAAAATTTATGCCACATATATGTAAAAATTCAGATTTCTTTCGCTAAATTACAAATATGCAAAATTTAAAACAATATGTCAGTGAAATTTTAAAAAGTCATAGTGACGGTAACGATCGCGTCTTTAGCTTTGAATTTGATGAACAAAAATTTTGGTTAAAACGTATTGAAAAAAACATTGAAGGTGGCTTTTTAACTAAAATTTTCAAGCCAAATCCTTATAAATCATTTGCCAACGAGATAAAAAAACTTGAAATTTTAAACGAAGCCAAAGCCCCTGCCCCAAAACTCATTCTAAAAAGTGATGAGTTTTTCGTGATAGAAGATGTTGGTGAACCGATTTCTCAGCTTTTTAAGTATAGCAACGATGAAAAATTTAAACACGAAATTCTATTAAAAGCAGCCCGCGCGCTAGCTGGACTTCACGCATTAAATTTTGCGCACGGACGCCCGGCTCTTAGGGATATCGCTATAAAAAATGACGAAATAAAATTTTTAGACTTTGAGTCAAAATTTTTTAGCCATGACCTAGAGCTTCAAAAGTGTCGCGATCTGCTTGTTTTTATAGATGAGTTATTTCGTTTTAAAATTTCAGACGAGTTTGCAAGCGAAGTCATTAGCGAATATTTGGCAGCCGGAGGGAGTGAAATTTACGCGCGCTCACTACGGCTAATTATAAAATTTAAACCACTTTATTACTTACTAAAACCATTTAAATCTCTAAATAAAAAGGATCTAAACGCAGTCATCAGAACCTTTGAGTATCTCTTACCGATCGCTCAAAATAAATAGCAAATTTTCTCACCAAATTTTATCTCCTCTTAACAAAAAATAAAATAATATTCGCTATTAAAATTTAAAGGAAAAAAATGTTTTTAAAACGAGGAAAAATCATTTTCAACATCCACCTAATAATTGGGCTAATTGCGGCTATTCCACTAATATTCATGACTCTTTCAGCACCATTTGCGTCTTATAGAGAAGAGATCAAAAGTGCGATAAATAAAAATTTTATAAACTTAGTTCCTAGCGAAAAAGTAAATTTAAGTTTAAATGAACTCCTAGCTAAAGCAAAAAGTGAGATTCAATTTGATACGCTTGAAAGCTTACAAATAGGTGGAGCAAATGAAGCTTATCGTATAAGCATTACAAAGGATAAAAAGCAATTAAATTTCTTCATAGATCCAAGAAGTGGCGAAGTTATTAGCGAGGATTGGGGTGAGAAATTTCGCATCATTATCTTAAGTCTTCATAGAAATTTAGGACTTGCCTTGCTTGATAGCAAAGTACCAGCCAATATCGGCAAACAAATAGTTGCCATTAGCTCTATCATCATGGCTCTGCTTGCTATCAGTGGCCTCATCCTCTACGCACCAGCGATCAAACGAAATTTCTTAAATTCGCTAAAAATTAAACCAAAAGCAAAGGGCTACGCCTGCTTCTATAACCTTCACACCAGCCTTGGCACCTACGTGGTGATCTTACTTGTGGTGATGTCACTAACTGGCCTTTACTGGTCTTATGGCTGGGTTAGAAGCGGCGTAAATAGTATATTTTTTGACCTAAAAACAACTCCAATGAAAAAAAGTCTACCACAATCAAATTTACTCCCAATAAGCGATGAGAAATTTAAAGAGATAGAGACTGCGGAGCAAATTTTTAAAGAAAATGTCACGCTAGATCTAAAATCCCTCACGATAAACGTTCCTGAAAACAACCAAAGCACCTATACTATAAACTACGAAACTAGCGAGAGCCAAGTGGGCAAACTAAAGCTTGATGCAAGCGCTGGCAAGATCAAAGAGAATAAACTTGTTAGCAAGAGTGAAAGCATCCCAGAGGCTAAAAAGGCGGGTCGAAAGGTGCTTAGCTTGCACACTGGAGAGATGTTTGGCGAGATTGGCCAGGTCGTCTTTGCCGTATCATGTGTGATCGCAGTTTTACTAATAATAACTGGCTTTTTGATGACCATAAAAAGGACTAAGACGCTCTAAATAAAAGTAAATTTTTACCTTGCTTTGGGTAATATTTTAAGAAATTTTTACCACAAATAAGAGAGAAATTTATGAACAGAAAACGCATATACAACCCAAGTTCAAATGAAAATTTGACCGACAGAAGAGTCTTTAACGGCAACCCACACGGCATTTTAAATTTCACCAAGGCAAAATACGAGTGGGCATTAAAGCTTTGGGACCTCATGGAGGCAAACACCTGGTTTCCAAAAGAGGTCGATACCACAGACGACGTGCGCGACTACGCCTACAACCTCACAGAGGCTGAAAAACGTATGTACGACCTCGTCTGGAGCCAGCTCATCTCGATGGATAGCTTTCAGACAAACAACCTAGCAGATAACATCAACCCTTACATCACCGCACCAGAGATCAACGCCGTGCTAAGCCGCCAAGCCTACGAAGAGGCAAACCACAGTAAGTCTTACGCTGTCATGGTCGAGGCGATCTGTGATAATACCGACCTGATCTATGAGATGGAGAAGCACGACGATGTATTGCGTGAGAAAAATGACTACATCTCAAGCGTCTATGAGGAGCTTGCAGGCGAAGTGACTGATGAGAAGCTACTTCTTGCGATGGTGGCAAATCAAATTTTAGAGGGTATCTACTTTTACAGCGGCTTTACAGCGATCTACGCTCTAGCTCGCGCAGGCAAGATGCTAGGCTCAGCGCAGATGATCCGCTTTATCCAACGCGACGAGATCACGCACCTGCTTTTGTTTCAAAACATGATAAATTCAGTCCGCAAAGAGAGGCCTGACCTTTTCACGCCTGAGACTGAGGCGAAAATTTATGATATGTTTGAAAAAGCTGGAAATTTAGAGATAAAATGGGGCAAATATATCACCCAAAACCAAATAATGGGCTTTACAGACGACATCATCGAGCAGTACATCCACTATCTCATCGACCAACGCCTAGTTGCAATCGGTCTAAAACGCAAATATAACGTTGCTCACCCGATCAAATGGGTCGATGACTTTGCGAAATTTAACGACCAAAAGTCAAATTTCTTTGAAGCAAAGGTGACAAACTACAGTAAAGGAAGTATTAGCTTTGATGACTTTTAAAAATAGTATCTTAGCCCTCGCATGCGTGCTTTTTGTAGGGTGTGCTAGCAGTAGCAGCCAGAGGGCGATTGACATAACAAATAAGGATCTATTAAATAGTTTTAACCCTTACATACTTGTCAAAACAGACGAAACCAAATATGCTATCATCTACCAAAGCATGCCAGCTGGCGATATCCGGCCAAGCCTTGCACCTATTGGATCGGCTCTTTTTGTCGATGTTTTAAAGCAGATAAATAGGGTATGTAACTTTAAATCCGCCGACCTAAAAGAGACTAGAGTGGTATATTTTGACGATAAAACCTCGTTTTCGTATGAAGTCTGGGTCTTTAACGACCCGCTTTCAGAGCGTGATAACAAGACTACGGCCATAACAGTTTTGCTAAAGCCAACGCCTGAAATTGGCGGGAGGGATATGGATTTTAGAATTCCGGAAAATTGCCATGCGCCAAAGCAAACTATATTTGTATTTGGAAAATAAATGAGCGAAATTTTAAACCTAATAAGCCTAACTTTAAAGGCAAAAAGTGCTACCGAGCGGCTAGAAGAGCTTGCAAATTTAGTTGAAGCAGCACCTGAAAATTCACTCCTGCTTGCAAGCGAGCTTTGCATCAGCGGATATGACTTTGACGGCTTTTTTACTGGGGCGAACAAAGCGATGCTTGGTGGCATGATAGGTAGCTTTGATGCGATGCTGCTTGAACGCTTGCAAGAGGCACTTAGTCCAGATAAATTTCTTGGTTTTACGCACCTTACTAGCCTAAACAAAAGCGCAGGGCTCGCTCAAATTTCAAATCTAAATCCGCACCAACCAAAAATTTATAACGAATTTTTACTTCTTAACTCAAATAACGTCTTTCATTCGCAGTTTAAAGCCGAACTTTTTAGGCCAAATTTGGAGCATGAAATTTTTACTGCCGGCGATGTGGACGAGATAAATGCCTTTGATTTTAGAGGGCTAAAGCTTGGGGTGCTAATCTGTTTTGAACTACGCGATAGCACACTTTGGGCAAAGCTAAAAGGATGTGACATCATCATGGTACCAGCCATGTGGGGTAAGGCTAGAGAGGATGCTTATCTTAGTCTTTGCAAGGCTCTAGCTATTGTAAACAACTGCTACGTCATGATCTCAAGCTCTCTTGCATTAGAAGTTGCTGGAGTATTTTTACCAAATGGCACACTTGTTAAAGAAACGATTTTTGATGCAAATTTAATAAAAGAGATCAAGACGAATTTAGGGATTTTATAAATTTTAAGATAAGTTTTAAATCGTATAATAACGATTTAATTTTTATTTAGGATATAAATTTTGACTCAACTAGAAGCGATAAAATGCCAAAATTTGGCTAGCGATATAGCCGATGAGATCACGCTAAGCCCACTTTTGTTCGATGCGATAGCTACCACTGAGCGTGAAATTTTTGTACCAATCACTGCACATGCTTATAAACTTGACGCTCAACCCATACTGGGCAATCAATGGATCAGCTCGCCGCTAACCGTTGCAAAGATGACAATGGCACTAGAGTGCGAAAATATGGACAATATCCTAGAGATAGGCTGCGGCAGTGGCTATCAAGCAGCTATTTTAAGCAAACTTGCACATAGAATTTTTAGTGTCGAGCGAATAGAAAAGCTGGCTATGGAGGCAAAAAAACGCTTCGAGGCATTAAAGATCAGAAACGTGCACGTAAGGTATGATGACGGCAACAATGGCTGGCGAAGCTACGCACCATTTGATCGTATCTTGCTCTCGGCAGCTGCTGATGAGATATCACCGAATTTATTTAAACAGCTTAAAAATGGTGGAATTTTAGTAGCTCCGATGAAAAAAGATGGCAGGCAATTTATCGCTAAATTTAAAAAAGATAAAGATGGAAATTTAGAAAAAGAGTACTTAGATGAGTGCCTTTTTGTGCCACTTCTTGAAGGTAGAGAGTAACCTAAAATAAGGCAAAGCCTAAGCCTTGCCTAAAGGTTAGAATTTATAAGTATAGCCTGTATAAATTCCTATAGTCGTATCTCTTAGCTGAGCTCCGCTATTTTTCTTATAAAAAGTCTTATCGGCTTTTAAGCCAAACTCGATCGCATTATGTTCGTCAAATGAGTAGATACCGCCCGCTTTTGCGCCAACTAGTAAGCCTTTGAAATTTTTCTTACTTGTTTCGTTATTAAATCTCTCTCTAACGCTCAAGTAGCCAAGACCTGTGTATCCACCAAGAACGGCTTTAAAATTTTCAGTGATGCTTGGCGTATAATCAACGCCGCCTAGAAATTTATGCTTACTCCATTTTGCATCTGATTCACCAGTATTTTTCCTAGCTTTAAAGTCATAATAATAACCACCATAAGCTCTATAGCTGTCAAAATCATAACCGCCATAAAAACCAAGACCATAGTGACCCTTTTTGAAGTTATTTTTTTCACTACTTGCTATATTTTTTGTTTTGATTTTTGAGTTAAACGAATAATCACCTTCACCACCAACAAACGCACCTTGAGCTAGTGCAGCTGAGCTTACCAAAGCTAGAATCAAGCTTGATTTTACAAGTAAATTTTTCATACCTCTCCTTTAAAAAATTTCTGAGATTTTACATCTAAGCTTTTAATCTATATAAAATTTAAATTTAATAAGAAATTTTATACCAAGTGCCAATTTATTGCTAATAATAAATGTAGTAAGTGTGAGTATTATTAAGAAGATAAGAGTAAAAATACTTAAATTTGGCACAGCTCTAGGGCAAATCCTAAGCCTATAGCCATGCCAAATTTATTAAGTTACGCCCTAAAAATGCACCTTAAATTTTGCCCAAAAACTTCTACCCGGCTCATAAAGCCTCGTGCCGTTCGGGATAGTTTCGTAGCCTGCGATACCGCCGCCGTAGCCGCCTTTTGAGTTATGATAGGCGTATTTGGCGTCGTTTAAATTTTCGGCCGCTAGCAAAAATTGATAATTTTTATATTTATAGCCCGCGCTTAGCCCCAGCGTCCAAAAGCTATCGCTCTTGCCCAGGTCCATACCGCCTACGTCGCCGTAGCCTTTTTGCGTGCGGTTTTGCGACGCGTTAGCGTAGAAGTCGGCTTTGACGAACCAGTCTGGCTTTTCTAGACCGGCGCTTAGTTTAAACGCTAGAGGCGAAACCTTAGGCAGCGCGTCGCCGTCTTTTAGGCCGCCCGCGTTTTTAGTCACCTTGCCGTAGACGTAGGATACGCCGGCACCCAGTCTAAATATGTCGGCCAGTAGCGTATCGCCCTCGATCTCGCCGCCGTATAGTAAGGCATCGGTATTAAATACGTTTGATGACATGCCCATAGGACTATATTTTATCATTATGTAATCATCCATCTTTGAGACGAAAAAATTCGCGCTTAGCTCGTAATTTTGATCTTTTAGCACGGTGCCAAAATCCAGCTGTGTATTTCTTTCTTTACGTAGCTCTAAGTTCGCGTCCTTGTTTGTTTCCCAGTGATCAGGTAGTCTTTGTGCGTGCCCTAGACCTGCGTAGAGAGTTAAATTTTGTAGGTATTTTTCATATCTAAAAAACCCTGAGAATAAATTTTCTTTCCTGCTATTATTCGTTTTTAGCAGTTTTCTCTCGCCCGCGTCCAGCCTAAGTCCGCCAAAAAGCCCGTAGTCGTTTTCAAGGACGTATTCGTTTTGAGTGTAGATCGTTTTATACGTTACCTTGCGCTCTTTTACGTGCGGCTTTGATACAGCTGCGTCCATTTCGGCTTTAGATACGCCGGCTCCGCCCGTTCCAGCGCCTCTCCACTTAAATACATCCTCAGAATACCCAGCGCCAAGATAGCTTGTTAGATTATCGAAATTTAACTCGCCTTCTAGCTTAAAGCCGTACATATCGCGTATCGGGTGACTGATGCTATATCCCTTGCCGCGCCCCGTGCCCGGTACTACCGGACGCATGGTAAAGTTGTCCATTATATGGTCGATTTGATGATAATACGAGCTTAGACTGATCTTGTGCTCGCCGACGTCTTGTTCAAATTTGAGCCCGAAAGATTTACGGTCAAACTGTATGCCGTCCCTCATCCTATCGGCATACGCCGCTTCGCCCTCCCCCAGATCCGCACTTAACTGCAATGCGGTAGTTTCCGTGGGCGTTAGCGTACCCACGAGCGAGACGCTGTTGCGTTTATAGTGCGTATGCATTTTCTGCCCGCCGCCGCTTTTATAATCGCCGCTCTCGTAGTGTCCGCCGGAAACCTCTATACTGCCCAGCTCGTTACCCGCCGCTACATCCGCGGTAGTTTCAAACCGCTTAAAGCTGCCGCCCAGCACGCTTACGTTTCCTCCGAAGCTCGGTTTTGACAGCCTTGCTATCTCTCTATCGAAAAATATACCGCCGCTAATGAGTGCGCCGTATCTGACGTCTTGCGGGCCTTTTACGATGCGAACCGAGCTGTAGTTTTGCGCCGAGATGTAGGTGATGGGCGTATCCATGCGCATGCCGCAGCCGCCGTTTAGCGTGCTACCGTCGATCAGCACCGGCAGCCTAGCCGCCGTCTGCGAACGGTAATAAACTTCGCTACCGCCTCCGCCCTTACGCTCCATCGTAAAGCCGCTCAAATTTAAAAGCGATTTAGCGATGTCGCCATTTTCTAGTATCGCGCCTTTGCCCACTATTTGAGCCTTTGTCGGTTCGTCAAGAACGGACTTTTGTATCTTTGCGGAAACGGTAACCGGAGCCAAGTCTATCGTTTCTTCAGCACCAAGCATTAAATTTGGTACTAAAGCAAATGCTAAAACGTAAGAAATTTTCATGTTTAGTCCTATGAAATTAATATTTAAAATTAAAATTAAAGCAAAAATGAACTTAAATAAAGTATAAATATTTATATAACATTAATTTTACAATACAGAAATTTAACTCAAATAGTATTATTTTAGTTGGACTGCATTAAATATATAAAGAAGCGATTTTGGTGAATTAAACCGAAGCAATCTCGGTTTTATTAAAATTTAGCATTATAAAACCGAGATAAAAATTTATAAAATCTCTTTTATGAGTAGCTGCGGGGTAACAAGTCCGCGGAATGAATTTTTTGATATACAAAAGATAATATCTATCATCTCGCCAACTCTAGCATGTCTTGTAAAGTTAAAAAATAGAGCCTCAAGCGTTTTATTATCCTTTTGCAAGATGAGCTTTAAGTGGTTTTGATCTCTTCCTATAAGTCTTTCATTTTTAACAAGAGCATTTTTTATCTTAAAGACTGGGCGAGGGTTTTTCTGCCCGTATGGCTCATAAAATTCTAAAATTTCAAGCAGCTCAAAGTCTATCTCGCTTGGTATTATGTCGCCAAGTAGCTCGTCTGAGCTTTTGCAATCTTGCATATTTAGGAATGAGCAACTTTTATTTATCGCTTCTTTAAATTTCACCAAATTTTCAGGTGCAAGCGTAAGTCCAGCCGCTCCTTTGTGACCGCCGTAGCTTGTTAGCAGATCTTCGTGGCTTGCTATAAGAGATAAGATATCAAGCTTACCAATGCTTCTAGCACTGCCTTTTGCACGGCCTTTATCGATGCTAAAGACGATAGCTGGCTTTGCAAAGTGCTTTGCTAGGCGGCTAGCTACGATGCCTATCACACCCTCGTGCCACTGCTCACCCCAAGTGATAATGACTTCATCGTCTTCTTTTACGTCCTTTAGCGAGCACTCAAAGAGTTGGCGCTCTTCCTCTTTTCTGGAGTTGTTAAATTCAATGATCGTATCAAGGTAGTTGTAAGCCTCTTCGATGCTCTTTGCACGCAAAAAGTTAAATGAATTCATCGCATCGTCCATGCGCCCAGCTGAATTTATAAGTGGGGCTATAAGAAAGCTAATATCATCGCACTCAAATTTTTCCTTACCATAAAACTCTTTTATAGCATGAAATGCGGAACGCTTAGACGCATTTAGCTTACAAATGCCAAGGCGAACAAGCATTCTATTCATATCTCTTAGCTCCATCATATCAGCGATTATCGCGATAGCTAAAAGCTCTAGAAATTTGCTCATATCGTAATTTAGCCCAAAAACATCCTTTAACGCTCCAACCAAATACCAAGCAACCTCAGCACCACAAATTTCGATATTTGGGAAGTTGCAGTCTTCTTGTTTTGGATTGATGATCGCATAGGCTTCTGGGAGAACAGCTGGAGGCATGTGATGATCAGTGATAATAAGATCGATGCCTTTTTCTTTGCAGATAATGGCCGCATCGTTTGCAGAGATGCCGTTATCAACGGTGATAATCAAGCTTACATCGGCTGAGAGTTCGTCTATTATCTCAGGATTTAGCCCATATCCGTCTTTAAATCTATTTGGAATTTTTACTAGGTAGTCTTTCACGCCAAGATCATCAAAAAACTCGGCCAAAATTACGCTCGAAACAACACCATCAACATCATAATCGCCCACAATGGCTATGCGCTCGTTTTTTTCGATCGCTTCTTTTATGCGATTAGCGCCCTTGTAGATATCTTTTAAGGCACTTGGTGTCGGAATTTCACTAATTTTTTTATGTATGTCGTTACAAAATCTATGCGCTAGTAAATTCCTTATATCCTCTTTATTTAGCATGGTTTTGGTAAGAATTTTTGAAGAACTTACCAACTTTATTTAATGCCACTTGTTCACTTAAATTTACACCCATATTGCCAAAAATTTGGCTATAAAAATACTTCTTTTTCATCGCAATCTTTCGTCTTTATTTTGAATGCTTGGATTATATCTTTTTGAAATTTAATTTCTTATAATTTTAAATGAAAGTAAGATTTTAGGGCAAATGGCAAGCTTAAAAACTTTGTTAAATTGATAGTCTTTACAAATTTGGCACACTAAAAACGGCAAGTATTAGCAAAATTTTATACAATTAAATTTATAAATTTTTAAATGCTTTATGCCATAAAGCTTAAACCATTTTTATAAAAATTTATTCCAAATTTCTCAAAAACTCTGCGTATTCTCTGGCGCCGCGTTCTATTTCGCTGTCGCTTGATACGTAGTCTACGCCCGGAGTCTCCTCGGCGCCGTAAAATGCGAAAAAGTCGCGGTAATCGGCGTGAAAATAGTATTTAAACGCAAGCTCAAACGGCGTAAGAACCTCGCGCAAGCTAAAATGATAGCGTCCTTGCGGGCAGTAGTCGCTCTTTTTGATGCCTGCGGTCACGGCTAGCGCTACCTTGCGCCCCGCTATGCCGTCTGAACCGCGTCCGTAGGCAAAACCATGCGTCATCACCGCGTCGATCCATGATTTTAAAATCGGAGGGCAGGAGAAGTTGTGAAGCGGAAACTGCAAAACGAGGGCGTCGTGGGCTCTGATGAGCTCTTGTTCGCGTGCGGCGTCGATGTTGCCGCCTGCGTAAACCTGCGTCAAATCATGAACGCTAAAGCGCTGCGGCTCTTTGAGAGCCTCTTGTAGCAGGCGTTTGTTTATGACCGAGCTTTGGATGTCAGGGTGGGCTAAGATGATTAGAGTTTTCATTTTTCTCCTTAAAAATTTATAGAAAGAAGTGGGATTTATTTGGTAAATAATTTAATAAAACAGCAAAATTTTTAAAAGAATTTTTAGAGCCAGATGGCTCTAAATTTAAGATTTGACATTTTCTAAACTTGCCTTTATAAAGCCTAATATCACAGGATTTGGTTTAGTTAGACGGCTAGTAAATTCAGGATGACACTGCACGCCCACAAACCATGGATGGCCTTTTAGCTCGATAGCCTCTATCAGTCCATCGCTCTCACCGCTTACCAAAAGACCATTTTTCTCAAAAATTTCTTTATATTTTGGATTTGCCTCGTAGCGGTGGCGGTGGCGCTCTTTTACACTCTTTGCATTGCCATAAATTTCAGCTAAAAGTGTCTTTGGTTTGATGTCGCAGTTATATGCTCCAAGCCTCATCGTGCCGCCAAGTGGGCTTGTGTGCGTTCTTATCTGTTTTTTGCCGTGAGCGTCGATAAAGCTATCGATTAGATAGATGATAGGGTTTTTGCACTCTTTGTCAAATTCCATAGAATTTGCGTCTTCTAAGCCCAAAACATCTCTTGCAAACTCAATTAGTGCTAGCTGCATACCAAGGCAAATTCCAAGATAAGGGATCTTATTTTCACGAGCAAATTTAATGGCTTGCATCTTACCTAAAACGCCCCTTTCGCCAAAGCCGCCAGCGACCAAGATGCCATCTACGTCTTTTAAAAGCTCATTTACATTGTTCTCTTCTATCTTTTCGCTATCTATCCAGCGCAAATTTACCCTAGCGTCTAAATTTGCTCCAGCGTGGATGATACCCTCAGTTAGGCTCTTGTAGCTCTCTTTTAGATCTATATATTTACCCACAAATGCTATTGTAGTTTCATTTGTTGGAGCTATGATTCTTTTTACTAGGCTATCCCAGTTTGCCATGTCTGGTTTTAGCTCACCAAAACCTAAATTTTCAGCGATCGGCACTAGGATGTCTTGTTTTAAAAATGAAAGCGGAATTTGATAGATACTTGCGCTATCTAAGCTCTCTATGACGCAGTTTTTCTCTACTCCACAGCTTGCTGCGATCTTATCTTTTAGCTCGCGGTTTAGTGGCATTTCAGATCTGCAGATGATGATATCTGGTGTTATGCCTATACGTCTTAGCTCTCCTACGCTATGCTGGGTTGGTTTTGTCTTTAGCTCGCCAGCTACCTTTATAAATGGCACGAGAGTTAGGTGGATATTTAGCGCTCTTTTTTTGCCAACTTCTACTCTTAAGGCTCTTATCGCCTCTAAAAATGGTAGTCCCTCGATATCGCCAACGGTTCCGCCAATCTCAACGATGAGCACATCTTTGCCCTCGCCTGCTTTTTTGATGCGATCAACGATCTCGCCAACGATGTGAGGGATAACTTGAATGGTCTTTCCAAGGTAGTCACCACGGCGCTCTTTTTCAATAACTGAGCTATAAACTCTACCTGTTGTGAAGTTGTTATCTTGACTTAGGCTCTCATCTAAAAATCTCTCGTAGTGCCCAAGGTCAAGATCAGTCTCTGCGCCATCATCTGTGACAAAAACTTCGCCGTGTTCTAACGGGCTCATCGTACCAGGATCTACGTTGATATATGGATCAGCTTTTAAAACACTTACTTTTAGTCCGGAATTTTTTAAAAGAGTCGCGATAGACGCAGCTGCGATGCCTTTTCCAAGCGAGCTTAAAACACCACCTGTGATAAAAATGTACTTCGTCTCTTTTGCCATTAAATTTCCTTAAATTTATTTATTTTTTAATTGCGAATTATACCCCTTAAATATTTAGTAAGGCATTAATCGTATAAATTTTAAAAATTATTCTTTAAGTCTTTTTGTTATAGACTTCAAAAACTATGATAAAAAACTACCTAAACATCATTGCCTCTTTATATATAGAGGGCTTTAAAAATATGAAAATAGGCAAAAAATTATGGCTTCTCATAATAATAAAGCTTATCATTATGTTTGGAATTTTAAAGGTCTTCATTTTTGACGAGACTCTTAATACCAAATTTCAAACCGACGAAGAAAAAAGCGAATTTGTAATTCGTAATTTAATAAAGGAATAAAATGTCTGAGATGGATTTTGTTGATTGGTCTAGGGCTCAGTTTGCGCTGACTGCCATTTACCACTTTTTGTTTGTTCCACTTACTTTGGGGCTAAGTTTTATCATCGCTATCATGGAGACGATATATGTTAAAACCGGCGATAAAGTCTGGCTTGAGATAACGAAATTTTGGCTAAAGCTCTTTGGTATAAATTTCGCTATCGGTGTAGCTACTGGCATCATCATGGAGTTTGAGTTTGGTACAAACTGGGCAAACTACAGCTGGTTTGTCGGCGATATCTTCGGCGCTCCACTTGCGATAGAAGGTTTGCTCGCATTTTTCATGGAGAGTACATTTTTTGCCATTATGTTTTTTGGCTGGGATAAAGTCAGCAAGAAATTTCACCTACTTTCAACCTGGCTTGTCGCGATCGGTTCAAATTTAAGCGCACTTTGGATCTTAATCGCAAATGGCTGGATGCAGTATCCTATCGGCATGAAATTTAACCCAGATACCGCCAGAATGGAGATGGAAAATTTCTTCGAAGTCGCGCTAAATCCTCTTGGAATTAGCAAATTTTTACACACAGTAACTAGCGGCTACACTATCTCGGCTCTTTTTGTGATAGGAATTTCTGCTTGGTTTTTGATCCAAAAACGCCATATCTTGCTAGCTAAAAAAAGTATCGTCGTTGCTAGTGCATTTGGCCTTATCACTTCGGCATTTTTACTACTTAGCGGCGATGAGAGCGCATATCTTACAGCTCAAAAACAGCCTATGAAGCTAGCAGCCATGGAGGGACTTTATAAGGGCGAGAAAAACACTGGCCTAGTTGCAGCTGGCATTTTAAACCCAGCTAAAAAGCTTGGCGATGACACTGAGCCATTTTTACTTGAGATAAAGGTGCCTTACGCACTTGGCATCATGGCAAACAGAGAGCTTAACTCATTTACACCAGGTATAAATGACCTACTTTATGGCAATAGCGAGCACAATCTAATAAGCGTAGAAGAGAAGATGGCAAAGGGCAAAGTAGCTATCGAAGCTCTTAAAAACTACAAAGAAGCCAAAAAAGCAAATGACGAGAGCCTAATGAAAACTTCGCTTTCAAATTTAGAGAGCAACCTAAATTTCTTAGGATATGGCTATCTTAAGGACGCAAAAGATGCTGTGCCGCCAGTTGCACTTACATTTTATAGCTTTCACATCATGGTCGCTCTTGGCACTTACTTCATAGCTCTTTTTGCTATCACTCTTTATCTAAATCTCTCAAGAAAATATAAATTTGAAAACATAAGAGCATTTTTGTGGATCTGTCTCTTTACCATACCGCTTGGCTACATTGCAGCTGAAGCTGGCTGGATAGTAGCAGAGGTCGGTCGTCAGCCTTGGGTGATACAAGATCTCATGACCGTTGGCGTCGGAGCTACAAATTTATCTGACTCAAATGTCAAAATTTCATTTATATTATTTGCTGTTTTATTTACGGTCTTGCTGATTGCTGAGATCAAAATCATGCTTAAGCAAATAAAGATAGGATTTAACAACCATGCATAGTTTAAGCTTAGAAAATTTACAAATTTATTGGTGGTTTATAGTTAGCCTTCTTGGCGGACTTTTAGTCTTTATGATGTTTGTTCAAGGCGGCCAGTCGCTCATATTTAGCCTTGGCAAGGACGAGCTTAAAAAAGATATGCTCATAAATTCTATCGGTAGAAAATGGGAGCTTACATTTACGACGCTTGTTATGTTTGGTGGTGCATGCTTTGCGGCGTTCCCGCTATTTTACGCTACTAGCTTTGGTGGCGCTTACTGGGTTTGGCTGGCTATTTTATTTTGTTTTATCGTCCAAGCTGTAAGCTACGAGTACCGCAAAAAGCCTGATAACTTCTTAGGCGCTAGAACTTATGAAATTTTCCTTTTCATAAATGGCTCACTTGGCGTTATCCTTATTGGCATGGCGGTTAGTACATTTTTTAGCGGCAGTGCGTTTGTGCTAAATGAACACAACTTTGTCGAGTGGAAGACTCCATTTCGCGGCCTTGAAGCTTTGGCAAATCCTTACTTGTACTTGCTTGGCATAGCGATGTTTTTCCTATCTCGCGTAGGCGGCTGCTTATATCTTATGAACAACATCGCTGATAGTGAATTTATACAAAACGCTAGAAAACAGCTACTTATCAACACCGTGCTATTCTTGCCATTTTTTCTAGGATTTCTTGCTTGGGTGCTTACAAAAGATGGCTTTGCATACGACGCAAACGGCGTAGTTAGCCTTATGCCTTACAAATACGCTATAAATCTGATCGAGATGCCTATCGTTGGCATATTGCTTCTTGTTGGCGTTGTTTTGGTGCTTGTTGGAATTTTCCAAGGGGCATTTACAAAAAGCATACGTGGAATTTTTGCTTACGGCGTTGGCGTTACGCTTGCTGTGACTGCGCTATTTTTGATAACAGGACTAAATGGCACTGCATTTTATCCGTCATTTAGCGACCTTGCTAGCTCGCTAACTATCAAAAATGCAAGCTCTAGCCACTACACACTTGGCGTTATGGCCTATGTTAGTTTGCTAGTGCCAGTAGTGCTTGCTTATATCATCGTCGTCTGGAGAGCGATAGATAGCAAGAAGATCACGCAGGATGAGATCAAAAACGATCATCACGCATACTAAGGATAAAAGATGTTAGAAGCAGGAATTTTTTTGATACTTTGGCCAGTGACGCTATTTGCTAGCTATAAATTTGTTCTTTTTTCTCTTAAGAAATTTGAAGCAAATAACTAAAATTTAGGGGCGTTTGCTCCTAAAATCTTCTTTTTTTATTTTAACCCTTTAAAACAACTCTTTTATAAATTTATTTAAGCCACTTTTCATATAAGCGTTAGTTCTGTGTGAAATTTGGGTAGTAAGATATCATTAAATTTTATTAAAGGAGCGAAAATGAGCAAGAATTTCTTAGGTTCTGTTGCCCTTGCGGCTGTTTTGGTTAGTGGTCTTAGTATAGACATTACGCCACTAGAGGCTGGAGTCCTAGCTCATCACGTAAAGGTTCAAGGCGAGCTTGGATCAGTCTTTATAAATCCATATGACGTATCGCCTCTAACTGCTATCATCGATAGAGCTGGCAAAGACATCAAAGATATCCATGTTAAAGTAAAAGGCAAGCCAGATGGCGGTATCGACATCGACTACAACATCTCAGAGCATGCTTTGCTTACGCATGATGGTGTGCCTATTTGGGGACTTTACCCTGACTATCTAAATGAAGTAGTCGTAAGCTATACATTTAATGGAGCTAAAAAGGTAGAAACATATAAAATTTACGCCCAGCCTATCGTCACATATAGCCGTGATTTTAGATTTTCTCACATGCAAAAGACTCGCGTCAAAAAGGTCGATCCTGCGTTTAAAAATAGGCTCTATCTCATAAACAATACAATCACAAGCGTCTATAAACCACTTGATTGGAAAAATGGTGGAGCTGCTAGCTGGAACGACTTTACCGAAAACTACATCGTAGATACCAAAGGTGAGGTTAGATGGTACCTTGACTATCAGAAATTTTACGACCGCAGCGAGAGAAGAGTGATGGATGGGGGCATGATGATGGGCTTTCATCAGCTAAAAAATGGCGATATTAGCTTTGGCATGGCTCAAAGATATCTAAGATATGACCTTATGGGAAAAGAAATTTATAACCGCCCGCTTCCAAGAGGCTACATCGATCTAAGCCATGAAGTTATGCCATTAAAGGATGATCACGCACTTCTTAGAGTTGGCAAATACAACTACCGCCATAAAGATGGCAAAATTTCTCACACTATAAGAGACCACATCATCGAGGTCGATAGCACCGGTAAAGTGGTCGAAGAGTGGGATCTAAATGAAATTTTTGGCAACAACGTCTACCGCAGCAACCTCATAAAAGCGCTTGATGCAAGAGCTGTTTGCCTAAATATCGATATGGATGCAAAAGAGATCAAGATAAGCGACGATCAGCCATTTGGCGACATCACCTCTACTGGCACAGGTAGAAACTGGGCTCACGTAAATTCTATCTCATACGATGAGAGCGACGATAGCATCATCCTCTCACTTCGCCACCAAGGCATCGTTAAAATCGGACGCGATAAAAAAGTAAAATGGATACTCGCTTCGCCTGAGGGCTGGAGTGAAGAATTTAAAGCCAAAGTGCTAACTCCAGTCGATAGCAAAGGCAATAAGATAAAATGCGAAAACTCAAAATGCGAGGGCGAATTTGACTGGTCATGGACTCAGCACACCGCATGGCTAACGCCAAGATACGACAACAAAGGTAGCATAAAACACCTAAGTGTCTTTGACAATGGCGATGCAAGGGGTATGGAGCAGCCAGCCTTTAAAGAGGATAAATACTCCCGCGCGGTTGAGTACAAGATAGATGAGAAAAAGGGCACGGTTGAACAAACTTGGCAGTTTGGTAAAGAGCGTGGCTTTGACTTTTATAGCGCAGTTACTAGCAACGTCGAGTGGCAAAAAGATAAAAATACCTACTTCATCTCAAGCTCAAACGTAAATTTACTCCGTCCTGACAAGACTATCAAAATGGTCTTAGTTGAGATCGATCCAAAAACAAATGAGATCAAATTTGAGATGGATGTGGACTCTGCTTCAAGAGATGATGTTGCTTATAGGGCGATGGTTATTGATCCGGAGGTATTTAGTTATTAGCAGTATCTGGTGTGAGATTTTTCTCGCACCAGCTTTTAGTTGTTGTTTTGAAATTTATATATTGCTTCTTTGATTCTAGTAAGGTTAAAATTTATCGCTCGCTCTAGTTCTGGCAAGTCTATATCTTTATCAGCTTCGAATGTTTTTACCATATCGCTTAGCTCTTTTGTCTCATCACTTGCAAGAACTGTGCTTTTAAAATTATCATCGTCTATCTGGTCAAATTTTAAAAAGATCGATGCAAATTTATCTTTTAAAATTTCTTTATTTAGCTTTCTATTTTCCAAAGCTTTCTTTGTTCCGCCATTTTTATTACAGGTTCTAAATATCGAATCTATTGTTTCATTCACTTCATCAAGTAAAATTTCTGTTTTTTCACTTTGCATATAAAACTCTCTTAACTATAAATTAAATTTAAAATAAAAGCTAATCGCTCTTGTTTTGGAGATTAGAAGTTGTTTTACTTCTTCGCGTAAAAAGGAAAAATTAAAGTTGTATTTGTGAAGTTATTTTTATAAAAGTTTGTGCCAGAATTTAAAATTTTAGTTTGCATTGGCATCACTTTTATGCCCTCTATTTTTGCGACCATTTTCTCATCCTTGTTAAAAAATTTTATCGCATTGTATAAATTTTCATAGGTCTTGTAAATTGTACCAGGGTACAATAAAGCCCTATAAATCAATATTTATAACACATTGATAATATTTTTACGTTATTATTTTGCATACTGCTTTGATTAAAATTACCGAAATTTCGTAGCTATTTAGCTCATCCTTTTTGGATAAATTTTAAAAATTTAATGTGTTATTTATGTAATAAAAAAATTTTTAAATTTGCAAAAATTTTTTAAAATCTTTGATACTTTATATGTGATAAAATCCTCTCAAATTTTAAAAAAGGATCAAATTTGAGAAGCGACATAATCAAAAAAGGCTACACAAGAGCTCCACACCGCTCACTTTTACGTGCGACTGGACTAAAAGACGATGACTTTGCTAAACCCTTTATCGGCGTTGCAAACAGCTTTATAGAGATCATACCTGGCCACTTTTTCTTAAATAAATATGCACAAATTTTAAAAGATGAAATTCGCAAAAATGGCTGTATTCCATTTGAGTTTAACTGCATCGGTGTGGATGATGGCATCGCGATGGGGCATGGCGGCATGCTATATAGCTTGCCTAGCCGTGAGATCATCGCAAACTCGATAGAGACCGTGATGAACGCTCACGCACTTGACGCACTCGTTTGTATGCCAAACTGCGACAAGATAGTCCCTGGCATGGTTATGGGCGCTTTAAGAGTAAATGTACCAACCGTGTTTGTAAGCGGTGGCCCAATGAAAAAGGGCTACACAAAAGATGGCAAGCCAATCGACCTTGCGACTGCATTTGAGGCAGTTGGTAAATTTGAGACCAAAGAGATAGATGAGGCCGAGCTAAAAGATATCGAGTGCAACGCATGTCCAAGCGGTGGTAGTTGTAGCGGTATGTTTACAGCAAATTCCATGAACACGCTTTGTGAAGCGATGGGCATAGCACTCCCCGGCAACGGCACTATCCTTGCACTAACTCCGGAGCGTGAGGAACTCATCAGGCAGGCTGCTCGCAGGATCTGCGAGATCGCCCTTGATGAGAAATTTAAAATCAGAAACATACTAAATGAAAAAGCGATCCGCAACGCGCTTGTCGTTGATATGGCAATGGGTGGTAGCAGCAACACCGTTCTTCACATGCTAGCCATCTCAAGAGAGGCTGGCGTAAATTTAGACATCAAAGAGCTAAACAAGATCAGTCAAAATATCGCTCATATCGCTAAGATCAGCCCAAGCTTACCAAATGTACACATGGAGGACATCGGCAGAGCTGGTGGTATGAATGCAGTGATAAAAGAAATTTCACGCAGAGATAATGGCATGCTAAATTTAGACAATCTCACAGTTAGTGGCGAAACTCTGGGAGAGCGCGTAAAGATAAGTGACATCAAAGATGAAAGCATCATTCACAAAGTAGAAAACGCCTATTCGCAAGTTGGTGGACTTGCCATTTTGTTTGGAAATTTAGCCGAGCAAGGCTGTGTCATCAAGACAGCTGGCATCGTTGGTGAGCGTAAATTTAGCGGCAAAGCGGTCTGCTTTAACTCACAAGATGAAGCGATTGCTGGCATCTCAAGTGGCAAAGTAGATAAAGGCGATGTCGTCATCATCCGCTACGAAGGCCCACGCGGAGGCCCTGGCATGCAAGAGATGCTAAGCCCTACTTCACTCATCATGGGACGAGGCCTTGGTGCAGACGTAGCGCTCATCACAGATGGTCGCTTTAGCGGAGCAACAAGAGGTCTAAGCATCGGTCACGTGAGCCCAGAAGCAGCTGAAGGCGGCATGATAGGCCTGCTAAAAGATGGCGACATCATCGATATAGACGTCGATAAATACGAGATAAACGTTCGCCTAAGCGAAGCCGAGATCGCAAAGAGAAGAGCAGAATTTAAACCGGTTGATAAAGTGCTAACCTCTCGCTGGCTAAGGCAATACCGCAAACTAGTCACAAACGCAAGCAACGGAGCAGTGCTAGAAGCATAAAAATTTACTATAAAGCAAGGAGTAATCTCTTTGCTTTTATAAAAATATAAAAATTTCTTCATTTTTTAAGGATACTAAATGCAACAAGATTTCTATTTTTATGCTGCCATATTTTTAGGAGTACTATTTTTGATTGCGATATTTGTCATCTATTCATTTAATAGAGACAAACTCGAGCTAAAGCGAAATTTGGCGCAAAAAGAGCAAGAAAATTTTGAAATTTCATCAAATCTGACAAATTTAGTATCTAAAAATAGTGAAAATCTGCAGCTAATCAGTGAGCAAAAAGCAAGGCTTATGTCAAATCACGAGCGAATAGACGAGCTCATCGGCGAGATCGATGCACTAAAAACCAAAATAGCACAAAAAGACGAAGCTGAAGATGCGATGGAGCGCGTGATAAATGAGCTTAAAGAGAGTATCGGTACAGCAAATGAAAGGGCCAAGAATAACGAGGCAAATTTCACTGCAACACTAGCTGAGCTAAATCAAAATAAAAATGCTTTAGTTGAAGCAAGTGAGAGAGAAAATAGATTAAAACGTGATATGGCTGTGCTTAGAAATGAAATAGAAGCAAAAGAAAATAGTCTAAAAGAGCAAGAGGCAAATTTATTAAAAGTAAAAAATGAGTTAAATTTGGAATTTTCTAATCTTGCAAATAAAATATTTGAAGAAAAAAGTGCAAATTTCACACAAAATAGCCAAAATTCTTTAGATCTTTTACTAAAGCCACTAAAGGAGCAAATTTCAACCTTTCAAGAGCGCGTAAATGCAGTCCACGACGAATCCGTTAAAGGCATGAGCGCGTTAGGAACGCAGATTAAGCACATAAGTGAAATTGGTATCTCAATGTCAAAAGAGGCAAACTCACTAGCCACTGCGCTAAAAGGTAGTAATAAAACACTTGGAAACTGGGGTGAAATACAGCTTGAACGCACATTTGAGGCTTCTGGGCTTGTAAAAGATGAGCATTACTTGACACAACAAAATTTCAAGAACGAAGAAGGCAAACGTCTTATTCCTGATTTTATAGTAAAGATACCAGATGGCAAACACCTAATAGTTGATTCTAAAGTCTCACTTATGGCTTACGAAAAGGCTATCACAGCCAGCAACGAAGAGGAGCTAAATTTAGCATTGAAAGAGCATATTGCTTCTATGAAAAATCACATAGATAGCTTAAATAGCAAAAATTACGGTGAGATCGTACCTGATAGTCCTGATTTTGTATTGATGTTTATACCAATTGAGCCAGCATATATCGAGGCTATGAAATTTGATAGTTCCCTTTTTGACTACGCATTTCAAAAGCGCGTAATACTAGTATCTCACACTACGCTTATGCCTATTCTTCGCACAGTGGCAAATTTATGGCGCATAGAGCGTGGCAATGAAGAGGCCAAAAATATCGTAAAGAGTGCGATTAAAATTTATGATAAAGTCCGCAATGTGGCCGAGCATATGAATAGACTTAGTAATACACTAAATACTGCAAATAAACATTTTAACGCCCTTGCATCAAGTTTTAGTGGTAGAGATGGTCTTGTTAGTAGACTTGAAAATTTTAAACGCTTGTCTCCAGATGAGCAAAAAGATATAGAAGTAAAAGAGATCGGTGTAAATAACGAATTAGAAAAAGAGGATTAGGATATGGCTAGAAAAACTAGCCATAAAATTTATTTTAAAAGACCTTGTTTTTTCATTTGTTCCATTACTTGAGCAAACATCTCTTTAGCTTGTTTGCAAGTAGCGTCTTGTTGCTCTTTTGGTAAAGAAGCTAGTTGATCCATTGATTGTTTCTTTTGATCTTCATACATTTTTACTTGTTGCTCTTGACCAGCTTGTTTGTAAGCTTCGACCATTTTGTCGATGTCTGAGAAGTAAGACTTGCAAGTATCTGTAAGATCTGCAGCGTTTAGGCTTAATGCAAAGCCAAGAGTAGTTAAAACTAAAAGTGATTTTTTCATCTCTTTCTCCTTGTGAAAATTTGAAAGAATTGTATCATTTTTATAATATTTTATGACTTAAATTAATAGCCAAGACAAGCGTCTTGGCTATTTTTGGCTTTTTAGCCTAGAAATTCGCGTTTAAAATACTCTTTTGGAGCTTTGCAAAGTGGGCAAGCGCCTGGAGCTTTTTTACCTCTGTGAACGTGTCCGCACACCTCACAAACCCAGATATCTTCCTCATCGCTCTCAAAAAAGCCCTCTTCATCAAGCATCTTTTTAAGCTCCAAATACTCTCTTTCATGCTCAACCTCAACCTTACCGATCGCATTAAATAGCCTCTCAACATCTCTTAGCTCTTCTTCTTTTGCGATCTTTGCAAAGTCTGGATACATAGTCGTATGCTCGTAGTTTTCGCCAGCTGCCGCATCAAGTAAATTTTTATCCATCTTATCAATTGGATCATTCATTAGCTCGTGATATTTTTTAAACTCAGCTCTTGCATGCCATTTTTCGTTTTCAGCTGCTTCGTAAAAGTGTCTAGCTATCGCGTGATAGCCTGCTTCTTTGGCTAGGTCGCCGTAAAGCTCGTACTTGTTTCTAGCTTGTGACTCGCCAGCAAATGCCTTCATCAAATTTACAGCTGTTAAATTTTCAGTCACGCATTTCATCTCTTCGCCGCAACAGGTTAGTGTACCGCCGCCAACTTTTTGAACCTCGATCTCGTTGCCGCATTTCTCGCATTTGTATGTTTCGTACTGTCTCATTTTGACTCCTATTTTGATAAATTTTGATCGGATTATAACCAAATAATTAAAATAAGTAAATAATAATTTTTATTGATAACGTATATTATTATTTTATTTTTTACATAAAATTTGTGTGAGTTTTGTTACAAATGGAGAGACTAGCAAAAGCACAGGATACGCCACTACAAAGGCTTTTACATAAGCGATTAGCCAAATTTTTACAAAGCCATCAACAAAGCCAAGGTTTAAATATGTCAGCACAAATGACATAAAAAATGCCATAAATGCTGACATTATAAACGCAAAAACATATTTATAAAATTTTGCTGGTATCATGAAATTTTGCCTATCAGCTCCCCTAACCTTTTTGCATGATCAAGCGCCTTTTGCCTCATCAAAGCAAGCTTTGCCTTATCGTGCCTGCTCTGATATGATAGCCCTCCGCTATAAACATATCCTGCAAACTCCATTCCACACATATTCGCTAGAGCCTTAAGTGGCGGCAAAAACTCCTCTATCTCGTAGTGCTGAAGCGCCTCTTTTTTATAAAGCTCCTCAGGCGCACCAGAAGTAAATGAAAGTACCAGTTTTTTACCCCGTAGCTTATCTCCGCTGCTGCCGTGAGAGAAGCCATGAACTAGCACATCTTCAAGCCACTTTTGTAAAAGAGATGGCACGCCGTACCAGAAAAATGGATAAACAAGCACGATCACATCAGCCTTTACTAGCTTTTCTTGCTCGGCTTTTACGTCTATCACGTAGTTTTTATAAAGCTCGCTTAGTATGTCAAATTTAGCCTCTGGCACGTGCTTTTTTAGCTCGTCCAAGATGATCTTATTCGCAAAAGAATTTTCAAGGTCAGTGTGACCTGATACAACTAAAATTTCACTCATTTTCTCTCCTTAAATTTACTTCTTTAAATTTATTTGCAAACAAAGCTACTAGCTTTGCTCGTGTCGCCACCCACGTATGTAGCCACCTTTGGATATGCACACACTAAAAATTCCTTGCCAGCGTAGGTCTTACTCTTAGCTAGCATGCTCTTTGGCGCTTCGCCCTTTTCATGCCACACCGCATCTATTATCTCGTTGTTTAAAATTTTCACATCTTTTAAACTCTCGCATCCTGCCTTATCAAGGGCAAAAGCCGTGCTACCAATGAGCACCAGTGCGCAAAAAAGTGAAATTTTTTTCATAAGATCTCCTAAAATTTTACCTTGCTAAATGAGGTCTCGTTTTTGAGACCAAAGCCATCAAATTCATCTATTAGCCCAGCTCGCTCTTTGGCGTAAGCTTTGTAGTTTTCACTGTGGCGGTAGCTCTCAAAGCTAGCTTCGTCTTTGTAAATTTCAACTAAGATCCACTTATTAGGTGCCTCTTTTTGACTAAAGGCAAACTGCGCATAAGCGCCCTCATCTACGCTTTTTTGTATATATTTTTTGACGATCTTTTCAAATTTTGAATCGCTCTTTGCCTTTAGGCTTAAATTTGTGATACGAAAATACGCCTCTTTTAGCCTCTCTGGAGTTAAATTTTTAGAATACGCAGCCCTCTTTTTCACACTTATAGCCTTTTTGCTAGCTAAAATTTCACTACTCTCACTTGCAAATTTCTTAAAATGCGCCGAGCTTATATGCTTTTTATAAGCCGCCTCATCCTCGTAAAACTCAAGCACATAAAACAGCTCCGGCTTGCTCTTTGCGCTCGCAAAAAAAATCGTCTGCGTGCCTGGCTCGCTCTTTGAGCTAAGGACATTTTCCCTACCAAGCTGCTTTAGCAAGCTCTTGTTATTTGGTGTTGAAAGCAGCTCATATAAGCTCACTTTCGCCTCCGCCCCAAAGGCAAAAGCTGCCGAAAATACTAATAAAAATAGCTTTTTTATCATCAAATTTCCTTAAATTTATTTCTCAACCACTCTTTTTATCCAAGCAAAAAGCTCATCAAGGTCGTAGTCACCACCATGTCCTTGTCCCCAGACCGCTTCAAAATCAACCTCTTTGCCAGCATTTTTAAGCGAAAGCGCGAGCATAGCAGGTACGGCAAGGGCTAAGTCGGTGTCGTTTGTGCCCTGTCTTATGCGATAAAATTTCGCCGAATTTTTATTTTTGACGTAGTTCATCGCATTCATAATCTTTATGACGCTAGCCTCCGCCATCTCGCCCTCGCTTCGCTCTTTTGCAAATTTAGTAAAGTGCTTTGCGGGTGTTTTGCTATCGCCAAAGAGATTGTTTTCAGGATTTTCTAGCCCAAATCCGTCAAATGCAACTACCGCTTTGGCACGTTTTAGCGAGGCGATGAAGTCTTCAAGCTTAAATGTATATCCAAGCGAGCAACCCTGCGTATCAAGAGTTATAAATTTAGGCGTTAGCGTGCTTTTGTCGCTACTTTTTGTAGCGGTAAATGCCTTTGAGATGAGGGCGTTTATATACTCTTTGAAGCTGCCCTCGCCATTTTCATCAAGGCTTAGCGCATGGCCTTTGGCGTCTTTTAAATTTAGCGAGTTTAGATAGGCTGGGAATTTACTCTTTAGCTCGCGCGAGAGCTCTTTTTGCGTGGCGTTTAGCTCGCCTTTGATCATCTTTGGCTTTTTGCCTCTGTCGTTAAAAGTGCTCGCATCAAAGCTTGAAAAATCAATACTTTCAAATTTATCCAAATCCCCAAACATCCACTCATACGCCTCGTCTTCATGCTCCAAATTTGTAACAGGGCAGTAGGCTGAGACGGCGTAAATTTGATCATCCGCCTTTGCAGCGCCTAGCTCTTTAAGATATGGCTCATACTCTTTTGCATTTGCGCTTGTGCCAAGAAGTGCCGACATCGCACCGCCTGCGCTCGTGCCGTTTGAGATGATCTTATTTGCGTCGCCTGGCATAAATTTGTCGTTAAATTTAAGATACCTAACGGCTGCTTTTAGATCGACTATCGCAGCTGGAGCTTTGCCGATAAATTTCTCGCCATCTTTTAGCGTTCTGCCCCTAGCACCAACACTTGCCACGACGTAGCCTCTAAGAAGCGCTTCAAGAGTGGCATTTGGTTTTTCATTTTGGATTTCTGGCTTTTGTGGTTTGGCGCTCATGTAGCCACCGATCGCGTTTGGCATGAAAATAGCCCCTTTTTGGTCACCAAATTTATCCTCTGGCACGTAGAAATTTAGCGCCTCGTAGCCACTAACTGGCTTTGCCATATAGACTATGCCCTCATAAGCTCTAAATTTAAGTATCCTCTCGCCAACTTGCACGCTTTTTAGCTCAAACTTGCTCTCGTCAAATTTAAGTTCATTTCCAAAGCAAGCACCTACTAAACAAACCCCTAAAATAGCAACTCTAACGCATTTCATGATCTGCCTTTTTATTTTGTCCTACTTTTTGCTTTACTAGCCTTGGCGTAGACTACCAGGGCTTTAGCGCCTAGTTATCTTTTGGCTCGTATTTGATCGCGTAGTCAAATTTTGGCTTGCTTAAACTAAACTCAAAGCTATCTCTATCTACCGAGCCAACGCAGTAATGGCTATCATAAAGTCGCAGCAAAAACTCCGCCATCTGCTCGCTCGTGTGATACTTTTTAAACGCCTTATCGTAGTCGTAGCTCTCTTTGTTGGTTGCCACCATGCCAAATTCTGTCTTTGTGGCAGCTGGAGCTAGAACTTTTGCCTGCATTTTTGCCTGCTTATCCTGTGCTAGCTCGTGGTAAAGTCCCTCGCTAAAGGCACTTACGAAAAATTTACTAGCGCAGTATGTGACGGCGTTTGGCACTATCTTGTAGCCGCCTATCGAAGAGATGTTTATAAGCTGTGTATCTTTGTTTTTGTATTTTTTAGTAAAGAGCGTTGAGAGCGTCACAAGTGAGATGATGTTTAAATTTATCATCTGCGTGATTTTTTCTAAATTTTGCTCGCCGACCTTGTTATAGTCGCCAAAGCCAGCGTTGTTTATAAGCGCTTTTAGCTCAAATTTTTCTAAATTTTGCCAAAGAGAAAGGGCATTTTCTTGTTTTGAAAGGTCGCAAAGTTCTATCACCACATCGACATTTGCAAATTTAGCTATCTCGCCTTTTAGCTCTTCTAAAAGCTCGCCCCGCCTTGCGATAAGGATCAAATTCTCCCCGCACTTTGCAAATGCCTTTGCCGCAGCCGCTCCTATGCCTGAGCTTGCTCCAGTGATGGCGATGTATCTTTTCACTTCGCATACTCCAACGGGCTATAAATTTTGACACCCTCGCTGTGGTCATCTTGCGCTACTTGCACGATCACTTTAGCGATATCAGCCGCCCTCATTGGACGATACTCGTCAAAAAAGCCTTTTGGGATAAATTTAAACGCCTTTATCGCCAGATACTCGCCAAGTCTAAAGTCCTTTCTCTCAGCCTCGATAAGTGGTAGCCTAACGACGTGAAATGAGCTATATCCAAGCTCTTTTATCTTTGCTTCTGCTTGGCCTTTTGCCTTTAGGTAAAACGAGCCTGACTTTCTATTTGCACCTGCAGCCGAGAGCAAGACAAAACGTTTTGCGCCACACTCTAAGCCAAATTTCGCAAAATTTAGTGGATAGGTCACATCGACTTTATAAAACTGCTCTTTGTGCTTTGCCGCTTTCATCGTCGTGCCAAGCGCGCAAAAGACATCATCAGCGATAAATGGCACCTCATCTTTTAGCTCGTCAAAATTTATTACTTTTACTTCAAGCTTTTCGTGAGTAAATTCTAGCTCATGCCTAGCAAGGGTAATCACCTTACTATAATGCTCGCTCTGGCATATTTTTTTTAAAATCTCACTTCCCAAAGCACCGCTAGCTCCAGCTATAAGGGCGATCTTTTTCATATCTTTCCTTTGTAAAATTTAGATAAATTCTATCTCGCTAAGGCAAAAATTTCACTTATTGCCTCTTTTGTATAAATTTGATCTAGTCCCCTGCCCTTGGCGTAGTCATAAACCAAAGCCACAATCTCGTCTAAATTTGTATCATCAACTCCGATTTCAATAAGACTTGTTGGCGTGCCAACCTTATTAAACCACTCTTTTAGCCTCTCTATAGCCAAGTCTGCATTATCTACACCAAAAATTTCTCTACCAAAACGCTTAAATACACCTAAATTTCTATCCTTATACCACTTCATCCAAGCTGGCATAACCACACTTAGTCCAGCTCCGTGCGCACAGTCTACCACCGCACCTATGGCATGCTCGATCATGTGATTTGGATATGAGTAGCCAGCTGTGCCAACGTAAGTTAAGCCATTTAGCGCCATCGTCGCAGCCCAGGTAAACTCACCTCTAGCATCGTAATTTTCTGGCTCTTTTAGCAAAATTTCAGTCGTTTTCATGACGGTTTTGATGTTTGCTTCGATGTATAAATTTATGATCTCAGGCTGGATGCTCGCCGTAAAGTAGCCCTCGATGCTGTGAGCGATGATGTCTGAGGCTGAATAGACCAAATACTCCTTGCTAACGCTTGCTTGAAGAAGCGGATTTACCACCGATACTTTTGGGTAAAGACAAGCGCCGTGCATGGCAAATTTCTCTTTTGTGGCTTCATTTGTGACGACTGCGCCGCCGTTCATCTCTGAGCCAGTTGCAGCAAGCGTGATGATGTCAAAGATCATAAGCGCCTCTTTTGGGCACTTGCTAGTAAAAAAGTCCCAAACGTCGCCGTTATATTTCGCTCCTGCAGCCACAGCCTTGGCACTATCAAGCACCGAGCCACCGCCTATGGCTAGCACGCTATCTACGCCTTGTTTTTTAGCTAAATTTATAGCCTCATTTACCTTGCTTAGCACTGGGTTTGACTTCACGCCGCCTATCTTGCAAAACTCGATGCCATTTGCGCTTAGGCTCTTTGTGGCAACGTCAAAAAGTCCGTTTTGTATGATCCTGTCGCTGCCATAGATGATGAGCGTCTTTTTTACGCCAAATTCTTTCATATATTTGCCGATGTTTTGCTCTTTGTCTTTGCCAAATTCTATTTTAGTAGGGTTTAAAAAGCTGAAACTTTGCATAGTTTCTCCTTATTAGTTTTAATGATTATAGTTTTGCAAAGCAAAAATTTTTGTTAAAAATAATGAGTAGAAATTTAAAAGTTTCTTAGTTTAATAGGAAGTTTCGAGATGATTTTTTTCGGATCAAAGCTATTTTTAGCATCAACCAAATTTCCAAAATTTTCACCTGTGCTAAGGAATTTTTGCAAATAATAATTGCCTCTATATCCAAGGTTATAAATAATTTCAGACATCAAAGAAATATCTTTTTCATCTAAAAAATCTGCATGCACGGTTGTTCTTACTTCAAAATCAAAATTTATCTCAAGCAGATATTTTAGTGTGCTAATAAATTTTTCATATAAATTTGAGCCAGTTACGCCCGTAAATTTCTCTTTTGGTGCTTTAAAATCAAGTGCGATATAGTCAATCAGCCCTTCACCTATCGCCTCTTTTAAAATCTCAATATGAGAGCCATTTGTATCGACCTTTAGGCAAAAATTTCTTGACTTAACCTCTCTTGCAAGTTTTAAAAACAAAGGATTTGCCGTGCATTCGCCACCGCTAAAGACGATGCCATTTAGCTTACCTATGCGGCGGTCTAAAAAGCTACAAACCTCATTCATTTCTATATTGCCATTTGAATTTACAACTTCTATATTGTAGCAGTACACGCATCGCATATTACAGCCTGCAAACCAAACTACCGCAGCCACTTTGCCTGGATAATCAAGCGTAGTAAATGGCGTTATACTAAAGACTTTATGCAAATTTGTGGACCTTTTGAGATTTAAAAGGCACAGAAGATTGTGCCTTTTTTATTTGAGTTTTTGTGTTTTTATTGGCTGCGGTGATTATCTTTTGCAGCAACTTGCGTATTCATCAAATTTAATACGCTCTTTGTGCTCACCTTTTTTACCAAGGTTAAAGCTCTCAACTGGGCGATGATAACCCATAACACGAGTATAGACTACGCATTTTGTGCGTTTGTCTTGTACTTTTTCTAAAATTTCTTTTTCTGTCATTTCCTCTCCTTATTTGGAATTGTTTTTCTCTTTTTCTATTAATTCTGCATCACAAAGCGGACAAAATTCATGCTCTCCAGCAATGTAGCCATGTTTTGAACAAACGCTAAATACAGGCGTTATCGTGATATATGGAAGCTTATAATTTGAGATTATGCTCTTTACAAGCTCCTTGCAAGCTTTAGGTGAGCTGATCCTTTCTTTCATATAAAGGTGAAATACTGTGCCACCAGTATATGAAGTCTGAAGATCATCTTGCAAATCAAGTGCCTCGTAAGCATCATCTGTAAAATTTGCTGGAAGCTGGGTTGAGTTTGTGTAGTAAATATTCTCCCCGCCACCTGCTTGGATGATGTCTGGATAGCGCTTTTTATCCTCTTTGGCAAAGCGGTAAGTCGTGCCCTCAGCTGGAGTCGCCTCAAGGTTGTATAAATTTCCAGTCTCTTCTTGAAATGTCCTTATCTTATCGCGCAAAAACTCAACCATCTCAATAGCAAAATCGCGTCCAAATTTTGTTGAGATATTCTCCTTATCATTTGTAAAATTTCTAAGAAGCTCGTTCATGCCATTTATACCGATCGTGCTAAAGTGATTGTTAAAGTGCTTTAGATATCTAGCCGTATAAGGATAAAGCCCTCTGTCATACATCTCTTGGATAAATTTACGCTTCTTTTCAAGTGTCGATTTAGCAAGCTCCAAAAGATAGCTTAGCCTGTTATAAAGTGCGACTTTATCACCTTTGAAGTTGTAGCCTAGGCGAGCCAAATTTATAGTGACAACGCCGATAGAGCCTGTCATCTCTGCACTACCAAAAAGGCCACCACCTCGTTTTAAAAGCTCTCTTAGATCAAGCTGCAAACGGCAGCACATAGAGCGAACATGTCCTGGTTTGTAGGCTTTTTCGTTTTCTATCTTATTGCCATGTTCATCGTAAGTATATTGTGAGCCGATGAAATTTTGAAAGTAGCTTGAGCCCATTTTTGCGGTATTTTCAAAGAGTACATCCGCCACTTCGCTATCCCAGTCAAAATCCTCTGTGATATTTACCGTTGGTATCGGAAATGTAAAAGGCTGCGAGCATTTGTCGCCAGCTGTTAAAACCTCGTAAAATGCCTTATCTATGCGTGCCATTTCAGGCTCGAAGTCCTTGTAGGTCATATCGATCAAATTTTTTCTGCCACGCTCGTTTGCTTTTTTCAAAATTTTTTCATCTTTTACATTTGTAAAGAGGTGTATATCATCGCTCGTTGGGATCTGATCTCTCAGGTCGCTTGGGCAAGTGATGTCGATAGTTACGTTTGTAAATGGGCTTTGTCCCCAGCGTGCAGGCACATTTAAGTTAAAAATAAAGCTAGTGATCGCCTTTTTGATCTCAGCGTCGCTTAGATCGTCTTTAAAAACATAAGGTGCAAGGTAGGTATCAAAGCTAGAAAAAGCCTGAGCGCCCGCCCACTCGCTTTGCAAAATTCCTAAGAAATTTGCCATTTGATAAAGCGCTTCTCTAAAATGTTTTGGCGCTTTGCTCTCGACCCTACCACGAACGCCGTTAAAGCCCTCGTTTAACAAAGCTCGTAAGCTCCAGCCAGCACAGTACCCTGTAAGGCAGTCAAGGTCGTGTATGTGATAGTCACCATTTCTATGAGCAAGACCTTCTTCTTTGCTATAAACAGCATCTAGCCAGTAATTTGCTATGACTTTACCAGCGGTGTTGTTGATGAGACCTGCGTTTGAGTAGCTTGTATTTGAGTTTGCAGAAATTCTCCAGTCGGTACCGTTTATATACTCATTTATCGTTTGGGTTGAGTTTATGTAGGTCGTATCTTCGTTTAGCCCTAAAATTTGCTCACGCTGAAGCTTGTGGGTATGACGGTAGAGCATAAAGCTCTTTAAAACTTCGAAATATCCACTATTAAATAGCTCTTTTTCGATCGCATCTTGGATGTCTTCGACTGTTATCGCGCTTGATTTTTGAAAGATATCTTGGACAACATTTGTAAAAACTTTCTCATCATAAGCTAAATTTTCACTAGCAAATGCTTTTTTTATCGCATCCACTATCTTATATGCTACAAATTCTTGTCTTGTGCCATCTCTCTTCAAAATCTCACGCATTACTCGCTCTTTCTTCTAAATTTTTCAATATAAAGTTTAAAAGTATAGGACAAGAAAGCTTAAACAATAGATAACTATTTTATTTTGTTTAATAATATTTATCAAAAAATATAAAATTTTGGAAAGTTTTCTTAAGTATATCTCTACGTATTTTATGTATTTTAAACTAAAATTTGATTATTTTTACTTAAATAATTTTTTTAATTTTAGTTTTTAAAAATATAGTATTAAAAATAATGAGATCCTAAGGAAGACTTAACGATATAAATTTTAAAATCATCTTAATCATATACCAAGAAATAATATTTTTATATAAAGATAGCGCACATGGTTGTTGGACTTTATTTAAGACATATAAAAGCATATGAAGGCATAAACTTTATTCCTATAGGGTATAAATTAGATTTTAACTTTATAAGTTATGTTGGTAAAAATGGAATAGGCAAAAGTTCTATTCTTGAAGGATTTGATAGCTTCTTTAATGAAAAAATCTACAACATTAATAAAAATGCAACTTCAGGAGAAAGAAATAAACCATTTTTTGTTCCAATTTTTTTAATTAAAAAATCTGATTGTATTTTTCCTGCTCATTGTATAAAAGATATAGATAAACTTAATGATTTTTTCTGGAATATAAAATCGTTATCCGGAAGTGCTGATATTAAAGGCTTTAAAAATATTAGGGATGATTTATTAAAACAAGGTATAACTAAAGAAGAGTATTATCTGCTAATGATCGGTGAAGAATTTATATCAAACAGTAGCCCAAAAATATCTTTTGGAACCTTCACTATAGCGCAAGAATTTCTCAGTAAAGTATTTGATAATAAGAATATAAACATAACAACATCAATATCAACAGAAGAAATTCAAAAGTACAAGAATGAGCTCGCCAAAAAATATAATAAAATTCTACAAATCATAAAAGATCACTACTCATATATATATTTTCCGGTCGAACTTAATATAGAAAATTTTACAAAAATAGAAACAACAGAAATGCAAAAAGTTTTTGGAAAAAAACTAAAAAAAGAAATAGAAGGTATGCTATCCGGCATTAACCTAGAAGGTGCAAATGGAATTAATACAAGATTAAAGAATTTTATTAAAGAAATACAAAATAGCCTGCGTAATAATTATGAGTATAAAACGGGACGGCAAAGAAACAATAAAATAACAAAAAATGACATAGTAAATAAAATAATTGAAGCATATTTTCAAAAAAGAATTTTGTATAAAAATAATAAAAAAATTAGTGAACTAAGTGCAGGAGAAAAAAGACAAGCCTTAATTGACATAATATCCGCATTTCTATTAAAAACAGACAGGAATTCAGCAACAATTATAGCAGTAGATGAGCCAGAAAATTCACTCCATACTTCTGTTTGTTATGAGCAATTTGATAGATTGAATAAAGTTTCAAAAAATTGTCAAGTGTTCATTACTACTCATTGGTATGGATTCTTGCCTATCCTAAATGAAGGCTTTGGTCATTTTTTAACAGAAAAAGAAACAAAAACTAAAAAGGAAATCCTTTTTGACACCTATGATTTATATGACTATAAGGCAAGAGTAAAAAACGATATACAAAAAAGCAAAAATGAAATTCCTCATGATTTTAATTTAAAAAGTATAAATGATTTAGTTCAAGCCATATATTACTCGCTATACTGTGAAAAACCGTATAACTGGCTTTTGGTAGAAGGCGTGAGTGAAAAAATATACTTTGAATATTTTTTTAAAGATGAAGTGAAAAATAATTTAAGAATTTTACCTCTTGGCGGAAATACAAAAGTTTCAGAAATTTATGAACACTTAGAACTGCCTCTAAAAAAAGAGGATGATAAATTAAGAGGAAAAGTATTTTGTCTAATCGATACAGATAAGATAAGACATAAAGAGTACATTAAAGATGGAAATAAGCACTTAAAAATTAGAAGATTATGCAATATTGGAAACGATGAAACACGATTATATACACTTGAAAATTCAGATACTACTCAAACTGATATAGAACAATCTTTAAATCCTATAATTTTCAAAGAAACAATGGAAAAATTGGATAAATCAAACAAATATCAGATAAATATACAAAAAAATAATGGAAATACAAGTTTTATTGATAATTTAAAAAGTATTGATTTAAAAAATTATTTTGAAGAAAACGAAGGATCGAATAAAATTAAATTTGCTGAAAAATATGTAGAAATATCTAAAGAGAAGGAAGATAGTGAAACATTTATTCCAACCTGGATATTAGAAATAAAAGATTTTTATAAAAAATAAAGCATCAGTTGGAGTACTGATGCTTTATTAGCATTACTGGCATCCCTCGCATTCTATCGAGCGGTCAGCTACGTCGTTTAGTTTTTCGCTATCTGGACTTTCAGAGCGTAGATAATAAGTTGATTTTAGTCCAAGCTCCCATGCAAGCGTATAAATTTCACTTAGATATCCACCGCTTGCTTTATCTAGGCTCATGAAAATATTTAGACTTTGACCTTGATCGATCCATTTTTGGCGGATCGCGCCTGCTTTTATAAGAATTCTTTGATCAAGCTCATAAGCTGGCGTATAAAACTGCCAAGTATCAGGGCTGAGATTTGGCACGACATTTGGGATCATACCGCTTAGGTTGTGCTCGAACCACTTGCGTTTATAGACTGGCTCGATAGTCTGAGTGGTGCCAACAAGGATCGAGATCGAGCTAGTTGGAGCGATCGCCATTAGGTAGCCGTTTCTCATGCCGTCACGCTTGACCTTTTCTCTTAGCTTGTCCCAGTCGCAGACATTTTCGTCAAATAGCCCGCCTTTGTCGTTTAAAAGCGCTTTTGCGTTCTCGTTTGCAGTGTCTATCGGCATGATGCCTTTACTCCATTTTGAGCCTTCAAATTTTGGATAGACGCCCTTTTCTACGGCTAAATTTGAGCTAGCGTAGATCGTGTTGTAGCTTATGTTTTCCATTATGCTATCTATCAGCGCCAAGTGCTCATAGCTGCCCCATTTTACGTTTTTCTCAGCTAGCATTTGCGCCTCACCCATGACACCAAGGCCGATCGAGCGAGAAGATAGGTTTGTGTGCTTTACCTTTTTGTGTGGGTAGAAATTTAGGTCTATAACATTATCAAGCATCCTGATGGCTATCGGTACGACACGCTCGATGTCCTCTTTACTGTTTATCTTACTTAAATTTATACTTGCAAGGTTGCAAACTGCCGTTTTGCCCTCGATACTCTCTTTTTCTACGATGAAAATTTGCTTGCCTTTTAGGCTATCGAGCGCGCTAAGCTTTTTGGCTTTTTTAGTTATGCCGCTATCGACCGTGACGTCTTCTTCCTCGTCAAATAGCTCCTCGCTGCCATCTTCATAAGTGATCTTGATCTTATAGTAGTTTGGCGCTGTGTTTTGGAAAATTTCGGTACATAAATTTGAGCTTCTGATGATACCCTCGTGGTCGTTTGGATTTGCTTTGTTGGCATTGTCTTTAAAGCACAAAAATGGCATGCCAGTTTCAAAATAGCTAGTTAAAATTTTCTTCCAAAGCTCTTTTGCAAGGATGGTGTTTTTCTGGATATTTTCGTCGTTTTCATACTCCAAGTATCTCTTTTCAAACGCCTCGCCATAAAGGTCGCAAAGGTCGCTCACCTGAGCTGGGTCAAAAAGATTCCAGCGGCCATTTTCTTTAACACGCTTCATAAATAGATCGTTTATCCAAAGTGCAGGGAAAAGCTCATGCGCGCGGCGTCTCTCTTCGCCTGAGTTTTTACGGAGGTCGAGAAAATCGCTCACGTCCATGTGCCAAGGCTCAATATAAACAGCGATCGCACCCTTTCTAGTACCTAGCTGATCGACGGCGACGGCGATGTCGTTTGTCACTTTTAAAAATGGAATGATACCGCCAGCTGCATTTTTGTGCCCGTCGATACTACCGCCCATTGCGCGCACATTGCTCCAGTCCCAGCCGATACCGCCGCCAAATTTTGAAAGTAGTGCCATCTCTTTGTAGCTATCAAAAATGCCCTCAATATTATCAGGCGTGCTACCTACGTAACAGCTGCTTAGCTGGTGGCGTGTAGTCCTTGCATTTGAGAGCGTTGGCGTGGCTAGCATCACTTCAAATTTAGAGATAAGATCGTAAAATTTCTTAGCCCAGCCTTGGCTGTCTAGCTCGTTTTGCGCAAGAAACATCGCGATCGCCATAAACATATGCTGTGGCAGCTCGATTGGCATGCCATTTTTGTCTTTGATGAGGTAGCGGTCATAAAGCGTCTTGATACCAAGGTATGCAAACTGAAGGTCACGCTCAGGCTTGATATAAGAGTTTAGATCCTCAAGATCGTACTTCTCTTTTAGTCCAGGGATGATACGGCCTACCTTTTCGCCTTTTACTAGGTAGTCTTTTAGGTGGTTGTAGCCGTTAAATCCAGATACTTTGTGATAAAGGTCGTATAAAAATAGCCTCGCAGCGACAAATGTCCAGTTTGGGCGGTCGATGTCGATCTTGTCAACTGCTGTTTTTATAAGAGTCTGCTGAATTTCCTCAGTCGTTATCATATCTCTAAACTGGATTTTCGCGTCTACTTCAAGTTCACTAAGGCTTACATTGCTAAGGCCAAAAACGGCTTCGTTTGTATATTTTTTGATCTTACTGATATCAAGCTCTTCGGTTCTGCCATTACGTTTTATAACTTTCAAAAATATCTCTCCATGTTAAATTTTAATTTGGGATTTTATCCAAAAGGAGATAAAAACTCTCTTTGTTAAAAAAGTGCTTTTAAATATAAAATTTGACTCAAAAAATAATATTTTATTTTTAAAAATTAAAAAATTTGATCTTATTTTAAAATGATTGTAAAAATTTTTGAAGTGATATTTTGAAGCAAGAAGCATAAATTTGCTTCTTGCATTTAAATTACTTGCCAAAGACTCTGGCGAAAATTCTATCTACGTTTTTGGTGTAGTAGTTGTAGTCAAAGCACTCTTTGATCTCATCTTTGCTAAGGCTCTTAGTTAGGTCTTCATCGTTTAGCAAATTTTGTAAAAATAGGCTGTGACCTTGCTCATCGATCGCTTTTTTGCCCTCTTGCAAGTCTGCCCAGACCTTCATAGCGTTGCGCTGAACAATCTTGTAGGCGTCCTCTCTAGAGATTCCACGCTGTGGCAGTTGTAAAAGCACGCGTTGCGAGAAGACTAGTCCGCCTGTTAAATTTAAATTTTTCATCATGTTTTCTGGATATACGACTAAATTTGCTATCAAATTTTTGATGCGAACCAGCATAAAGTCAGCCGTTATAAACATATCTGGCAGGATAAATCTCTCAACCGAGCTATGGCTGATATCACGCTCATGCCAAAGGGCGACGTTTTCAAGCGCTGGTGTGACATATGAGCGTAGCACTCTGCAAAGGCCCGTGATGTTTTCGCTAAGGACTGGGTTGCGCTTGTGTGGCATAGCGCTTGAGCCCTTTTGTCCTGGGCTAAAATACTCCTCTGCCTCATAAACCTCGGTCCTTTGGTAGTGTCTAACGGCAACTGCGATCTTCTCGCAAGTAGAGGCTAGAACCGCGATGGCGCTTACCACATGTGCGTAGCGGTCGCGCTGGATCACTTGGTTTGATGCTGGAGCAGCTTTTAGACCTAGCTCCTCGCATGTTAGCTCTTCAAATTCCATCGGAGCGTGGGCTAAATTTCCCATAGCGCCTGAGAGTTTGCCGTAGCTGATCGTATCTTTTGCATCTTTGATGAGCTTAAGCGCCCTTGCGATCTCGTCATACCAGATGGCAAGCACAAGGCCAAAGGTTATCGGCTCGCCGTGGATGCCGTGACTTCTGCCGACCATGAGCGTGTGCTTGTGCTCGTTTGCCCTGTTTTTGACCGCCTGCATGAACTCCTCAACGTCGCTAATAATGAGCTCTAGGCTCTCTTTCATCTGAAGTGCGACGGCTGTGTCGATGCAGTCGCTTGAGGTCATGCCGTAGTGCACGAACCTGCTTTCCTCGCCAAGGCTCTCGCTTACGCTTGTTAAAAACGCGATGACGTCGTGCTTTGTTGTCTTTTCTATCTCATCGATACGAGCCACTTCAAATTTAGCGTTTTTGCAAATTTTCTCGCAGTCGCTGTCACTTATGAAGCCAAGCTTATTCCAAGCTTTAACGGCAGCTTTTTCTACCTTGAGCCAAGCGTCGTATTTTGCTTGCATACTCCACTTATCAGCCATCTCTTTGCGTGAGTATCTTTCGACCATTGTTGAACCTTTTTGTATTAGTTTTTCTTTATCATAAAAGTAAATTTTAGCCTTGAAAGCCAAAAATCACATCGTATAATTTTATAAAATTTAAGTTTGGATTATATAAAATCCGTGCTGAAATGTCGGTTATATACTTATAAATTTGTGCTTAAGATAGCTCACTCGTTTTTAAAAGGATTACCTTGCCATACGTAAATAAATTTATTGCCACTGCAAACAAACAAAAAGCGTATGAAATTTTAATGAAAACTGGCTTTAGTATGAGAGAGGCGCAACGACTAATAGATAAAGGTAGGCTGATATGTGGCGGCAGTGTCGTGAGTGAGAAAAATGCCATTTTGAGTGGTGATATTTTTTTGATCGACTATGAGGCTGAGCCAAAGGGACTTAAGCCGATCTTTGAGTGCGAAAGCTTTGCGGTATTTGACAAGCCAAGCGGGGTGCTGAGCCATCCAAATGGTAGACACTGCGAATACTCACTAAATGATGAAATTTACACGCTTTTTGGACGAGATGCAAGCGTGGCACATAGGCTGGACTTTGAAACAAGCGGCGTAATAGTTGTTGGAAAAGATAGAAATTCTACGACAAAACTAAAGAAAATCTTTGAAAATAGAGAGGTTTCTAAAAGCTACGTCGCGATGGTACAAGGCAAGATCAAGCGAGAATTTACGATCGATGCCAAAATGGATCTAGCAAATAACTACGACGATGTGAAAATGCGGATGCAAATTTGTGAAAATGGCAAAAGCGCAGTGACTAAAATTTTGCCGATCAGATATTTTGACGATATCGATACGACTTTGGTTCAGGCTATCCCACTCACTGGCAGACAGCATCAAATTCGCTTACATTTGTTTCATGTGAAACACAAGATCCTTGGTGAACCACTTTATGGTTTGCCACGTCCGCAGATCGAAAAAATTTTAGATAAAGAGGTGAGCGAGCATGAACGGATAAATTTAACTGGAGCAAAAAGGCTCTTGCTTCACTCGGACGAGATTTCTTTTAAATTTGATAAAATTTTTTATAACATAAAAAGTAAATTTGACGCCGAGAGAGAGTTTTATAGATTTGCAAAAGAAGGTTTATTTTGGTCTAAAATTTTCTTTTTCTAATAGACCTTTACCTACGTTTTGCCAAAGTTTATCGCTTTTAAATACCACAATGATAATTTTATAGTTTATGCAATTAACACTCCATTTTATTTCTTTATGAGAGTTAGGCTTTATCTTGATGTTAAGGCTTAGAATTTATGCCTATCTTTTTCATCTTTTAAAACTTTTAAAATAAGCCCTAATCCAAGTAAAACCGCAACAGCAACAAAGACTATTTCGGTTATATCAAGTGCACTCATTCTAACTCACACTGGCTTTACTATTATCTTCAAGCGAATGTGTTTTTAAATTTTTATCGCTGGAAATAGCTTTAAATTTTGCATTTTCATTGCGTTGTTTTAATTGTCCGCAAGCCGCACTTATATCAAGCCCTTTGCTCTGTCTAATCGTACAAGTGATGCCATGATCTCTTAGATATTCTTGAAATTTTAGCATGCTGGTAAGCTCAGGTCGTCCAAATTCGCTACCTTCATGTGGGTTAAAATATATAAGATTTACCTTCGCTTTTATGCCATGAAGTAGTTTTACAAGCTTTTTAGCATCACTCACGCTATCGTTTAAATCCTTGATAACAAGGTATTCAAACATTACACGCTTTCGCATATCGATAGGAAATCCCCTAACAGCATCCATAACAGCCTCGATGTTGTATGCCTTATTTATCGGCATTAGGCGGCTTCTAAGCTCATTAGTAACAGCATGAAGCGATATGGCCAATAACACGCCAAGATCCATCTCACCAAGCTTTTTTATCTGGCTACCAAGTCCGCTAGTTGAAACGGTTTGACGACGTGGTGATATGGCTAGACCCTCGTTAAGTGCTAAAATTTTGATCGCTTTACTAACATTAGTAAGATTATCAAGTGGCTCACCCATACCCATATAAACGACATTTATGCGTCTTTCATAAGGTATCTTATTCTCTCTTTTTATCCATAAAATTTGCCCCACAATCTCGCCTGCAGTCAAATTTCTAACAAGCCCGCCCTTTGCTGTTAGACAAAAAGCACATCCCATTTTACAGCCAACCTGTGAGCTAACACAAACTGTATAACGAGCATGGCGACTAATCTTTCCATTCTCATCACTAATCTCCTCTTTCATCGGGAGTAAGACACTCTCTATCTTTAGCCCATCTTTTAGCTCAAAAAGATACTTGATCGAACCATCACTACTTTGCTCAAATTTTACACATTTTAAAGGATCGATATAAAATTTTTCAGCCAGATCTTGACGCATATCTTTAGGTAAATTTAGCATTTGGCTAAATTCGGTTGCATTTTTTTTATATATCCACTCGTAGATTTGTATTGCTCTAAATGGTGGAGAAACTAACTCTTTTAGCTCATCGATACTAAGATCAAGCAAATTTATCACATATTTTCCTTTATATATTTTGTTAGAATTTTCTTGGCCTCTGCGTGATTTTTTATAAAATCAGCATGTGCATTTTTATCACAAAAATTTGTCGCTACGAAAATTCCATAAGCTGGAATTTTAAAAATTTGAGCTACTTTTAGAACAGAAAAAAACTCCATATTTTCTAAAAAATAACCCTTTTCAAACATCTTATGAGCCAAATTTTTGTCTGTAGTTATGAAATTTGATGAATTTGTTTTGATAGTTCCACGTGAAACTATAGAAGAAATTTCACACTCAATCGGTGAATAAGATCTATTTTCTACGCTAGAAATTTCAATATTTGCCCCAACCGAACTTTCATAAATTTGTAAAATTTCACCGTCTTTATAAAGACCTGCCGAGCCAACGAAAACTATTTTTTCTGGCATCTGGTATAGATTTCGTTCAGGATTTTTTGACAAATTTTGGATTAGATTTTGTAGCTCTGGATTTGATGAGTTTGCAAATTTAGCTTCAATCTTTGCAAGATAGTGCGGATCGATATTTTTTAAATTTATACCCTTTTCATCCGCTCCAATACATGCTCGTTTCTGCAAAAATTTTGTCAAATTTATCGCCATATCAACTAGCCCCACACCCATTGGCAAAGCAAAGTCAAAAATTTCGTTTTTTCCAGCAGAGATAATCAACATCAGAGTCTAACCTCAACGCCATTTACCTTGAGATACTCTTTTAGTTTTTTTATCTCGATTTCGCCAAAGTGAAAAATCGAAGCTGCTAAACACGCATCAGCCCCGGCTTCAAAAGCCTCTTTAAAGTGCTCCATCTTACCAGCGCCGCCACTTGCGATAGTTGGTATGGAAAGCGTGCTAAATACCTTTGTTAGCTCAAGGTTAAAACCTTGTTTGACACCGTCATTGTCCATAGAGGTTAGCAATATCTCCCCTGCTCCACGCGACTCAATTTCTTTTGCCCAAGCAAATGTATCTTTTTTAGTATCGATCCTGCCGCCATTTATAAAAACACTATAACCATTCTTGATCTTTTTAGCATCGATCGCAATTACGACACATTGCGAGCCAAATTTCTTAGCTGCCTCATCAATCAAATTTGGCTCTTGTATAGCTGATGAATTTAGGCTTACTTTATCGCAGCCAGCATTTAAAAGGCGAGAGATATCATCGATCGTGCGTATGCCTCCACCAACTGTTAGTGGGATAAAAAGCTTACTTGCAACCTTTTTCACGACATCAACTATCGTATCACGCCCAAGATGAGAGGCAGTGATATCTAAAAAGCAAAGCTCATCAGCGCCCTCGTCATTGTATCTTTTAGCTATTTCGACAGGATCTCCAGCATCGACAAGTCCTACGAAATTTACACCTTTTACAACTCTGCCATCTTTTACATCAAGGCATGGGATTATACGTTTTGCAAAATGATTCAAATCTGTCCTTTATCTATTTTTCTAGCTGCTACCTCAAAATATGGCAAATTAGACCAATTTTCTCGGTTACCAACTATATAAACAACCTCTTTCGCTCTTGTTAGTGCTACATTTAGTAAATTTGGCGTACTAGCAGCCCATGCTCTAGCACCTTTTGTGGCACCACCAAGAACAAAGATAACAACATCAGCTTCTTTACCTTGCATGGTGTGAATAGTACCAGCCCCTTTTAAATTTTTACAAACATCTTTAAAAGGTGTTATTATTTTAACACTACCTTTTAGCTTGGCTAGCTTACCATCTAAAAGCTCTTTAACGATCATGCCTTCAGCTTTATTATAATTACCTATCCATTCATCACTACTAACATCAATCCATTCTGTTTTGATATTAGGATCACTAAGTTTACTTTCACTACTTCTGCCAAGTATCATCATATCATCATATGTTGTTTCGTTTGAAATTTTAAACATAGGGTTGGCGCACCTTCTATGAACGATAAGTGGCGAACCAACCCAAATGGATTTACCCTCTCCTTTTATATATGTACCAATATTTTGTACTTTATCGGCTCGAAGTTGAACTGATGATTTTAGTAGATTAAACTCATCCTTTGCATCGCAGTAGCGTAAAATACCATTATTTAAAGCTGGTGGTAATGTTACAACAGGCTCAAGTTGAAGTGGATCGCCAACTACAACAGCCATGTTTGAACGAAGCAGTGCACCTAATGCGTTAGTTAAATTTGCCTGCCCTGCCTCATCTATTAAAAGCAAACCTATATCGCCATTTAGTAGCTCTTTAAAGGTATTATTAAAAGATGCAAAAGTAGAACTAACAACTGGCGTTAGCAAAAACAATCCTTTTATTATTTCACGTCTATCTTTAGCCTCAAGCCCGTTTTTCTCAGCCATTTTTTCATCATTAAATATAACACTAAAAGCTCGTAAATTTGTTCTAATAGCTTCTTTGCAAGCAAAGATAGTGGCTTTATGCAGATTAAGCGCTTCTTTAAAAAGCTTGATTCTTGCGTTAAAAAGCTTTGTCTTATGAAATTTCTCATCAAGGCCAAGCTCCATCATAAATGGTATGCTCTTTTGTATTTCTTCATTACTCTGATTAAAACTACCATTTAAAAAGCTATCAAGCTCTTCGCTTCTACCAATTAATTTTTGACGTCTAACAAAGTCATCATTAAGCTTATTAAGATGATCTATCTTGGTGTTAAGTTCTAAAATTTTCTCTTCAAGCTGAGTTATTTGAACTTTTAGTTCGTTTAATTTTGCTTCATTCCTCTCTTTGTTTTCGCTATTTTGTTTGCTTGCTTTCAAATTTTGCTCAGCTATTTGGAGATTTATCTCACTAACTTTTTGCGCTTCATTGTTATATTTTTCAAAAGCTTGCGTCTTTAAAATTTGCTGGAAAATAAAAAAAGATGGCTTTATAGGCGCACTCAGATACTCTTGTAAAATTTCATTTTGACCAATAAGCTTTGTTAGCTCGTTAGCTTCCGTAGCCTTTTGCTCTAGCTCATTTTTGCTCAAATCCAGTTCATCTATTAGTGGCCTTAAAAGCTCTTCTATTTGCTTTGCTGAATTATAGTTATCAAGTCTTTTATCGATATTTATAAGCTCACTATTTATACTTTTTAGCTCCTCTTCTTTGATCCTGATCTCGCTAAAAAGTAGATTTACTTCATGTAGAGCTTGATTAAATTTCTCCTTTGCCTCGTCGTAATCATCAACTCCTTCGCCGGTAGCCAAGTATTTGCCAAGCCCCATCAAAAAACCATCTTGTTCTATAAATTCTTTAAATTCTTTTGAAATATCTTCAAACTGACTATGCGTTTTTTCGATCTTTACGCCATTAATCGCGTTAAAAACAAAATTTGACTTATTTTGCTTTGAGCCAAGAGGTATGCAAAAAAGCCCCCATGCAGGTTTTGAGATAAAAGATTTTTCTCCAAAATTTGTCTTTTCATCAGCTGAAAGAAGCCTCGTGGCTATAAATTTAAAATAATCAATCTCGCCCGCGTAACTACCGATGCTTTTTAGTTGGCTAAGCTCTTTACTTAAAATTTCAACCGCACCGTTATTACAAGAGCTAACAACCATCTCATAGCCCTGAAGTTCTTTATTTAGAGTAAAATAAAGCACCTTATCGCTACTATCTCGAACTGGAGAAAAGATATCATGTCTACTCATTTGTGCGAGCTTCATCGCTCTAAGCGTAACAACTTCAGCCATTACGTCTTTTAAAAGCGTTGTTTTACCAGTGCCTGGAGCACCATTTACGCTATAAATTCCACCACTTTTTTCTTTAAATTTTTTAATGATGTTATTAACGGCAATTTGCTGTGAAAAATTTAGAGCGAAGTCACTAGCAAAGGCCGATCTTGGATACTCTTCTGCTTTAAAAAAATCTCTAACAAGCCTTTTATTTTGCTCATCCCTTACATCAAGTCTTTCAAATTTATTCTCACTGCCCTCGTCCAAAAACTGATCCGTTAGCTTGTGCGTCCTACCTGACTCATAAAATTTGATGAGTAAATTTATATCATCTATAAAAAAGCTATTTAAAAGGCTATCATTTTCTTTAAAATTTGGATTTATGATCTTTATTTCAAGCCTTAAGAAATCATTACAAAATGGTGTTTTAAGTGCACTTTTTAGCTCATCGTTTATAAGCTTTATATATTTGCCAAATTCCATTTTTTCTTTATGGATAGATAGCTTGTCTTTTATGCGCTCACACTCTTTATTAAAGTCGTTTTGACTTATCTCTTTTAGATGATCTAGGCGAACCATTGCCCAAGGAGCTGTTGAGATGAAAAGATCATCAGACGAGTTTGGTGTAAAAAACGGAGTTAAATCATCATCTAAATTTATATCTTTTAAAGCAAAATTTTGATCATCTTTACAAAATACCAAATCACCAGTAAGCTTAAATTTATAGCAAAATACCTTATCAAAGCTCGTTTGCTCAGATCGTAGCTCATCTAAAATTTGCTCTTTTTCAAATTTCACCTTTGCCAGCTTTGATATATAAATGGCAAGCAAGTCAGTCTCAAAAATGCCGCCATAAATTGAAATTTCTACACCATTTTTCAAAAGAGACCTATCAAATGTCCTTAAAATTTGTAGAAATTTCTCATCAAAATTTGTAATGTCAAGGTCTATTGATTTTTTAAATTTGGTATTTGTCTTTTTCGGCTCGTCTAAGGTTTTTGGCTCTAAATATTGTGATAATAAAAAGTATTTTAAGGTATTTGCTTTGCTCAAATTTATGCCCTATTTCGTTATTGTTTAGTGATTATAATCCATTTTATATATGATTAAACTAAACTTGTAATCATTGTATAAGTAATTTTTGGCTAATATCGCGGCTATGATAAAGGCAAAAAAGCACTTTGGACAGAATTTTTTACAGGACAAAGCGACACTAGATAAGATCATCCAAGCGATACCCAATGATGTAGCAAACATCGTTGAGATTGGGCCTGGCTTAGGTGATTTGACATTTAGACTTTTGCAAATTTATAAGACAACCTGTTTTGAGATAGATTGTGAGCTGTTTCAAATTTTAAAGGCCAAATTTGCAAATGAGATCCAAAATGGACAATTAAAACTTTTTTGTAAAGATGCTTTAGAGCAGTGGCAGCAAGAGGGCGGACTAAGTAGCGAGAACTACTTTTTGGTCGCAAATTTACCTTATTACGTTGCTACGAAAATGATACTAAATGCGATAGATGACGAAAAATGCCTTGGCCTTATCGTGATGATACAAAAAGAGGTTGCTCTTAAATTTAGTGCAAAGAGCAAGGATAAAGAATTTAGCGCTTTATCGATCCTCGCTTCACTCCAGGGCAGATGTGAGCTCTTGTTTGACGTGGATGCAAAGCTTTTTAATCCACCTCCAAAGGTCACATCCTCAGTCATCAAACTACAAAAAACAAAAAATATTTTTGGCAAAGACGGGATTTTCAAAGATGCAAAACAATACGCAGCTTTTAAAGTATTTTTAAAAGCTGCGTTTGCTTCTCCAAGAAAGACGCTTTTGAAAAATTTATCTACAAATTTTGACAAAAATGCGTTAGAAGAAATTTTTGAAGACCTAGGCTTAGCTCAAAATTTACGTCCGCACGAGCTAGATGTCGATTCTTATCTAAAAGTATTTGAAAGATTAAAGGAAGATAATGAACGACAAAAACGAAGAGAAAGTTGTAACTAACCAAAGCAAAAACAACAAAAGACGAAGATTTAGACCAAAAAATAAACCAAAACAAGAGGGCGAAACTACCGAGCAAACCTCACTAGCAAGCAAAAGCGTGATAGATAATTTCTTTGCAGCAGAGCAAGCTGAAACTGAAACGCACGCCGAGCTAAAGAGCCAAAATTCTCGCCCAAAAAAGCCAAGAAATAACAAAAATCAAAATAAAAATGGCGAAAACAATAAGCCAAAAGAGCAAAAACAAGAATCGCAAGAAACAAAAACCAAAACACAAGAACAAAAAGAAAAGCCAAAAAAGGCTAAAAAGCCAAAGAAAAATTTACCAGCTAAACTAAACGGCAATGAACAATGGCAGCAAGATATCGCAAGTGCAATGGTGGCAAACAAGGCCGTTCACGAGCTTCGTCTGGAGCCGATGAAGTATCTAAACTCAAGTGAGCATAAAATTCGCATAACTCCACTTGGTGGTCTTGGCGAGATCGGCGGAAATATGACTATCTTTGAAACCGAAACTAGCGCCATCATCGTTGATATCGGAATGAGCTTTCCAAGCGAGAGCATGCACGGCGTGGATATACTAATCCCTGACTTTGACTACGTTCGCAAAATAAAAGATAAAATAAAAGGTGTCATAATCACTCACGCGCACGAAGATCATATCGGTGCAGTACCATATTTTTACAAAGAGTTTAAATTTCCGATTTACGCCACGCCTTTGCCACTTGGTATGATAAATAACAAATTTGAAGAGCACGGCTTAAAGCAGGAGCGCTCACTTTTCCGCTCTGTCGAGAAAAGAAAGCCATATCTAATAGGCGACTTTGAGGTCGAGTGGATACATATCACTCACTCCATCATCGACGCCTCCGCACTTGCGATCACGACAAAGGCGGGCACCATCATCCATACGGGCGACTTTAAGATCGACCATACGCCGATCGACGGCTATCCAACTGACCTTGGCAGACTAGCATACTACGGCGAAAGAGGCGTATTATGTCTAATGAGCGATAGTACGAACAGCTACAGAGAGGGCTTTACTAAAAGCGAAAGTAGTGTTGGCAAGACCTTTGATGCGATTTTCTCAAAGGCTAAAGGACGCGTGATAATGAGTACGTTTAGCTCCAACATCCACCGCGTTTATCAGGCGATCGAGTGGGGGCTAAAATACAACCGCAAAGTCTGTGTCATCGGTAGATCAATGGAGAGAAATTTATATACTGCAATGGAGCTTGGCTACATCAAACTTGATAAGAAAATTTTTATCGATGCAAACGAGGTTGGCAAATTTAAAGATAACGAAGTGCTAATCGTTACCACAGGCTCTCAGGGTGAGACTATGAGCGCACTCTACCGAATGGCTACCGACGAGCACAAATACATCAAAATAAAGCCAACCGATCAGATAATAATCAGCTCAAAGGCGATCCCTGGCAATGAAAACAGTATCTCAACTGTATTAAATTTCCTAATAAAATCAGGCGCAAGCGTCGCTTATCAAGACTTTAGCGAGATCCACGTCAGCGGTCACGCGGCACAAGAAGAGCAAAAGCTGATGCTACGTCTTATAAAACCAAAATTTTTCTTGCCAGTACATGGCGAGTACAATCACATCGCAAAACACAAAGAGACAGCTATAAGCTGCGGTGTAGACGAGAGAAACATCTATCTAATGAGCGATGGCGATCAAATGGAGATCTGTCAAAAATACTTAAAACGTGTAAAAACGGTAAAAACCGGTAAAGTCTTCATAGACAATCAAATAAATAAACAAATCTCAGACGATGTCGTAATCGATAGACAAAACCTTGCTGAAGCAGGTGTCGTCATGATAATTGCTCAAATTTCACGTCATGGCGCAAAGCTTATAAATAAGCCTCGCGTCATTAGCTACGGCCTTGTGGGCAATAAACAAGATGCGGAGTTTAGCAAAGAGATGCAAGAAATTTTGACGCAGTTTTTAAGCAATGTAAAAGAGGAGCTTTTAAAAGATGGCAGACTGCTCGAGTCACAAGTACGTCAAGTGATTAGAAAGCATATCTTTAGAAAGGTCAAAAAGTACCCAACTATCGTGCCGATTATCTATCTAATGTAAGGGAAATTTATGCAAAAAGCCAACCAAATCGCCGCTGAAGTCTTAGAGATAGAAGCAAACGAGCTATTAAGACACGCTAAAAGCGTAGAGATAGAAGATGCTGTAAATTTGATATTTAACGCAAAAGGTAAAGTCATAGTAACAGGCGTGGGCAAGAGCGGTCACGTGGGCGCAAAGATCGCTGCAACGCTTGCAAGCACTGGCACGCCAAGCTTTTTCTTACACCCAACAGAGGCCATGCATGGCGACCTTGGCATGATAGAAAAAGACGATGTTTTGTTAGCCATTAGTTTTAGTGGCGAGAGCGATGAGCTTGTCAAAATTTTGCCTCACGTAAAGCGCTTTGGCGTGAAAATCGTCGCTATGGCAAGAAGCAAGACAAGCTCGCTTGGTAAATTTAGCGACGCTTTTATAGATATAAATGTAGAAAAAGAGGCGTGCCCGTTAAATGCCGCCCCAACGGCATCAACCACGCTAACGTTAGCTCTTGGCGATGCGTTAGCTGTTTGTTTGATGCAAAAGCGCGGCTTTAAAAAAGAGGACTTTGCAAATTTTCATCCAGGTGGCAGCCTTGGCAAGAGGCTATTTTTGAAGGTCAAAGATGTGATGAGAAGCGAAAATTTACCGATAGTCCGCTGGGATGCAACCCTAAAAAGTGCGATCGATACGATGACGCATGGCAAGCTTGGCACGGTTCTCATCGTCGATAAAAATGGCGTGCTAGACGCCCTTTTAAGTGACGGCGATCTTAGGCGAGCGCTTATGAGAGAGGACTTTGACCTAGAAGAACCAGCGATAAAATTTGCAACCTTGCATCCAAAAGAGATAAACGACAAAGAGATGTTAGCAGTAGATGCATTAGCTTTAATAGAAAAGTATAAAATTCAGCTTCTAGCCGTTGTAGAAAATGGCGTGCCCGTGGGTGCTTTACACATCCATGACCTTGCAAATTTAGGACTATAAAATGGAAAAAACAAGACTAAATAAATTTATCTCACATAACACAAATTACTCACGCCGTGAGGCAGATGAGCTGATAAAAGCTGGCAAGGTTAGCATAGCAGGACGAGTGGTTAGCGACCTTGCCACAAGCGTAGATGAAGATGACAAAGTACGTATAAATGGTCGTTTGATAAAGCTAAAAAAGGAATTTACTGTTATCGTCTATCATAAACAAAAGGGTGAACTAGTTAGCAAAAAAGATGACCGCGGACGAAAGACGATCTATGATACGCTAGATAAGAAATTTGCAAAATTTGTTAGCGTAGGACGCTTAGACTATGCGAGCGAAGGGCTACTTTTACTAACTGACGCTCCAGCAATCGCCACAGCTTTGATGAATAGTGACTTAGAGCGCGAATACTATCTAAAAGTAAAAGGTGAAGTAACAAAAGAGGTGATAGAGGCTATGACAAATGGCTTTTTCGCCAAGGACGCCACCAAAGGCGCTCACGCAAAAACCACTATAAAGTCAATGGAATTTAAGCCATTTCTAGCCTATAAAGTCTTTGGCTCAAGTGGCGGCTATACAAAACTAAAGGTCATCATCAACGAGGGGCAAAACAGGGAGCTTCGCCGCTTCTTTGGCTACTTTGACCTTGAAGTGATGGACCTAAAACGTGTTAGCTTTGGGCGTATTAGCCTTGATATGCTAAAGCCTGGCAAATGGCGCTACTTCGAAAATAGCGAATATGAAGACCTAAGAGACTTTTTAAAGGTTAATAACGTTAGATACTAAATTTAGCTTGCCTCTCTAATAAAAGAAGACAAGCTAAACCAAAATAATAATAAATTTACAAAAATGGAAAAACGAAAAAAGCTGTTCTTTTATACACTATCTTGCTAACTATCGGATTCTCCAAGGATCTAGTATAACTTGGACTTGAAGCTTACAACAAAGGCAAGTTTGATAAGGCTGCCAAGCAATGGCAAAAAGTCTGCAACGATAATGTTACTAATGCTTGTCATAATTTAGGAATTATACAAGGATGGTCAAGTTGTAAAATAAGACTATCGTGAAGCAGGTAAACTATATAAGAAAGCTTGCAATGAAGAAAATGTTAAAGATTGCATTAATTTGGGAGTTATGACAAGGCTTAAGACGAAACTATTGCACTGCGAAAGAGTATTTTGGTAAAGCTTGTGATTTTAGGCTTCAATTAGGGTGTGATAGCTATAAAGATTTAAACAAAAAAGGCTTTTAATACCAAAAAACAACCCAGCGAGCTCTAACAAATTTAGAGCTTCTCTAAATTTATATCTTATTTTCTAAAAGTAGGATGTTTATATATGGATTTATGAGTGTTTCGCCACGTGCTGCGTAGAGCAAAACCTCCTTAAAGTAGTTGTCGTTTATGCCGTAAGTGTGAAACTCATATGCCCCTATGCCGTATCCCATCGGCGTTATATCAACCCTTGAGTACCACGCATTTTGCGCTAGAATATAGCGATTCGTATCTCTTGAATAGACATATAGCTTTATCTTATCTTTGCTATTTTGCGCCATATACCAGATGAAAGAATTTGTGATGTCGTTAAAGAAGTAGATGTCGCCATTTGGCATGATGGCTTGGGCTGTGTCGTTATTATCAGCGATCAGTGTCCTGCTCTCATAACATATAAATTTATTTGGTGTAAGCTCCTCAATCGGCTCTGATTTGCCGTTATTTAAAACTAAAATTTTATCATCACTTATGTCGGCATTATAGGCTAGCACGGCTAAGACTAGAGCTAACAAACACAAAGAAAAAATTTGCTTTATCAAAATAAAAATCCTCTTAACAAATAGTATTTAAGTACATAAAGCGCGCAGATCAGCACACAAACGCCTAGCCAGATCGATGAAAATTTAAGCTTGTGTGAGTAGTTTGTCTTTGTGATTATCTCAACAAGATATGGCATAAGACCGTAAAATACACCAAGAAACAAACTGCCCCAGATCAGGTAGCCAACATAAAAATAGTCACCTTTTAGCATGCAGTATGGGCATTTATGGTTTGGCTGCTCGTAAACATAAAGACCAAAAAAGTAGGTGATGGCGTAGTAGCTAAGCACCAAAAACAACAAATTTGCCACGAAGCTCGCCATACTTTGCTTTAAAAAATTTAGCACCAAAATAACAAAAAATAGTACATAAAATACGCTTACTAAGCCAAAATTTGTATAGCCAAATGGTAGCTTTGGAGCTTGAAAAGTGACAGAGCAGCAAAAGACCGGCACTTTTAGTGGAATATTGTAAAAAAACGAAATTTCTATACCAAGCTCAAGTAGTATCATGACAAAAAGGCAGATAAAAATGGCATATTTTTTCTTTAGATAAGGGAAATTTAGAGCCTGCAAGTCAAGCTTATTTATAACCAGCCAAATACCAAGCCCAAAGATCAGTAAAATTTTAGTGAGCATCAATATGCCACCAAATTTATTTGAGCCAATCACGCCAGCTGAACACATAGCACCAGGCACGATATCAGAGAGTTCATTTAGGCAAAGTGCAAAGAATATAAACAATACGATCTTGATACAGACGCAAAAAAGCAAGATAGTATTTACAAGATAGTTTTGCTTTTCAAGCGAGTATTGAAGCGATGTTAGTGCGTTGTAGTCCCACGACCTCACAATCCTAACGACGTAAAATAGCGAAATACTCATCAAAACTAAAAGCACAAACTCCGCTAACAAAAAGGCTATAACGGCGTTTGATAAAAAGACACTCATACTATCTCTCCGTTTTGTAAGCTAACAATCCTATCTGTTGCACTTAACTCATCAAAAATGCTATCGTGAGTAGCGACAATAACACTCTTTTTTAGAGCTTTAAAAGACTCTAGCAAGCCTAAAAATGCACGTGCATTTTGTCTGTCTAAATTTGCCGTTGGCTCATCAGCCAAGATGATGTTAGCATCCATAGATAAAGCCCTAGCTACCGCACATCTTTGACGCTCACCACCACTTAAATTTGATACATTCTCATCTTTTTTATGAGCGATATTTGCGAGGCTTAGAGCCTTTTTTATCATCTCATCTCGCACATTTGCCTTGAAATTTGTTAGAGCAAATGGAGCTAGTAAATTTTCATATACACTTAGTCCCTCGATGAGGTTAAAATTTTGAAAGATAAGTCCAAGCCTTTTGTGCCTAAGCTCAGAGCAAAAGGCATCAGGCAGTTTTGCGATGTTAGTGCCATCTATCAAAATTTCTCCACTAGTTGGCTTTTGAAGTAGGGCGATAAGAGAAAGTAGGGTGCTTTTACCACTTCCACTAATGCCTTTTAGTATCACTAGCTCGCCATCATTAATATCTAAATTTATATTTTTTAGAGCGCAAAACTCATTTTGTTTGTTCTGGTTATAAACTAGGCTAACACCTCTTATGTTTATCATTTCAGCCCCTCATTTATATCACTACTTGCTACTCGCCATGAAGGTATGAGCACAAATGCTAAAAATGGTATGACGCCAAAAACAAAGATCAAAAAGAGCTTGTCAAACTCTAAAATAGGCGTGAAATTTGTAAAATTTAAAAGCTCATCACCTAAAAATATCCCTTTTAAAAGCGGAGCGTTAAATACAAAAACAAAGAGATAAGCCAGCATAACACCGAGTAAAAAAGCACTAACACTCACAATGAAATTTTGTATAAATTTTAAAAATATAATGTCTTTTATGCAAAAACCAATACTTCTTAAAATAGCTATTTCACGCTTTTTACTACCATAAGCGAGTGAAATTTGGTTTTTAAGCAAGACAAAGAATATAAGCATAACGCTAACGTAAATACTCATAAAAATTCCACCCTTATAATAGTAAAGGTGCCTAACCTTAGCCACCTCATCTTCTATGCTAAGAGCGAAAGAATTTGGATATAAATTCTCTATCTTTAAAGCTACTTCACTAATCTCATCTGTGTTTGGCACCTCAACATAGAGCTTTGTATACTCTTCCTCTTTTAAATTTAAGATAGCCCTTAGCGTATTTGGATGCAAAAATATAGCATTGTTTGAGATTAAACCACTTTGTGCCGGCATAGTCTTTAATATCTTTACTGGTATCATGCGCTCTTCAGTCAAAAAATTAAAGTTCTCATCGTAGTAAAGCTCATTCATCGCTGCCTTTACACCTTCTCCGACAATCATCTCATCCTCTTTTAAGCTATCATCTTCATATAGATGAAACCAAACACGCTTTTGAACGAAGTAGTACTCTCCATCAACTACGCCCCTTACATCACTTACGCCATCAATCTTCGAGATGTCGTAGATATAGCCAGGGTGCATGAGATCATTTTTGCCAGCACGAAATGCGCTCACTACGATACTGGATCTATCTTTTACTAAATTTATAAGATCATGTTGGATCGATCCAGAGATGAAAAGTACCGAGCTTAGCACAAAAATAATGAGTGCAAAGAGGCAAAAGCTAAAAAGGTGATCCTTCCTATCTTTAAAAAGCAGAACCACAGCATAGTTTATAAAATTTTTACCTATCATAGACAAAGCCTTTTTGCCCCTTTTGGTTAAAACTAAAAGCAGCATTTGCTCTTGTTATCTTAGAAATTTCTCTTAGCTCATCTTGCTTTGCTTTATGATCAAAGCTAAGATAGTGTGCCGCTAAAAGCGTATAAGAAAGTCCAAAAAATAACGCCAAAAAAACTAGAAATTTCACACTATTTACCGATAAAATTCTTTATCTCGTCAAATCTTATGACACCTTTGCCAGCATGATCTTTTAAAAAGCTCTCTGCCTTTGCTTCGTCTTTAAATGGGATAAACTCATCACCCATTGGTCCATAAACATTTGAGCCGTGAACATAAAACGCATCTTTTGCATCAATCTTTTCTAGCGTGTAATAATCACTCACATAAGCATCTTTCATTTTGCCATCCGCAAAGTAAAATTGCGCCATATCTTTTACACCATCAAAATAATAATCCTTGCCATCTGCTTTGATGAGTGTCGCCCATGGAGAATTTTTGACAAGCATGCCACATACCGCACATCTTGTGCCCTTTGGTACGACTATTCTCTCAGGTTTTTTTATTTCTTGTTTAGCTTTTGAGGCTTGGTTGCTAGTACCTAAATTTGCCGGAGCGTCCCATAGATACAAAGCGGCAGCTTGTAGGTGTTTGTCGTACTCTGGAGCTTTGCTGGCCTCTTTTGAGTCACATACTTGTTTAAGATGAGCTTTTAGCTCAGAGATAGCTTTAAAGCTTTTTGGATCAGTTTTATCGCAGTTTGCCTCGTAAAATTCCTTACCATGTGCGTAAACGCCGTCCTCACGTTTAGCTTTTATCATTTTATTATCACCCTCGAAATCCTGTCCAGCGATCTCGTAAGCTTTAGCAAAGTTCATTATTTCGCCGCCATTTTCTGCTTGAAATTCTTTTGCGTCAGCCTCGGTTGAGAAGGCATATTTGCTATTTCTAGTCATTGTGCCTTTGACGCTACTACCAACTACGTAAAATGCCTTGTTTACGTCGATCAAATTTAAATTTTTAGTATCAACGACTTGTGCGTCGCTTGGGATCTTGCCTTCTGTTAGCTCGTATAGGCAGTGGAGTGATGCTACTTGCTTGCCGTTATATACGTGATTGGTCTTATAAAATTTAACCAAATTCATTCCACAAACGGCGCAGTACTCCTTGCCCTCGCCATTTCCTACTAGTGTAGCCTTGCTAGGATCCACGCTTTGAAACATCGGTTTCATTTTGACGGCTTGTTCATTTGCCGAAGCACCAAAGAGTAGGGTCGCTAGCAGTGCTGAACCCAAGATAGAACGTAAAATCATATTATCTCCTTTAGTATTTTTATATTTATAAGCTTTAAATGCCACTGGGCTAACTTTATCAAGCATCAATGCTTTCCTAAAATTTCTAAATTCTCACACGCTTCTTTTAAGCCATTTTTGCAGCTTCTAGTGAAAATTTCACGTGCTTTTTCTACATCTTCTTTTACGCCTTTGCCTTCAGCTAGCATAATAGCGTAGTTGTTGCAGCCCTTTTCATATCCATATATACACGCTTGCTCATAAAGTTTTGTCGCTTTTGTAAGGTTTTGATCAACGCCTTGTGCATAAACATATAAAAAGCCAAGATTATCACACCCTATGCCAGCTTCGTTTGAACAAGCCATTTCGTAGTTTGCTTTGGCTTTTGCATAGTCTTTTTCTACACCTTCACCTTGCGCATATAGATAGCCAAGATTACTACATCCTATGCCGTCCCCTGCTTTGCAAGCCTTTTCATAAAGCTCTTTTGCCTTTTTAATATCCTTTGTCACGCCGGTGCCATTTGCATAAAGCAAGCCTAGCTCCGTGCAACCCTCGTTGTCGCTACATGCTTTTTCATAAAATTTAACTGCTTTTGCTAGGTCTTTTTCCACACCTTTGCCTTTTTCATAGACGTAGCCAAGGTTGCTGCAAGCCATAGAGAAGTTTTGATCACAAGCTTTTTCATAAAGCATTGCTGCCTTTGCTTCGTCCTTTTTGACGTTGCCGTCGCCCCTGCTGTAAAGCACAGCTAGATTGTAGCAGCCTGATGCCTTTTTCTCTTTATCACAAGCATCTTCATAAATTTGTGCTAGCTTATTGTGATCGTCTTTTGCGCTTAAAGCCTCTTTGATATAGCCAGCATTCAATAGTCCCAAACAAGCAAACAATAAAGCCAAACTCTTTTTCATCATATCTCCTAAATCTCTTTTATATCCTTACCTCTATAAGCAAAGGCGATTAGCAAAGCCAAGAGCATTAAAATCAAATAAAGCAAATTTGAAACGCTAAATCCATCACCATTTGCGTATGAGTGAAGTCCACTTAGATAGAAATTTACACCAAAATAGGTAAAAATAACTGAACCAAAAGAGAGTACGCTAGCTACTAAAAAGGTAAAAATATTTTTTAATCTTGGGATGAATCTTAAATGAAGCACAATAGCATAAATAATTATCGTAATGTAAGACCAGCTCTCTTTGCTATCCCAGCCCCAGTATCTACCCCAGCTCTCATTCGCCCAGACGCCGCCAAGGAAATTTCCAATAGTGAGCAAGCTAAGTCCTATGATGAGGCTTAGCTCATTAGTTGCGGCGAGGTATCTTATCTGCTCGCTGAGCTTTTGCTCATTTTTTTTATTTTTTATAGCCATTAAAAGAAGCCCAAGAAGCCCAAGCACAAAACTAAAGCCCAAAAAGCCATAGCTTGCCGTTATGACACTTACGTGCACGCTAAGCCAAAATGACTTTAAAACTGGGACTAGATTTGTTATTTGTGGATTTATAAAATTTAGATGAGCTACAAGCAAGCTCACACTTGCAAAAAGTGAAGCGGCTCCAAGAGCAAAGCTTTGATGTTTAAAAAATAAAACTCCAGCTAATACACTTGCAAGCGAGATATACACTAAGCTCTCATAAGCATCGCTCCAAGGCGCATGCCCTGAGATATAAGCACGAAGAGCTAAATTTAACAAATGCACCGCAAAGCCAAAATAAAATGCAAGGCTTAATGCATTTTCAAATCTAAATTTCTTTCCAGAAAATAGCCTATAAAAGCCAAGAGCAAGCGAAACTAGCCCAAGAATCATGTAAAAATATATAAGAAATTTAAAAATTTCCATTTGGTTATAAAGCACTTCAAGCTCCACCTTTGCCTCGCTTGGTGCAAGAGAGCCTAAAGTGCTTCTTTGATAGCTTGAAATTTTCTCCAAGCTCCTATCAGCCTCTTTGCACTCACCACTTTTTACGCAAAGGCTTAAATTTTCTATATAAGCGCCTAAAACGCTTTTAAGCTCGCTTGAAATCTCACTTGAGCCAAAGGCTTCATTTACGCCTAGCCACGTTAATTTATCGCCATTTTTAGCTGGTATAAATTTTAAAATTTCTCCCTTTAGTGCAAGATACAAGACATTTAATCTCTCGTCAAATTTGATCACGTCGTTGTCAAATTTATCTCTTTTTGAGGCGGATTTTTCATTTGCAACTTCTACAAATTTAGCCAGCTTATACTCGCCATTTTCGTTAAAGACATCGTTAAAACTAGCAAATTTCTCATTAACTCCCAAAAGCTCGCCCACACGCTCACTTGTGATCTTTACTACTCTTTTATCCATCCACTCTTTTGGCGAAATGGCAAAAGAGAGCATTAGCTCCTCGCTACTAAGCCCAAATAGCGTAGTTTTGGTTGAAATTTTACTTATCACAGCTCTTGAGTAAGAGCCAGCTGGAGCGATTCTGCTATCAGCCTGAGTCAAAATTTTGGCAAATTTGCTTGCATGAGCGTCTAAATTTTTATTATTTTCATTAGCAAAATTTGGAGTAGCATTTAAAAGCAAAATAGCCAAAAATGCGATTTGCGAACCTTTTATAAAATTTAGTAGCCTAAAAAAACGGCTCTTTTTACTAAATAAATTTGCCACAAAGCCAAGGCAAAGCAAAAAATATCCTATGTAAGTTGGGATTTTGCCAGGATCACGGCTGATCTCAAAAGCACTTCCAAGTTCGTCAGGGTCGTATGAAGACTGAAAAATTTTATAGCCATCAATCGTTAGTGGATTATTTAGCGAGATGTCGTACTTACTGCCAGCGATACTTACTTTACTTGTATAAGATGATGGAGTATTTAGCCCTGCATATCGCTCCAAAATGAACTCATCAAGTTTTAATGAAAATGGTAAATTTAAAGCCTTTGAGCTAAAGTAAAATTTCGCCTCTTGCCCACCAAAACTTAGCACACTAGGCTCTAGCTCATATCCGGCTCCGCCTTTTAGCTTAACGCTCTTTTTTTCGCCGTTAAAACTTATCTCTAAACTAAGCGTAGCAGGAGCATTTTTCTCATCTTTTTTATATCCAAGCAAATTAATTATAAATTCTTTGCCGTCTATAAAATTTTTAAACTCAAAGTCGTTTTTACCAAATAAGCTTAATTTTAATGGATAACTAAAATTTTCTCCAAGCATTTCGACTCTAAGATAAGGCTTAACGCTTTGCATTACATTTGAGCTTTGCAGAGCTCTAAGATGCATAACGCCCTCTTCGCCAAAATACCTTGTAAGTGCAGCCCCGATGAAGATAACGATAAAAGCAAGATGTATCAAAAATGCGCCAAATTTTTTATACATCTTGGTTTTTACGATACTAATGGCTAAACAAATGGTGCAAGCAAACATAACACACTCGTACCAAAGCGCTTCGTAAACAAGCATTCTGGCCGTTTGTGTGTCATAAAAATTTTCTAAAAAAGTCGCGAGTCCTGCACCAAAAGCAAGAATAAATAATAATATCAAAGACAAGCGGTAGATATTTAAAATTCTCATCACTCGCCTCTGCTTTAAATGCTATAAGTTTGTCCCGCATAAAGTATAAACACCCTAAGCAGTAAAACACCGATAACAGCCGCTAATGAACTGATATAAAAGCTAAATTTTAGGCTAGCTACTTTTTTGCCAAATGCAAAATTTAAAACAAAAGGCACAATAAAGCCAACTAGCACAACACCAAGCCAAAAGAAATTTGCCCAAACACCGCTATAAAAAGCAACAGCTGCATTTTGCTGATAACTTGAACCAAGCAAAAGCGATACAAAAAGCATTAAAATGAGTAAAATTTCAGCTCCCAAAACGCTAAATTCTACGCTATGAAGCGAATGAAGGTCGCTTGAATGTGGATCTTCTTTAAATAAAGCTGCTGCGACCAAGCTACTGCCACTTATACCAGCACTTAGTCCTGAAGCTATAAATAAAGCTGGAAGCACAGCTGTGTTTAAGAGTGGGAATCTAATCAAAACTGAGATCAAAAATCCAGTATAAGCACAAATTATTACAGCAAAAATGAGACAAATACGACTTAAAAATGGATAAAGCGGTATTAAAATTTTCATTATTAGTGCAAAAAGAGCGCTAAAGGATTTTAAACTTTTGGCTAAGAAATTTAAAATCTCATCATTAAATGCATAAAGGCACATCAAAAAGCTAAGTGGTATAAATACACAAAGTCCAGCAACACCGATAGACATAACTGATGTAAAATTATAATTAATCAAAATTTTCCAAAATAAAAGCGGCTTTTCAAGATCAGCTATCAAGCAAACCATACCAAGCATGATGCTAACAAATGCTAAAAGCGAAGCAGCCTTAAAAAATGGGCTAAAGCTCTCTTGCTTTTTATAGTGTTTTAAAAGTATGGCAGCGATTAGCGCTCCACCACTCATACCAGCTAGCAAAAGATAAACAGCGATCGGCCAGCCCCACTCTACTCCATGCGAAAATGTTGCAGTAAAATTTAATGCACCATCCATCTTACACCCCCATTTTTACTTTAGGAATATATCTAAGGCTTGGTTTTGTGCCAAGCTCTGCTCTTAGCCTTATGCTATCTTTTACGGCTAGTAGCTTGCTGATGTGAGAATCTTCATCGTTAAGATCACCAAAGACGATCGCTTCATATCTACAAGCTTCTACGCAAGCTGGTTCTTTTTCGTCCTTTAAATTTGTATCTACGCAAAAGTTACAGCTTTGAGCTGAGTGCGTAACCTTATCGATATATCTCACATCATATGGACAGGCTACGATGCAGTATTTACAGGCGATACAATCATCTATATTTGTAGTTTGTATGCCAGTTTTTTCGTCTTTATGACAAGCCTTGGTCGGACAAACAGCTACACAAGGCGCATCGACGCACTGTTGACAAGATACTCTTACAAATCTTTTATCGAGTAAATTTTTAGGATTAGTCTTATCTTCTATAAAAAGTCTCATCTGTCCTTTTGGGACTAAATTTACCTTTCTGCAAGCTATCTCGCAGTCTGTACAGCCAACACATTTATTTTGGTCAAATATCATACCAAAGTGTGGTTTTTTTACACTTTCTTCACTCTTAAAAGCAAAACCACTACTTGCCGCACCAGCACCAGCAGCCACAACTACCATGCTTTTTAAAAAGGCTCTTCTATTTTTTTGATTTTGCATTTTTAACTCCATTTTTTATCTTAATGAGGCTTTTTAATGCCCTCATTTAGTTCTTTTTCATGAATTTTCTTTGCAGCCTCGGCTAATTCACCTGGCTTTAAGACCTTAACAAGCTCTATCTCAAAAACAATAGTCTCGCCTCCAGGTATGCCCTCCATGCCGCTATTGCCATACGCAAGTTCTGGCGGGATAACAAATTTAAACTTATCGCCCTCTTTCATGAGCATTAAGCCCTCTTCAAGACCTGGGATCAAATTTAGCATAGAAAGATGAGCTGGAGCCTCTTTTGTCTCATCAAAGACCTTACCATCGATAAAGCTAGCTTTGTAGTTTGCTATGATGATACTCTCTTGTTTTGGAGTTGCTCCTTTTTTGCTTGATTTTAAAATTTCATATTGTAATTTTGATTTTGTCGTTTTTACATTTTTATTTTTTGCATTTTTATCCATAAAAGCCTTGCCTTGCTTTAAATTCTCTTTAAGTATGGCAGCTTCTTTTTCTTTTACTATCTTGTCTAAATTTTCAGCTCTTTTGTTTAGTAGCTTTGCTATCTCATCATCGCTTAGTTTTAGCTCTCCTTTTAGTGCATCACTAAAACCTTTGATAACGGCCTCAGCATCGTAGCTAATACCTATTTGTTTTTGTTCAAGTAACCCTTTTAAAACATATCCACCACTTGTTGCTCCCATAGCATAAGACTCATTTGAATCTACATTTGCAAGCAAACCAGAAGCACTTAAACTAAGAAGTAGCGTAAATTTTAAAACCTTATTTTTCATATCAAACCCTTAAGATTAAAGGGGCTAAAACTAGCCCCTAAATGCTATAAATTTTTATTCAAAATTCTTTGAGCTTCTTTTATATACTCTTTTGATGCATCGAGTTTTTGTTTAGTAAATTTAAATCCGTGCATACCCCACGAACCATCTTTTTCAACCATATCGATGATCTCTTGAGCATTTTGGATAAGCTCATAAACTCTTACTTTATCACTTGCGTCAAGTTTTTTAGTCTCAAGTAGTGAGTAAAGCCCTTCAATACCAATCTTAACTTCAGAGAATTCATTCTTAACTGGAGTTTGCCATCCCATAACTTCATCATAAACTTGTTTTTGGTTTTTAAAATGAAGTGTTGGTTTTAGCTCAGATAATACTGGGCTGTGGCAGCCTTTGGTATCTTTCATATCTTTATCAGCCCAAGACGTTCTAGCGCAAGCCCACATCAAGTCAACGTAGTTATGGCCATTTTTATCTCTCTCAAAGTGCCAATCTTTAGCATCTCTTGGACCTTTAGCAGCATCGCCTGGTACTAGAGATTTCTCTTTTGGATCAACCATGATCTTCCAGATGTGAGATCTTCTTTGAGTATCAAAGCCAGCGTTGTCTTGGAACTGAACAGCGTAGAAATTCTCACAACTCATCATAAATGGCATGTGGCAAGATGCACAAGTGTTATCTTTGTGAGTATCTGCTTTAGATGCGATATATGCTTGAGTCTCGTGGCAATCTTTACACTCTTTTCTAATTTTTGGTTTAGTATAGAATGAGCTTAGATAGCCTTGCTCTGAGTTATAGTTCATACCAGTTACACTCTTATCGCCTACAACTGGACCTGTGTTATCGTGTGGATCGTGGCAAGTAACACATCTCATACCTTTATCATAGTGAGCTGTAAAGTATGATTGAGAACCTTCAGAACCACATCCTGGTCCCATTGATTTAAATTTAGAGCTTAAAGAAAGATCAAGCTTACCGTTATTAAGCGGATTAGCACGAGCTAGATCTGGACTAAAGTTAAACCTTTGGTGGCAGCGTTCGCAGTTTGATGTCCTAAAATTTGTAGCCCCATCAAGGTGACCGCCAGCTCCGTGGCACTCCTCACAGCTTACGCCTTTTGAGATAGTGTGTTTTTGAAGCTCTTTGGCATTACCAAGTGCTGCGTAAAATTCTGCTTTTGATTTGAAATCAAATTTAACTGGGTGACAAACTTCACAATATGATGAGTTTGCTTGGAAGAACATTGACTTTTTGTGTTTTGCAGCGTATGAAGCTAGACCTCTGACATATCCGCCATTGTCGCCGTACTCTTCAAGAGTGCCAGGAAATTCTGGGACAAGCTCTTTGATTTTCTTAACAGTTGCGTCGTCTAAATTTAACGCCCATGTTCTTTGCCATTGGTTACCACCAGCTACGATCTGACCTGTACCATCTCTTAGCAAACCGCCCTCAACGTAGTAAGTACCACGAAGTAGCCACGCATCAACGTAGCCCATTTTGGTTCTTAAGTGACCAACGGTTGCGTAGATAACATCTGGAGTAATACCTTTTGGAAGGATAGAAGCAGTATCTTTGTCAAATACTGGCTCAGTTAGGTTGTTATTAACCTCTGGGTGCTCACCAGGGAAACGCATAGTAGTTGCGTGGCGAGATCTGCTCCACACTTCATACTGAGCTGGGTGACACTCACCGCACTTTTCTGGTCCTACAAATTTGTTAGGAAACTGAAGTGATGAAGTGGCTGGAATTCTATACATCATAGAGCTATAGCCCTTACCGCCATCTCTTTTACTAAGCTTTGACATATCAAAGCCATGTCCCTCGGCAAGCCACTCTAAGCCACGATCGTGAACGACCATTTTACCGACGGTTTTACCACCATACTTTGTAAAAATAGGGTGGTTTTTAAATAACCAGTTATACATCTCTTGCTCTTCTACAACGTAGTCTTGCAAGGAGATAACACCTCTACTTTGCAGCGTGCCTTTAGGATTTGCGATAACATCACGTGCTTTATCGGACATCTGCATATTATGCTCTTCGCAACAGGCTTGTGAAGCGAAGATGCTAACACCCATGAGCAAACCAGCTAAGGCTTTTTGTAGATTTCTCATGTGCCCTCCTTTAAATTTTTATCCTAAAATCAAAATGATTTCATACTGATAATACTAACACCAAAAAAGGGTAGAAAAGGGGGAATTTTAATAAATTATAAATTTTCGAAACTAATTGTAAATGTAATACTATTTTCATCTACATTTCTAGCAAAGATTAGAGCGTTATTTTTGCTAGCGATTAGCCGGCTCATATATAGACCAAGCCCACTGCCAGACTCTTTTGTACTAAAGTGTGGCTCAAAGATAACCTTTAAAAATGAATTTTTTATCGCTCCTGCATTATTTTGCACGCATAAATTTTTACGATTATCTTTTATGAAAGTATAAATTTTTATTACTCTTGGTTTTACATAGCTTTGTTTAAATGCATCTTTTGCGTTGTTTATAATATTTATTAAAATTTGGATTATTTCATTAAAATTTGCAAAAATCGTAAAATTTTCTCTTATATCAATTTCTATTTCTATTTGATATTTCTTAAGTGAGGCATTTAGAATTTTTATAGTCTGATTTACTACTTCCTCTACGCTAAACTCCCTTTTTAAAGTATTTGGTTTAAAAAAGTTTTTAAAATCATCAACCGTTCCAGACATAAAATTTATCTGTTTGCTAGTCTCTTCTATAAACTCATAAATTTTTGCTTCATCAAGCTTTTTTCGCTCCTGATAGAGTTCTAAATTTATTAAAGCTGAGCTGATTTGAGCTAAAGGCTGCTTCCACTGATGTGAGATATTGCCTATCATCTCGCCCATTGAGGCTAGGCGGCTTTGATGTATCATTAGCTGTTCAGTCTGTCTTTTGCTCTCTTCTCCGCGCCTATGCATCTTATAAACAAGTAGCAAAAATATCCCAAATACAAAGGCTATCGCGCTCATTATGATGACAACCTCTTTTAAATGGTAAGAAAAAATGGCACGTAGTGGGATTTTAAAAGATAGCATTGCCATCATCTCACTTGCTTCAGAAATTTTTCCATTTGAAATTTCATAACGATCCAACATCTGTTTTGGAGCACTTTCGCTATTGTGACAGGCTAAGCAAGATGTATTTTGACTTTTTATAGGAAGTCCTACAAAAAATTGTGAGCCGTTTTCATCTTTTATAATCTTTGAAAACTCACTAAATTTATTCTCTTTAAAGCCTCTTAGCACCTGCGCTTCAAATTCATTTGGCTCATGAGCTTTATTTAAAGGTGCCATGGCGACTAGTTTGTAGTCAAAGTCAAGATTGTATTTTTTCTTTTGGATATTATAAATTTCACGGCTTATATATGAAGATGAGAGCAATCTCTCGTCAAAAAAATCCTCTTTTATAATGCCATCATGCTTTAGCTGCTCTATTAGCGGACGCTGAACACCTGCAATGTATTCTCTTACAGAATTTATACTCTCAAGCACATAATACGCCTCTTTTTTGGCATCTTTCATTGCAAGATTATTATAAAAATTTAAAACAAGTGCGGATATTAAGAGATAAACAAAGATAAAAACACTAACGATTAGCTGAAATTTATATTTCACAAAGATAACCTACACCATATAAATTTTTAATCACATCTTTGCCAAGCTTCCTTCTAAGCTCTTTTACGATCGTCTTTATCGCCTCTTTACTTGGCTGTTCATACTCCCAAATATAATCAAAAATTTGTTCATAAGTTATAGTTTGATTTTTGTTATTTAAAAAATACTCCAAAAGCCTACTTTCACTCTTACTTAGATGAGAAATTTCACCATTTATATAAAGTACTTTTTTACCAAAATCGTATTCTAATTCATCATTTAGCCTAAGAGTCGGCTTGCGTCCAACAAGCTCTAAAGCAACGTCTTCTAGGGCTTTTATAAATGACTTTTTATCATATGGCTTTGCAAGATACCTTGTGATCTTTAGCTCAACTGCTCTCCACAAATACTCTTGCTCGACATGGCTTGATAAGATCACGATAGGAATTTTTTGATTTATAGTTCTTACTTTTTTAGCGATCTCTAGACCATCGATGTTTGGCACGCTTATATCAAGTACCAAAACATCATAAGCATCGCTCATCGCTAGCTCAAGTGCATCATAGCCATCTGTTACGCCATTTACTTCGGCAAAAAATAGTTCCAAAGAAGCACAAATATTTTTTAAAATTGCCTCTTCATCTTCAAGGCAAAGGACCTTTTTATTTGATAAAACGTCTAAAATATCATATTCTTGCATAGCTTCATCTCGCTTTTTGAGCAGATATTATCACTTGGTAGCTTAAAAATAAGATTATCTAAAAAATAATTCATACCAATATAAAAAACAGATTACTTTTAAAAACTAAACTATAAATTTTTGTTGAAGTGATTTGAAGTCTTGATTAAAATTTTCTATGAGAACTATTTTTGGATTTTTCTAAAAATTTTAGCTATCGATCAATTTTAAAAAGAAAGATAGCTATATTTATAGTATAAATTTTAGTTGCCTCTGCTTCCAGGTTTGATCGCTTTGCTTCCATTTTTACAAAGTGGGCAATGCTCAGGCTCATAAATTTCAAACTCAAAATTTCCTAAAGCAAAAAACGGCTTATCGCTTGGTAGTTTTGCATTTGGCTTAGCTTCATTGTCTAAATTTTCAACCTTACAAAAGCCACGGTTTGCAAGTGCTGCAAAGCCAACTACCTCGCCGCCAAGGCTCTCTATCACACGTGCTGCTTCAAGTGCCGAGCCGCCAGTCGTGATGATGTCCTCACAAACGATAAATTTCTCACCTTTTTTTACCTCAAATCCGCGCCTAAGACTCATTACCTTTTCAACTCGCTCTGTAAATATAAATCGCTTCTTTGCTGCGCGAGCTAGCTCATAGCCAGCTAAAATTCCTCCAAGTGCAGGCGAGCAAACGCTATCAAATTTAATGCCAAATTTCTCTATCACACGGGCAAGCTCGTCAGCTAGCTTTCCAGCCAAAGCTGGATCTTCAAGCACCTTTGCACTTTGTAGATAAAACTGCGAGTGATTGCCACTACTTAGTAAAAAATGTCCCTCTAAATATGCCCCAGCCTCTTTATAAATTTTCTCTAAATCCATCGTTTTTTCCTTTTAAAATTTACTCAAAATCTTAACACAAGCCCACTTAAGCCACTCTTTTTAAAATTTAATAAGCCACACATTTGTATAATCTCTCAACACTCACAAAAAGGACGCTCATGCTTATATTTAACCCTGTTGTTTTTAGCATTTTGGTAATGACAATACTTTGTCTATTGCGTTTTAACATTTTGCTTTCTATCCTTATCTCTGCTCTTGTTGCGGGAGTAATGTATAAGCATGGATTTAGTGGATTTGAAAGTGGCATTGCAGGTGGGATAGATAGCCTCTTTACGGCCCTAAAAGAGACTACACAAAGCCTCATAAGCGGTATGCAAGGCAATCTTGAAACATCGCTTAGTTATATTTTACTTGGTGCTTTAGCAGCCGCCATCGCAAATACAAATTTAACTGCTATCTTGATAAATGCTTTGAGTAAATTCCTTAGCTCAAATAAAGTGATTTTTACACTAACCATCGCATTTATAGCGTGCTTATCTCAAAATTTAATCCCAGTTCACATAGCTTTTATACCTATTTTGATCCCGCCACTTCTTGCTATTATGAACAAAATGGGGATAGATAGACGTGCAGTGGCTTGTGCTTTGACATTTGGTCTTCAAGCACCTTATGTAAGCCTTAGTGTTGGCTTTGGTCTGCTTTTTCACAATATCTTAAAAAAAGAGCTAGCAAATAACGGCATAACCACATCTATTTCTGATATCTCTTCTGTTATGTGGATAGGTGGTGCTTCGATGCTTATTGGACTTATCCTTGCTATACTTTTTTATGGCAAAAAAAGAGCTTATAAAACTTCAAAATTTGAAAAAGAAGAGCTTGATGAGATCGAGCGCGCAAAAAGCCTTGAGATGACTAAAAAAGAGTGGGCGGTTTTAGCTGGTGCAGTTGTGGCTTTTGGTGTGCAAATTTATACTGAGCTGCTACCTCTTGGTGCACTACTTGGACTTTTGGTTATGGTCGTTTTTGGCGGAATAGAATACAAAAAAGTAGATAAGATCATGGACAATGGCCTTGCTATGATGGGATTTATCGCATTTATCATGCTAGTTGCTGCAGGTTATGGCACTATCTTAAGAGAGAGTGGTGGCATAGACGAGCTTGTAAAATACGCTAGCTTAGTATCTGGCGGCAAGATAGGCGGAGCATTTTTGATGCTTCTTATTGGTCTACTTGTAACAATGGGTATAGGCACTAGCTTTGGTACGATCCCTATTTTAGCTTCTATCTACGTGCCACTATGCGTTAGCCTTGGTTTTGGCGTACCAGCCATTATCTTGTTAGTTGGCATAGCTGCAGCTCTAGGAGATGCTGGAAGTCCTGCAAGCGATAGCACACTTGGGCCGACAAGCGGTCTAAACGCTGATGGTGAACACAACCACATATATGATACTTGTGTACCTACATTTATATTTTTTAACATACCACTCATCATCGGTGGCATCGTTGGAGCTATGATACTTGGATAAAATTTGGCGTTAATTACGCCAAATTTCTTTTTATTTCTTCTACTCTTTATCAATATAAATTTTGGAACATCTTTTGCTTTTGAAAAATATAAAAATTTAAAACGCAAAAAGGATAAGTCAATGATGAGATCACTTTGGTCTGGTGTTTCAGGCCTACAAGCCCACCAGATAGCCATGGACGTAGAAGGCAACAATATCGCAAACGTCAATACTTATGGTTATAAATACAACCGTGCAAATTTTGCTGATATACTAAGCCAAACTCCAAGAGTCGCTACTGCTCCACAAGGTCAGCTAGGCGGTCAAAATGCTATGCAAATAGGTCTAGGAACGACTATAAACTCAACTACAAGAATTTTCTCACAAGGCACACTAACATCTACTGATAAGCAAACAGACCTTGCACTTCAAGGAAATGGCTTCTTTGTCGTATCTCCAGATGGTGGAACAACAAGATACTATACAAGAAATGGTGACTTTGTCCGTGATAAAGCTGGAAATTTTGTAAACAATAGTGGTTATATCGTTCAAGGCTGGACAAGAGATGAAGAGACTGGCACTATCGACTCAACTGGACCGATAAAAAATATCGTGATCAAAGAGGGTCTTACTACTCCAGCAAGAGCCACAACAGAAGTAAAGATAAAAGGCAACCTTGACTCAGGCAATACCATAGGACAAAGAAGTACGCCTATTTATTCACTAGACTCAGTTGCTGGTGGACGTGACTATAATAATGACGGGATTTTAGATCCAAATGAAGTCCATAACGAGAATGATGTAAATAATGATCAGTTTTATACAAACTCAAGAAAAGAACAAAGCTTAACAGAGCGTGGCGTCGATCTTGGTGTTACATTTGATGAGCTTGGAAATGGTCTTGCCCTAAGAGATGGACAAGGTATCTGGGTGAGCTATGCAAATGCTAAAACTGAAAAATTTGAAATAGGAAGTAAATCACCAAATAATGTTGGTTCACTTACTAATAATGGAACTACAAAAAAATTAAATATAACATTAAATGGTGTAAATATAACCGGAGATGTAACAAACATAAGCGATGTTGCAGCTGCTATCAACGCTCAGTATAATAAAACTGGCGTTAGAGCTGAAATTTCAGAAGGTAATAAACTAACACTTATAAATAGAAATAACTCAGGTACTACAAAAGAGACAAAAAATATTCACTTAACTGTCAATACTGGTGATGAATTAGTAGCAGCAACGACAGCAATGGGAGTGGCAAATGGCGGTTTAAAAAATCGAGATATTATTACAGCTTATCAATATGTCTATACGAGCTCGCAAACAACAGCAGTTCACGAATACAATGATGCGAAAGAAAGGCAAGTAACTACAACAGAAGATCTTCGTGCTGCTATGCAAAAAGATGCAAGGAGTTACGTTGACTACAATGGCGACGGTCAAATAAGAGTAAACTCAGCTGTACCTAATGCTATAAAAAAAGCAACAGAAGCTCATAATACAACTCCGGGTACTGGTGGAGCAGCTATAGCTGATACAACATGCCAAACAGCTTATAATAATGCTTATAACGCTGCAACTGGTACTCCAGATGACAAGCACGCAGCTGGTATCGCAGCACTTAAAAAACTTGCTGATGATTTAAATGATGGTACAAAGATCACTGTAAATAAACTAGGTCAATTTCAACTAGAAAATCCATCAAATGAAGTAGCAGATCATGCACTTTATATGACAACAACTGGTCTTACAAAGCCAGCTCAAGGTACAAATAATTCAGCAGTAAATGAAAACGTTAGACTTACAACTATTATGAAAGCACTTGATGGCGCACTAAGCCCAGGCCAAGCTCTAAGAGCAAGTGGAAAGATGATGATGTCAAGCCATGGCTCAACGGCAGAAATTTTTGACTCACTTGGATCAAAACACACAGTTAGTATCAAATGGGCAAAAACTGGTACCACAACAGATGGTGGAACTGAGTGGAGCATGATCATCCAAGTACCAGAGCCAGCTAAGATAAACTATTCAGGTCAGGGTCCAGATAACGTTATAACTGGAACAGCTAGATTTAACGCAAATGGCTCACTTGCAAGTTTCCATCCAGCAACGATAACATTTTCAGCTAACAACGGCTCACAAAGTGGCCAAAACATTAGCTTAAATTTTGGTCTTGGAACTGACTTTAACGGCTTAACAAGCTTTGATAAAGACTCATCAACTGAGTCAATCTCACAAGATGGCTACACAGGCGGCACATTAAACGGCATAAAAATAGATGAGACTGGAACGATAATAGGCTCATTTTCAAATGGCCAAAGCTTTGGCCTAGCTAAAGTAGCACTTGCTACCTTTACAAATAACGAAGGTCTTCAAAGTGAGGGTGGAAATGTATTTTCACAAACCGCAAACTCAGGCGAAGCAGTTATCGGTGCAGCTGGTACAGGCGATAAGGGAACGATCGCAGCTTCAAAACTTGAAGCTAGTAACGTCGATCTAAGCCGTGCGCTAACAGATCTTATTGTTATCCAAAGAGGTTTCCAAGCAAACTCAAAAACGATCACAACAAGTGATGAGATGCTAAATACACTTCTTCAACTAAAACAATAATAACTAAGACTTTTACAAAAGGGAGCATTTGTCTCCCTTTGAAATTTATGCTTTAAATTTACAAATAAAATCAGCCTTCTTTTTGTAAAATGTTAAAAAATTTTACAAAAGAGAAAAAATGCAAGTAACACTACTAAATCACACTCCACTAAATATCTGCTCTCACGCGATCCGCACATGCTGGCAAAGCTTTGAAAAAGGCGACAACGGTGGCGAAAAAGATGTTGAGCTAATAGATAGAGTAGGCAATAAATTTAAACACGCATCAACGTTGGAACATCTTTACTACAACTTCTACATTCAAGGTATCTCTCGTGCACTACTTCAAGAGCTAGCTCGTCACCGCTTGGCAAGTCTAAGCGTTAAATCAACTCGCTACACACTAAAAGAGCTAAAAAAAGAGGAGAAATTTGAAGTAGGGCAGTTTGAGCGTGCGGCTAAATTTATCGTACTAACAAATGACGAGCTAGTCGATAACGCAAGCATAAAAGCACTTGAAAATTTACGTGAAATACTAGCCTCAACCACAAAAAGCCTTGACATCGTCAAATACTGCCTGCCAGAGTGCTACAAAACAGAGCTTACATGGAGCATAAACGCTAGAAGCTTGCAAAATTTTATCTCACTTCGTAGCTCAAAATCAGCCCTTTGGGAGATCAGAAATTTAGCAAATGCCATCTACGATGTCTTACCTGAAGAGCATAAATTTATCTTTGAGAAGTGCTTGCCAGAAAAGGAGTAGAAATGCTTACTAGAGATAATGAATATATAAAATCTTTAGTTCTAGAATTTATAAAATTACCTAATGAGACTGAATGGCTTGAATTTAAGCAAGATAATAAAGATCCAAATTTAATAGGACAATACATTAGTGCTCTATCAAATTCAGCCGCTTTAAATAATAAACCCAACGCATATGTAATATGGGGTATAGATGACAAAACTCACGAAATTATAGGGACCACTTTTAAGCCATTAATAGAGAAAAGAGGTAATGAAAATCTAGATAACTGGCTTTTGAGGCTACTAGAACCAAAAATAGATTATAGATTTTACGAAATTTCTATCGAAGATAAAAATGTAGTTTTATTAGAAATAGTTTCTGCTGATAAGCGTCCTGTGTCTTTTGATGGCAAAGAGTATATAAGATTTGGAGAAAATAATAAAAAATTAAGAGATGTCCCAGAAAAGGAACGGGAGCTTTGGAGAACATTTGATAAAATTCCTTTTGAAAAGCAAATATCGGCGGATAATATAAGTGTAACCGATATTTTAAATTTACTAGAATTTACAAAATATTTTGAACTCTTAGATATTCCTTTACCAGAAAATAGAGATACTATATTGGATTATCTAGTTAAAGATAATATGATAATTAAACTAGATAATAATAATTATGCTATCACAAATTTGGGAGCCATTCTATTCGCAAAAGATTTAAGTAATTTCGAAAACCTTAAAAGAAAAGCCATAAGAGTAGTACAGTATAGAGGAAGTTCAAAAATAAAAACACTAAAAGAAGTAGAAGGTAAGAAAGGTTTTGCAGTTGGTTTTGCAGGATTAATAGATTACATAAATGATATATTGCCACAAAACGAAGTTATAGGAAAAGCATTTAGAGAAAATGTAAAAATGTATCCAGAACTTTGCATAAGAGAACTTGTAGCAAATGCATTAATACATCAAGATTTCTCTCAGACTGGCAACTCTGTAATGATAGAAATTTACGATAATAGAATTGAAATTACAAATCCAGGAGAACCACTTATAAGTACCGATAGATTCTTGGACAATCCGCCAAAATCAAGAAATGAGCGATTAGCTTCATTCATGAGGCGTATAAATATATGTGAGGAAAGAGGTAGCGGGATAGATAAAGTAGTCTATTCAACAGAGTTTTATCAGCTTCCTGCGCCCTCTTTTGAAACTATAAATGGATATACAAAAGTCACACTATTTGCTCACAAAGAGTTAAAAGACATGCATAAAGAGGATAAAATCAGAGCATGTTATCTACACTGCTGTCTAAAATATATTCAAAATGAATACATGACAAATACTACTTTGAGGGATAGATTTGGCATAGATGCTAAAAATAGCTCAATGGCATCAAAAATTATAAATCTTACTATTGAATCTAATAAAATAGCCATATATGATGAAAATGTAGGAACAAAAGCTAGAATGTATGTGCCTATTTGGGCAAAATAAATTTGCTTGATGGTTGTTTGATTAAAAGCTTAAAAATTTATAAATTTTATATTAGAAGTACTACAAATACGATGTTTTTAAAAATATATTTGTTTGATAGTTGTTTGATTAGAAGCTTAAAAAATATTTAAGTAGTATATTATTTCATTGTATATTTATAAATAAACTTTTATAACTTATAAGTATAAATATATAAATTTTTAAAAATTTTTACGAAAATTAGTATATTTACTTTTTCAAAACGTAAAGAAGCTCGTCTACGTGGATGTTTCTAGCTTTTAAATTTCTGCTGCCACGGTAGGCATTGTATTTTTGACGAAGCAGATGAACCTTACCCATCTGCTTTAAATTTTTATCAAATTCATCTTGATTGATAAAGCCCTCTGAGTTAAATGAAATGAGTACAAATTTCGCCTTTAAATTTGCTATCAACTCGAAAAATGCCTCGCTTGCTGACGATTTTTTATTAAAGACTGATCTATTCCAATCCTTTGCTATGCCTGAAACTTTTGAAATTTTACTTGGCTCTTCATAACTTGCGATGAGATTTAGCATGAAGTAGTTTGAGCCGTATGGATGCTGGTTATAAGGTGGATCAAGATAGACTAGATCAAGCCCATCAAGCTCTTTTGCTAGCAAATTTGCGTCCTTTTGATAGACCTCAAATGACACGTTAAAATTTGAGAAAATTGGCTTAGTTAAATTTATATCAGAAGTGATCCTTGAGATGGCGTTTTGCCCTTGTCCTCCAAACTGACCGATGCCATCTTTATTTTTATGAAAACCTTTAAAAATTCCACTTGTATTTGCATGTACACTTGCATTATAAAGTAGTGGAGCTATGAAAAATTTTCTCATTTCAGCCGGCAAGATCTCATCTATGAGCCTTCTTGCAGTGTCGATGAACATAGCATTTTTCCTAGTATAAAAGACTCTCTCACCTTCGATAATATTTTTATCATCTTGTGGGGCATAAAGTTTTGTTATAAAGCCTTCAGAAAGATTATCTTCTATCTCTTTTTCAAGTCTTTTTTGCCAGAAATTTATCTCATCTATTAGCTCATTTGTGGCGTTTTGTAGGTAGCATGAGTTTGTGATGAAGCTGTAAAGTTCCAAGTCGTTTGCGACTAGAAATTCGCTATTTTGCTTTAAAAATCTAGCCACCACGCCACTTCCACTAAAGAGATCACAGCAGCTAAGCTTATCTTTTTTAAGTTCATCTTTTGCGTATTTTACGCCTAAATCTATAAAGCCTAAAAGAGAGCGTTTGTTACCAAGATAGGTTAAAATTTGCTCTTTTAGATAGGCTTGATTTTCTTGTTTAGCTGGCTTCAAATCAGTGCTTTTTTAATCCCATAGCATCAACGTCAAGCTTGATCTCTTCGTTATTTATGATGACTAGACCCTGATCTAGAATTTTCTTTGCTATGGCGTGTGCTTCATCAAGTGAGTGCATCTTGTAGGTGCCACATTGAAATTTATTTAGCTCTGGGATCTTATCTTGATCTTTGACTTCTAAGATATCTTTCATCGAAGCAAGCCATGCCTTTTTTACGGCTTCTTCGCTAGGTGTGCCGATCAAACTCATATAAAAGCCAGTCCTACAGCCCATCGGAGAGATGTCGATGATCTCTACGCCGTTGCCATTTAGGTGATTTCTCATAAAGCCAGCAAACAAATGCTCTAATGTATGGGTACCTTTTTCTGGCAAAATTTCTTCATTTGGCTTGCAAAATCTCAAGTCAAAAACACTTATATCATCGCCCTTTGGTGTTTTCATACTTTTTGCTAGTCTTACTCCTGGGGCTTGCATTTTTACGTGATCTACACAAAAACTATCAAGTAGTGGCATATCTTCTCCTTTAAATTTTTGGTAATTCTAGCGTAAAAAATGTTTAAAATTTAAAGGCTCATGCAAAATTTTACATAAGCCTTGTAATATTTGAATGTTTGTGGGTATTAAAATAATAAAAATTTTACTTACTATTATAAATTTCTCATATATTCCGTACTATAAATACCTTGAATACGTCTTTCCATGTCACTATACCAACTTTTTGGAAGAGTAGTAAGAGAGTTAAATTTCTCTAGTAAATTTAAATTTTCATTTGGTGCGAAAAAGAGCATATTTACTTCCAAAATGCTCATGCTAACTTCATCCTTTTTGACTATCTCTATGATATCACCTGCCTTACACGATCCTGGTGTTATGACGCGGTAATACCAGCCAGTAAGGCCAGTTTCAAAGATATGAGTAGCCATATTTTCATTGCCCCATCTTTTTGAGAGCTTAAAACAAGGCTTTCTTGGCTGCGATACTTGAAGGACTAGTGAGCCGACCTTATGGATATCGCCCACGCAGACATTGCTCTCGTCAAGCCCATCAATGCATAAATTCTCACCCATAGCTCCGTAAGCCATATTTTTAAATCCTAAAAATTTCTCCCATTTAGCGTAGTTTGCAAACGAATTTGCAAATATAGCTTTTTCTGGGCCTCCATGGTGCTTCGTATCAGCGACGCTATCACCCTCAAAGCCAAGCTCATTTGCAAAAATTTCACCATTTTGAGCTACTTTAAAAATAGCTGAGCTCCAAGGTGTATTTAGCTTATCAGTCGCACTTTGCGAGCCATAATTTTTTACCTCGCCAATTAATAATGCTTTTACTATTGCCATCTTTTTCCTATCAAAATTTAGCTTATTCTTAAATTATTTGCGTGAGTTAGCGCGATCGCGATCGCATCAGTGATATCAAGTGGTTTTATCTCTTTGTTTATACCTAAAATTTTCTTCACCATAAATGCGACTTGCTCTTTGTCAGCTTTAGCCTTGCCAGTGACAGTTTTTTTTACCTGAAGTGGTGTGTATTCAGCAAAATCCCCATGAAGCTGTAAAATTTTAAGGCTAAGTGCTCCGCGAAACTGAGCAAGCTTTAAAACCGTTTTTGGATTGTAAGCAAAAAATATATCTTCGATCGCAACTTCGTCAAATTTATGGTTTTTAAAGATGAGATCAAGCCCTTCACAAAGCTCGGTAATCTGATATTGAAGTGTGTTTGGTTTTATTTTTATGAGTCCTGCTTCAAGAAGAGTAGTTTTCAATTTATTTTTTTCAAGTATTGCATAACCACAATTCTTCGTACCTGGGTCGATTCCTAAAATTTTCATCACTATCTTTTCAATACTTTTTCACGACTTTTTCACGATGTGAAAAAGTTTGTCGGAGTTTAACAAAGGTTTTATTAAAATTAAGATAGTATCACTATAAAAATTCTCGAAATTTAAGGCATAAAAATTTGATAGCAGACGAAATTTTAGAAAATCTTTCAACACAAATTTCACCTGAAGAATACCAAAGTTATATCAAGCAATTAAAATTTAACGAAAAGGCTTCAGACGATCATATTATCGTATTTACTGCACCAAATGAGTTGATGGCTAAATTTATAAATACAAGATATGCTGATAAAATCGCTCATCTATATGAAGTTAGAACAGGCATAAAACCAAATATAGAAATTTCATCTACTAAAAGTAGCAAGATATCAAAACAAAATCAAATAAATGTTAAGCAAATAAAAACACAAAGTAGCATTTTAAATCCAAGCTACACATTTGAAAATTTTGTCTGTGGAGCTTCAAATCAATACGCATTTTTAAGTGCAAAAGCAGCCGCTGAAAAACCTGGCGTACTTTATAATCCACTTTTTATATATGGCACTACAGGACTTGGCAAGACTCACTTACTCCAGTCAGTCGGAAATCACTGCCTAAATAAAGGAAAAACCGTTATTTGCGTAACTAGCGAACAATTTATGATAGATTTTACCAGTCACATAAATAATCACTCAATGCCAAAATTTCGTGAAAAATATAGAAACTGCGATGTTTTACTAATAGACGACGTGCAGTTTCTTGGTAAAACTGATAAAATCCAAGAGGAATTTTTCAACACATATAATGAACTTTTAGCAAAAAATGGTCAAATAGTTATGACTTCAGATCGACCTCCAAAGACACTAAAAGGCTTTGAAGATAGGATGATTTCAAGATTTGATAAGGCTTTTATGGCTGATATTACGCCGCCTGAACTTGATACAAAGATAGCCATCATCATCAAAAAATGCGAGTTTGATAAAATCGATCTAAATAAAGAGGTCATAAACTACATAGCTACAAATATGGGAGATAATATCCGTGAGATCGAGGGAGCTATCATAAATTTAAACGTATTTAAAACTCTTATGAAAGAAGAGATCACACTTGATCTTGCAAAAAGTATATTAAAAGATTTGATCAAAGAAAAACGTGAAAATATAAATTTCGATACTATCGTTGAAATAGTTAGTAAAGAACTAAATATCAAACAAAGTGATATAAAAAGCAAATCAAGAGTTACAAATATCGTAGAAGCAAGACGAATCATCATATATCTTGCAAAGATGCTTACAACAAACTCAATGCCACAAATTGCAAACTATTTTGGTATGAAAGATCACAGTGCAGTTAGCCATAATATTAAAAAGATAAATGAGCTAATACAAACTAATGAAATTTTTAGTCTAAAAGTTACTGAATTAAAAAACAAAATTTTGACAAAAGGATAAAATACAATATGAAATTTGTGAATAAATGTGAAAAAGAAAATATAATTTTTCACATTTCAAATAGCTGTATTTCGGTGTTGAAAAGCACTTTTCACTTTTTAACATCACCTACTAAAACAAAAAAATTAAATTTAAAAATAGAAGGAATTTTTTAATGAAAGTTTTAATAAACAAAAATATGCTTGAAAGCATAGTAACAAATACAAACCCATATCTTGAAAAAAGAGATCTTAGTGCTATAACTTCTCACATTTATATCTCAGCAAGAGATGGAGTTTTAAATATAAAAGCAACTGATCATGAGATAGGACTAGCGTATAAGCTAAGTAATGTAAAAATAGTTGATCAAGGCTATGCAACTGCAAATGGTAAAAAACTACTTGACATTATAAAAAGTCTAAAAGACGAAGAAGTGATGTTAGAAACTGTAAATAACTATCTTTATATAAAACAAAAAAACTCAAAATACAAACTTCCAATGTATAAATTTGAAGATTTTCCAGAATTTCCAACGATTGAGGGTAAATCAAAATTTGATGTTGATGCTGTTATGTTAGGAAGAAGTTTAAAGAAAATTTTACCAAGTATTGATAGTAATAATCCAAAATTTGAACTAAATGGTGCTTTCCTTGATATTAAACAAGACTTTATAAATATCGTTGGCACTGATACAAGAAGACTTAGTGTATTTAAATTTCAAACACCAACTGAAAAAGAATTTTCACTTATAATCCCTAAAAAAGCTATCAATGAAATACAAAAACTATTTTTTGACAAGATAGAAATTTACTATGATGAAAATATCTTAATCGCTCAAAGCCAAAATTTTGAATTTTTCACAAAACTCATAAATGGCAAATTCCCAGATTACGAGCGTGTCATACCAAAAGAGGTCAGAAAAAGACTTCAACTAAGTAGAGATAAGATGATAGAGGGTATAAAAACTATCTCAATGCTAAGTGATACAATGAAAATATCCTTTGCAAAAGACAATATAACATTTGAAAGTGTTATAGAAGATAACTCTGAAGCAAAAACTACGATAGATTATCAAACTGGTTTAGAGCTTGGAGATGAATTTTTCATAGGTATAAAAAATAGATATCTACTTGACTTTTTAAGTAGCATAGAGGATGAAAATTTTGAGCTTGGATTTAATGAAAGCTCACTAGCATTTGTTGTAAATTCAAAAGAATTAACAACAGTAATAATGCCGATAAATTTATAAGATAAGGCAAGATTATGGAAAATAATTACGGCGCAGAAAATATTAAAGTACTAAAAGGTCTTGAGGCGGTCAGGAAGCGCCCAGGCATGTATATAGGTGATACTAACATAAGCGGTCTTCACCATATGATCTATGAAGTAGTTGATAACTCTATCGACGAAGCGATGGCAGGATATTGCGATACGATCGATGTTGAGCTTACACGCGAGGGCTCAGCGATCATCAGCGATAATGGCCGTGGTATCCCAGTAGATATGCACCCAACTGAGAAAATTTCAGCTGCGACTGTTGTTTTAACTGTGCTTCACGCTGGTGGTAAATTTGACAAGGACACTTATAAGGTCTCAGGCGGTCTTCACGGCGTTGGTGTATCTGTTGTAAATGCCCTTTCTAAAAAGCTAGTCGTAAATATCAAACGTGATGGCAAACTTCACAGACAAGAATTTGCAAAAGGTATCCCACAAAGCGATCTTGAAGTCATAAAAACTACAAACCGTACAGGCACACAAGTCGAGTTTTGGCCAGATGATAGTATATTTGAAGTGACTGAATTTGATGATGAAATTTTAGTAAAAAGATTTCGTGAGCTAGCCTATCTAAACCCAAAGATAACTATAAATTTTAAAGATCAAAGAAATAGCAGAAGTGAGAGCTTTCATTTTGAGGGTGGACTTGAGAGCTTTGTAACTGATATGAACAAGGCAAATGCTGTTAGTAAAGCAGTATCATTTAGCGGTGGTGAAGACGACGTGCTTGTTGATTTTGCACTACTTTACAACGACACTTATATTGAAAATTTACTAAGCTTTGTAAATAACATCAAAACTCCAGATGGCGGTACTCACGAGGCTGGATTTAGAGCGGGCCTTACAAGAGTTATCACAAACTACGTTCAAGCAAATGCTGCTGCACGTGAAAAAGATACAAAGATAACTGGCGAAGATATCCGCGAGGGACTTATCGCAGTTGTTAGTGTAAAAGTGCCAGAGCCGCAGTTTGAGGGACAAACAAAGGGTAAACTAGGCTCAAGCTATGTAAAACCTATCGTTCAAAAGATGGTTTTTGATGTGCTTACAAAGTATTTTGAAGAAAATCCTATCGAAGCAAGAGCGATAATGGATAAAGCTCTAATGGCAGCTCGTGGTAGAGAAGCCGCTAAAAAAGCTAGGGATCTAACTCGCAAAAAAGAGAGCATGAGTGTAGGCACACTTCCTGGCAAACTAGCTGATTGTCAGAGTAAAGATCCAGTAATTAGCGAGCTATATCTAGTGGAGGGCGACTCTGCGGGCGGTTCAGCAAAGCAGGGGCGTGATAGGGTTTTTCAAGCGATATTGCCGCTTAAAGGTAAAATTCTAAACGTTGAAAAGGCAAGACTAGATAAAATTTTAAAGTCTGATGAGATAAAAAATATGATAACAGCGCTAGGCTGCGGTATTGGAGATGAATTTGACGCTGAAAAGCTTAGATATCATAAGATCATCATAATGACCGACGCCGATGTCGATGGTAGCCATATCCAAACACTACTTTTAACTTTCTTCTTTAGATTTTTAAATAAAGTTGTAGAAAACGGCCACATCTACCTAGCTCAGCCGCCACTTTACCGCTATAAAAAAGGTAAGAAAGAAATTTATCTAAAAGATGAAAAGGCATTAAACGAATTTCTTATCGAAACTGGCATTGAAGGTGTTGATATAGAGGGTATTGGTAGTGCTGACCTGATTGACTTTTTAAAAATTGTTGCAGCTTATAGAAGCGTATTAAAAGAGCTTGAAAAACGCTTTAATGTCCTTTCAGCGATCCGCTATATGATAGAAAATCCAGACATCGTCTCAAAAAGCTACAATGAAATTTTTGAAATTTTAAGAGACTTTTTAAAAGCTGAGGGTCACAACATCCTAAACCACTACGTTAGCGAAGATGAGATTAGAATTTATGTCCAAACTGAAAGCGGCCTAGAAGAGCTTGTTGTAAATGAAAATTTATTCACAAACCCACTTTATGAAGAGGCGCTTTATATCAGCCAAAAGATAAAAGAGCGCGGCCTAGACTTACATAGCGATGTTATAGATGTACTTGATGAAGTAGAGAAAAATGCGAAAAAAGGTGCATATATCCAGCGTTACAAAGGTCTTGGTGAGATGAACCCTGAGCAGCTTTGGGAGACAACTATGAACCCTGAGAACAGAAGACTTTTAAAGATCGATATAAACGACGCTATAAGCGCTTCTGATACGTTTAATCTCTTTATGGGCGATGAGGTCGAGCCAAGGAGAAATTACATCCAAGACCACGCAAAAGACGTTAAACACTTAGATATTTAAAAGGTGATCAAATTTAAATTTGATCTAATTAGCAAAAAAATAAAGGATAAAAAATGAGCGAAGAGCTAGAGATGAAATATGGCGAGAAAATTTTGAAAGAATTTGACGTAGAGAGTGACCTTGAGGTCTGGGAAAATAAGCAAACAAGGGACTATGTCATAAAGATTACTCTGCCTGAATTTTGTTGCCTTTGCCCTCGCTCTGGTTATCCTGATTTTGCTACGATATATCTTGAGTACATACCAAACAAGCTAGTTGTTGAGCTAAAAGCGATAAAGCTTTATATAAATAGCTTTATGAACCGCAACATCAGCCATGAAGATAGTATAAATGAAATTTACTCTGTTTTAGAGAAAAAACTAGAGCCTAAATTTATGAAGATAGTTGGCGACTTTAATCCTCGTGGAAATGTCCATACAGTTATAGAGATCAGCTCTGATCTAGTAGTGAAAAAGCCAGTTGAAGAGAAAGAATTTACTCCAAGAACTAGAGAGAGAAGTAGCTTTGGTGATAAGCCACGTGAGAGACGAAGTACGAGTGATCGTGGCAGTAGCAGGGGCAGCAGTAGAGCTGGTGGCAGCAGAGGTGGCAGAGATGATAAATTTCAAAAAGATGACAAGCCAAGAAGAAGCTCAAACAAAGAGGGCTTTAGAAAGATAAGCTATGCCGATGATAAGAAGCCAAAAGTAGTCAAAAAGGATAAATAATGATAAGTGCTAAGCTTATAGAACATATCTTTAAAGCAGCATCTATATCACGTTGGAACGACTATCCAAAGATGGCAAATTTAGTCGAGCTTGATAAGCAGGCTCATAAATTTATTATCGCTTATTTCATAGCAAAACAAGAGCAAGACGCCGATATGAACTATATCATTGAGGCTGGAATTTTTGAGTTTTTAAGTAGGGTCGTAGTCACGGACATACGACCAGATGTCTTTCATCACATACAAAAGACAAAAAAAGAGCAGATAAATAGCTGGGTCTTAAGCAACCTAGAGGAGCTGATCTCAGAGATCGAAGATGGCAAATTTTTAGAGAGATTTAAAAACCACTTTAAAAATGATAAAAAGCATGAAAAAGAGCGCCTGATCCTAAAAGCAGCCAGTTATCTTGCCACGAGGTGGGAATTTTCCATCGTCTATCAAACGAGCCAATTTTTAAGCGACATTGATGAGCTTAAGGGTAAAGTTGAGGAGGAGATGGAGGATTACTACGAGCTAATTGGTGTTAGAAAGATCGCTATGAATCAAAAATTAGCTCGCCTAGTTGATCTAAGCGGTAGACTAAGGTTTCAAAAGCGCTGGGCACAAACGCCTCGCATTCCTGAAACTGCGGTCTTAGGACATATGCTAGTAGTTGCGATACTTAGCTATTTTTATTCACTCAAAGCAAAAGCTTGCAAAAAGCGTCTAGAAAATAACTTCTTTTGTGCGCTATTTCACGACCTACCAGAGAGTCTCACAAGAGATATCATAAGCCCTGTAAAATACGGTGTAAAAGGCCTAAATGAGATCATCAGCGAGTATGAGATGAGGCTTATTGATGAGAGGATTTTGCCATTTGTGCCTGAAAAGATCAAAGATGAGTTTAGCTACATCCTTGGTATCAGAAAAGATGGCGAGAAATTTATAAAAGATGAGTTTGAAAATAGAACTTATGAGCGCAAGATCATCTGCCACGAAGGGACGATGGAAAACGTAAATGAGGATAAATTTAACCCGATCGACGGCAAAGCGCTAAAATACTGCGACAAGCTCTCAGCTTACATAGAAGCCGGAATTTCTATAAGTTATGGCGTCAAGTCAAAAGAGTTAACTGATGGTTTTAATAATATGTATAAATTTTTTAGTGAAAAACCTAAGATTGACGGAGTGGATTTTTTAGAAATTTGCGATGATTTTAATGAGCATTTTGGTTTAGAAAGACCCCCTCTCAGATAACTGCGGCACACACTTAATACAAGTGCTCTGCTGTGTTCCCACCCTGAAGCGGTGCTCATAAAAAGCATTGCACAGGTCTAAGAAGGAGCTTCGCAATCATACAGAAACTATACTTAAATTTTGTTTTATAGTTACATTTTTAAAAATTTAGCTTTAAGAGTATATAATCTCACATAAATTTCACGAAAAGTAGGGCAATGCCAGGAAAGATCAAACTTCGTTTTTTATCGGCTTTTAGGGATTTTTTCATTTATCACCACAAGTCTTTAGAGTTTCGTGCAAAAATTTTTGCTGCTATGATTTCAGCTAAATTTGACCCAGATGAAGATGATTTTTACGTTTTAAACGATATCGTAAGTGAAATTTATGAAAACGACCAAACTAGAAAAGACTTCTTAATCCAAACCGTTAGAGAGTACGTCGCAAGGGTCAAAAGAAGCGATAGGATCACACTTGACACGCTTCTTTTATGTATAGATAAAGATCTAAAAGATCACAACCGATACGCTAAAAAGATAGATTTTTCACATCTTCGTCGATTGATGAGTGGCTGTGAGGAAGAAATTTTAGTTCAGCAAAGGGTTTATGAGTTTTTAATAAACGAAGTTAAACTCTATTCTTAAAATTATCATTCATTTTAAATTTTTAATCATCAACTAGCATAAAAATTATTTCTTCATCTGAATAGCAGTCTGGATCATCTCATCACTTGTTGTGATACTTTTTGCACTAGCCTCATAAGCCTTTTGCGTGACTATAACCTCACTTAGCGCTTGACCAAGATCGACGTTACTCATTTCAAGTTTATTTGCAAGAATTTGTGAGCCATAAATAGTCTCACCAGCTTTATTTTTATAAAAAAATGCTTCACCTGAATTTGGAGTTGCTTCATAGAGATTATCGCCCACTTTTGATACGCCTTGCTCATTTTGGAAGTGATATAGAGCTATTTTTGCAACTATAAATGAGCGAGAATTATCAAAATTTGCCATGATATTTCCACGATCATCGACGCTATATTTTGTGAGATTTCCTTCGGCGTAGCCATCTGATTTTATGACAAAGTCTTTTTTTGAATTGGCCGAGCTTGTTATGCCATTATAGACATTTGCATCTCCATCGCCAAGAAAATTTAAAGCTACGTTTCCAACGCTTGTTAATGTATTTGTAACAAGTCTACCGCTACCATCAAAAGTAAGTGTTCCCATAGCTGTATTTTGCACAACACCATTAGCATCAGTTATCGTAGCTGTGGCATTCCAGGTAGTTTGATTGCCACCTTGAGGGATTTGCTTTGTAAAATTTATAGTTACTAAGCTCTTTGTACCATCACTGTTATATATCTCTGAGCTTAGTTTTTCTTTATTAGCTACTTCAACTAGTGATGTAACTTCAGCTTTTACATCTAAGCTAGCAAAATTCATAAATTTTAGGCTTTTATTGTTTATATGCCAGCTGCCATCGCTCTCTAGTGTGGTTGAAAACTCACTAAATTTACCATCACCGTCTTTTACTTTTACCACTACGCTATCACCTGCTTTTGCACCAAATCTTGTCTGACTTAGCGGGATTTGCCCATTTAGTGAGATAGTTTTGTTTGTATTATCGAGTGTATAATTAAAATTTGCCGCATCAATGGCTGTTGTTTGCTTATCTGTTATAAGGCTTGAGTCTAGATTACCTTTTAAATTTATATTTTTTGTTTGCTTGGCTGGCATATATAAAAAATGAGGTAAATTTATACCTTTTTGTGAGCCAGTATCGCCTAGTTTTAGATCCTCTTCTTTTGCAGTAAATGCTTGAGTAGTACCTTTTGTTTGACCATATTTTCTAAGAGCATTAGCACTTGGAGTGACTGGAGTAAAACTTGTTAACGTACCAAGAAGCAAGTTGCCTTTATTATCTACTAAATTTCCAGCCCCATCTATATCAAAGCTACCTGTTCTTGTATAGTAGTTTTTGCCATTTTTATCAACGACACCAAAAAAGCCTTTACCGCCTATGGCTAGGTCGAAGTTATTATCGGTATTTTGAAAACTACCATTTGTCATTTTTAAAGCTGTCGTTTGTTTCGTAGCTCCAAGACCTACTTGATTGTTAGTTGGACCACTTCCAGCAGAAGCCATATGTTGATTGATTAAATTTTTAAACTCAGGGATTGAAGCTTTAAAACCTACGTTGTTGATATTTGAAATATTATTTGCCCAAACATCCATGCCAAAGCTTTGTGTTTTGATGCCACTAATTCCGTTGTAAAAACCTCTCATCATGGCTTTTATCCTTCGTAAAATTCAGATATTTTATCCATTGGGACATATTCGCCTGCGATTTTTATCATAGCTTTGCCATCTACAAATTTTACTGCCTCAACCGGATAGCTACCTACTTGAGTCTTGTATGAATTACCATCTTTTCCAGTGTAATTAACAGAGACTGTATATGCACCGTTTGGTAATTGTTTTCCAGAATCATCTTTGCCATCCCAAGATATTCTGCGAACTCCTGATTTTAGATCTTTTATATCGATTGAACGAACGACCTCTCCATTTGCATTTTTAATTTCAAGCTTACCATTTGCAAGATCTGATTTAAAATAAAGTGCAAAATTTACAGTTTTTTGCTCATCTGTTAGTAAAACTGAGTTTGAACCAGTTGAGACCATTTTGCCAAGAGCTGAGATAGCGTAGGCATTTGCATTTGATTTTAACTGATTTACAAGCTCTTTCATAGCTGAGTTTGTATTTTGTTGCATCTCTAGTGATGCTAGTTGGCTAGTTTGCGTAAGCATCTTTTCAGTATCCATAGGACTTGTTGGGTCTTGATACTGAAGCTCTGTTAAAAGTAGCTTCATAAATGCATCTTTATCTAGCTGTGCATTTGGGTTAGTTCCTGTACCAGCTGCCGCATCTTGCTTTGCTTTTGCCTTTTTCTCGGCGTTTTTTTGTTGTGTTGTTTGTGTAGTTATATCTGAAACTGAAGCCATGATCTCTCCTAAATATATCTTGGTATTACTAGCTCAAGCAAGCTTTGTTCCGCTTGAGTGTTTTCGCTCTCATCGCTTTGATTTGAGCTATATTTATTCTTTGCTTGTTCTTTTTTATCTTGTCTTTGATTTTGATCTGAGAAATTCATCTCAAGCTCGGTAAATCCCATATTTACAAGGCTATTTTTAAACTCGGCTTGATTTTGCAAAAAGAGATTCATCGTAGCCGTGGTTGAGTTAAAATTTACATGTAAGTTGTTGCCTCGATTTACCATTGTGATCTCGACCTCACCTAAATTTAGAGGATTAAGCGTTATGTTAAAACGAGTGATTGGAGCTTTGTAGTTTTGAACCTGCTCTTTTAGTGTAGAAGAGAAGTTACTAAGCGTCTCTTTTATCTCAGCCTTTGTTTGAAGCTGGTGTTTGGCGCTGTTTGCGATATCTTTTACCATTTGATTTAGTTCTGATTTATTATCGCTGTTAAATGTCTCTTTGCTCTCTAAATTCTCATTTTTTTGCTGTTCTCTTTCAGGGAAGAGTAGCGACTCAAGAGTTGGAGCTTTTTGCGCCTTTTGCTCGTGTAAATTTACCTTTACTTTAGGCTGCTCCTCTGGCTCAACATCCACTATCTCATCATCAAGCTTTACTTCGCTATCATCTAGCTTTTTAGGCTCTTCTTTGACTAAATTTTTAGTTTCATTAGTTGGATTTGCCACTACCTCTTTTAACAAAGTATCAAGCTTTACGACCTCTTTTGGTTCATTTTTGATGATAGTTTGCTCGACTTCATTTTTTAGCTCTTTTAGGTAAAAAGGCTTCTCTTCGGTCTTTATCGGTGTGAAAAATTCTTTCTTGCCTAAATTTTTAAACATCTCATTTAGTTTTGGCACATCTTCGTTTGAAATTTCTATATTTTCAAGGCCAAGATCAAATTTCTTAGCAAGGTCGATAAGATCGCTAACGCTTTTAACATTGCTAAGCTCTTCGACGTTTTCAGGCACACTTAAGAAATTTGCTATTTTGTCGCTGAAATTTGGAAATTTACTTACTTTTTCATTGCCGTTTAGAATTTCTAAAACTTGCAAAAGCTGCATGAAATTTGCATTTTCATAAAGCTCATTTTTTGTATTTTCGTCTAAATTTTCTTCAAGTGCAGTTGAAATTTTTGCCGCGCTTTCGCTTTGAGATTTTTGCAGTGTCTCTTTTTGAGTAGTAACCGTTTTTACTATCTCTTTGACATCTTTTTCAGTGATTTTTTGGCCGCTATTTGCCTTACTCGCAGCTGCATCTAAAACCATCGACAAAAATTCGCCGTTGTTTTGAGATTTTTTAGAAACAGAGGGCTTTTTATTCCCAGCAGGAGCTAGCAAATCTACGTTGTTTTTCGCTGTATAAGCTTGCATTTAAACCTTTCAAATTTTTAAACTTAATGCCAAGCATGCAAAATCTATTCCAAAAATTAATTTCTTGATATCAGCTTAAAATTTATAAAAATTTGGCTATAATCTGCCCCTATTTTAAAACTAATGAAGCGAAAATAGCAAACTAATAAACGGAGAAAACTTTGGAAAAGATACGAAATATAGCCGTCATCGCACACGTCGACCACGGTAAAACAACAATGGTTGATGAGCTTTTGAAGCAGTCAGGAACATTTAACGAACATCAAAGCGTTGGCGAACGTGTTATGGATAGCAACGACATCGAAAGAGAACGTGGCATCACGATCCTTTCTAAAAATACTGCTATTCGTTACAAAGATACAAAGATCAACATCATCGATACTCCGGGCCACGCTGACTTTGGTGGTGAGGTTGAGCGCGTTCTTAAGATGGTTGATGGCGTTTTGTTACTTGTCGATGCACAAGAAGGCGTTATGCCACAGACTAAATTTGTCGTTAAAAAGGCGCTCTCTTTGGGGCTTCGTCCAATCGTTGTCGTAAATAAGATCGATAAGCCAGCAGGCGATCCAGACCGCGTTATAAATGAAATTTTTGACCTTTTTGTAGCACTTGATGCAAATGATGAGCAACTAGAATTTCCAGTTGTGTATGCAGCTGCGAAAAATGGCTATGCTAAGTTAAAACTAAGTGATGAGAACAAAGATATGCAACCACTTTTTGAGACTATCTTATCTCACGTACCAGCTCCAAGTGGTAGCGACGAAAACCCACTTCAGCTTCAAGTTTTTACTCTTGATTATGACAACTATGTCGGCAAGATTGGTATTGCAAGAATTTTTAACGGTAAGATCGCTAAAAACCAAAATGTTATGCTTGCCAAAGCTGATGGTACAAAGACAACTGGTAGAATTTCAAAACTTATCGGCTTTATGGGCTTAGAGCGTGCCGATATAAACGAAGCCGGTACTGGCGATATTGTAGCGATTGCTGGATTTGATGCGCTTGACGTTGGCGATAGCGTCGTTGATCCAAATAATCCTCATCCACTAGATCCTCTTCACATCGAAGAGCCAACACTTAGCGTTGTATTTTCTGTAAATGATGGCCCACTAGCAGGCACTGAGGGCAAGCACGTCACATCAAATAAGATCGATGAGCGCCTTGCAAACGAGATGAAGACAAATATTGCGATGAAATACGAAAATATCGGCGAGGGCAAATTTAAAGTAAGTGGCCGTGGTGAGCTTCAGATTACTATTTTGGCTGAAAATATGCGCCGGGAGGGGTATGAATTTTTACTTGGCAGACCTGAGGTTATAGTAAAAGAGATAAACGGCGTAAAATGCGAGCCATACGAGCTTTTAGTGATCGATGCACCTGATGATACGACAGGCACAGTCATAGAAAAACTAGGCAAAAGAAAGGCTGAAATGGTCTCTATGAACCCAACAGGCGATGGCCAAACAAGGATTGAGTTTGAGATCCCAGCGCGCGGACTTATCGGCTTTAGAAGTCAGTTTTTGACTGATACAAAAGGCGAGGGCGTTATGAACCACAGCTTTTTGGAGTTTAGACCACTTAGTGGCACCGTCGAGCACAGAACAAACGGCGCTTTAGTTTCGATGGAAAACGGCGTAACGCTTGCTTATTCGCTATTTAACTTGCAAGATCGTGGTGTGCTTTTCCTTGATCCGCAAGCAAAAGTCTATGTGGGTATGATCATAGGCGAGCATAGCCGTCCAAACGACCTTGACGTAAACCCTATCAAGGGTAAAAACCTAACAAACGTGCGTGCTAGCGGTAGCGACGATGCGATCAAGCTTGTGCCACCTAGAAAGCTAAGCCTTGAGCGCGCACTAGAGTGGATAGAAGATGACGAACTAGTCGAGGTTACGCCTATAAATATCCGTGTTCGCAAGCGCTATTTAGATCCAACAGAGCGCAAAAGAAAAGCAAAACTCTAATTAAAATTTGTCATCTAGCCCCTTTGTAAAGGGGCTAATAATTAAACTCTAAAAACAGCAAAAAAGATTTAAATAAATTCTTATATCTTTTTATATTATTTATTTAAATTGGCTTTGTTCAAGACGAAATAGAGCCATTCTCTCTCATCTAAAATTTATCAATCTTAAAACTATTTATACTTTAAAATACCATACTTACTTTTCTATTTTTGCTTTTAATGTAATCAATACAAAAATGCTTAGTTTATGCTAGAATCGGCGTAAATTTAAAGGAAACCGATGAAAAAACTAAAATTTATCTTCGCTTTCGCCGCAGCGTTAATTTTTGGCGGCTGCTACGAGACGACACTGCTTACGCGCGTGCCGATCTCTACGCTTGCTTCGGATAAAGGCGAGGATGTGAAATCCACGATCGTGCTAACTGGCATAACGCCGCAGACGCACGAAACGAAGACGGTAACGGACAACGTTCGCATTTTCGTCCCTGACGCTAAATTTAAGGATTTTCCGACGGGAGAAACCGCCTACGAGATGAGTGTGAGCGTCGGCAAGGGCGAAAAGGGCGGCAAAAACTCGGACAAGCGCGTCGTGCGGATATATCTAAGCCCAGACGGCGACGTCTACGGCAAGCTTAGTAAAAACATGCTTGAGCAGTACGCGGGCGCGGCGAAGCAGAAAATGGAGCCGACGCTAAAAGCGGCGATCAAATTTGAAAACGACACGAAGGACGTCTATGAGCTGGTCGCGGGCAACGAGTTTAAGGCTAGCGACGAGGCGCAGATGGGCGGCGTTTATACCTTGGCGCCGGGGCAGGTCACGGGCGCGATCTGGGCGGATAGCGCGGCGGTGAATGCGGCGATCGCGGGCAAGGCAGTCAAAATCGGCACTCTAAGAAAGGCGGCGAAATGAAAAACGTAAAAATAGGCTTCATCGGCGGCGGAAATATGGGCGGCGCGATGATAGAGGCGCTTTGGCGCGCGCAATCTGACGAAGCGGACGCGGGGCGAAGCTCGGCCGAGGACGAGCGGAAATCCAGCGGCGGTAGCAAGGCGCACGGGGCGGAAAATTTAGCGCAAACGGGCAAAAACGTAAGCCAGCGCCAATACGAAAAAAAGACGAAATTTGAAATCCTAGCCTGTGCCAGAAGCAAAAACGAGGCTTTGCGGCAGAGATTTAGCGTAAAAATAGCCGCGAGCGAAACGGATCTAGTGCGCGAAGCGGACGCGGTCGTGCTGGCTACTAAGCCCGCTAGCTACGAGGCTATCTTGCGCCTGATCGCGCCCGAGCTTGCGGGCAAAATTTTGCTTCTTTTGGCGCCGAATTTTGACATAAAGCGCGCTAGGCAAATCACGGGCGATGGCGTTTATATCGCTCGTGCGATGCCAAATATAGCAGCTTGCATCGGCGCGTCGGCTACGGCTCTTTGCTTTGACGCGGGTTTTAGCGATGAAGCGCGCAAGACCGTGCGCGAAATAATCGCAAAAATAGGCAAAATTTACGAGATAGACGAGGCCGGTTTTGCCGCATTTACGGGCATCGCAGGCAGCCTGCCCGCATATGCGTGCGCCTTTATCGAGGCTGCGGCCGATGCGGGCGTGCGGGGCGGACTGCCTAGGCGGCTTTGCTACGACGCCGTCTGTGCGGCGATAGAGGGGACGGCGCGTCTGATCCAAAGCGGCAAGCACCCGGCCGCGCTAAAAGACGAGGTCTGCTCGCCGGCGGGAACCACGATAGAGGGACTTGCCGCTCTTGAAAAAGGCGGATTTCGCGGCGCTTTGATGGATGCCATCACCGCTTGCATCGCCAAAGCGCGGGGTTAGGTAAATTTAAAGGATAAAAATGAAAATCTTATTATTTGCGCTACTTGCGGCGATAAATTTATTCGCTAGCGAGCCGGACCTTTCGCCATTGCTGGCCGCAGATACGCTAGAAAAGGTCAAAAAATGCAAAAACCCCGACATAAACGCCACCAAAGAGTGCGTGCAAGCGGGCATGGTAGCTGCTAACTTAAAGCAAGACTACGGCGCTGCGGAGGGGCTATTTAGCCTAGCCTGCGCCAAAGGAGACGGCGAGGGCTGCTTTTATCTGGGCGAACTTTATAAAAATAATCTAGTAAAAGCCGCGGATAAGAGCGAGCGCGAGACTAAGATTAGCGCGTATTACAAGGCTAGCTGCGTCCTTTACGAGTATTTGCCCGGTTGCTTGGCATTAGCAAATTTCATGCAAGAAGAGCTAGGTGACGAGGTGCAGTCGTTTGCGATAAACAATACTCTATGCAACAAAAAATACGCTCCGGGATGCTACAACGTGGGCTGGATGATAGAGCGAACGGGAGGCGATATAGGCGAGATGATGGAGTATTACGAGCGCTCGTGTAAGCTGGGCTACGTAGGCGGCTGCGAGAGGGCGGCGTGGCTGTATGAGGGAAATTTCAACGAAAACAGATACGAACAAGTAAAAAAAGACGCGAAAAAGGCAAAGCAAATGCGAAAAAAGGCTTGCGAGCTAGGCGATAAGCAAAGCTGTTAGATTGATAATAAGGCGTTTTGACAAAAATTTTAAAATGATAAAACTCTATAAAGTCTTAACATAGCTAGCAATGTGGAGTAGTAACTTTTAGCATATTTTTGAATTCTGCAAAAAGTTTACTAATTTATATTTTTAAGTTTATAAAAGCTCTACCATACTTTTTATAGTAGCTAGTGAAGTAAAGTTAAATTTTTACTTCACTAGATCCAAAATTAAAATTTTTACAGAGCTTGTGCTTGCTTATATTTTTAGCTATCAAAACAATCAACAAAACCCACTGATAAATTTTCTGCTAAACCTTATTTTTAATAAAAATGAATATTAACTTTCTTAAATAAAGCTAAATATAACAATGTAATTTTAAGTCATTAGGTTATAAAATTTTTTTAAATTTTATTTTTAAGGATTGCAACATGAAAATGCTATTTTTAGCCCCTGTCTTAGCATGTAGTCTTACTTTTGGTGCTGATGTGATCGCAAAAGATGCGAACATAACACTTGATGGCAAGATGATCGGTAAGATCGAGGTTTTAACGCCAGTTGAAGTCGTCGAAAAAGGCGATAAAACGAGTAAGATCAAGGTTAGTGGCGTCGTGTCGGCAAACTACTTGGCTCAGCTTCAAAGAAGCGTAGAAGATCCTGAAGTCTTTGTAGCTTTTGATAACGAGAGCGAGGCAAATTTCAAAAAGGTAAAAGATGTTGAAGATGAGTATGGCGAAGTATGGTACCAAGCAGAGGGTGTTTACGAAGTGCCAAATGACGCACTTGGCGGCGATACAAAAAAGCTTTACGTAAAAGCACAGCAAATTTATGAAGAGACCTGCTCTGCGTGTCATAGACTTCATGAGCCAAATAGCTTTACAGCGGCTCAGTGGCCAGCAAATTTATCTGGCATGGTCGATGCGAAATTTGTAGCACTAGATGAAACTGACCTAAATTTAGTGCTCAAATACTTACAGCACAATGCTAAAAAAGCAAAATAAATTTTTCATAAGGGAGAAAATATGAAAAGGCGAGATTTTATAAAATTTTCTGCACTTGCTGCCACAGCAGCGCAGGCAAACAAGATAGAGGGCGTGACAAAGACCATCTTTGATCAAAGCAAGACCTTTGGCGCAAATAGATTTGGCCTATTTTGGGCAAATACCAACTCAAACCAAATCGTCTCCGTCGATCCATTTGAGGGTGATAAATTTCCAAATACAATGAATAATAGCTTGCCAGATCTAATCCAAAATGAAAGTCGCGTACTCTATCCGTACGTAAGAAAAAGCTACTTAAAAGCAAAAGGCGCGGCAAAAAGTGAGCTTCGTGGCAAAGAAGAATTTGTACGTGTTAGCTGGGATACAGCACTTGACCTTGCTGCAAAAGCCTTAAAAGAAAATTTTGACAAATATGGCCCTGAGAGCATCTACGGCGAGTGCTACTGGTGGGGCGGCAGCGGTAAGATCAGCTGGGGCAGGACCGTTGGTCACAGGATGCTAAAAGTGCTTGGCGGATATGTCGAAGAGAGCGGTGACTATTCAACTGGAGCTGGGCTTGTCATCATGCCTCACGTCCTTGGAAATAGTGCGGTCTATGATGCTCCTACAAAATGGGAAGCTATGGTTAAAAATGCTAAGAACATCGTATTTTGGGGTACTGATCCACTTGTAACTGGTCAAATTTCATGGCAACCACCAACACACGATGGTTATCTTGGTATTAAAAAGATAAAAGATGCTGGCATTAAAACCTATAGTGTTTGTGTCTTTAAAAATGACACTACAAGATACCTTGACTCTGAAACTATCATCATTCGTCCAAACACTGACGTAGCAATGATGCTTGGTATGTGCCACTATCTTTATGAAAACAATCTTTATGACGAAGAATTTATAAAAAAATACACAGTTGGTTTTAATAAATTTAAAGACTATCTGCTTGGTACCACCGACAAAGTGGTAAAAGATATAAACTGGGCTAGCAAAATTTGTGGTGTAAAAGCTGAAGATATAGCAAAATTTGCTACTGCACTTGCAAAAGAGCCAAGTACTATTATCGCTGGTAGATCACTTCAAAGACAAGATCATGGCGAAATGAGCTTTTGGGGTATCGTAACTCTTAGTGCGATGCTCGGCCACATCGGTAAAGAGGGTCTTGGATTTGAGTTTAACCTCTACTACGGAAACGGCAGCACTGATAAGATAGCACCTGCCCTAAAAGGCATCAGTACTAGAATAAGCGAGAAATATGAAAATGTAGATGGTGCTCCGTGGAAGAAATTTAAAAACGTAACCATCCCATCTTCAAGATCAATAGAAGCCTTGCAAAATCCTGGCAAAGAGATAGACTATGATGGCTCTAAGATCAAACTTCCACATATGAGAGTAGCTTATATGGCCTCTGGTTCGATGTTTACGAGACACCAGGATGTAAACAATGCAGTTAAAGCATGGCGTAAATTTGATACTGTTATCACAGCTGAGCCATTTTGGACAAGTACAGCTAAACTAAGCGATATCGTCTTACCAGTGGCACTTGAGGTAGAGAGAAATGACATCAACCAAAGCGTCCCATCAAGCGAATACATCGTGGCTTATAAGCCAGTAGTTGAGCCAATGGGAGAAAGCAGAAGCGACTACTGGATATGCTCACAAATTTGCAAACGCTGGGGCAGAGAAGAGGTCTTTACTGAGGGTAAAGATGAGCTTGGCTGGGCAAAAGAATTTTACGCAGATGCGGTGGAACAAGCCAAAGCACTAGATCTTAAAATGCCAAGCTTTGATGAGTTTTGGAAAGAGGGCTATGTAAAATTTGACAAAGACAATGAAGAGACAAAATACTACACAAGACTTAGTGCATTTAGAGAAAATCCACACAAAAATCGCCTTGGTACGCCATCTGGCAAGATAGAGATATACTCTCCAACTATCGCTAAATTTGGCTACAAAGACTTTGCCCCACACTTTGCTTGGATCGAGCCGTTTGAGTGGCTTGGTAGTGAAAAAGCTAAGAAATATCCATTTAGCATCACAACCCCACACTCAAGATATCGCCTCCACTCTCAGCTAAATAACTCAATAATCAGAAACTACGCTGAAGTTTGTGCTAGAGAGCCGATGTTAATAAACACAAACGACGCTAAGAAAAAAGGCATCGCAACTGGTGATGTAGTGAGAGTCTTTAACGATAGGGGCGAAATTTTAGTAGGAGCGCTTGTTACTGACATCATCCCAGAGCATATCATCGCTATTTGCGAAGGTGCATGGTATGACCCTGAAGTGCTTGGCGAAAGAAGCCTTTGTAAGCACGGATGCATCAATGTCCTAACACGCGACAAAGGTACGTCTAGCATCGCTCAAAGTAACTGCGGACATACGATACTAGCGGATCTTGAAAAATATAAAGGCGAGATCAAGCCAATAACTGCGTTTTCTAAACCAAAAATTTTACAATCTTTGTAGAATTTATATAAATTTAGCCCTCGCATGGGGGCTAAATTATTTTTAGGTCATTTATATCTTCAAATTTGATCCTAGTTTTTACAACCATAAGAGTTTTGTTTTTGAAATTTACGTCAGAGATTAGTCCGCTAGCACTTGCATAGGTATAGCCGTCATGATAGCTCACATATACTTCATCAGCTGGTCTTAGCTCGCTTATCTTTTTTAAAATTTCATCGATCTTGCTCTCATCAAGATCTAGTTTTTCGCATTTTTCTCGCTCTTTTTGTCGCAGGGCTCGCTCTAAGGTTGAGAGAGGATTAAACGAGCTAAAAATTTTTGCTCTATCTTTACTCGCCACTTTTGTGCCCTCCGATCTTTTTATTTCGGTCTTGCCCAGTGGCTTCTGGTAGTAGATCGATCGCTCTTAAAACCGAGTTTTTACCAAATTTTTCTTTTAAGAGATTTAGGGATTTTAAAACCGCCTTTTCTTTAGCGCCATCCTCAAAAAGACTTTGATGAGCTAGGCTCTCTTTTACTACGTCGTTTGCACTGATGCTAATTTGCCTAATCAGCCCAACATTTTTTATCTTGTTTAAAAGTAGCTCTTCGGCCAAACTCATCAGCACACTTGAGATATTTGTTGGTGTCTTAAACCGAACGCTTGCACGCTGTAGTGGCTCAAGCTTATCGGCAAATTTTATATTTATCGTTATTCCACTTGCCATTACTTCTTTGTTGATCATCCTAAGCGCTAGCCTATCAGCCATCTCTTTTAGTACGACTACCGCCTCGCAACGCTCGTAATCTCTTGGTAAAATTTCAGAGCTAAAGTAGGATTTTGTGCTTGGTTTATATGCTTTTATATCAGCTATTGTCGTTGGCTCTATGCCATTTGCGTGATCTATCGTTATATAGGCATCAACTCCAAAAAATTTCTCAAGCAAGCTTTGCGGAGCATTTGCTATATCTTTCATACAAAAAATTCCATGTTTTTCCAGCTTTAGCCTAGTTTGCTTACCGATACGCCAAAAGTCATCTAGCGGTTGATGTGTCCAAAGACGTTCTTTATAAAGCTGCTCGTCTAAAAATGCAATCCCATCATCACTGTGCTTAGCCAGGATATCAAGGGCGATTTTTGCAAGGTATAAATTTGTGCCCATGCCACAGGTGGCCGTAACGCCAGTAGTTTTTAAAATTTCATCCATTATCTTTTTGGCTATGGATTTTGCGTCGGTATTATAAAATTTAACATAAGAAGTAAGATCAATAAAGGCTTCATCGATAGAATAGACATAGATATCATCTTTTGAGACATATTTTAGGTATATCTCATAAATTTTAGCCGCATAGTCGATGTAAAACTGCATTCTAGGTGGTGTGATGATAAATTTTATAGCCTTTGGTATCTCAAAAAGCCTGCATCTATTTTTCACACCTTTGGCTCTAAGAGCTGGGCTAACGGCTAGGCAAACACTTCCGTTGCCGCGACTATCGTCAGCTACGACTAGATCAGCTTTAAACGGATCAAGCCCTCGCTCCACACACTCAACTGAGGCGTAAAAGGACTTTAGATCAATGACGGCATAAAATTTTTGTGCTTCGTTTTTCATGGGGTGATTATAGATGAAAATTAGTAAAAGTTCGTTTTTGAAAAATCGATCTTAAGGCTAAAATTTCTAATAAAAATTTTTTAGAAACAAAATAAGTAAAATGGATAAATTTTACTAGTGGAGTTAGGGTAAATGCAATGCATAAAGAAGTTAATATAACTAACTGGCCCTTCTATTGAAAAAACTAGACAATCAAGTGTTTATATTGGTTTAACAGATAGAAGTGATGTGACTTTTAAAATGAATGACTTTATGAGCGACTCAATGGGGGCTATTGAGCTTGATCTAAATGCACTAGAAGTTGCAAATTTATTTGGCACATCTCATCTTGCTAAATATGCATTTGCCGATGACTTTGGCTATAAAAGCGACGCATATCAGCCAGCATACGAAAGCGATGAAAAAATGTAATCAGTTTTGCAAATGTAAATGGATTTAAGGCGGACTATTATGAGAGCGGCATTGATCTAAAAGGCGTTGGCTTATCAGCCGGTGTAGCATTTAGTGCAAAAGAGAACATTTATGGAGCTTTTATAGAGAACTCGTACGCTAAATTTGATAACAGCAACGAAGATGCCAAAATAGATAGCAGAGTTAGAAACTATGGACTTGGTATTTTTTCAAGGCTAAATTTGCCGCGTGATTTTTATATCGACCTCATGGCAAAAGCTGGTGGGAGTCAAATAAAGGTTGATGCGAAAAATGTTGATTATAAAATCTCGATACCATACTACAATGCTAGCTTTGGTGTCGGCAAAAAGATAAAATTTGATAGCTTTATACTTGATAGTGGGCTAAACTACGCACTCTCTTATGTCGGTAGCGATGAGGCAGATATCGGACAAAGTACATTAAAATTCAGCAGCGTTACATCAAGTAGAGCCAAAATTTACTCAAAAATAGCCTATGATGCTGGTAAATTTAATCCTTATGGAAAAATTAGCGCTGAGTATAAATTGAACACCAAGTCAAAAATAGCAGTGATCCAAGAAGACGAGGAGATCAGCCTAACTCAAAAAGGAACAAGCTCAGAGGTTGAGGTCGGTCTAAGATATACGCCAACTTATGCAACACTCATAAATTTTGGCATAGCACAATCTTTTGGTAAAAAAGATCAAAGCAGCGCAAAACTTCAGTTTGCTTATAGATTCTAAAAATTTAGTGGCCAAAAGCCACTAAATTTCACTCATTTTTATAGATTTTAGCCGTAAATTTTCTTTAAATTTTCAAGCTTTGTACTAGCATTTAGTAGTAACATATCGGCGATAACTAGCCTTATCATCGCAGTTGCAACGACGCTACCACGTATGCCTATACAAGGATCGTGTCTACCTCGTAGCTCAAAGTCCACCACTTCGCCTTGTAAATTTAGTGTCTTTTGCTCTTTAAATATCGAAGGCGTAGGCTTAAAATGGCTCTTTAGCACTATATCTGCGCCGCTACTTATACCCCCAAGTATGCCACCAGCGTTATTGCTTAAAAAACCAAGCTCGTCCATCTCGTCATTGTTTGCTGAGCCCATCATAGAGCTTACATTTACGCCAGCACCGATCTCTACGGCTTTTACGCCGTTTATTCCCATCAAAGCCGCTGCTAGAGCGCTATCTAGCTTATCATAAAGTGGCTCACCAAGACCAGCTGGTACTCCTCTAGCCACGCTTAAAACCACAGCTCCTACGCTATCGTGCTCGCTTCTAGCTTTATTTACCACTTCTTTCATCGCTTCTTCGTTGCCAAGAGCATAAATTTGAGAATTTTTAGCAAAGTTAAAGTCTATTTTGTCGCTAAAAATTTTGCCTATACCAAGCACTCCACTTAAAATTTCTATATTAAACTCATTTAAAAGTAGCTGCGCAAAAGCCCCACCAGCTACTCTAACGGCCGTTTCTCTTGCGCTTGAGCGTCCGCCACCTCTGTGATCTCTAAAGCCATATTTTTTAAAATATGTAAAATCAGCATGGCCTGGACGGAAAATTTCACGTAAATTTTCATAGTCATTTGACTTTTGGTTGTTGTTAAAAATGGCAAAACCTATCGGCGCACCAGTGCTTACACCGTTAAAAATACCACTAAAAATTTCTATTTTATCGGCTTCATCTCTTGCGGTTGTAAAGTTGCTTTGTCCCGGGCGGCGCCTATCTAGCTCACTTTGGATGAAATCTGTATCGATCTTTAGCCCAGCTGGAAGTCCATCTATCACGCCACCAATCGCCATCCCGTGGCTCTCGCCAAAGGTTGTTAAGGTTAGTTTTTTACCAAATGTATTCAAAATTTTTCCTATTTATTGATTTTTTCTAGTGCGATTTTTGCTGCGAGCTGTTGGGCTTGCTTTTTAGAGCTGCCAACGGCGCGTGAAATTTCTTTGCCATTTAGTAGCAAGGCTATCTCAAATTCTTTCTTATGATCAGGACCTGACGTGCCGATGAGCTCGTATATTGGTATGACACCAAGACTAGCCTGAGTAACCTCTTGAAGAGCGGTTTTGTAATCCTTCTCTAGGTGTGCAAAGTCGATCTGTGGATAGCAAAGTTCAAGCAGAGCGATCGAAATTTCTCGCACTTTATCAAGTCCAGCCTCAAGGTAGATAGCGCCCATCACTGCCTCAAATGCGTCGCTTAAAATGCTATCTTTCTCGCGGCCGCCATTGTTTTCTTCGGCCAAGCTCAGTCTTAAAAATTCACCCATCTTTAGATGCCTTGCCATATTTGCAAAGCTTTTTTCATTGACAAGCGCAGCTCTTAGCTTGCTCATGTCGCCCTCTGCGATCTTGCTAAATTTTTTAAAAAGATACTCAGCCACTAGCAGATCCATCACCGCATCGCCTAAAAACTCAAGCCTTTCGTTGTTTAGCGCCTGCTTAGTGCTCTTGTGAGTCAGCGCCTCCTCGAGAAGCTCTGTTTTTTTAAATTTATATCCAAGACTCTCTTCAAATTCTTCTAAATTTTTCATCTTTCGTTCTCATCTTTTATCTTTTGTGCCTCGTCTCTTGCCATCTGGTCGCACTCTTCATTTTCAGGATGTCCAGCGTGCCCTTTGACCCAGCTTGCTATGACCTTATGGGGCTTTGAAATTTCTAAATACTCTTGCCAAAGCTCTACGTTTTTTACATTTTTAAAATTTCTCTTTTGCCAGTTTGCAAGCCACTCATTTATGCTATTTACTACGTATGAGCTATCGGTAAATAGTCTCACTTCACAAGGCTCTTTTAGCGCTTTTAGCCCCATTATCGCAGCTTTTAGCTCCATTTGGTTATTTGTCGTATATGCCTCGCCCCCACTTGCTTTTTTCTGTGCCTCGTTAAATCTCAATATATATGCCCAGCCGCCAGCTCCAGGGTTTCCAAGACACGAACCGTCACTAAAAAGTGTTACTATCTTCACTTGCTTTTTCTGTGATGTGGGATAAAATTTTGACACTTCCTAGCTCGTGGCAGACCGGACAGCGGTAAAAGTGCATAGGAAATGAGTTTTTGCAGCTTTTACAAACGTAGTTAAAGCTTAGCCCAGCCGCATCAAATTTAGCATCTTTTAGTTTTTTGATGACGTTTAGCTCAAAGCCGTAAATTTCACATGGCTCATTTATATCGCCCTTTGCGTAAAAGAGCGATTTGTATTTTGGATCGCTTAAATTTATAGGTGTTTTTAGGTTGTAAAGTAGATCAAGTACGTCTTCAAATTTGGCAAAATCTTTTAAATTTTTTAAATTTTCATTGTGTCTTATAAAAAGTACCAAGATCATGCGTTTTAAAAGCTCAAAATTTTGGCTAAGACGAGAGAGAACTTCTACCTTTTCATGAAAGCTTAAATTTTTATCATCAAGTGTGCTGATGGCATTTATATAAGCTTTTTGATCTTTTACATTTACTCCTAGCTCTTCAAGTGAGTTTAGTGCATAAAGTGCTTCTTTGTAATTTTTAAGTTTCTCATCTATCATCGTTAGGAAACGAAGTGCGATGACATTTCTAGGACTTAGCTCGAGTGCCTTTTCAAAAACCTCACTAGCCTTTTTTAAAAAGCCAGCCTTAAAATAAACCTCTCCAAGCTCGTTTAGGATAAATTCCTTCTCATTTTTGTCCTTAGCTTTGCCAAGAGCGATCAGATAGATGCTAATAGACTTTTCAAAGTCGCCATTTTTGGCGAAAGTTTGCCCTAGCATACAAAGGCTTTGAGCGTCTATCTCCGGACTTTGCAGCATCTGCTTATGCTCGTCGCTTATGCCATCTTTGCTGTCAAATTTTCTTATAAATTTTTCAATGCGTTTTTTCTCATCTTTGCTTGAAAAGATACCCCAAGCGTAGCTTAGTGCGGCTATCATCAAAATAATGCTAAATAAAATAATAAGGCTAAATATCGGATCTCTATGCCCAATGAAAAAAATATCCACGCTCATACTTTGTAATAAAATTTTACTTTAATTATAACAAAGCGGTTGTATAATTTTGCTTATGATAGATCCAAAATCCATTGAAAAGCTTAAAAATCAAATCGATATCGTTGACATTATAGAGCACTTTGTGCCAGTCAAAAAAATGGGCGCAAACTACAAATGCGTCTGCCCATTTCATGACGACAAAAATCCTAGTATGAGCATAAGTCAAAGCAAGCAAATTTTTCACTGTTTTGCTTGTAAGGCCGGCGGAGATGCGATTAAATTTGTGATGGATTATGAGAAACTTACCTATCCAGAAGCTATCGAAAGAATAGCTAGTCTTGTAAATTTTAGTCTTGAATACACAAGCGATAAACTTCCAACACAAAAAGAAAATAAGCACATTTTAGAAAAGACAAATGCCTTTTATAGGAGTGAATTTTTCAAGCATGAAGCCGCTGTGAGATATATCTATTCTCGTGGTATAAATGATGCGATGATCGAGAAATTTGAGCTTGGCTGGGCAGGGGAGAGCGCTAGTACCATTAGGCTTTTGCAAAATGAAAATATCGAGCCAAAAGAGGCGCTTGAAGTTGGCATAGTAAAGCAAAACGAGAAGGGGATTTATGCTAGTTTTATCGAGCGTATCACATTTCCCATATATGCGCACACGGCAAAGCTAGTTGGCTTTGGCGGTAGAACGATCTCAGATCATCCTGCAAAATATGTAAATTCTCCTCAAAGCATGGTTTTTGACAAGTCAAAGCTACTTTACGGCTACCACTTAGCTAGGCAAAGCATTTTTGAAAAAAAGCAGATCATCATCACAGAGGGATATTTGGATGTTATTATGCTGCACTTTGCTGGCTTTACAAACGCCGTTGCTGTGCTTGGGACTGCGCTTACGACTAATCACTTACCACTTTTAAAAAGGGGAGAGATAAGCGTAGTGCTTTGTTTTGATGGTGACTCGGCTGGTATAAATGCCGCTATAAAATCATCTCGTCTTTTAGTGCAAAACGAAATAGATGGAAGCGTTGTAATCATAAAAGATGGTGCAGACCCTGCGGATATGGTCTTTGCAGGTAGAAGCGATGAGCTAAAAGAGATGTTTGGCTCTGGGACTGAGCTTGGCGAGTTTTATATTGAGCAAATTGTAAAAAAATATGATATTACACGCCCAGTGCAAAAGCAAAAATGTTTAGAAGAGATAGTGGAATTTACAAATTCTCTAAAGCCAATAATCGCAAAAAGTTACGAATTGCTGGTATCAAATTTACTAAAAATAGAGCTAAATACTTTTAGTCTTCACGGACAAAGATATATAAACAGACAAGATCAAAATTTTGCAAATGCTGCAACGACAAATAAACAAACGGCTCAAAAAAAGGATAAAACTGATATTTTGGAATTTAGCGTTTTAAAGAGCATGCTTGCAAATAAAAATTACGAAGCTATCGTTTTAAACGAGCTTGAGGAGAAATTTTTCTTGCATCATAAAGATTATTTTCAGGCTGTTTTATCGCCAAATATTGAAGATAATGTGGTGCTTGTTAGAGAAATTTATGTTGATGAAAGCTCAAATGTAGCTTCGAGCGAAGATAGCCTTAAAGAGGCCATTTTAAAGCTAAAACTAAAATACTATGAGAAGTTTCGTGAAGATACCAGAAAATCACAAAAGCCAAATAAAATCGAAATAATGCAAAAAATTTCAGAGATCATTAAAGGCTTACACAACAAGCTACAAAAAAATTAGATTTCAAAATTTAACACTTATTCAGCTTTAAATCATAAAACTAAATGTAAAATGCATAAAGTAATAAATGTTTTTAAGATTAGTTTTATTTTTAAGGATTTATTATGATAAATTTTAAAAGATTTGAGGCGAATTTTAATGCTATAAGCAGATTTGGAGCATTAAAAGGTGGAGGGCTAACAAGGCTTGCATTTAGCAAAGAAGACTTGGAAGCTAGAAATTTTCTTATAAATTTAATAGAAGAAAATGGCTTTAAACTTAAAATTGACAATGTTGGCAATATCTTTGCCATATATGATGATGGCTGTGAGCCAGGCGAGAAGCCAGTTTGCGTTGGCTCTCACATAGATAGTGTGCCAAATGGCGGCTTTTATGATGGTACGCTTGGTGTTATGGCTGGACTTGAGGCACTAACCTCGATAAAAGAGGCTGGCATTAAGCTAAAGCGTCCGCTTTGGCTTATAAATTTTTGCTGTGAAGAGTCAAGTCGTTTCAAGACAGCGACCATTGGCAGCAAGATAATAAGTGGTAAACTTGGCCTACAAAGGCTTCATGAGCTAAAAGACGAAGATGACATTTCGCTTTTTGAAGCGATGAGTAAATTTGGCCTTGAGCCACAAAATTTAAATAATTCTATTTTAAAAGAACACTCACTTCATTCATATTTAGAACTTCATATTGAACAAGGCCCAGTGCTTGAGCGAAGCGGCATAAGCGTTGGCATAGTAAGCGGTATCGCTGCTCCTATAAGATTTGAAATTATTATTCATGGCAAGGCAGATCACAGCGGTGCAACGCCGATGAATATGCGAAATGATGCCCTGCTCGCTGCTTCACACATCATAATCGCTGCCAATAAATTTGCTAAAAATAAAAAAACAGCTGTGGCTACTGTTGGTTACGCACATGCAAAGCCAGGCGTTTTAAACGTCGTACCAGGTGAGGCGAGGCTTGGAGTTGATCTAAGAGATATTGATAAGGCAAGCTTAGAGGAGCTAAATTTAGAGCTTAGAAATTTTATAAAAGAGCTAAGTGGTGAGCTAAAATTTAGTTATGAGATAAGAGAACTAAGCAGTGACGAGCCAGTAAAACTTAGTGAGCATGCTATAAATTTACTAAGCGAAGAGGCTACTAAACTGGGCATAAAAACGCTTACTTTGCCAAGCGGAGCTGGACACGATGCGATGAATCTAACAAAACTTGCAAGTAGCGTTGGCATGCTTTTTATACCTTGTGTCGGCGGTATCAGTCACAATACAGCAGAAGCTATAAATTTTGATGATGCTTTCAAAGCTACACAAATTTTAACAAATGCACTAATTAAACTATCAAATGAATAAGGAGAAACCTATGGACAAGATAGCAAATTTGGCTCTTTCTTTAAAAGATGAGCTGATCAAGGATCGCAGGTATTTTCACTCACATCCAGAGACTGGCTGGTTTACATTTTTTACAACCGCCGTACTAGCAAAGAGGCTTAGTGACCTTGGTTATGAAATAAGCCTTGGAGACAAGGTTGTTAAAGCCGATGCAAGGCTTGGCCTTGGCTCAAAAGAGCAATGCGAAAAAGCAATAGAAAGAGCCAAAAAGCTCCTAAGCCCTGAAGAGGCAAAATATCTTCCTTATATGAAAGATGGCTTAACTGGCCTAACTGCCTTTATAGATACAAAAAGGCCTGGTAAATTTACAGCATTTAGATTTGACATTGATAGTGTTGATGTGACAGAGAGTGATGAGCCTACTCATAGACCTTTTAAAGAGGGTTTTGGTGCAGATATCGCTGGTATCACGCATGCTTGTGGGCATGATGGTCACATGTCAATAGGCCTTGGTGTGGCAAAACTTATAGCTGAAAATTTAGATGAGTTTAACGGTAAATTTAAATTTATCTTCCAAACAGCAGAAGAGGGCACAAGAGGAGCTGCGGCTATGGAAGCTGCTGGTGTGCTTGATGGTATAGAGTACCTATTAGGTGGACACATCGGCTTTCAAGCAAAAACCAATAGAGGCATCATCTGTGGAACAAATAAGCTACTTGCAACTTCAAAATTTGACGTACATATCACCGGTCGTTCAGCTCACGCAGCAGGTGCACCACAAGATGGCGCAAATGCCCTTTTAGCCGCATCTCAAATGGCACTAAGCATGCATGGTATTACAAGACATGCAAAAGGCGTGACCAGGATAAACGTAGGCGTTTTAAAAGCAGGTGAAGGCAGAAACGTCATAGCACCAAACGGCTATCTAGCTTGTGAAACAAGGGGTGAAGATACAAATTTAAATGATTTTATGTATGAAAAATGCATGGATATCGTTAAAGGTGTGAGTGAAATTTATGGAGTAGAGAGTAAAGTCGTAAAAACTGGCGGTACAAATGGAGCCGATAGCGACAAAGAAGTAACTGAAATTTTCTATGAAGCAGCAAAGCAAAGTCCTTTTATAGATGATGACAAGATCGTAAAAGAACTTGATTTTGGTGCTTGTGAAGATTTTGCTCATTTTATGAGAGCTTTGCAAGATAGGGGCGCAAAGAGCGGATATATGATGATAGGAACAAATTTAAAAGCAGGCCATCACAACTGCAAATTTGACTTTGATGAGGAGTGCTTGGTGGCTGGGGTTGATGTCTATCTAAGATCTGCTTACAAACTAAATGGAGTGAAAAAATGAAAAATGCTTTACTAATCAGCGCTTCAAGCTATCAAGATACTGGCTATTTAAGGCACTGCAAAAACTGGGTTAAGGAATTTTTAGGTGAATGCGGCAAGGAAGAAATTTTATTTATCCCTTACGCTGGAGTTAGGCGAACAAATGACGAGTATGAGCAAAAAGTAATTGATAGATTAAAAAATAGCAATATAAAATCAATCCACCACTACGAGGATAAAATTTCAGCTATCAAAAATGCTAGCAGTATCGCAGTTGGCGGCGGAAATACCTTTATGCTGCTTTACACTCTTTATAAGCTAAATTTGGTTGAGCCTATAAAAGAGGCTGTGGCAAACGGCGCAAAATACTTTGGCTGGTCAGCTGGCGCAAACATAGCTGGCAAGACGATGATGACGACAAATGATATGCCTATCATCATGCCAAAGTCATTTGATAGCTTAAATATCTTCCCATATCAGATCAACCCGCACTTCATAAGTGGCAAGCTAGCAGGCCATAACGGCGAGAGCAGGGAGGAGAGGTTGGAGGAATTTTTAATAGCTAATCCAAAAGATACTATCTACGCACTGCCTGAGGGCACAGCTTTGCTTATAGCGGACAACGAGGCTGAGGTCATAGGACATAGTGAAATTTTAAAATTTGAGTATCAAAAAGAGATAGAAAAAATAGAAGTTGGAACTAAATTTAAAATCTAATCAAGGAGAGAGGTATGGAAACATTTAAGCTAATTGCTGCCATTCTTGGCATCGTGGCTGTTGTAGCACTTCTTGTCTTAAAAAAAGAGACAAGAACGGTGCTAATAGGTGTTGGTTTAGTGCTTTGTATAATCGCACTAAAACCGATGGGAGCACTAAGTGCTTTTACTGACTATATGACAAAAGCCGGTCTTATAAAGGCTATATGTGCGAGTATGGGTTTTGCTTTTGTTATGAAATATACAATGTGCGATAAACACCTTGTTGCGCTTCTTACAAAGCCACTTAAAAACGTGGGATTTATCTTGATCCCTGTAACAACTGTGCTAACTTACTTTATAAATATCGCTATCCCTTCAGCTGCTGGCTGCTCGGCTGCTGTTGGTGCGACACTTATACCACTTCTAATGGCCTCAGGTATCCGACCAGCTATGGCTGGTGCTGCTGTTTTTGCAGGGACATTTGGTGGAGTTTTAAGCCCAGGATCGGCTCACAACGTCTATGTGGCTGATCTTGTTAAAAAGACGGTTGAGGGCTACACAGTTCAAGATGTCATAAAAGTGCAAATTCCAAGTGCATTTACTGCTCTTGTTATCGTAGTGATCGCATTAGTTATTGTTGCGATACTACTTAAAGACTATCAAAAAAATACAAATTTTACTCTTGAAAGTAGTGCTGCTAGCGAAGAGAAGCCACTATTTAAAGTAAATTTCATCTACGCCATTATGCCTCTAGTTCCACTTGTTATCTTGGTTATTGGCGGAACAAGCCTTGCGAAAGATTATAGCTTTCTTGCATGGACAAAGATGGGCGTTGCTGAGGCGATGATACTAGGTGCCATCATAGCTATCTTTGCTACGCTTACAAATCCGCAAAAGATCACAAAAGAATTTTTTAACGGAATGGGCCACGCTTATGCTGATGTTATGGGCATCATCATCGCAGCTGGTGTCTTTGTTGCTGGTTTAAAGGCATGTGGAGCCGTTGATGTGGTCATCGCATGGCTTAAAACAGATCAAAGTTACGTTAAATTTGGCGGAACGTTTGTGCCATTTATCATGGGTATAGTTACAGGTTCAGGCGACGCTGCTACATTTGCATTTAACGAAGCTGTCACAACAAACGCCGCTGCACTTGGCTTTGAACAAGATAAGCTTGGTATGGCAGCAGCTATTGCTGGTGCTTTAGGTAGATCAGCTTCCCCGATTGCCGGTGCTGCTATCGTTTGTGCAGGCATTGCGATGGTTAGTCCAGTTGAAATCGCCAAAAGAACATTTTTAGGTATGTTTATCTCTGTTGTAGCGATTGCATTTTTTGTCATCTAAAAGGATGAAAAATGGATATCGTAGAGAGATTTTTAAACTACACAAAATTTAACACCACAACAAATAAAGAAAATGGATTAAAAGGTGTCATGCCTTCTAATCCAACCGAGTACGAGCTGGCTCTTTTTTTAAAAGAAGAGCTTAGCTCACTAGGTATAAAAGATATCATCTTGCAAGATAATGCTATCTTGATAGCAAAGATACCTGCAAACTGCGAAAACGCCCCAAGTATCGCCTTTTTTGCGCACTTAGATACAAGTAGCGAGCAAAAAAACGACACAAAAGCCAAGATAGTAAAATACACAGGCGGCGACATCTGCCTAAATGAAGAGCAGGGCATTTATCTAAAATTTAGTGACAACCCAGAGCTTAAAAAATACGTTGGCGACGATATAGTCGTGACTGATGGCACTAGCTTGCTTGGTGCTGATGATAAGGCAGCGATCGCAAGTATCGTAAATATGGCTAGCTATTTTATGCAAAATCCTGATGTAAAGCACGGCAAAATCGTGATCTGCTTCGTGCCTGATGAAGAGCAGGGCTTGCTTGGTGCAAAGGCGCTTGATGTAAATTTGCTTGGAGCAGATTTTGGCTACTGCCTAGACTGCTGCGAGATAGGCGAGCTAATATATGAAAACTGGAACGCGTCTGATTGCACGATGGTCTTTAAAGGCGTTTCGGCCCATCCAATGAATGCAAAGGGCAAACTTGTAAATTCGCTACTTCTTGCACATAAATTTATCTCACTTTTGCCAGGCGGCGAAGTGCCAGAGTGCACCGAGGGCAAAGAGGGGTATTTTTGGGTGAAAGAGCTTAGCGGAAATAGCGCGAAAACGACGCTTAAGATCGATATAAGAGAATTTGATGAAGAGAAATTTCAAAAGAGGCTTGAGTTTTTAAGCGACATGGCAAATTCTTTTAACAAAATTTATGGAGACCGTTGCGAAATCACGCTAAAAACACGCTATGAAAACGTCTTTAAGTTCTTAAAAGATGAAAACTCACTTCCGATAAAGCTAGCAAAAGATGCCTTTAACGAGCTAAATATCGCGCCAAATATAAAGCCAATGCGCGGTGGATATGATGGCGCTGTGATATCCGCAAAAGGTGTACCAACTCTAAATTTATTCACAGGGGCAAACAACTTTCACTCCGTCTTCGAGTATTTGCCAGTTAGCAGTCTAAAAGCCGCGAGTGAAGTCATTAAAAAAATCGTAATTAACGCTGCTAAATAAACTTCATAAAAGCCTAGATTTAGTAAATTTAGGCTTTAAATTTTACTTTCAGGACAAAAATGAAGGCTTTAGCTTTGTTTAGCGGAGGGCTTGATAGCATGCTCTCAATTAAATTAATAAGCGATCAAAACATCGAAGTGGTCGCACTTTATATGGATACTGGATTTGGTGTAGATGAAGAAAAACATGAAATTTTAAGACGCCGCGCAGCTTTGGCTGGGGCTAGCTTAAAAGTGGTTGATATGAGAAATGAGTATCTTCGTGACGTGCTTTTTAACCCAAAATACGGCTATGGCAAGCAGTTTAACCCTTGTATTGATTGTCACGGATACATGTTTAAAACAGCTCTAAATATGCTAAAAAGTGAAAATGCAAATTTCATCATCACAGGCGAAGTTTTGGGTCAAAGGCCGATGAGTCAGCGAAGAGATGCACTCTTTCAGGTTAAGCGCCTAGCTGATGATGAGGATGATCTTGTGCTTCGTCCGATGTGCGCTAAGCTTTTGCCACCAACAAAGCCAGAGCGCGAGGGCTGGGTCGATAGAGAGAAGCTGCTTGATATAAGCGGGCGCGACAGAAAGCCGCAGCTTGCTTTGGCAAAGGAGTTTGGCTTTGAGGACTTTGCAACGCCTGGGGGCGGATGTTTGCTAACGATCGAGAGCTTTGCTGTGAAGATAAAGGATTATCTAAATTTTGATAAAGAGATGCGAGATATCGATGTAACGTGGCTAAAGCTTGGTAGGCATCTGCGCTTGCCAGATGGTGCTAAAATGATAATAGGACGTGACGAGAGCGATAATAACGCACTTTTAGCACATCCAAACGATAAATTTGATCAGGTAAAATTTAAAGAGAGCGATGACATCGTGGGAGCTGTTAGTTTTATAAGTAAAAATGCTAGTAAAGCTGATAAAGAGTTAGCTGCAAGGCTCGCAATTGCTTATACAAAAGCAAGCAAAGAAAATGAATTTGAAGTTAGCATTGCTGGCGAGAAATTTAGCATCACACCTGAGGATAAATCTCTAGCTCAAAATTATTTCGTAAAATAGATATTTTATCGATTCTTGGTGCTTTTACTTTGTGTTTGTAGATAAAGATGGTTTTTATCTACAAATAAGTTTAAAAATTATATAATCCGAAACTTATTTTAAAGTGTCACGGTAGCTCAGCTGGTTAGAGCGCTGGTCTCATAAGCCGGAGGTCGGGAGTTCAAGTCTCCCCCGTGACACCATAAATACCTAAACTACGATGTTTCTACAATATTATATTGCAGTCACCTTTCATGAAATATAGCTTAATGTTTGTAGCAAAATAAAATTTTATGTAGCAAATTCTTAAGCTTGCAGTAATTTTAACACGTTTTTGTAAAATTTTTAAAAAACAAGTAAAATTTTTTAACGAATAATCTACTATAATATAATCTGTCACTTTGCCGGGTTAAATTTTTATCATAGTTTAAATAAAATAAGTATAGATGTATAGTAGAAATGGCGTTTGTAGCTATTGAATATTGGCTAAAAAATATTTTTGATGATTATTATACATTCATACCCCTAGCGATAAAACACAAAATAGAGATAGGCTGCATAAGCATCACGAGATCCTGCGTATGTCAAATACTGGCTACCATTTATAAAGATAAAAGAGTCAGAGTATTTAAAGGCAAAATTTGAGAATTTGTTTGGAGAGTATTTGGTGCGCAATTGATGATGATGCAATAATTTTTATTTGGTAATTTTAAGATATTTGTTTCGATTCCTCATATAAATACTAGCATTAAGTAATTCATAAGTATTTTTATGCTATACAATCAATTATAAGCAAAAACCCCTTGATATATCGTGCTTTTTAAAACATAAAATCATTTTTTTATTCTACTTACTATCAAATTCATTGACTCGACTATAAAAAAAGATTATAATGCTCACAATTTTTAAAAATAAAATATTTTTAACCAAAGGAGGTTAAGATGATCAAAATTAGTTAGAAGCAGAGGTTCTGTTTAAGTGTTAGAAAAGAACCTCTACGATAAATTTTAGCGTTTTTATTGTAACCGTTCTCTACTTTTAAACTACTTAAATAAGAACTTCATTAATACCAACCATATTGAGTTTATTGGGCAAACTATAGGTATGTCTATTTTGGTGAGATGGCTATTGCTGTCTTTATAAAATTTTAAAAAGTCATAGGAGAAAAACATGGCTAATAAAAAAATGCTTTTAAATGATTTAAAAGCTATCAGAAAAAATAAAATAAAACAGGAGATTAAACAAGCATGCATTGAAGCCTTGTTTCCACAAAAAGCTACGATCAAAGAGTGCAGGCTAGTAATCGAAGATCGTTTTGGTATCAAGCTATCAAATAATGAGTTTTCCAAATGGAAGAAAGAATATGAGGCAAAAAATGCAAACCAACCCTCTGATGCATGTCATATTCTCGGTTCCAAAGAAGACGAAAAAAACGATGAGGAACTAAGCAATGGCACTAACAATCAAGAGTAGTGATACAGCAGTTGCGGCAAACGCAGTAATTGCTCTACAAGAACATATCGAAATTGGTAATAAGGTTAGTGAAAATATTAGAAATAATATTGAACTTTTTAATCAAGCCGCAGATAGCTTTGATAAAAGCTTTAAAGAAAAAATAGAACTTATAGAGCAAGGAGGTATTGAACTTATAAATGCAACAAAAGAGATTCAAAACAACTTTCAAAATACTCTAAAGAGTGCAGATAAAACTATATCAAAGATTAACTCATCTTTTAGCTCTTTGATGAAAAAGATAGTATATGCATTAATTGCCTTTTTATTTATAGAAGCGGCCTTCTTTTTGGGCTACTTGTTTTATGATAGCTATAAGACGAATGAAACCAAAGCTGCACTACAAAATAGGCTAGATAAAGCATTTTATAACGTGTCTAATCTTAAAGGCTTTATCATTCATATCTACAACCAAGATAGCCAAAAAGCTAGCAAAGATTTTACTAAATGGCTAAACAAAAATGGTGACAGCAATGTTTGGTAGTAAGCAAATTTTTCTAATAGCAAGACACATACAATGTATGACACTTCGTTTTCATACCTTGTATAATCTTGCTCTGCCGAGGGCCACAATGCGAGATATAAGAAGCGTTAAAACGCTTCATCTCGCTAGCACATTTTATGAAAGGATATCATATGCTAAAAAATATTAAGGATAAGGTGCTCTCCACAAGGATCACCTCTCAGCAAAATAGTAAATTATCTGATATAGCTAGAGAACTAAAAATATCAAAATCAGAAATCATTTCCTATCTTATAGATAATGGCACTATAAATTCTGAATCCATAAAAAAGAAAGAGCTATATCCAACAATCATTACATATTTTGCTAGACCTTTTAATAACATCAATCAAATAGCAAAGAAACTAAATATAGCTTATAAGACTAGTGGCAATATAGATTTAAAAACGATACTGCAGACACAAGAAGAGTTGTACAAAGTTCAATCAGTGCTAACTGAAATTTTAAGCCTAATAAAGAGTAGCTATGATAGTTAAGATCTCAAAGGGAGAAAAAGGTATAGCTGATTATCTAAAATATGGCAAGAAAAGAGATTCAAAGCTAACTAGAGATGAAAAAGATGATAGATTGCCACTGGCTGGAAATTTAGATCTTATTGAGATGTCTGAAAAGCACCAGAGTAAGAAAAAGAATAAGAAACATAACTACTATCATATATCCTTGTCATTTACTTCAGAGGAGTGGAGCAGACTATATGAAAGTGGCAATATAGATGAGCTTATAATGGATTTTTTGAGGCTCACTTTCCCAAATCACGACATAGATGAGCTACTTTTTTATGCTGAAGCTCATCTGCCTATAATCAAAGAAGAGCCATATATTCCTCGCCCAGAAGGGGCACTAGAAAATAGAACATTAAACAAGAAACATAAAAATGGTGAACCACTAAAAAGAGAGCCTCATGTTCATCTAATAGTCTCTTTTGAAAATATGAAATTTACCCATAGTGTAAAAACCGGTGGAGTTATATATACAAAAGGTGCAGCCAAGCAACAAATAAAAGCTGTTATGGCTAAATCAGCAGAAAAATTTAAAAGAGTGGTTAATGACATCTTATCTAACAAGTATGGTCTAAATAATATAGAGCCTTTAGGTATGGATGAAGACCAACTAGAAAAGCAATATGAAAGCTTTAAAAGTGCAGCACAAAAGGTTAAGAAAGGCAAAGAAAAAGATACACAGATGAAGATAGAAACAGATGTTGTGATCGAGCCAAAAGCTAATACAAAAGAGCAAAATATAAGTGTTGAAGAGCTACTAGCCGATGCTAAAAATTCTACAGCTGATTATCTATTAAGAATGATAGAAGAAGACGAGAGTTTCAAAAAAGACTATTATGATAGGGCAAAGAGGCTTAACGCAATGGATATAAGAGAATTTTTGCCTATGATCAATGCAAAATTTAACATTACCGCAAAACCTGAAATGGTAAATGACAAATATAAAGTAAGAGTGGATAGTTTTAATGGAACTTATAATCTAACTGACCTAATGTGTAAGATAGTCTATAATGGCAGAAAAGGAGCGTTGTTTCACGTAGTTAATGAGCTAGAGCAAATGCTTATAGAGCTTGAGGCCAATAAAAATGAGCCAAAGATAACATTAAGTGTAAGTAGTGACTTTGGCACGCCAAATAAAGACCCAAAAGCTCAAGTGTTAAATAGCTGGAAAACGATACAAATAGAGCCATACAACCTAAAATCAATACTTAAAAACTATTCAGCTATATCAGTGGCAAGTTTCAAAGATAAAAGTGAAGAAGCTAGCAGTGTTGATGACATAACTCCTACGCTTATATATGATATAGATAACTCTAAATTTACTGCAAATGATGCTCGAAATTTACTACAAAGTAAAGGGATAAAAGGCTTCATATATCCAACCACTTATCAAGCACCGGATACAAAAGTAGAGAAATTTAAACTCATCATACCCACAACAAAGGCTCCAAGCTCAAATGAATATGATAAATACATAAAAGAGATAACAAGAGAGCTTGGGTTATATAACATAGTAAATAACCAAAGCCTATATCCTAGTAAATTTCACTACACTCCAGTGCCAGGATCTGAGGTTGTAAGCATTAGAGGAAAAACTTTTGATAATACAAGAGCTATTGAAGAGGCTGGTTTAAAAATAGATTTTAATAATATGGATATTAAAGCCATATATGAAGATTTACAAAAGCTAAGAAAATATGAGCTTAGCCATGAACCAAAAGATACCAACTCACATATTAAAAGAGCAAGCTACCAAGCTATATCATCAAAGATTCCAATAAAAGAGTTAATAGAATACTTTGAAGAAAACACTATGGTTAAAAAATATAAAGATTATCAAATACTTTTTAATAATAACAGTAGATATCTATACTTGCCAGAAGAAAACACAGCCTACTCTTTTAACCAAAATAGACACTATACTCCATATATCTACATTAGAGATAAATTTTATGAAGCAGCTAGAAATATAAAAACTGGATTTTTTAATGATGATCTCGTTCAAAAGCTAGGTATTACACAAAATGAATATGAAGGCTTCGTAAAAGGTATTGATGGTCATCTAGATATAAATAGATGCTATTTAGCTTTTATCAATAGAATAGAAAACTTTAAAAAATACCTGCCAGATATAGTTAAGATTAACTATCAAGGCCTAATTTATAATATAAAAACATACATGAAAGATTGGCAGGATATGCAAGGTTTTAATAAGCTAAAGGAGTGTTATAAAACAGATAATATCTCTCTAGTAAATGATCATATATCATTTGGCTCACTAAAAATAACAAAGCAAGAGCTGTACGATCAAGGACTTGATAAGAACTTTGGAGTAGAACAATCAAAACAACAATCAAGTGAGATAAAAGCTATAGAGCAAAATGTAAAGTTAGGGTATGATAGTTTGGGAATGTAGGCATAACAAACATAAGCGAAGTATGAAAGTCTATTATAAAACTAAATGTATCAACTAAAAGTCTATATCTTTCTGATTGCTAGCTTTGCAGCAATATATTTCTTCTTTTCTTATCAATCATGCTAGTCTTTAGTCTCTCATCCTTAAATATCTAGGAACATAATACTAATATGCACAAATAAATAAAGTTAATCTGATCAGGCAGGTATTAACACAAAAACCCAAACAACCATAGTGGGATTTTATTCCCAACTCCGGCTTCTATATCATCGGCAGTCATATAGGAGTTTGTGTCCTTTATCTGTTCAAAGCCTTTTTTAGTTCCTCCAATTTCAAATATAACACGATAAAGTCACCTTGTCTGTAATTGCTATTTAAATTAGTCGAAGCTTTACTTTGTAAAAACTATATTAATTTATTTTATTGCCAATTAATATCTATAAAATCGCTCATCTTCCATAAAATCAGATTTCTTTTCTCTATCAATACGACGTTTTAAATCATCAATTATCTCGTTAATAAAAGCCCTGTGTTTTAATAAGTTTGCCGTATCCATCATAGACATTAGTTTTTCATAAAATTCAATATCTCTTTGTATTACGGGCACCCAGCTTCCATGGGACATTCTTAAATTTTTCTCAAATTTTAGACTTTTAAATAACTCGTAATCATTATTTTTTGAAATTATATAAGCGTATAGATGTGCCCTAGTGTCAATGTTAGCATTTTCAGATTCATCGTTATTAAATTCGCAAAGAAGTCCAGATATAAATATCATCCTTTCTTTATCCATAAAATATTTATCTATAAATTTCTTAATAATATTTATTGTTTTTTGTGCATCTAATAATGGCGAATGAAATCCCATAAAAAATGATTTTAGAAATTCCCTTTTTCTAAAAACGAATTTCTTATCAGGGATTTTATGTATAGTTTCTAAAATTTTTAAAAATATTTCTTCATGGTCTTTTCTATTAAATAGGATGGAAAAATCTGTATGCATATAAACGCTAGAAACACCATTGCCAAGAGCGTTTAATATATTAATTATATATCTGTGTATAAAATCAGAATCATAGTTTAGAAATTTATTTAAGATGTTGGCATCATGATCAAAATTTATATTATCTTTTAGTCTCATAAAATATGCTGCTTCTATCAGTTTTTTATCTGTTTTGATATATTCATCTAACATACCAGTAAACTGGTAGAAAAACATCTCAATAGTTATTAAAAATTTGTTATTGCTGATAGCTCTATTACAAATTACTTTTAATATTTTTAGTGTAATGTCTTTTTTGATATTTTCATACTTTTGTAAATGGTCAAAATATCGTGGAATATTTGTAATATCGGCACTTTTATACAAATCAAGCAAATTCTTAACATCTGCTTGAGTGATATCGTTTTCGTCTATGGCTGCAAATATCCCAGATCTCCAAAAGTCTTTTGCTTTAAAATTCTGTTTTTCTATAAACTCAAAAGCACAATTTTTGCCCAAAATCTTTATAAGAATACGATGATCCAAATATAATGAAAATGGATCGCCTAGCTTAAAATACTCGCCTAAAACCTCTATAAACAGTTGCGAATCATTGCTTGATAAAATTTCAAGCAACATACGAAAGTTGTTTTTAAAACTATATTTATCGCTATCATCAATCATATTATAAATTTCTACACATATATTAAGTAGCTCTAGCCACCTGTCTTTTGTTTTATTATTATTCGAAATTTTTTCTAGTTCATTTTTTATATATGCATTGTTTTGTTCAACATTGTTGCCTTTAAAATTTTTATAAGGACTTGCGCACAACAAATCATCTGTATCAAAATAACTATGCTTAAATAGAGTTTGTATACTTTTATCATATGTAATGTTATTTTTATCCAAAAAAGATAAAAATTTTCTTACTATTCTACAATGTTTATAAATTTTTGGATTAAAGTATTTTACAACTAAATCTACTATATATTTTTTATCTTGCTCTATTATTTCTATGCTATTTGAAATATTAGGTTTTCGATAGTATGTATTTATAAATTTTTCCAAGTCAGCCAAAAAACAATTATTTTTAAAAATCTTATCAAGCCTTTCAAATATAGTTTTTCTAAAATTAATCAAAGCTTGTGTTGGAACAAGAGTATAGTTGTATAAATTGAATGTTCTACCATAATATCTAGCATCTTGAAAGTCAGTGCCTAACATCTCACTGGCAATCCTAATAAATAGTCTTCTTAAGAGCAAAGTATCGCTATTTTTTGATAGTTCCCAAAGCCTATCCATAACTATCTTTTCTTTTTTGTATCCATATCCATAGCTATTAAGCTCATATCCAAAATCTTTTACCAAAGTATAAATAACTTCATGTGTTTTATTTGGCTTTTTATTTAGATACATCACTATTAATTCTATTGTGATCTTTAGGTTGCTTTCATCATTGCTTCTGGATAGTAAAGAGAGTATTTTTAGCACTAAATTTGATTTATTATCGCCATTTTTAAAAATATCAATACTATTTACATCTATATGCTCTTGTTCTAAGTCTTGTATCTCTTCATGTAGTTTTTCTAGTATTTCTGATTCTTTTAGATACCAAAAAATTTCTATAAACTCTATTATTGGATTATTATCATGCCCCGACAACAACGATTTATCTGAATATTCTATCCACAACCTATCTACAGGATCTTTTAGCTCTTTTAAGATTAAATTGATATCAAAAACTGGCATTATTTGATTTAAAACATCTCTTATTTTGCCTGAATGGTTTGGGAAAAAATTTACTATAAAACTACTTATTTTTAGGCTTTTATCCACAAATGCAGTCTTATAAAAAAGATATGTTGCTAGTATCTGATCTGATATTTTAACGACACTATTTTCATACATATCAAATATCTCATATCTATGAAGCTTTTCTATTTTATCCCAAATAGAAACAATATCAACTTCAAAGGCTTGTTTTATAACTTCCACTTGTTTATCATTTTGCCTGTCAATCACTCTAAAAAATGCCGCTATCGCAACTATTTTTCCAATGCCAATATCGCCAAAAATTTTTATATCATTATCAGCACTTTTAAAATACTCTTTGTATAAATCATAGGCATTATTTACAGCATCAAAAGATCCATTTTGAGCTATTTTACAAGCCATAAAAGCCATTCTTGGATTATTTTGTGAAATCTCTAAAATTTTTTCGTTATGTATAGGATCTATATTTTTAAAATTTTTAGAAATGATTTCACTTACTGAGATATTGTCCATAGATTGTATTTCAATAACTGAACAACTAATATTGCTTGAAACTTTTTCTATAATGTCTTTAGCGTAGTCTCTAACTGTAGCAACTATTTTGATTTGAGAATTTGTAATTTTTTTGTTAAAAGAGTCAAGCAAATATCCAAGTGCTTGATGAATCCTGTTGACATCATCGATAAAAATTAAGAATTTCTCATCTTTAACTTTAAAATACGCCATCAAATCATCGTAAATATTGACACCTCTATGAAAAATGGCCTTAAATTTATACCCATTTTCCTTAGCAAATTTAGGTGCAACCTCTATTGCTAATCTTGTTTTTCCAACTCCAGCCTTTCCTATTATAAATGTTATTTGACTATCTTTTAAAGCAAGCTCTATATTAGCCACTTCTTTATCTCTACAACACAGCACCGTGTTTAGTGGCGTAGCATAGCCGCCACTTTCATACTCCGTAACAAAATCGCTCTCGTCTAATATTTGCATAGTATCTACACTTACACCAAGAAAGTCATATGCTATTTTAGAATAGTTTGCATACAAGTCATTTGCTAGATTTGAAATTCCTATAAAAAATAATTTATCTTTTGAATTACAATACTTTTGTAAAATTTCTAATTCATTGGGCTTAATATCGCAATTGCAAGCTAAAATAACTTTCTTTATTTTAGAGATACTAATACCGGTTTTTGCTTCGTTAAAACATTTTTTTAAATCTTTTGAAAATTTAGATACTATATCCGATTTTTGCGTTGTACATTCTACAAAGATATAATTCCCGTCTTCTAGAGCTACAAAACTATCCGGAGTCCCTGAAATAGGTTTATCTTCGCCTATTTTTGTACCGTTTGAATGAACCATAAAAGAAAACTTTTTGGATAAATATGTGTTTATCAATTTGTGAAATTTTGAAGCATCTATCTGAGATAACTCTTGTTCTATTTGGTTTATTTTACTCATATATAAATCCTAATACAAAAACCCAAACAACCATAATGGGATCTTATTTCTCATCCCAACTTCAATATCATCTGCTACTATAAAAGAATTTGGTATATTCTTAATCTGCTCAAAGCCTTTTTTGGCTCCACCTATTTCAAAGGTAAGCTCTCCCGCTATAAAATCTCCAGCTTTGCCTGAGTAAATTTCAGTGATATTTCCAAGCTGATTGGCAAAGAATGTCTCTCTAACATTTCCAATATCTGGATTATTTAAATACATTAAATTTGTATTTTCAAGGTAAATCTTATCTGCCTTGTCCATATTTTTTATAGCTAGCTCGTTTTTCATTAAAAGTCTTATGAGCCCAGCACTATCAAGCATAGCAAGATACTCTTTTAGTGTCCTATCATCTCTTATGTCTACAAGTGATTTTAGGCTTGAGTAATTTGGTTGATACGGGACATTTGTACTTATAGCATGAGTTAGGATTTTTAGCTTTCTTGCCGTGTTGCCGTTTAAATTTGGATATATGCTTAAAAGATCGCTATCTATCGTAGCTTCTATACTTTGTTTTAGAGTCTGATAAAAGGCAGTATCATTTGGCATATCGTTATAATATGGATAGTAGCCTACCTTTAGATACTCTCTAAAAAGCTTAATGACGGCTAGCTCTTTTTGTTTTAAGGTATTAATAATATCAACAGCTATTTCCTGATGACTTGCAAGCAAATCTTTAAGCTCAATCGCTTCTAAATTCATATCATATCTTAGTCCTAGATACTCCCTAAAACTCATTCCGCTCATCTTATATACGATCGCTCTTCTACTTAGATCATGAGAGCTTTTTAACACTTCAAGAGCAGATGAGCCGGTAGCTACTATGTTTAATTCTTTAAAGCTATCATAGGCAAATTTCAATACAGCCGATATATCTTTGCTTTTATGAATTTCATCTAGGTATAGATATTTGCCACCGTTTAACACAAACTCTCTTATTATTGAGGTTATATCGTTTGATATCTCTATGTCATCTAGGCTTAGATAAAGACTATCTTTGTTTTTACTAGCTAGCTGAGCTAATGTAGTTGTTTTACCTATTCCTCTTTGTCCTAGGATAACTATAAGTCTATAAGATAAATCTTTAGAGTCTATAAAGTATCTTTTAAATTTATGGTTGTTTAACCTTATAAGGTCATTGCTTTTTAAAAAAAGTTGATCTAACATGGCTTATCCCTGAATTATGTAATGCAATACAATTATAGCATAAAAATATGTGTAATAAGATACAGACAAGATTGTTTTTAAGTAAAAGCGTATTTTATTGTAAATTACTATACGCATTTATTTTTACGAAAGAAAGCAATCTTACTAATAGTGCTATTGGGTTCTTTTCAAAATTTAAGTTCCCTAATATTAAAGCATTACTTTTAATACTCTCCTTAGTTTAAATATAGCAGCTGCATCAGCTATGCCGTTTTTGGGCCCACCACACATCGTGCGGTATATCCATCTTGTGCAGACAAAGCATTGATTTGTCGAGTCGTTTAACAAGTGACCAAGCATATCCTTTGCTTGCTTCTCTTTCCCAGCCTCAAATAGCTCTTTTATCTGTTTGATCTTTTTCGTCGCCACTCCTTTTTGGGATAAATTTTAAAGCAAAAAGCAGACATTTTTTATTCCTATTTTGTTGATATAATTTTGCAAAAGGATGTTAAAAGCAAAGATGTTTTTGACGATATATTAAAAATAAATTTCAAGGCATAATAAATGACACTATCTAAATCCCTCTACATCCGCGGTCTTCAGTGCGAAAAGAGCTTGTGGCTTAAAAAGAAAAAGCCCGGGGTTTTGCAAGCTCCAGATGATAGTGCGCAGGCGGTATTTGACACTGGCACATCGGTAGGCGAACTAGCCTGTGAGCTATTTGGCGGCGGCGAGAGGATAGAGTATACCGGCGATTTTGGCTCGCAGATGGCAAAAACAAAAGAGCTTATCGAGCACGGCTCAAAGGTCATCTACGAAGCTACTTTTTGTTTTGACGGCATCCTTGTGATGGTCGATATCCTTCGTATCTGCGATGATGGGCTCGTCATCAATGAAGTAAAGAGCTCCACCTCAGTAAAAGAGGTCTATATCGATGATGCAAGTATCCAGTACTACGTCATTAGCTCGCTTGGCTACAAAGTAAGCGGCGTAAATATCATTCATATAGATAGCTCCTATGTAAGAGGCGAGAAGCTCGAGCTTGAAAAGCTCTTTCACGCCGAAGATGTGACCGAGCAGATCATACAAAAACAAGCTAAAATCCCTCAAATTTTAAATAAATTTGAAGAAATTTTAAGTAAAAACGCTGAGCCAGAGATAGATATTGGCACTCACTGCTCAGACCCTTATAATTGCGACGCCTGGGAGTACTGCTGGCGCGAGCAGCGAGATATACCGGAGTATAGCGTCTTTGACATATCTCGTCTAAGAAGCGATAAGAAATTTGAGCTTTATAAAAGCGGCGTGGTTAAATTTGAAGATATTAAAGATCTAGATACATTTAACGCCTCTCAGCAGATCCAAATCCGCTCTGAGCTTTCACAAGAGCAGATCATAGACAAGGATGCCATAAAGGAGTTTTTGGGCACCCTTAGCTATCCGCTCTATCATCTTGACTTTGAGACTTTTCAGCAGGCGGTGCCTGAGTTTGTGGGGCTTAGTCCGTATGAGCAGATACCTTTTCAGTTTTCTATCCACAAAGAGGATGGCAAGGGAAATTTAGAGCATTTTGAGTTTTTAGCCGAGGTCGGATCCGATCCTAGATATGAGCTGGCGCTAAATTTGATCAAATTTATCCCGCAAGATGCCTGCGTGCTAGCCTATAACATGAGCTTTGAAAAAGGAGTGATAAGACGTCTTGCCGCAAACTATCCGCAAATTTCAAATGAGCTTATGATAATACACGACAACATAAAAGACCTAATGGTGCCATTTGCTAGCAAAAGCTACTATCATCCAAAGATGCAGGGCAGCTACTCTATAAAATACGTCCTACCAGCTCTCGTGCCTGAATTTGAGTCGGCGTATAAGGATCTAAATTTGATCCATCATGGCGGCGAAGCGATGCAGGCATACGAAGCTATGGCGTATATGTCAGCAGATGAGCGCGAGGCCTATAAAAACGCACTTTTGGAATACTGCAAGCTAGATACTTTAGCTATGGTTAAGGTTTTAGGAAAACTGCGTGAAGTAGCAAAATAGACAAAAAAGTGTCTGATTCGCTGGCTACAATGCTTTAAAAATTTAAAGGAGAAAGTATGGATATAGAAAAATTTGAATCTATGCTAAAGCAAATCAAAGTCCTAAATGACAAGCTAGAGGTCAAAAAACTACGCGGTAATAACGATTATAATTTGTTTGTGACGCTGCTAGATATAAACGACGAGGTTCGGCTACACTCGCGCTTTATTCACTCGCTACTAGATCCAAATTCGCCGCATTATCAAAAAGAGCTATTTTTAGAGCTTTTTATAAAAGCGTGCGGACTAGAGAATTTTGGACTAGATTCGCAAACTGCAAAAGTCTATAAAGAGTACGAAAATATAGATATCTATATAACCGACGGCACGAAGCATATTATCTTAGAAAATAAAATAAATGCTGGCGATCAAGAGGCTCAGATAAAAAGATATATAAAAACCGTCCAAAAAGTAAACGACGGCGAGGCTGAAATTTATGTGCTATTTTTATCGCCGCAAGGTCGCGAGCCTAGCGATTATAGTTTGAGCGGGTTAAAAATCGAAGACGGAAAAATTTTAGACAAAAACGGCGATGAAACGGCTAAATTTAAGGCGATTTCATACGACAGGGAGATAATGGAGTGGCTTGACTCATGTCTTGATGAGGCCGGGAATTTGGCAAATTTGGCCACAGTAATATCACAATACAAAAACGTCATTGAAAAAATTTATGGAACATATAAAGGAGTAGAGATGGATACTGAGGAAATAAGTAAGATAATACTAGAGAACTATGATATAGTCGATGAAATAAGAAATAAATACTTTGATATAGCCAATGCAAAGAGACTTAATGAATTTATGTCAAACGTAAAAACTGGGCTCGAAAAAAGATTATCACAAGAATGGTGCGTAGAGACAAGAGAGGCTGATGTGAGCGGGCGGCATTTCGCGCCCATATATGTTTATAAGCGCAGTTGGGATGATGGCTTCTTGCTAACCTTTGCTTTAGAATTTGATAGCAAAAATTTTTTGTACCCTTATATCGGACTTACTTATGATGAGGAGAGAATAAAGAAGGAACGTATAGATAACATACAGGCAGATTTTACGCTTGGCGAGTGGAAAGTTGGTACAAGATTTGCGAGATGGAAGTGGCTTAAAAAAGATCAGTTTTTAAGAGAGATAATTATCAATAAGTATAGTGAAGCTGAACTGGTAGACGAACTAATAAAAATGAAAGAAGAGTTAGAGCCGCTAGCCGATGAAATCATTAAGTTAGCTATAGTATAGTCCAAACAGTTATTTTTGGATAGATGGGTTGCCTCAATCGCTAATGCTAATTTAAAGAGCTAGTGATTGATGGTGATCTCAAATTAACATATTGAAACACTAGGTCAAGCAATCTAAACTTTAAAAATACTATCTCTAAACTACCGAAAGCTGCTATGAGGATATTTTATAGACAAATTTTGTCCATATTTTTATTTATAATAAAAATATGGGAGCAAAAATGAGCGAGCAAGAACTTTGGCAAGAGTATGATGAGTTTTCTTTTTTGGCACAGGCTAAGTCAAGCTATGATTACGTAAATAACGCAAATTTTACTAAATATAGCAACACTGAGATGTCAAAAGATTTTTACAGGCAAGCCGTTAAGGCATTAAATAATGCGTATGATGTTGTTACTGAGGCTAAATTTATACTGCAAAATCTAAAAAACGACTTTGGCTGTGACGGCGAATTTGTAAAAGAGATATGCTCTGAAATTTTAAATACAGAAATGACGCCATACGAGCATCAAGAGGTGGCTAAAATGATAGAAAACTATAGCTCTATCTCTTGATAAAATGGCTCTTTTGTGCCACTACTTGCTGAGTTGTAAATTTTAACTCCGTTTAAAATGTCTATGTGAGATTTTGGCTCATGGATATGCCCACAAAGGATGATCTTTGCCTTTAAAAGATTATTTTTAATAAGCCTTGCAAGCTCTATATCTCCGTGATCCTTATCATTTTTGCTAATGCTCGCACTTGTCTTTGCTGGCGGAACGTGGGTCAGTAAGATATCACACTCCGCAAATTCAAGCAGATCATCACACAAGTAAGGCACGCAGCCAAATTTAATGCCTTTTATAGTTTTTATGGTACCATCAGAGTATATGCTATTTATGGAATTTAGCCAAGAAGGCGGCATATCGTGATTGCCAGAGCATACAAATACCGGCTTTTTAAAGCTTTTTAGCCATAAGGAGGTTTGCTCTTTTTCTTGAGCACTCTCTTTGTATAAAAAATCGCCACTAAAACAAAAGATGTCAAATTTGTCTTGAAGGGCTAAAATATAGTCAAAATAGTCAGAACCAAAGTGTAGATCGCTAGCGTGGAGAAGTTTTAGATTATTCATTTATACCGGTTGCCAATATTCTAAATCTAACTGTATCCATATCTAGATTGTTGTCTGTGCTAGCCATAAATATAAAATATAGCTCAAGCTCAAAAAGTTTACTAGTAATTTCTTCAATGCTGGCAAATGATAAGTTCTCATTCATCTCAACATGCATAAATATTGCGTTAGCTTTTGAAATCACGCTTTTTAATCTTTGATTTATTGTGTTGCTAAGTTTAGATATTTTAAAAGTCCCGACAAAGCCATCTATCTTACCATCATAAGACATTATTTTCATTATATCGTGCAAGTCTATAATAACGCCCATCGTCGCTCCTTTAAAAATTTTAGATATTTTAGCCTAGAATTTGGACGTATCTTGTCTTGTTAAATATCTATTTCCTTAAAATAACTTCCTACTTCATCTCTTATTTTATTAGCTAGCTCTTTTGGCTCAAGCACCTTGATAAATGGCAGGTAGTAGTATATGAGCGGTTTTATCTCCATTATGTGCGTAAATTCTATCTCTATCTCGACTGAGCCGTCGCTATCTTGACCAGTTATGCGCTGCTTTGCGTGTGGTTTTCGCTCGAAGTATTTTGCCACTTCTGGCGCTAGCAGCAATCTCGCGGTTTTTGGAGCTTCCAAGTTTGCCCACGCTGAGTTCATCGCTTTTATACGCTCATCTAGCTCACTACTTAGTTCAAATTTCTCCCCGCTATGATTTATATCTTTTATGCTTTTTAGGTGAAATTTCTTAAATTTATTACCCTTTTTGCTATCAAGCAAAAGCAGATACCAAAATCCCTCAAAAAGTGCCAGCTTTAGAGGTTTTACAAGAAACTCAAAGCCGTTATACGTGCATGTTATCTCCGCTTTTTCTCTTATAGCATCCTCAAGCGCTTGAAAATTTACAAGATCCTCCTCGCTTAGCTTTTCGTTGTTTATGTTTGTAAGTATCGGGTGGTTTAACTGCTGAGAAATTTGCTCTAAAAGCACGTGGGCCTTGCTGTAAAAATTTGATCCCATGTTTTTTGCCACGTTATCAAGGATATTTAGCACCACTCTATCATCGCCGTCTAGTCCGTCGCTCGCGTCCTCGTCATTTAGGCTCCAGTAGTGCCCCTTTTTGACGGCGCCATACTCTCTTAATGTGTCATAAAGGTCGCGCTGGATAGTCTTTGAGGTCACTCCAAGCATGGCTGTTAGCTCTTTTATCGTGTGCGGCCTCTCTCTTAGCTTTAAGGCTATTAAATTTATGCGTTCAAATTTGCTGTTTTCTTGTTTTGTTATGATGGGTTTCATTTAACCTCCTGGTTTGGGGATTATATCCAAATTAGGACTAGAGGATGTCTTTTCTAGCATAATATCTGCCTAAGGCCATCTAGTGCGCTACATTTTAGACTTATGCCGATATACTCTGAGATGTAGTTATCTCTTGGATTTATGCGGATAAGAGTTGCTTTTTTTGATCGTTTAACGAATTTCTCGCCAAAATTTCTAATTGTTGGCACCGCAAGCCCAGCGCCCAGCTCTATGATGACAAAGCGGCTATCTTTGTTTTGCTCCAGCCACGCTTCATATCTTTTGCGCTGCGCCAAGGTTCTTTTTGAGTTAAACTCATGATCGTAAAACATCATGATATTTGGACGGCTTACGCAGCCACACTCAGGGCAAACTGGCATCTTTGTAGCGATAAATTTAGCCTCATCGACCTCTACGCTACTCTCACACATGCTCCATATCATCCCATCGTCGTTGTGGATGCACTGGGCGTGATGGATCGAGCCATGAACTTCGTAAATTTTATCCTTGTTAAAGCCAGCCTTGGCAAAGTGTCCATCGACGTTTGAGGTATAGACAAAGTAGTTTTCGTTTTTACTTTTTATAAGATCTAAAAGCAGCCTAAAGCCCTCGTGAGGCTCTGTATTTTTGTATAAATTTAGCCTGTGTCCGTAAAATGCCCAAGCTAGCCTTGGATCATCAAAAAACCACTGCGGATTTGCCATATCTTCAAAGCTTAAATTTTTATCCCTTAAAAGTGGATAGGCTTTCCAAAAACCTAGATCTCCTCTAAAATCAGGCAATCCACTATCCACACCCATGCCAGCACCTGCTGTGATGATGAGAGCATCAGCCTCTGCGATGATCTTTTTGATCCTATCTATCTTCTCTTGCATTTTGATCCTTTTAAAGAAATTTGGGTAATTGTATTGAACTGATCAGACATTTTTATGTCCGCTCTCTTTTGGTCAAATAGTGAAAATCTTATGAAGAAGAGGAATGTGACGTCATACAATGATAAGCTGTAAATAGCTTGGAGCTATATTTAGGTAGTCTGGATCGTAGTCGTAAGAGACAAGGCGCCCATCATCAAGCAAAATCGGCATAAAGTCCCCCATCCAGATGTCTTTAGTATCTAAAAACTCGTATTTAATCCCGTATCTGTAAAATATCTGGCACAAGCTTTTGGCTGTTTTGGCGTGGTGTTTTGCTAAAAGTGCGGAGAGTAGGATGGTTGGCTGCATATTTGCTCCTAATATTTGCTCCTAAATTTGATAGTTTTTGTGAAATTTTACTAATAAATTTCTAGACATTTTTTGTCCATTCTAGTTGCTATAATTTCACATATCGCAAAAAATGTATCGGCGATAAAAATCAAAAAAGGATAATCAATGATCTACGAGCAACTTAAAATTCTCACACAAAACAGCGACAAAAAGGCGCTCTCAAAAGTACTTGGCTACGTAAGAGAGCAAAATTTCACAAGAGCACTTGCAAATTTAGAGGCAGCAAAGAGCCTAGATGAGTTTATCACAAAGGGGCACTTTGACTGGGCACACAGCTCAGAAACGCTGATCCTTGCCCTTAGCAAGCACTTTGGCCTTAGTATAGACGCTGAGCTTAACAAGGTGCAAAAACTCTATAACGAGCGAGTGAAATTTAGAGGCTCATATATCTACATAGATACGGATTTTAAGCGCAAGGGTGAGCCTATATTTGCTCTTGCTATGGCGCAGCATTTAAGATATATCAGCCTAACGCCGTTTTTAGATGAGCTTTGTTTTAAAGCATTGCACGAGCAGCTAAAAGTCATCTCAAAGATCACTAAAAGCTACTATCAAAAAACGCAAACTCTGCCTATTTTTGGAGCTATAACTGGCTTTAAGCTCTATTTTCTAGGCAAAAACTACTCGCTTGATACGGATGGAAATTTTATAGATAAAGAGATCGCAGAACAGGTGGCGACGATTAAATTTTAAAGGATAAAAATGGGACAATTTACAAAGGAACAAAGGCAAAAACTAAATAGTATAAACGAAAGGCTTTATGACCTTGAACGCCGAGTTGTACCACGTGCAAAACAGATAAACATCTCTGTAAAAGATATAAAAGAGACATTGGATCATGAATGTAGCCTGCTACTCTCTTTTTACTCAAAAGATAAACTTCTTATGCGATATTGGGAGTATATGAAACTCATAGATGACTACTTTTTTACTGAAAATCAGAGCGAATTTAGAAACTGGCCAACGCATGAGATGTTTGGTGAGTGGCATTGCTGGTTTTATCACTGCTTGTATGACCATACAGATCTTAGCTGGGATGAAATTTTGGCTATCGACAGGATAGAAGGCAAGCTTTGCTCATGGTACGACTATACGCCTATAGATCTTTACCTAGAAAAACTAGAGTGTAGCAAGAAAGAAGAGTATATTTCTGATGCTAACAAGGATCAATGGGAGCAGATAGAAAAGATAAATAAAGCGCTAGCTGCCTATCAAGATATACTAATAAGAGATGCAAAGATACTTGAAAATAGGCTAAAAGAAAGGGTTGAGGGTGGATTTATCGAGGATTATGCTATGGAATTTCGTTTGGTCTTTCACATGCGCGAAGACGATCCAGATTATGATGAAAATGACGACAATTTATTAGCTATCATCAATGAGCCTATCATTCCTGGAGAAATGAACAGGCAAAAGAGCCGCTGGACGCAAAACTGTAATGAATATTTTGGTAGCTCTGTCTATTTTGATAATAAGGCATATTTTTGCTATCTATTTTCAGCTTTTGAAAACAACACACATATCAATAAGATCAAAGATATACTACGCATAGGCTCTGTTGATATGGCGCTTTGCTGGGATGAATACTATGAAATTTAAAGTAAGATAAGCTAGAAAAACATAGCGAGTTTAATCAGATCAAAAACAAAGCAAGGTTGTTTTTAGCTTTTTGCAAATCATATTGCATTTTTCACACGCTTCTTATAAATATCATCATTTAAGCACATAAAAGATAAATAAATCGTAAGATAAAAAAGATTAAATTTTTAGTTCAAATTTCTAAATATAGACATCTTTTGTCCATTTTGCTTATTATAATTTCACATGTCACAAAGATATCTTGACAAAAAATAATTAAAACAAAGGAGAAAAAATGTCAAAGAAAAAAGTTGTTAAAACCGCTCCAATAATTGAGCAGTTTGCAGATTTGGCTAGCACACAAAGAGAGCTAGCAGATGAATTAGGAGCTAAGTTTTTAGAATTTTGTAATGAATATCTAAATGAGGAATGTGTTCTTACTAGAAGTGAATTTTCATATCAAAACTTTTTACCTACAAATATAGATATTGAAGCCTACACTAAAAAACCGACTGCTAGCACAACAATGGTAGATGCGTATATTGGTAATGTGCATTTTAGGTTAAATTATGATTATTCATATGAAGAGTATGATGATGACCATTTTAAAGATGAATTAATTAAGTTCTTAAATAAATAACATTTTATAGTAAAAATGAACCTCTACAATATAAGATCGTGCTAATCTAGTGCAAAAGCTTGAGATAGGTGAAATTTGCTGTGCTAAAAGCAGGGATGAAAATCCCTGCAATAGTCGTCTTGGTGCTAATTTATTCTGCTTTTTTGTGTTGGCAGAAGCTACAATAATAGTACAAGATAGATAATCTAGTAAATACACTCTTTTATTCTAGAGATAAATTCATTTTCTTTGATTTTGATCTCGTCAATGCTAGATTCGCTTAAATTTGCAAGTTCTATGCCATCTACTATAAATTTGGTATTTAAATTTTCAAACCAAGAGTAGCTATGACATCTATCTTTGCTAAATTTATCCATAGGATACAAAAGACCACCAGCTACGATGTTTTTGCCTTGATTTTGGTAGTAGCTCATATAGGTATTTATCTGAAAAAAGTCGTTTCTATCAACATCGCCTAGTCCGTATTGATCCTTGCCTAGCATATTCATACGTTTATACTTGGTATCAAACACAAGTACCTTATCCCCACTACTCATCACTATATCAGGTATGATCTTTCTTACAAAAAATTGATCTTTATAAAGCTCTATTTTTGGGCTAGTCACACTCCAGCCCTTAAACTCTTTTTGTAAAAGTTTACGTATATATATCTCAAAAAGCTCAGCCACATCTACCAAAAAGCCTAAATTTTGCTTACCATTGCTTTTGGTGCCGGCATTTTCATTTTCTATGATTAGTTTTGCGTATTCTAAGACTTTTTTATATGGGGTGTAGATTGGATTATACAGTGCTTTTGAATTTAAAGCATTGTATATAACATTAGGCGTTACAAGTCTTGGCTCCCTTATCTCGTTTAGATAGCTTAAAGTGTTTATGACTGGCTTTATCAGCTCTTTACTCTCTTTTTGTACTATCTTTAATGCTTTATGTAAAACCAAAACTATATCGCCTATATCTTGCCTCTCTCTATTTACACTAGATATTTTACCAGCAAACGGGATGTCGTTTTTTATAAATTTGGCCATATCGACTTTGCCCATGACCTTTGTTTTATGATAGCTTTTGTCTTTATACTCTTTAGGCAGTCCAAGTAAAAATGCGCGCTCTAACGCTTGTATAAAGAGATAATAGACGACGATCCTTGATAAATTTTTCTTAGCATCTATGGATTTGCCAAGCGATACGTCATCTATATAAATATCGTTTGCAAAATTTAGCATTCGCTCTAAAAATTTGTTTGAAAACCTAGAGTTTATCTCTATATCTATATCGTTATGGCTAAAGCTTCCTATAAAATTTCCAGTTTGCACGTAAAGCCCATCATCTTGCATCCTTGTGCCAATGATAAGCTCATCATATTTGCCCTGAGAGTCTGGCAAAAAAGAGAGAAATTTACCGCCTTTTGCTACATAGTGGCTTAGTGTTAGGCTAAATTCTTTCTTTTCTTTTTTTGATAGTTTTTTGCCTTGCTCGTAATTTCCGAAAAAATTATCACTTGTTACTATTGCCATATGTATCAATCAGCTCTGTTTTTATGTTATTTAAACGAGTTTCTGTGTCTTTACCGCTATACTGAGTTCTTAGATACTCTTTTAAAAGCGGACTTATGTGCTCATTCCAGAGTTTGCTTATCTCACTCTTGCTCAAATTTTTGGGCTTTATAAAGTATGAATGTCCAAGCTCATAGCTATCGTCTAGACCTAAATATTCACTGTCGGTTATACGATTGTTTATACTCTTACAAAGTTCAATATATGGTTCAATATATATCTTTAGTTTATCTTCGCCCAAATAGTGCTCAGCTATCACGCCGTAATCGCAACTATATCTTTTCCAGACAAACCTGCGTCTAAGCGCCATATCAAAGCTATCTATACTTTTATCTATATCATTCATCGTACCGATAAAGTACAAATTTTCCGGCACTCCAAAGTAGCCTTCGCCTGTTTTATCTACATAAACAGCGTGTTTTTCATTATCCCAAAGCGATGAATTTGCCGTTTTGACTAGCATCCCCTGAAGATTGCCTTTTTTGTCAAAGCTTAGTCTTTTATCGTCCTCTAGACACAAAAGTAGCTCGCCAAAAACCCTTGAAAGTTCAGCCCTATTTATCTCATCGGCTACAAAGTAATATTTTTTGAGTTTTTCTTTGCCATCTTTGCTATCTTGTAAATTTTTAAAAGCATCTATGCACATCTGCTTAAATACGCCGTTTTTTAGCTCAAATTTCATTGCTCCATTTTCTATGCCAGTTGGCTTTACGCCGTCCATGAAGTCCTCATAGCTATAGCTTGGATGAAACTGAACTATTTTATATTCATGATTTTCCTCTATCAGTTTTCTAGCTTCTATGGTTTGTTTTGTTTGATATGTCTTGCCGGTTCCCGGAGCGCCGTAAAGTATGATATTTTTAGACTCAAAGTCTATGCCGCCACTCCACATATTTTTTACTATATCATCATAAAAGATATTAGAGGTATCTTTATTTAATTTCCCATTATTCTCCAGATCTTTTTTAAGATTTTTTTCTATATCTTTTAACTTTGTATCAATATCGTCAGTAACTATTTCGCAGTATTTGCCCTCAAAAGCAGCTACGATAGCTTCCTTGTGAGTGTTACTGATTATTGGCACATATTCTTCTGGCTTAAAAAGATAAAGCAGTGCATTGCGCATTGACACCGACTTGGTTTGATTGCTGACTGTAATGCTACTGTTAGCTTTTAAGAAATCCATCTTATTGGCCTCTGTTACTTTTGGATCAATCCAATTTTCAAGAAATCTTATGATATAAACAAGTTCATTAAATTTATTCGTGTTATAGTATGTTCCGGTATTTGCAAATCCTTCAAAATCAGTTAAAAGGTCTAGATTTTCTTTAATTTTTATATCCGATTCTAAATTTTCAAAGAATTTTTCGAAGTATTGGTTTCTACCTATTACTTTTTTAGGGGGCAATCTCCAAAGCCAAATAATATTTGCCATTAAGTCTTTTTGGTCGTCATTTGCCTTTTCAAATTGCTCTTTAATTTTAATGTCAAATTTTTTATCTTCAGTTGTGTCCGGATTTTGGACAAAATTCTTTTTTAAAAAATCCAAATTTGGTTCAGTTAAAATTTCTTTGTCTGTAAAAATCGATTTTCTGCCTTCTAAAAATATTTCTTTGTATTTTGAAAATGCATCTTTATAATTTTCAAACGCCATTTTTTCTCCTTAAATTACGTGATATAAATAAAATATATAATGCAATTATTACCTATTTTTCTGGACTTTTGATGTCTGGTTTTTATGCCAACATCAAAAGTAGTGCTATTTTATTTAAATATAGATTAAACAAAACATAATATTTACTTAACAAAAATCAAAAAGATAACTAATAAATTTTTGCAAAACATCTATATTTAAGAAAATTTAAAAATAGAAAATTACATATATAAATTCCAAGCATGATGTTTTTTGTAAGTGTGGCTCCTTATAGGTCTTAATATTTCACAACAAAATTTCTCAAATTTTATATTTATGGACATAAAAATGTCTTTTATGCTAAGTAAAATAGCTCCAACAAAAGCAAAAAGGAGTTTGTCATGCAAAAAGAAAATTTTTTCGTAGATAATGAGATATATGAGCTTGCAACGCTTTGGGTACTTCGTGCTATTTTTTATGCTGGAGGAGAGAAAGAGTTTTTAAGATGTAGAAGCGATGATGTTTTAGAGTTTTTGGATATATGCACAAGTGAGCCCAAAGAAGAAGACATTGAGGCTCTAAAAAATAGACTTTGGCTCCTTGAAAAAAACAAAATTTCATGCGAGCTAAAAGAGCTTGAGCACAACCTAAATTTGCTTCAAGAAAATTTAGGTCTTAATGAGACTGAGAAAGACATCTTAAGATTTGCCGCGATCATGTATAACTATGAAGTAGTCTCAAGCGCTTGCGATCTGCTAGGAGAGCTAAACACCAGACAGGCCATAAAAGCGATCTCAAAGATACTAAAACTAAAATTTAGTGATGTGCAAAATGCCTTTAGAAAAGATGGAGTTTTTGCTAGGACCTCGATACTAAAAATAGATAGTTACGGACGCAGTCTAAGGTCAAAAACTGATGTTATAAATAATAGTTTCATGGGTGATTTATTTGTTGAGTGCAAAAGTATAGACGAGATATTTGAAAGTGCGATAAAGCCATGCAGCAAGACAAATTTAACTACAAAAAACTACCCTCACATAAAAGAAGATGTGAAAATTTTACTCTCGTTTCTAAAAAATGCCACTCGCAAAAAGCAAAAGGGAGTAAATGTGCTCCTTTATGGCTCTGCAGGAACCGGCAAAACCGAGTTTAGTAAAGCAGTAGCTAGTGAGCTAAATTTAAAACTTTACGAAGTAGCTTATGATGATGGAGATGGTTACGCAAATGAGTACCAAAGGATAAGATCATATTGCCTTGCACAAAGCGTATTGTCTGCTGGGTCAAATTTACTCATGTATGATGAAGCAGAAGATATATTTAATACCAAAAATAATGAGAAAAGGCAATATGGCAAAGCTTTTATCAACAGATCTCTTGAGACTAACGAAGTGCCAACTATCTGGATAACTAATAATATCCTTGATATGGATGAAGCTGTGGTTAGAAGGTTTAACTTAGCCATAGAGATAGGCATACCAACTGAAGATGTAAGAGCAAAGATCATAAAAAAATATAGTGAAAATTTGATAGATAGTAAGCTTGTTAAAAAGCTGGCTAAAAATCGATTTGTAGCTCCAGCAGTCGTTAGTAACGCTAGCTTAGTCGTTTCAAATTTAAACACCAAAGATAAAAACAAAGCCTTTGAGCGAGTGATAAGCAACACTTTAAAAGCACAAGGCTACGACGAGATAGAAAAAGATGAGAAGCCAAGCGTTGATCTGCCAAGTAGCTACGATCCAAATTTCGTAAACTCAGACTGCGACCTAACCGAGCTAATGCAAGGCATAAAAGCGAGCAAAAACGCAAGAATGTGTCTTTACGGCGTGCCTGGAACTGGCAAAAGCGCTTATGCTAAATTTATCGCTAAAAGCCTTAAAAAGCCGATCATCATCAAAAAAGGAAGCGATCTTTTGTCTATGTTTGTAGGAGGAACTGAGCAAAACATAGCACTAGCTTTCAAAGAAGCCAAAGAAAAACATGCAGTGCTAGTCTTTGACGAAGTTGATAGCTTTTTGCAAGATAGAAGCATGGCTGCAAGAAGCTGGGAGGTAACCCAAGTAAATGAGATGCTAGTTCAGATGGAGAGCTTTGATGGCATATTTATCGCCACGACAAATTTGATAGATAATCTTGATAAAGCCTGTCTTAGAAGATTTGATCTAAAGCTTGAGTTTGGGTATTTACTGCCAGAGCAAGCGCAAAATTTGTTTAAAAAAGAGTGTGCGCTGTTAAAAGTCAAATTTGACGAAAACGCAAGCAAAAAGGTCTCAAACCTAGGCTTACTAGCGCCTGGAGACTTTGCTAGTGTGAGAAGACAAGCTAAATTTAGACCTATAAAAAATGGCGACGACTTTTACCATAGACTTGAACTAGAAGTCGCACTAAAAAATGAAGAAAAGAGTGTGAAGATAGGGTTTTAGGGATGATCCCTAACGAGGTGTTTTTGTCTGATCTGTCAGACAAAAAGTATCCTCGCCCAGATGAAATAAAAGATGGCTTTTTGATAATAGATACCATATATACAGATGCAAGCTGGTTCTGCTTTTCGTTGTTTATTGATCCGCTTAAGATAGATCAAAGAACATATAGCAAAATATTAAAAAGCCATAAAATTAAGCATAATTTTAGAATCTTAAATAACCTTAAATTATAAATCAATCTTTACTATTTATGCCAACAATGCCATCATTTTAAATAGTTTACTACACTCGCCCTTCCCCTCCTTGATAAAAATTTACCTCTTCAACTAGATCCTTTAGAATTTTCGGAGTTACTGGCTCGCCATAAGTATTCATAGTGATCTTGTATTGTTGTTCGTGTCCTACCAGAGCAGCTATATGTTCAACCCTTTGGCCACTTTGAATGAGCTTGTTTATGAAAGTATGTCTAAACGAGTGAAATGTCCTTGTTTTATCACCATCTTTTATAACTTTAGTATTGATTTTCTTTCTAAAATACTCAGAAAAGTCTTTATTGTCACAGCTAAATAGCCTAACTGCTTTGCCACATTTCCTAGCTAGCTTCTTTTTACTTTCTATAAATTCAAATAGCCCAATGCTACTTAACTTAGAGTGGATAGGAACTATCCTTACAGAGTTTCTGGTCTTTAAAGTCTTACTCTTGCCTGTTTTTACATCTATTTTTGTATTTAAACTAAAGCATACTATGTTATATTTTTCAACTATATCATCTGTGTTTAGCTGTATTATCTCATTTAGTCTCATGCCAGAGTATGCTGCTATATGAGTAACAAAAAATAGCTCATCTTTGCTAATTCTTTGACTTTTAGTATCACCACTTGATCCAATCTTACTAACAATATCCAAAAGTGCGTTTACGTCACTATCTTCATAAGGATTTTTATTTGTAACATCATCCTGGTTTAAATTTATTTGTAGATCCACAGCTGGGTTCTTATCTATATAGTCGCTATCGTAGCAGTATTTAAAAAACTCACTAACTCTAACAATATACTTCTTGATGGTTGATTTAGAAATTTTTGGTCTATCCTTTGCTAAAGCTATGATCTCATCTAAGCTTTTATCTTTATAGAGACTATTTTGAGAGAGTTTGGTTGGTAGTTGTAGTAAGACATTTCTAAAATTTAGCAAGTCATCTCTTTTTATCTTTTTGATATATAGCCCATCACCAAATTTCATAGACATTAGCTTTCCTACATGCCTAACTAGGCCAAATGTACTCTCACTCCAGTTATTTGATATGCTTTTGTTTGCCACGTAATTTTCAAATGCACTCTTTAATGTAACTATAGTAGATCTATCCTCGCTTTTAGCAGTTAGTCCTAGCTGTGCAGTGAGATTTTTAGCTCTATTTGATAAGGTGCATTGAAAGAAATTTAAAGCCTCATTAAAAGTCATATTGCTAGTATCGCCTCTGCTATCTATCTCTAGATCATTCATATCAAGGCCATTTAAAACTACGCCCTTATCTTTGTATCTATTAGCTTTATATAGCTTAACATGACCACCAAAGGTAGGATCATTTAAATTTCCATACCCAAATTTTAGATCCCCGCTTAGCTCACTATCTCCGTCCAACATTAGCTCACAGCCAAATAGCCTCAATATATCATTGTTTGTTAATGCACCCTTTTGTTTAGCTAGCTCATTTATAGCTTCTGTTAGCTCGCAAATAGCACTCTTTAGAGACTTTTTGGTAAAAGGTAGCACCAAATTCTTCTTCTTTAAAGTCTCTATATCATCTTGATAGCTATTGATATTAGCTTCATTGATACTTTTTACTATCTTCTCTTTCGTGCTTTCATTTAAATTTACCCTCTCTTGTTTTTTGCCAAGTGGTACAAATGTCTGTTGCTTATCATTTAGTAACTTTTGGTTTTTGCACATTTTATATGATATGTGATTTATGTTATCTATCGTTGCCTCAAGCACTCTTTTGCCAAGAAGCTTTTTGGTGTGAGAGTCAGTGCAAGATAGCTTTTTGCAGATATCATCAACCTCTTTTGATATGGTGCTGGGCAAGCTATTTTCTTTTAAACTCTGTTTTAAAAACAAATTTAGTGATAGCAGTCCATCTAAATTTATATATCTGCCAAGCATATCATGCTCTTTGATGCTTTTGGCCTCCTTGGCTTTTAAAAGCATAAGCACCAAGTGCTCTATAAGTTCGCTGCTCAAATTCATCTTCCATGCCTTTTTGATCGCGTTAAAAATTATAGAGTAGATCTTAGCACGATTTTTTGCTGTATCAAAGCGTTTTGTGAGGAAGGAGGTTATATATTCGGTTTTATTACCAAAATAAGGCCTCAGATATAGTGGGATAGCTACTCTAAAGTAGTATATGCCATTTCGTTTGACTAGATATTGCATCTTTGTTACCTATGCAATATAACTTTGTAGCAAAATGTAGCAGATACCTAGTGTGAAACTGACTATGTGCCGTCTTTTTGGTGCTTACACAAAGTTTATTTTAAACCCTCATAAGCCGGAGGTCGGGAGTTCAAGTCTCCCCCGTGACACCATAAATGCCCTACTTATCGATACTTTAACTGCCCTTTTTGCAGTCTTTCCTTTCTTTAAATTTTCTAAAAGTATGGTACACTTTTTAAAAAAAGTGGTACAGTTGGCGTATTTTACAAGAATGATCCTATAAAACTACTTTAACATAGCAAACCATTGATATAAAAATAGCATTATCTTTATAGCTGTTTATCTTAATATACATTCACGATTTTATACACACGCATTGCGCGCTTTATACATAGTAGAAAATACAGACTTGTATAAAAACTAACACGAGGAGCATTAAATTGCGATGTGTCATACAAATTTAAAGAAAGAAAAACACAGAAACAAAAAAGTAAGCGTTAGATGGATTCTGAGATATTAAAAATACAAAAAGATGAAAAATTGAGCTTTTAAGTTTTACCCCAAAAGCTCAAATAAATGTTATTTTACTAGCTCGTAGCTATGTTCTTTTGTGCCGTCGAGTAAATTTAAAACCTTGTAGCCCTTATCGCTTAGCGTTTGAGCTAGTTTGGCGCTGCGGTTGCCGCTGTAGCAGTGCGTAACGATAGTTTTGTCTTTATTTGCTGCAAGCACGTCTTTGTAGTTATCCACCGGCTCGCCGTCCGGGATGCTAATAGCGCCTTTCATATGTCCAGCCTCATAGTCTTTTTTCTCTCTAACATCGATGATTAGGACGTTTGGATCGTTTGCGATCTTTTTAAATTCCTCTGCGTTTATGCTGCCGAATTTAACGAGATCGTAGTTAAACTCTTTCACGCCCTCGGCATTGCTAAGCTTGTTAAAGCCTTTTGCTTTTAGTATATCTAGTGCCTTGCTGCTGCGGTTGCCGCTGTTGCAGTAAAGCACGACGTTTTTATCTTTGTAGCCGTTAATCTCATCTAGTCTGGCCTCGATCTCTTCAAGAGGGATGCTTATAGCGTGTTTTAGGTAGCCAGCGTTATACTCGTCTACCTTTCTAACGTCGATAACAAGGTAGTCCTCTTTTTTCTTGTTATCAGCTTGTATCGTGGCTAGATCGGCACCTTTAAATTTGCCTTCCGCAGGCGCTTTGCTATCGCTGCAAGCTGTCAGAAAACCAAGTGCAAAAAGCAGGACTAAGCATTTAAAAATTTTGTTTTTGACGAACATTTTGTCTCCTTTTTTGATAAAATTTCGTAGTTAAATTCGCATAAATTTTTGCAAAAGTACTTCGGCGACCGCCGACTTTTAGGCAAGATTGCATATGATTATTTTTTAAAAACTTCCATAAGTTAAAATTATCCTAAGTGCCATCTTGGGATATTAAATTTAGCAACAGCATCCCCCGCCGCAACACTCATCTGTGCCGCTGAGAGCCTCTGGCGCTTGTCCGCAACCGGCAAATGCACCAAAGTGTTTACTTCTGTCACCCAGCACTTCAAAATATCTTCCAAATCGCGTTTCTTGTACCATCGCCGCACTGTTGCCACATACACTCATCGGTAAGTCTTTTTCAAAATGGTGATGATCGTCGAGGTCAAAACAATGCTCGCTACCCTCTATACCTCCGCGGTAGATTGCTACTTGACCATACTCCTCGCAGATATCTTCGATAAGGTCTGGAATTTTAATCGCGCGGACTGTGCGTGAACTGAATTTGATGTTGCCAATAAGTTCTTCAATTTGCGGATTATCGATCGATGCACAAACAGAACTCATATAGCGAAAATCTTTCCAGCCAATGCCTTGCAGTAGTCTCCTAAAATCCTCTATATACATAGCCCCGCCTAGACACTCTCCGCGTAAAATTCTATCGCTAGAGATATTTTCTGGTACACGACGATCGGCAAAAATATCTGAAAAATAAAGCTCGCCACCTCGCTTTAGCACGCGCCAAATTTCATTAAAAACCGCTTCCTTGTAAGGCGATAAATTTATCACGCAGTTTGAGACGACAACATCTTATATTAAATATATAATAAAAAAGATATAATTGTGAATAAAATATGAAAAAAGGATTTTTAAATGGCTTTACATGAATTTGCACTAAAGCAATCAAAAATATTAAAAAATGATCCAGTCGATGGTAAGAATATAGTTATCCAAAATATATTAAATATGAATATTCATGGGATAAAACCAACAAATAAAGATGTAGAAAAGATAATTGATTATATGCGAGAAGATGGCGCTGATTTTCATATGCTTAATGAAAGTTATGACAACCAAAAAGGGCTATCACTATTAGAGTATATCAAGTCAGTAGTCCAAGAAAAATTAAAAACCAAAGGATAATTTTATATGTTAGAACAATTACAAACAATAATATCAGTTGGACTTTTAATAGTTTCCATGCTTACACTTATAACAACAGTGGGTTATGTTATGATAACCAGAGATCAATCATTAACCAGCAAAGGTATTTTAGAAACAGAAATAAGAAAAAATATAGTAGAAACTAGATTAAGAATTATTGAATATGCGAATAAAATACCAGACAAACTAAGTGATAATGAAAAAGAATCTATCAAGCTTATAATAGAAAGTCTATACGAAGACTATAGAAATGCCTATGAAGATGCCTGTAGTAAATACGAGGACAAAAAAATAGATAGAAAAAGATTTGAAAAGATGTATAAAGATTCTATAAGGCAGCTTGTAGAAAATAGTGTTCATAAAGAATTTTACAGCGAACCACAAACTAAATACACCTGTACGCTTAATTTTTATAAAAATTTTAAAAATTAGAGATTATTATAAGGGCTACTTCAGCAAGCAAGAGGTAATTTATTTTTATTTAAGCTAAAAGTCTTATAATTAAGCTAAATTTTATGGGGTGTCGACCGAACACATTGCTTCATGCAAGGTGATAACAGCCAAGGCGATGACCCCTTAACTTTCATTTATCATATACACTAAAATAAAAGTTATTACCAAATATTGTAAATTTACTGTTTAATGCTCCGCTGTAGCTACTTTTATCATTATTGCTAGCTTTCTTTAGTAACTCTTGTTCTAAGAATTCTACAAACTGCATCTTAATAGGCTTCTTTTTGCTGTTTTTGTACTCTGGATTTTTATATCTATAAACAACAGCTCCTATTAAAATATCCACAATTTGAATAAAAATAGACGTATCGGACTCTAGCATGCAGGAGTTAAACACTTGTGGTAGTTGATTTATCGAGTGTTCAAAAGATGGCTTGTCTTGCGGTCTATTTAAATAATCTGCGATTATGGCTATCTTGTTACTATCCTTGCAATGAGCTTTTATATGAAATTTCGATAATTTTAGTTGGAGCTTCCAGGTGTCTATGCTTTGCTGGTTTGTTAGTAATTTCTTTTTATTAACAACTCGTGCCGAAAAATAAAAATGATCGTATTCTAAACAAGCACTTATTATATCCATATATAGTTGTAGGTATCTTTTTGTTTTTAGTTTATTAAACTTTAGCTCACTTATATTGAAATTTTGCCCTTTATCTAAATTGCCTTGCAAGTTAATATCGTTTTGGAAAATACCATTATGCCTTGCTTTTATACTCATTATCTTTTGAAGCAAATCGCTAGTGTTTTTTAGTCTAAGTAGTCCTAATGCAAAATATGGTTGATTATCTACATCTTGGAGTATGCCAGTTTCATCTATAAAACCGAAAAAATTCATTTTTATTAGTCCTTTGTTTGTTTTTAAGATTTTTGCCGATTTTAACAAAAAAATCGATTTTTCTTAAGCCGAAATTAGCCTTTTAAGGTTTCTAAACTTAAATTATACGCTAGATAGAGATTAAAATGCCCGTAAAAAGGGCATTTTAAATTTTTAGTATTGAAAAGTAAGATTTTCATTACCAAGTTAATTGAAAAAGCCAAACGAGTCTTTTTGCTGGGCGGAATAATTGACGACTTACGTACTAAGCTAATATGTATTCTTACAGAAATTTCTATAAGAATGTAATATGAAAAAACAATAATAATATTGCTAAAGTGGATATAAATGATAAATTATGTAAAACATCCAACACTTAATAATCAACCTTGCTCTAAATAATTAATGCAATAAAATTTTAACGGCAAAAAGCTTAAAATAGGTAATTTGGCTTAAAGATTAAGGAAAATTTTGCTTATTTTTGGACTATTTCTTAAAAAATTAATAACAATATAAGTATAAAAAAGTAAATATATTGTTTATTAAAATTTGCACTAAAGAGATAAAAAAATGAAAAGAATTTTAGTTTTACTTGTAGTTTTATTTTCTATTGGATTTTCCAAAGATCTTATTGAATTGGGAAAAGAAGCTTACGATAAAGGTGACTACCAAAAAGCAGCCCAGCTATTTCAAAAAGCTTGTGATAGTGGAGAGACTTTGGGTTGCTCTATCTTAGGGATTTTATACAAAGACGGTCAAGGTGTAAAACAAGATTACCAAAAAGCAGCCCAGCTTTATCAAAAAGTTTGTGATAGTGGAGAGGCTTTTGGTTGCTCTAGCTTAGGGTTTTTATACCAAAACGGTCTAGGTGTAAAACAAGATTACCAAAAAGCAGCCCAGCTTTATCAAAAAGTTTGTGATAGTGGAGAGGCTTTTGGTTGCTTTAGCTTAGGGGTTTTATACCAAAACGGTCTAGGTGTAAAACAAAATTTTTCCACTGCAAAACAATACTATGGCAAGGTTTGTGATTTAGGGGATCAGTTAGGATGTGATAATTACAGAAAACTAAACGAAAAAGGCTATTAAAAATTAATTGACATAGGCTGACGATCTTTATGTCTATATAAATATATGCAGCTGCCTTTTATCGAATAGGACTTAAAGCTAAAATTTTTACTCTGTCTGAGTGCGTTTTCTCTTTGATAAAGTGCTGCCTGAAGAGTAAGCATAGGCACTAGCTCGCCAATTCTATCTCCTCTATAATTTAAACCTAGCCATACAGAGTCAAACTGAGTTTTGCTTTCACTTTTTGGCTCGAGGGTAAAATAATCCATATACTCGCTTCTCTTGTAACTTCCGCTAAAAGACGTTAAAACATCTAATTTTGAAGTAAGGGCATACATAAGCGTCTGGGTAAGAGTTAGCTGTTTTGTGTCATCCCAAACAACTGGATCACCATTTATCACAAGATTTGGAGTGCTTGTGCATACGTTAGGATTGCCACTGCTAAGCAAAGACAAATTTGTAACACTTCTTAATCCAACCTACTGTTTATAAAGGCTATCTATCGTGATAGGATCTGATGCTAATGCAAGAGTAGCGAGTAGTGAAGCTAGAAATAATGATCGCTTCAAATTTGGTCCTTTTATGCGGTTTTATCCACTTTTTTATTTGCGACTTTTTCTAAAATTTCAAATATGTTTTCGCCATTATCAAATTCAGTTTTTATAAATTTGTAAAATTCTTTAAATTTCTCATCAGCTTGCATATCATAAGTTTTAAATTTCTTAGTTACTTGCATAGGCTTAAAGGTTTCTTGTTTTTGCGTGTCAGTTTGATTGTCTTGTTCTTCATGATCGTTTTTTTGATCTATTAGTCCATAATCACCAATCTCTTGTGGCATACTCCTATTTATAACTTTAGAATACCTCTCAATAAATTCATCTACACTTATATTAGACGACTCGAGAAGCTCACGACCTTTATTACTAAAAGACACACCAAATCTTTCTAAAGTTTGACGTATCTTTTGTCCTTCTAAATCATCATCTGATTTTTTGCCCCAAATGGTTTGTTCGCCATCATTGTTGGATTTAAAAGCTCCAGTAAAGTTTGTGCCATTGCCCATCACTTTCTTATAATTAACTCTACTCGCAAATTCTTTTCCTTCAAATAGTGAATTGTTATTGAGATTTGGCGAATAGGTTATATTATTAAGCATTGTTAAGGTCTCACTTTATTTAGATATTCCAGCATCTCTTTCATAGGTTTAGTAGCTTCTCTGCTTAATTCTTTTACAACAGTATTATTTTGCATCATTTGCTCCATAGATGGATTGACTCTATATTTTTCTAAATTAATATCGACTTTTTAACAATTTTTTTATATAAAACTTTAATTACATCTTTATCTATCAAAACACTTTAAAATTTAAAAAAATCTGGTGTCTTTTTGCCGCTCTTATGCCAAAAATAAGCAGCTACAAAGCTTATAAGAAGTATCAATGGTACTATTAAACTAATATCATTCATTATTTAATTCCTTATCTAGTTCGTCAATTTTTTGAGTCAGGTCGCCAAATTTTAATAAATTCATTCCTACTCCAAATCCGAACACAAAAATCAGAATCAGTGAAACTATAACCAAAAATGATTCATAATAAAATGTTGGGTAAAATGTTGGGCGAGCATACTCTACGTGGCCACAAAACGTTACCGTTTTTGGCTTACGTAGAGGCTCGCAAGGAGAGCTTGCTGCTCCCTTGACCCACGCTTCAAAAAATACTTTTTAATTAAAAATTAAGTTTATATTAGCATAGCCATAGGCTTACAAAAATGGTTAGACTAAATTCTTTTGTGATCTACAAAGCATATTTTAGTGGATTTTTACAAAAAGCAGCATAATATAAATATAGTTTTAGAATTAATAATATAGATGGTTGCACGGTTGGTTTTGATAGAGTTATTACATGTCAAACATATCTAGACTTTTGGTGCTACCCTTACGAACATCACCCATAGCGTGATGTATGCTAGCTTTTTCTGCACACTCACGCTCATCTATAAATTCTCTACATATTCTTGTAGCCTCTTTTGCTCTATCTGTAAGTTCTTGTATTTTTCTCTAAAATTTTGGAATTCTTCTTCTGAATTTTCTAACTTTTCTTCCAAACGAGATATTGAACTCTCGTACATATCTTTTTGTTGCCGCAAAGACTCCATTAAGGCATCGTTGCAGTCTTTGCTCAAGCTCTCGACTTTCTTTGTTAGCTCTGTCATCTTTGCTCGTAATATCGAGAGCTCCTTCTCGCAGTCTTGTTGCAAATTCATTGTTTCTAATTCGTGCTTGCTCCTTTCGTCTTCGATCATCTTTGTCAAGCGCTCGTTCTCTTCTAGTAATGCCTTCTCTAATGTTGTCATTCTCTACTCCGTTTTCATTAATATGAATTTTCTGCTCTCGTTCTCTATTATCTCTTCGTCTTTTGGAATCGATATGTAATATTCCCTCTGGGTCTTGTCTGCAGCAGGTTGGCTGTATCTCCACTGTTTTGGTATCGCCCAAACCATTTCGTCCTCTAATTTTTTCTCTTTTATCATCCAGCCAGCCACTGCTCCCAAAATTATTGAGATAACCACTGACAGCAAGATTATCACCAATCTGTCCTTGTGGTGTAGAGATATTGCTTCTTGAAGTTCTTTCGACATATCTTTTTTGATTAAATCTATCTCTTTTAGCAATAAGCTCCTCAAGTTTTCGCCTATTTTCTCTACACTCTGTTTGTGTATTTCTATCATGGAATTCTCTAATTCTTCTGCTTGAGCTTTGGCTGAGTTCTCCAAGTCTTTGAGTACTTGTGAAATTTGCATCGTATATTCCTCCTTTAAGACGATTTTTTGTTTTTTTATTAGGCAGTATGATTGTCATGCCTTTTTTGTTGATTCTAGTTATTTCGATACCACTTTGTGTAAGAAGTTCAATTACATGATCTCTATTTTTAATAGAACCTTGCTTAACTAGATCGTGCAACTTTTGATCCAGCTCTTCTAAATTTTTATAATGATTGATGTTTTTCTTGCTAGATAATATAGTTTGTTCTTTTGCTGGATCATCTGGACTTGATAGTCCATACTCATCGTTAATGATCTTTTTAATTAGATCTATTCTAGTTTGATCATATTTGGCAAAATATGGATTAAATGATTTTCCTGTTTTAAGATCGATCTTGGTAACCAGAAAATTTAACTCAAGCCGACCATCCTTGTCTGAGTGTTCTACCCATAATACATTTGTACGTTCAAGCATATACTCACCCAAAAGAGCATATTCAAAATCCTTGATAATTTTTAATTTCTGCTCTTCAGCCAGAAAGTCGTGCTTCTCTTCAAATGATAAAACACCAAAACAAGTCTTTTGTTTATATGTGATGCCTTTTATAATGGCTCTAGTTAAATTTTCATCACCTTTTATAACTCTTGCTGTTCCAGCAGCCTTTCTCTCATTTAAAAGGTAATTTATACTCCCAAGGCCACCACCAGTATAAGTACGAAGAAATTTAACTAGCATCACTAGTGCCTTTATTTGTATTGATACAAGGCAAATCAAGTGACATATTATTTACCCAATGCTTCATAAACTTTATGTAAGACATCATTATCGTCCGCTATGATCTCAATACCAACTCTATCTAGGCTTTCTCCGCTATTTAGTTTGGTAGCTATTTGATTTATGTTTTGTCCATGTCTAGATGTTCAGCTAAAAGCTCTCTTCTAATTGGTGCATAAATCTGCTTAGACAACATAGCTCTTAGGGCAAATTTTGAGAAAGTCAGACCACTTTCTTTTAATTTGCCATTAATTACCAACCATTCTGCTTTACTTAGCCTAAGTCTTTTAGTTATGACTTTGGTTACCTTGCGCTTTTTTGTCTTTTCAGAACTCACGTAAATTTTCTCCTAATCTAAAAAAGAAGCCACTCAAAAAATCCTATGTCATAAATTTTTTGGCAGACTTGCTCTTTAAATATCTTTTAAGGTTATTTTATAAAATTTCACAGCCTAAAACAAGGAATCTGATAGGCTTCAGGCCGCTAAAATGCGTGTTTTTTAAAAATACTATGAAATATATAATATAATTTTTGTAGCTTTTAAATTTCTCTTAAAAATTTAGTCTAGTATGAAATTAAGAAAATAAAATAATAAAAATGTAAGGGGTTATGCTCATCATAAAAGAGCACTTTAGATAGGACAAGCTAATAACATAAAATTAGTTACTAGCAAATCACAGAAGACTAAAGTCTATCTTTATGCTTAGTTAAATTTATCCTTTAGCATCTCGTATACTTCGTTGTTCTCTCTTTTGCCAACAACTAGCACCAACACTACAATCTCATCATCTTTTACTTGATAGGCCAAGCGGTAGCCAACATCTCTTAGCTTGATCTTATAGACATCTTCATAGCCTCGTAGCTTGTCCTTGGCAACCTTTGGGTTTTCTAAACGCTCACTTAGCTTCTTTTTAAACTGCACTTTTATGCTATTGTCTAGCTTTTGCCACTCTTTTAAGGCACTTGGCAAGAACTCTAACTCATAGCTCATCTAGGCTTACTTTTACTGGCTTTTCACCACTTGCTAGAGCAACATCTACTGCTTTACTTAGATGATGCTCTTCTATTATCTCTGTCATTTTTTCATAGACAGCACTAGGTACTAGATAGGCGCTAGGGACATTGTGATTTAGTATAGCCACGACATTATCTCCAGCTTGTTTTAAAATTTGAGCTGGAGACTTTTTTAGCTCACTTATGCTAGCTGTAAAATTTGCTTGTATGGTTTGCATTTTTATCCTTTATTTAATACCTAAAATAATACTAAATAAGATATAAGAATAGTCTTAAAACTCATGCTTTGAAATTTGCCCCTACTCATTTTCATACGATACCATCTCCACTTTAACCTTTAGTGTATTAGCGTTAATAGGCTTGGCATAATCAAAATAAGATAAACATTATTTTGATTTTTTACCATAAGATATAAATGGTTTCATTATAATCACAATAAATTTATTACACCAATAAAATTATTGGGTATATACAGATTAACACTACCGGACATAGCTATTAGTATAATTTTATAAAACAAATAAGCTAATATACAAATAAAGACTTTCAAAATCTAAGACAATATTTCTAGGGTTACAAGCCCTCGGTACATTCTAACGCAAGATCCTCAATTTAACACATACCATGAACTTGATATCTTGAAGCACGACACTTAAAAAGGAATACCAAAAATTATCTTCCATTTAATTTTATATATTTTTAATATTCAGTTAAGATTCATTTTTATCTACAATCAAAGAGGTATAGCTTCCAAAATAGTTTTAACATTATACATACAATTACTGGAGTATATCCTTATTGACTGGTATAAAATATAGCCATTATATCAAAAAACCTTCTTTTATAGCATTCTCATAAAGATCATATAAAATAATAGCTTGCTTTATAGAAGGAAGTCCTATACTTCCATTTGCAATTTTTGCCAATATATCCATTTGTTTCATAGATATTTGGTGTCTTATTTCATCTTTTTCATAATATTTTAAAATCTTGTCCCAATCTTTAAATTTAACGACGAACGATTGAACTTCTATATTGTCATCAAGTTTCTTGTCTTTTCTTGCTTCTTTTTTTATATACTTTTCTTCTTCTGCACTACTTAATATCTCATCATCAAATTCTAAACTCAATTCCATATCTTTTATACTATCCCAGCATAACTTCTTTTTACACCATTGGCCTATATTTGCATTGCCTTCCGGCGGGTTAGTTATGTTAGTATATATTTTGCTAGCAACTATAGAGATTATATTCTCTAAATTATTAGATATTTTTTGTTCATCCCATATTTTAGAAAAATTTAAAAATAATCTATTTTTTTCTAAATAATACGATAAGTACGATAGGGTATAGGCTACGCATTGTGCCCTATAACCACCATTATACCAAGTGGCGTAAGAAACAAGTTTTTCAACTTGTTTAAACATTATAATTCTAGATACTGCTTCTTTAAAATAGTTGCTCGTTATACAAAGCTCATCTTTTTCTAACATTTGAGTAATATGTTTTGCAAAAGCCATAAAGCTATATTGTGCGCCTTTTGATACAATATCCGGCGATTGTAGCCAAGCGATTTCGCTTTTAGCTAAAAATGTTTTATCTATAAGTTGTGACTTGGGGTTTTCTATTTGAAATTTCTTTTTGTCTGTGCCACTTAAATATGCTTGTTCATTTAAGTATTCGCCCCTTACCCTCTCATAAAACCAATGAGTTCTTACTTGTATTCCATCAACAGCTGGTGCCAAATTTCTTCTTGAGCATTCTTTGAAATCTTTATGGAAAGGACTATTTGAAAAAAAATCTGATTGATTTATCTTGTTTTGGGTATTTGCGTATTCGCTAACTTTTGAGACAAATTCATCTTGTTTTTCGGCATCAGCAACTACAGATAGTTTCATCTGAACATAAATTTTTGATACGTCTAGCTTTGAATTTTTACTTGAAGCATATATGGCCGATACGGTCTGGCCTCCATTGACAATCTGAAAATTTGATATTTTTATAATTTTGCCATCTTGCAAAATAACATCATTGGCTGTTGCAGTTATGCCATTATTGTATGCGAAAAACATCTCTGGCTTATATTCTATAGTGTTTCGCAACCCCTTATTGACGTTGCCTCTAAATTGCAAAAAAGTTCTGACGTTTTGTTCTAAAAGTCTAGAGCCAAATGTATCATAAATTTCAACTATTGTCCTGCCATCTATTACGCTTAAATAAGATCTGTAGTCTTTCGCCGGCGTATCTACTACAAGCGCCGGTAAATCAACCTCAACGTCAAAGTTGTTTTTTGAGTTATTTATAGTATAAATTTTATATAAAAACTCAATATCTATGATGCGATATTCCGCATCAATGCCAGATAATACTTTATTTGGGATACTTGCTAAATTTTTAGTAATTTTTCCATCTGTTATAATGATAAGGCGGATTTTTTTAATTTCATTTTTAATTAAATACGAATATATATTATAGGCCATTGAGTAATGCTCAAAACCCTCCTCCATAATATCATAAAGTTTTTGGAAACTCCTTAAAAGGAAATTTTCCAGCTTTTTAAATTTTGATTCTATCTGCGCTTTTATGAGAGTTTGTATATCATCACTTTGAAAAAAACAATGCACTAGAAGGCTAAGCTTACCACGCTCTACATCAAAGTCATATCCACTTACTTCCATATCTCTTTTATTGTATTCAGCAATCATGTAGTCTTGCGATAGCTCTCCTTCGTCAACAAGAGAGTCACAGACCGACTCAAAAAATGCTTCTTGTTTGCTTATACCTCGGCTTTGGGCTTGACTCACGATATCCTGCATAAAATCTTGATGAAAGTCATCTAAACTAACCATTTTTTGCCTTTAAAGTTTTATTCTCTCCAACAAAAATTCATTGCATTTTAATAAATCTACCGTATATTTTACGTTATGAATTCTGGAATCTATGTCTATGGAAGTAATTTTTGGAAATTTATTATCTACATTAAAAAATAAAATTTTATCTATTTTAAATTTTAATAGTTCTACTTGGAAATTTGATTTATAGCCATACGAAAAAAGCTTTTTATAAAATGATTCTACGTCGGCGACCTTTACTTCTATACTCTTTATGATGTCCTCAACACTAAGTCCTTGCGAATTTATAGATAAAGAGTATACTGCGAGATATAATTTTTCTTTAGTTGTATAAAGTTGATAAGCAGATGAAATTGTAACATGTGGCGATTTTGAAGCTTTATACGTTTTAATCTCAACAGCGCAGTCATTAAATAAAAAGTCTTGTTTATCAAAATCTGCCCCAACCCAAGAACTTAATGCCTCTTCAAAACCAACTTGTTTAGCTGCAATATTATTTAAAAAACTAAGTTCACCAAATAGCCCCATTTGCCTTTCTATTCCAAAATCATCATCATTTGAAATAAAAAATTTTTTCCATCTTAAGAGTCTTGTTTCTATATTGTCCAAAACGCTTTTGTTATTATTGCAAGTATTTAAAAGAGAAATAATATCGTTGCAAACCAATACAAATAGTTGCCAATTGGAATTATCGTTTAGTGCTATATAAAATTTGGTAGCATCTTTAAAATCTTTTCTTAGTGTATTTAAACCAATAAATTTTATACTCTTTTTACTAGTTTTTATACAAAAATCTAGTTCAATACCAAAAGTATATCTTCCATCCAAATCCACTATCCAAAAAACATCATATCTATTGTCACCATTAACCCTTCTTCTGGTATTATTTTTCATATCATTCCAAGGATTAATCATCTTGCTCTTCTAATTCTTCAAATTCCAACAGCATCTCTTCTTGATATACCTTATTGATTAAATATTTAATAGTTTGAGAGCTACTACAAACACCATCATTAGGAAAACAAACGCCATAGGCTGGCAATATATTGCAACCAAATCCGATTTGATTATTTTTGGTGTCTAATATATGCAACATTAAAATTGGATTTTTCAAATTTTTTCTTAAAAATGAAGATCTGTTACCTATTTTTTCTTTCTTGCTTTGTTCGTAAATTTCATCATCTAGCAATGCTTTTTCAGGATCTCCTGCCGATAGTTTTCTATTTCCGAGTTCTATATAATCCCCTCTATCTTGCAATTTTGAGCGCTCTTCCATGTTTATCCCAAATTTTTCTAAAAATCCTCCCTTTCCGCCATAAAGAACAACATCCCACATTGTATTCTTATCTTCCAGATACGCCCTTATAAAATCTAACTGCATATGTGCTTTTATAACACTAAAGTTATTTATAAATTTTAATATTTCCATTTTATCTATATTTTTATATATAGTGGCACTTCCTTTTTTACTACCTCTATTAAGTGATTCTATAAGCTCTTTTAAAATATTTAAATTATTATCGTGTAGTTGTGGGTTTTTAGCAAATCTTACGGTTTCTATTAGCTTTCCACTTAAATCCAATGAAATACATTTTTCTTCTGCGTTTTTCATCTTATTTTTGGCTGTAATTTGTAATTGACTGTTTGGATCTTGTCTGACAGCTAGTCCAAAATTATAAGGAGTTAGACCATCTTCCGCCATCTCTTTAAATTTATACATAAGCTCATTCGTAGCCTCAATAATAAATTTAAAATAGTTTTGAATATCTTTTGGCATATAAATTTTACATAAATCCTCATAGCCTTGTCTATACCCGAACCATCTACCCATCTGCATAAGCGTATCATAGAATATTGTACTTCTTATAAAATAACTAACACTGAGTCCTTCTAGAGTAAAGCCACGTGACAGGCTAAGTCCTCCAACCGCAATGACATTTATTCTTTCGCCAGTATTATATTTAAGCGGCTTCTTACTCTTTTGGTGAACCTCTATTACTAGAATACTAGTTGCAATTTCAGATAATTTTTTTGAAATCTCTAACCATGAGAATTCAATATCAAATTTTGTCTCAAAAATATTCTTTAAGTTTAGTATCAAGCTACTTTGTTTTACCGAATTTGGAAGTAAAATAAAAGCATTAATATCATTTTTTAACGCTTTTAAATATTCATCTATCAAACATGCAATTTTTTCGTGTACATCAGAAAAGCGACTAATATTAACGAGCATGCTATTGTGCTTAACTTGTCCCCTTAAATCCCTTATCGCAACATTCAGTATAAACATATTTATAGCCTCAAGTAAGCTTTTCGGCAATTCAGATATAAGGTGATCTTTTTTGTGGTTTAAAGGAATTTGTTCATCATAATCATTAATATCTATTAAATACCTATCAGGATTATCTATAAAAATTTTTTCAGCACCGAAATAATTAGTTGGTGCATCAAGAGCATATATAAAATCTCTTGGAAATAAATCTTTAGAAATCTGCTCATTCATGTTTTTAATTTTTACACTTTGCTCATCTTCTATTGTATGATCTATAAAAATATTTGCATAAGGGGTGGCAGTATATGCAACATAGGAGCTTTTTTCAAAAAGTTCCAAAAGAGCCCTTAGCTCTTTATTTATGGTAGTTGGATCGTCTTCCTCTTTTGTGTTTATGGAAGCGTAGTCAGACTCGTCATCTATCAATAACATGGCATGTTTTGAAATTTTATTATTATAATGAGACTTGATCCATCTTATGACATTGGAAAGAGTGCTTGCGTTTTTCTTTATAACCAAAAGTACGGGCGTATTGATATTGTCAAAATTTATACCTTGTGAGTTTTTATGTGCATCTCTTGTATTAAAATCGCTTATTTCCGTAGTCAAGCTAATGGGTTGCATTCTATTTGCATTAGGCAAATCATCAAGTCCAACCCCGACTATTTTTGAGTCATTTTTACCAACAAAAGCCTCATTTATACGAATTTGAGTCTGGTTTCTAAGATTGTTTTTATCTCCAGCAACAATAACTATAAATTTATAACCAATATCGGTAGCCTTACATATCAATGAAGCATAATTTGAAGTTTTGCCAGATTGAACATGCCCTACAACCATACCGTATACACTAAATTCATTCTCTCTTGGATCTCCAATTTGATTCATTATCATATCAGTATCATCATCTACAGTTTTAATGACTTGCGGAGGCAAGAAGTTTTTATAAAATTTTTCCAATCTATCCCAGTAAAAATTACTATTATTGGCTTTTGTGTTTATGCTATACCAAGACGTATTGCGTCGTTTTTGTTCATCGCCTTTTATTACTAAGCCCGTACTCATCCTTATATTAAAATATTTCTCTAAGTCGTCTTTTAGTTTTTCATAATCATTATCTGAAAAATCGCCGTCTTGGTTAAATATATCAACTTTAATGTCGGACTTAATAAATCTTTTTACTCGAGATATTTCGTTGTCAATATCTTCCTCTTGTAAAACCTCATTCTGTTTAGAGTACTTGTTGGTCAAACTACTTTTTGAAAAATTAAAAACTTCTTCATAAAAACTACATTCCATCCAACGGCTCCTTATATTTTTTAAAAATCTCTATTTTTTTAATTTCATCTTCGCTAAGTCCTATATTTTTTAGATATTCCAGTATTTTAACCGCTTCTGTATTTGAAATAATATCCTCTTGCCTAAAATTATGTGGATTTTGCTGGACCTGTACCTGTATAGCTTCTAATGGTATGCATGCCTCAAGTGATTTTAGGTATAGCTGAAATAGTTCTCTTGTTTGCAAATCCAATAAATCTAATAATTTTTGATGCATTGGATTTTCTTTATTTATTGCAAAATAAATTTTGCTATCTTCGCAAACTAAATCCCAAAATCTAGTAACATTTTTGTCATTTATTTTACGACCACGAGTAGAAAAGGGCTTTACCCCATCTTTTATGGAGTATAGAGCAACTCTTTTGAGCTCTTCTTTCAAGCCGGCAACTGGATTTGCGATAGACTTTTTTACATCAATATTCCACAACTCGTCTTGATCATTTGAAATTTCAATCTTTATACGAACAAGCTTTGTTGTATCGCTAGATTTTAGAGTTCCCCACCATTTACCGTAAACAAGTAGCCTGTGGGCTCTGTATAGATAAAAACCTTGAGATTTTATATAGCCTTCTCTCCCACTATATTTTTCCCATTCCGATAAAGTCACTTTTGAATGATGTGGTAAGATAAATGGAGTAATTTTTATTTCTTTTTCGTTGTATTTAATTATTTCTGTAGATTTCATAAAGGTTGCATCATGTGTTGGATTAAACGGATTAAAAGGTATTAATGGATTATTGTTGATGGATATTTTTATTTTTCTTACGCCGTCAGCGCCCTCTAAAAATTGATGAAAAACCAAAGACAAATGCTCTCTTAGTATTTCTAAACATTCTGAAATTTGCTCGATTTTGTCCATATCTTCCCATATGACAAGAGTAGAATTATCGTTTTTATAAAAATCTTTAAAAATTTCAAGATTTTTATACTCACTCAACTCAGGCGTCAAAAGTAGCCATTTATCGCTTTTAGAGATATAGTCTAAATCCCATTGCTTAATATTTATCTGATTACATTTCTTTGATATAACGGTAAGTTTTTTGCATTGAGAAAATGAAGCCGTTTTAAGGCCTAAACCAAATTTACCAAGAGCTATATCGTTTCTTCTCTCGTCTGGATTTTTCGAAGATAGTCTCATGGCTTCTACTAGCTCATCTTCATTCATTCCCACACCATTATCTAGAATGCAAAAAAACGGTTCAGGATGTTGTATGGCATAAATTTTTATATCATTTGCACTGGCAGATATGCTGTTATCGATAATATCAGCAACTGCCACTTCAAAAGTATATCCTATATCACGAAGTGATTTGATAAAATTTGCAACATTTGGATTAATTTCTATCGGATCCATCCAACACCGCTACAATCTCTTTTGCAATTTTTTCAACCATTGGCACAACAACAGAATTTCCAGCCTGCTTATACAACTGTGCTCTTGATATGTTTGATGGGAGTATAAAGTCTCTTGAAAAGCCTTGTAAATTAAAGCATTCTTTTGGGGTTAATCTTCTTATTACACCATCATCTAATATAATTGGTATATTGTGTCCACCTGCACCCATATTTGCAGTTAGAGTAGGGCACACATTTGATTTATTAGGGCGAACATAATAGCGTCTATACTGATAAACAATATTTTCATCCACTACACTCTCTATCACTTTACGGTGAATTTTATTATTTTTGTCGTTATATATATCAGTCAAGGTAACGCACGAGTTATCTAGAAAGAATTTTATACTTTTTGGTTTCTTATTTGTTTCCTTAGGAATTTTAAACTTGCTAGATAGTAGATTGGCTTGTTCCATTTCTTTTATATTTTCTTTTATAGGTTTTTCAAATAAATAGTCGTCTTCATCCTTAAAGCCTACAATATAAATTCTTTCCCTTCCCTGTGGTATATCTGTATACTTTGCAGCGTTTAATATAAATGGTATAAAAGAATATCCAGCTCTTTTTATCTCATTTCTAATGGTTTTAAAAGTTTCACCGTTATTATGAGAAGCTATGGTTTTAACATTCTCTAAAAAAAAGGCTTTCGGCCTTAATTCTTTTAGTAATCTTGATACTTCAAAAAAAAGCTTACCACGTTCATCTTCAAACCCTCTGCCATGTCCAGCAAGTGAAAAGGGCTGACAAGGAAAACCTGCTGTTAATATATCTATATCACTTAAATTTTTACCATTTAACTTTTTAACATCTCCTTCAATGAGATTGGTACTGACGTGATTCAATCGGTAAGTTTTACAAGCATCTTTATCAATTTCATTTGCCCATACAACATTACAATTTGAATTTTTAAATGCTTGGCACACACCACCAACTCCAGCAAATAAACTTCCTACTCTGTAAGTCACAAAAAACCTTTTTAATTTTTATGAATTATATAACAATACTTATAAAATATAAAAGCATTTGGTTTTAGGGTAGTTGGTCTCAAATTCAACTTCTTTTCCTTAAGTGCTGTGCCACATGATATTGTTTTGCGTATGGTTTGCATTTTTATCCTTTATTTAATACCTAAAATAATACTAAATAAGATATAATAATAGTCTTAAAACTCATGCTTTGAAATTTACTCCTACTCATTTTCATACGATACCATCTCTACTTTAGCTTTTAGCGTGTTTGCATTAATAGGCTTGGCATAGGTGTTTAGCAAAATTTTATACTGCTTCTCATGCCCTACTATCTGAGCTATAAGGTTGGCTTCGACTTCACGTTGCACTAGATAGTCTATAAAGTAATGCCTAAAAGAGTAGAAGGTCTTTTTAGAGTCTTTATCTATAAACTTTCTTTGGATCTGGCTTCTAAAAATTTCAGAGAAGTCCTTATTGCTTACCTTAAATATATTTCCGTTTTTCTTGCTATTAACATATTCTAGCAGGCCTAGATCTATGAGCTTACTATGGATAGGCACGAACCTAATACTGTTTTTGGTCTTGGTAGTTTTACCATCATTTGTGTTTATGTTAAAGCAGTAAATTCCATCTTTTAAGACTATATCTTCTTTATGAAGTTGTGTGATCTCTTTTATCCTCATGCCACTATAAGCAGCTATCATTGTGACGTAGTAGAGCTCACTAGCCTCTATCCTTGAACTTGGTGATTTACCACTTTGTTTGATGCTAGTTACTATCTCAAAGATCTTCCTAGCTTCTGATGCTTCGTATGGAAGCACTGCCCTTTCGCTAGGGTCTATGTCTATCTTTACGTTCATTTTTGCAGTTATGCTTTTACCTATATAGCCACTATCAAAGCAGTAGTTAAAAAACTGAATAACCCTTATCATATATTTTTGGATAGTAGGCTCAGAGAGTTTATCGTCCTTTTCTCCCAGCTTAAGTATCTGAGATAAACTTTTATCTTTATACCTACTCTTTTGAGCTAGCTTAGTTGGAATTTTATAAAGAAGATCTCTAAATTCAAGCAAGTTATCTCTCGTGATCCTATAAACTGGCGTATCTTCGTTAAAGTATAAAAATAAGAGCTTTTTTACGCCAGTAACTAATCTTTGCGTATCTGGCGACCACTTGTCAGCTCTTTTAGTGTTTGTCTCAAATATCTCGAATGCATCCTTTAAGCTCTTTTGATCTTCTAAATTTAAAGCTGAGAATTGATTGCTAGAGCCAGATGTTGCTTGCAGTACTTGCCTGATCTCATACTCTTTGGTTATTTTGGCGCTAGGATTAAAAATACTAAAGCTACTATCGTCATCTAATTTTATCTTGATATTTTTTGGTGGATTTGGATCCATTATGATATCTTCCATGCTTCTATGGCCATTCTTTGTTCTTACTAGCTTTAAATTTGAAGTTGAGCCATACTTTTGATCTAGTATGGCATAAACCGTCTCGCTAATCCTCTGAGCCATAGCCTTAAGCTGCCCATCCGTAATAGGCAAATAACCGCTATCTTCAAGCTCTTTTATATTTTCTTGAAATGAAGCTATGTCCTTAGCATCAAACGAACTAGGTTTGGCATGTTTGGCTAAGTTATCACTAGAATCATCTTCAAGGAAACAGTGCTCACGCTTGTCATCAAAGAGCACACTGCTCTTCTCAAGCTTTGATACAAGATAGTTAAGTGTTAGTATGTTTTTCTCTAAAAGAGTTTGCCCTATGTTCTCTTTATCCTTGCTGCCAAGAGCACCAGCAGTGTTAGTGATATTACTTATATCCTTAATTAAAATTTGAGGTAGATCGCCATCTATCAAACTTTGTTTAAAGTAGTCATTGAGCGCATTTAGAAATTCTACATCCATCTTCTTATTAAGAAGAGAGTGCTCTTTGATACTCTTGCTAAGCTTTACTTTCATAAACGAATTTACAAAAGATTGGATTATGTTATCACTAAGATTCATGTGAACTGCCCTTTTTATCAGGTAAAGATTGTTATCTAGAATTTTAGCCCTTTTTCTGGCTTTTTCCAAGAGATTAGTGGATGTGGAGAAGCAAATTTCTCGCTTTTCGTTAAAAAATTTTCTGATGCTTGGAGCAAGTGTGACTCGGTAGTAATATATACCGTTTCGCTCCCTTAAGTGTTGTCCCATATTTAATATTCAACCGGTCAAAAATGGAACAGTTTTATGTAATCACTAAGCAAAAAATCGTCTAAAGTGCGTATTTCAGGCTTTTAGGAGCTCATATAAAAAACCCTCATAAGCCGGAGGTCGGGAGTTCAAGTCTCCCCCGTGACACCAGAACGCGCTATTTTAGGCACTAGCAGTGATGCTTTTGTTCTTTCCCTTTCTTTAAAATTTCCTTTAAGAGTGGAACACTTAGTTACTAAAGTGGGACAGCCTCTTAAAAATTCCAACGATTATAAAGCCATCACCCTTTTAATACCATAAAAATAAATTTGTTTTAAATTCTTGTTTCTATCTTTTATTTTAGGTTACCTTTAAAATACCCCAAGGAATATCCAGCTACTGCCAACTGTTAAGCTTCAGTAAGCTTAACAGTAAAGATGAAGAGCTTCATAGTAGAGCCTTTGTAAAGAATTTTCTTAAAGGCTTTCAAGAAAGCTTTGAGAAAGACTATACCGCATAGCCTTACGTACAAAAAATGAAAGAGGAGGATATAATGACGAAAAAATAAAAGGTTATACGAGTTTGCAAACCGGTGCTAGCTATATAAATTTCAAAAACATAACCGATATGAAAGATCTAGTAAAAACCATAACTCATGAAAACCAAAGATCGATGGATATACAAGATCATAGAGATATAAACAAAAATAGAGATGATGATACTAAGTATGCATCAAATTTCTCAAATTTTGCGAGAAGTAAAGCATTCAATTGGGGCAATATCAAAACAATGGAGAAATTTCTTAAATACAAAATCAATAAATAGGGAAGATAAATTATTAAATAATATGATGGAAAATGGTGGAAATATTTTTAGACATACAATTTTTCAAGGAGTAAATTATGAACTTAGCAATACAATAAAAGACAATACTATCGGCGGTAGTGGTAATGAATGATTTTTTTAATGCTTTCTAGCGAGAATTTCAATATAAAATCATAGATTTAATCGTATATTTAGCCAATCATCACCCATTAGTTGCTTGGATTATCTTATATTTTTTGGGTTTGCTTGTACTATATTTTTGTTTTAAGTTTATTCGCCATTGTTATATAATCTATAATAAGTCTAAAAATATAAAAATTTTAAAAATAGGTATATCATTTTTTATTCCTATTGTTATTGTTTTTTACTTTCTCGTTAAATTCACAATCTACAAATCAAATGGATGTTTAGTTTATTTTTGCATCTTTTCGTGGATTTCTACTATTGGTGTGATTTTTTGGGCTTTTCGACCTGAAAAATTTATACCAGATAAATCACAGAATAGAAACCCTAAAAAACATAAGAAGCAAAAAGTTAAATTTGAAAAAAGTAAGAATTCGTTAAATTTTACAAATGTAAAATTAAAAAATAAACAAAGCAGCGGTGATAAATAGAAATTTTAAAAATATCTCTAAAATAGGAATGACTGAAAGAATAAACGAAAAACTATTAGCCAATACTCCAAAAGGAGGAAAGTTGGGTAGCGACGGTATATTAAGACATAACGGCAAAGAGTATGTAGCTCATAGTATGGATATAACGGGAAATAAAGTGATATATCAACAATTAGGTAAAAATAATAAACCGGTAGAGGTTTATAAAATTACTAACGATAAAGGTTATTTAGTGACAGCTTCTAAACCAAAGCTCTCTGCTTCGCAAAGCAGTCCTAGTACTTTAATAAAAGATGCAACAAAAGATATTAAATTTTATGATAGCTCAAAAACCCCGGGTATAGTAGCAGGCGCCACCATAGGCGGAGGTATAGATATTGGATCGCAGTATATAAATAACGGCTATAGTTTTAAAAATATTGACCATACAGAAGTAGTAATAAATGCATTAGGCGGTGCATATGGCGGAGTTGCTAGCGGTTTATTCTCAGCAATAGTCAGAGGCGCTTTTGTCAACTCATCTACCGAGCTATACTCTCAGCTTAAAGATAGATCAAAAGATGTGGATAAAGATAGAGTGTTTAATAAATTATTTTTAGGTGGGGCTTTTGGTGCATTCGGCAATATAGCAGGAAATTTTGGTAAAAACATAAAAGTCGGCGATGGGGATTTGCAGACTGAGGCTGAAAGTATAGTATCGGTTGTGACAGGGGTAGGTCAAGCAGTAGCCGATAGCATAAAAAGCAAAAATGACAAAGATAGAAAGGATAACAAAAAATAAAAAAATTTCTAATTATTTTTTTTGGTAGCATATTGTGTATTGGCTTTATAGTAATCCTAAAACTTCTCTTTGGAGAACACTACGGTGACGTTATTTTTGCTGGGATAATCTTGACTAATATATATTACATAATTAAAAACGGTATAAAAAAGAGCGACTTTTCGAAAAAGAATTTGAAAGAAATGGACGTCACGATAGGCGGCGTTTCTTTGATACAGGCTATATTTGTATTTATAATGTGGATTGGTTACAACGCCACAATGGGATAAACATAAAAGTTGGCTATGGAGATTTGCAGACTGAGGCTGAAGCTAGGGCAAGTATATTTACTGGAATAACACAGGTGGCTGTAGATAGTATGAGCAGCAAAGATAATAAAAATAACAAAGACGATAAAAAAGAATGAGAACAGATATAAAAGTTTTGTTTAAGAACATTAATTTTAAAATGAGCATCATCTAAATTTTTTAGATATAATTACGCAAAAATAATATTATTAAAATTAGGTAAAGGAACTCATGAAAAAAATATTTAAATTTCTATCTTTTTTAGTATTTATGCTATTTCTTACAGGATGTGCAAAAGATCTTATTATAAGCAATATGCCAAATTCAAATTTGAACTATCATGGCGATAATGTTCCTATAACTATCATAGCTTATAAATTAAGAGATGTGGCTAAATTTAAAGAAGCTAGCATTATCGATCTAGCTGAGAGAAATGGTGAAATACTAGGCTATGATAAGATTGACTCTATAAAAACACAAATTCAGCCAAATACAAATAGATATGCTTTTACGAATGTATATCCTGACGAAGTTCCGTATGTCGGTATTTTGGTACTTTATGCTGATCAGAGCAAGACAAATATCAAGGCTTATAAGGCTACAAAAGAGATAAAAGAAAAAAATATAGTTTTTGAAATAACAAAAAATGGCGTAAATGTTTTAGACGCTAGTAGCTCTAAAATACAAGCAAGCAAATAAAATGTCTGAAAAGCTAAAAGTCGTTTGGTATAACGGAATGAACGTTGATAAGGTTCATTTCGAGCAACAAGAAAGATATTTTGAGAGAAATTTAAACCTAAAAACTATATCTTCTTTTTCAAATTTATACGGTGTTTTAGATTTAGAAATTTCAAGCGATCTTTTGCTTCAAGGCAAAATAGGGCTAACTAAAATTTCTTGTATCTCTCAAGATGGTACGATTTTTAACGCGCCAGATCAAGATGAATTACCAGAGCCACTTGAGATAAGTCCAAGTGAGCTAAACTCAGCCATTATAGTGTTAAAACTACCTATTAGCTCAGGTCTGGTTGATATTAGCTTGCAAAATAATTTACCAAATCTAAAATTTACAGCCAAGCAAGCACTTATTAGCTCAAGAGTGCATGATGAAGCTAGCAATGACATATTAAACGAGCTAGACGATAAAGATGATTTTGAACTATCTTCGGCCTTTACACAAGATAAAGAAAACCTAATCCTAGCAAGCCAAAGATCATCTCTTGGAGTATTTGGCTTAAAGATGCCTTACGAGCTTAGCATACCAATTTGTAAAATAAAAAATATAGACCTAAATAAACAAATAACGCTTGATGAAAAATTTATTCCAACTTGTATTGACATCAGTAAAAACACCTTTATAATAAATTTTATAGAGGAGCTTAGCTTTGCTACAAAGCAACATCAAGAGAGTTATTTTGGGTTGCTAGGAGGTGTTGATCAAGCTAAAAATAGACTTGATTTTTCAACATATTTAACACTAAATATGCTAAAAAAATGGTATTTAATATTCTCTTATTTACTAAAGAAAGATAAATTTCACCCAGAGTATTTGTATGAAAAATTAGTTGATTTTCAGGCTGATCTGTTGGCACTTAGTCACGATAATAGTTTTAGCGAATTTATAGCCTACGATCACAATAATCTAACTCAAACTTTTGTGCCTTTGATAAATAATCTAAGACTTTTGTTCTCACATATCTTATCTCCAAAATATATAATGGCGCAAATTGTTAAAAACAATCACGGCTTTTATGACTGTATTTTTGATAATCCAAGCATTATTGAAAACTCAGAAATTTATTTTGCTATTCACAGTGATACGAAAAATGAGTATCTTCTTAAAAATTTCAAAGAGCAATGCAAAATCCATACTCAATCAAATATAAAAGGCATAGTTTCTTCACAGCTAAGAGGTATAAACGTAGAGCAAATTTCTGTTGTTCCTAGTACTTTACCAAAGTTAAACGATTATATCTATTACAAGATAGACAAAAAAGATGAAATTTTTAAAAGCTTTGCAAATCAAAATGTGATTAGCGTTTATATAACAGCAAATTTACCGAATGCTGACATTAAAATGTGGGCTTTATTATAAGGATAAAAATGAACGAAAATCAAAATGAAACCTCAGTTTTAAGTCAAACAAATCTTTTGGGTCTTGGCACAAATCTTGCACTAGATCACGTGTTGCCATTACTTCTTTTGGCAAATAGGGTTTCAAAATTACAAAATTTTTCACAAAGCGAAATGGCAAATTTACGTGAAAAATTGATAAACGATATCTTAAGCACTACTTCAAAAATATCAAATCTAGGTATTTACGAGGAAGACGATATCATTAGACTTAGATATTGTCTTTGTGTTTTTATAGATGAGAGCTTGCTAAAAAATGAAATTTTTATGAACAGCTTTTGGGCAAATAATACACTGACAACAAGATTTTTTAATGAAAATCTAGGTGGAAATAAATTCTTTGGCATTATGGATAAGTGGTTTGAAAATGTTGGTAAAAATAAAGATTTCTTAGAATTTATATATGCTTGTTTGGTGCTTGGCTATAAAGGAAAATATGAAACACAAGAAGATTGCAATGAAAAAATTTCTTATCTTTGTGAAAATATAGCTGCAGCCGTTTCTCCGCTCATAAAGGCCGATGAAAATGTATTTGAAAAGAGTTACTTAAAACAGACAAAGAAAAGTTTTCTTGAGGTATTTTCGTTAAAGCGTTTAAAATTTTATTTCATTTTGCTAGCTATTGCCATGATTGCAGCTGCATTTTTATATAGTACATATTCTATGGATCAAAACAATATCAGAAACGATAGCATCCTAAATAATAAGATAGAGAATTTTATGGATAATAAGTAAGTGCAAGATAATTTTTGTAATAAATTTAATGAAGATTTTTTAGAGAATGAGCTTTATATTAGTTTAACTGATGAAATGTCAAAGTATAAAACTTTGATGCATGATAGCATAAAGTGGGATTACGTATTTAGCTCATCTTTAAAAGCCTTAAGTGAGTTTAGCCTTGATGCTAAGCTTTTAAATTTCTTAGCGATTTCTGCTATAAATTTAAACGATAAAGAGGCTTTTAAGACACTTATAAAAGCTTTTGCCTTTTTTCTATCTATTTTAAAAAAAGAGCCAAATTTACTTGCAAAAAATGAAAAACAATTACCTGCTAAAAAAAAGATAATAGCTCAAACAATAGAGCTTTTTACGCAAGCTAATGATAAAGCTTTGGATCAAGCTGACGCAAAAGTCTTTAATGATCTTGTGCCTGAGCTTTCGCAAGAGCTTAGTATACGTTTTGATACGCTTTATATAGAAGAAAAAAAAGAAGAAATTTTAAAAGCTAAAGAGACAAAAGTCATTACTAAAACTGAGCCAACTTACCATCAAAGCGTTTCATTTAGTAGCAATGATATTAGCACATTTAATGATAGAGAATTTAGAGAATATTTTATAAATTTATCACTAATGCTTTTAAGGAGCGATATTAAAAATTTTAATGCTTATGCTTTAATTTTTGAAGCAATGTGGGGCAGAATAAAGGCATTTCCATCAAGTAGCGATCAAATAACACAGATACGTTACCCTGATGAAAATCTGATTATGCTTTTTAAAAAAAGTAAGGAACTAAATCTTGATAATTTAGAAAAATTTATAAGAAATTTAGCACTTAACCCATTTTGGATAGAAGGCATTAAGATATTTTGCGAGTTTTTAAATAGTGCTGGGCTTGCAAGGCAAAGTGATCTTATTTGTGATATGGTTTTAAATTTTATTGATAAATTTCCAGATATAAAAAAGCTTAAATTTCAAAGCGGAGAAGCTTTTTTTAGTGAAGATATAAATAAATTTTTTATTAAAAGCAACTCTTTGGAATTTACTTCCAGCAGTGATAGTAAAAAAGATATGAGTTTTGAAGATCTAATAAAAGAACTAGACAAAAGCAAGCATGCTTCGAGTGCTCAAAGCGAGCTTAATTTTATGCTTGAATTATCAAAAATTTTTACTGCTCAAGGCATGAATAATAATGCAAAAGCTACCTATGCACAAATAGTTAATTTTATAGAAAATACCGAGCTTAAAGATTATTTATCAGACATATATATAAAGGCAAAAACATTTGTGTGATAAAATATGTTTTTTTAAATCACCTTTAATTTTATTTAAATATAATTCTTAAATCATTTACGAAAAAAGGATGTTACTATGGCAGATAATCTAATCCCACCAAAAGAACGCATAAATATAGTTTATAAAACTAAGACAAATGACCAAGAGGCTGATGTAGAGCTTCCATTAAAACTTATGGTAGTTGCAAATTTAACTGGTGAAAACCAAACTCCACTTGAAGATCGTGAAGTGATTTCTATCAATAAAATAAATTTTGATCAGGTTATGAAAAGCTTAGATATTCATACAAATTTCTCTGTAAAAAATAAGCTAAATTCTAATAATGAAGATTTAAATATTGATCTTGATTTTGAGAGCATCCATGATTTTAATCCAGATAATATTATAAATCAAATTCCTGAGCTAAAAAAACTCTTACAGCTTAGAAAGGCTTTAGTTGCATTAAAAGGTCCTATGGGCAATATGCCTGATTTTAGAAAAGCGGTTTTAGAGGCTATAAAAGATGAAGATAGTAGAAAACAACTTCTTTTAGAGATTAAAGACGAACAAGATAAGGAATAAAAATGTCTGAAACTAAAGTTAAAACTCCTATCATTGAAAGCATAATGCAAAGGAGTAAATATTCAAAAGATGACGAGAGTTATAGCGTTGTAAAGCAAGGAGTTGCTGAGTTTATTTCAAATATAATAACAACAAATAATGCTGAAGATAAAATAAACAAGCTCGCACTTGATGAGATGATAGCTCACATTGATACCCTTTTATCTGCTCAAATGGATGAAATTTTACACAATAAATCTTTCCAAGAGCTAGAATCAACTTGGCGTGGAATTAGATTTTTGGTTGAGAGAACAAATTTTAATGAAAATGTAAAAATCGATCTTTTAGACGCCACAAAAGAAGAAATTTTAGATGATTTTGAAAACAACCTAGATATAACTCAAAGTACACTTTATAAACAAATTTATTCAGCCGAATATGGACAGTTTGGTGGTGAGCCAGTTGGTGCGATAGTGGCTGATTATGAGCTAGATAAATCAAATCAAGATATGACTTTTTTAAATAAAATGTCATCAATTGCTGCAATGAGCCATTCACCGCTTCTCACATCTCTTTCTGCTAAATTTTTCGGACTTGATAATTTTGGTGAGCTTGAAAATATAAAAGATCTAAAAAGCATGCTAGAAGGCCCACAATATACAAGATGGAGAACTTTTAGGGAAAATGAAGATGCAAAATACACAGGATGTATGGTAAATAGATTTCTTACAAGATCTCCTTATGTGCCAGAAGATAATCCTATAAAGAGCTTTAATTATAGAGAAACTGTAAATAATCACGATGATATGCTTTGGGGCAATGGAGCTTATGCGTTTGCTACAAGGCTTACAGATAGTTTTGCTGATTATAGATGGTGCGGCAATATCATTGGGCCAAAAGGTGGCGGTGCTGTAAAAGATCTTCCAACTTATACTTATGAAAATTATGGAAGCGTTCAAACAAAAATTCCAACAGAAGTTTTGATCACAGATAGAAGAGAATTTGAACTTTCAGAAAATGGATTTATTGCTCTTACTTTAAGAAGAGATAGCAATAACGCTGCATTTTTCTCTGCTAACTCTGCACTAAAGCCTAAAATTTTCCCAAATACTCCAGAAGGTAAGGCTGCTGAGACAAATTTCAGACTCGGAACTCAACTACCTTATGTATTCTTAATCTCTCGTTTGGCTCATTATCTAAAAGTGCTTCAAAGAGAAGAGATAGGTACATGGAAAGAGCGTAGTGATGTTGAGCGCGGCTTAAATGAATGGCTAAGACAATACATCTCAGATCAGGAAAATCCACCAGCAGATGTTAGAAGCAGAAGACCATTTAGAAGCGCAAAAGTAATCGTCAGTGATATAGCTGGCGAGCCTGGATGGTACAAAATAGAGCTTTTGGCTAGACCTCACTTTAAATTTATGGGAGCAAATTTCGAGCTTTCTTTGGTCGGAAAACTAGACAAAGAGTAAGCTTACTATGTCGCTGATAGATAAAATTTTATATGAATTTAGTGATGAATCAAAGCTACGTCCATATTTTAAAGATCTAGACAGCGACATAAAAGATCACATTGATACCATTTTAAACTCTAGACTTGGTAACTACGGTCGATTAAATGATAGCATTATCGATCTTTGGTCTATGGGTGTTGAAATAAACGAGCTTGGTCATAAACTTGGCATGGCAATATATGAACTAATCAGCTCAAATGAGAATAGAATAGAAGTAACATCTATCGGATACGATGACTCACTAAAGCCTTGGCGTATCATCTTTAATATAAACTACAAGCATAAAAATGATAATTTCAAAGAGTATTTGCTAAAGGTTATTTTTAAAAATAATAGATATTGTGAGATTTTATAATGGATTATAATGAAAATAATCTAGCTTATTTTCAAAAAGAGATGGCATATCTTGATGAAACAAGAGCCCTTTTTATTAAAAATTTTCCAAAAGTAGCACCCTTTTTAGATACTAAAAGCAAAGATCCTGATGTTGAGAGTATAATAGAAAATATGGCTATTTTAACATCTAGGATCAGGCAAGAACTAGATGAAAATATCCCACTAATCGCTGAGTCTTTGGTAAATATATTAATGCCAAGCTATACAAATCCTTTTCCATCAGCTTGTATGCAAGAATTTACCTTAAGAGATGACTTCTCTGGGATAAAAGAATTTATACCAAAAGGAAGTATAGTCGAGTCAAAGCAGATCAATGGCATAACGTGCAAATTTCAAACGATCTTTGACATAAATTTACTTCCCTTAAAGATAACAAAAGCTTTTATGTCAAATAACAAGAGTGATTATCTTCTAAATTTAAATATAAGCGTTACAAAGGACGAGCTTAGCACAAAAGAACTTGATATAGATTTTTTAAATTTATATCTTGGAGATAATGTTTACTTCTCTTCTACGCTCTTAATGTGGCTAAAAAATTACTTGAAATTTATTACAATAAGTTTTGAAGATAGCGATCAAGAGATAAAGTTAAGCCCTGATAAACTTAGTTTAGATGAGTTTGATGAGCGTTTGATAAAGAGTGATGAGTTTGGATTTGAAGCATTTGAGCTTTTAAAAGAGCTATCATTTTTTCCTTCAAAGTTAAATTTTGTGCGATTAAACGGCCTTAGCTTTCTTAAAAATTTTTCCGCAAAAAGCTTTAATATTAAATTCATATTTTCAAAAGATATGCCAAGTGGATATGTGCCAAGGCTAGAGTATTTTTCTCTTTTTGCTACACCTGTAATAAATTTATTTGCAATGAGTGCCGAGCCTATTTTGAATAACAATAGGCGAAGCGAATATAGAATTTTTCTAGATCGCTCAAATATCGATGCTTATGAAATCGTTTCAATTAGTAAGGTGGTCGCCCATAGTAGTAATAATGAAAAAAGGATATTAAAAAACTATAAAAGTTTTGAGAGATTCGAATTTTTAAATGATGAGCGAGCAAAAGATTATTATTTTGTCAGCAATAAAACAGATATAAAACTAAACTCATATAAAGAAATTTCTTTTTTTAAAAGCGACTCTAAAGATCAAACCATTAGCATAGATGCACTTTGTTGCAATGGTGATTTACCTTGCAATCTAAAGCTTGGTGAGATAGATAGAGTGTTATCCCATCAAGGTGTAACAACTAAAAATTTAACCATTCCAACTAGTGTAAAGCGAGTAAAAATAGATGGAAATCTTCTTTGGAAACTAGTTAGCATATTATCTTTTAGCTATCAAATTATACTAGAGAAGGGCTCTTTTTTAGCACTTCTTAATACTTTTAGCACACCAGATGATGAGTTTTTTAAAAAATTTGCAAACTCGCTTTATGATATAAAAACAAAGCAAATTTATAGAGTTGACCAAGGCTTTGCAAAAAGAGGGTTGCTCTGTATATTTTATATAGATGAAAGTGAATTTGAGAGTATTGGAAATGTTTATGCTTTAGGTATAAATTTGGCTAAATTTTTATCAAAATTTGCATCAATTAATTCATTTTGTGAACTTAAAATAAAGTGTATAAAGAGTAAAATTTTGCTTAATTATGACTTTTTAGGTGGTACAAAAAAATTAATATGAACAAAGAACTAAATCAAGCTTCTTTTTTTAAATTAGTAAAGAACTGCCTAAAGCACCACGATAGAAGAGATATTTTTTTAAAAAATAGCCCAAGTTTTGCCTATCCGATTAATGAGTTTGAGAGTTTAAATAAAGAGGATGTAGTAAAAATCGTCGTAAATTTTATGGGTCTTTTGGGAAGTGGCTCGCATCTTACAAGCTATATTTTAGAAAAGATCTCAAAGAGTAGCGACAATAATTTTGAAAAATTTTTTGACTTTTTTGACAATTACTTGCTTTGGCTTTTCTTTGATAGCATTAGTCTAAAAAATTATGCAAGATCTTTTGAAAAAGAGCTTGATGATAAAATTTCAAAGATTTTATTGGATATATTAAACATAAACAATAAAAAATTAGCAAAAAAATTCTTACCATTTTCTCCGCTTATTATTAGCCAAAGAAGACCTAAAAGAGAGGTCGAGTTTGCCTTGCAGCGTCATTTTAATTTAAAAAATAAACTATTTTTGTTAGAAAATCTACCAAATCAAATTTTCATAGCGCCTTCAAATTTAAATTCGCTTGGTATCAAAAATAGGACTTTGGGCAGAAATTTTATACTTGGTAAAAAGCTTTTTGAGAAACAAACTAAAATAGCAGTTTATATAAATGGCATAGATTATGAAGAAGCTATTGATTTTTTCCCAAAGAGAAGAAAATTTAAAGAGCTTCAAGATACTCTTATTTTTTTTACAAACAATGAATTTGTTGCTGATTTATACATAAAAATAAACTATTCTCCAAAGATGCAGCTAAGGCTTGGAATAGATAAAAGTTATAGTAAAATAGGCCTTGGTGCAAGGCTCAAAAGTAATAAAAATATGTCAAATTTTATAAAATTTAGGCTTTGCTCTTAAATTTTTAGATGTAAAATCTAAAATATTTGTTATTATTACATTAAAGAAATATATTTATTTGTAAAAGGATGTGCATCAATGGCATTTATCGATTACCTAAGAAGATTTTTTGTCTTTTTTAGATTTAAACACAGTACCATTTTGGTTGCTTCTATTGCATTAAGCATCTTATTTTGGCTTTACGCTCCACTTATAGCTTTTAACGATGTATATAGCTTTGCTAGTATAAGTTCAAGAGTCACTATATTAATTGCATTTTGGGCAGTTATTTTATTTTTTGTTTTAATCAAGCCATTAATGCACTATTTAGCATCTCAAAAAGATGAAAAAAATAATAAGCTAAAAGAGATAAAAAAAGAGTCTATGGATAGTTTTGGTAAGGCAAAAAGAAATTTTATGCTTTCTTTGAAAGATGCTAAAACAACATGGAAAAAAGATATAAATTTTAAAAAATTACCTTTAATAATGATAATGGGTAACGAAGGTGCTGGAAAGAGCGCATTTATAAACTACTCAAATATCGAATTTCCACTATCTGATAGTTTAGATACTTATAAAAAAATACACAAAAGTACAACAAACTTTAATCTTTACATTTCAAAATTTGGCGCACTTTTAGATACTGAGGGTATACATTTTGCACAAGAGAGCTTATACCAGCCAACAGCTACTGAAGAGCTTCCCGAAGATGATGTGGATAAAAATAGGGATTACTTGCTTAAAAAAAGTATCTGGAGTGAATTTTTACACTTTTTAAAACGAAATGATTTTAACGCTAGATTAAGTGGTGCGGTTTTAATCATAGATACTAAAAAATTCCTTGAAGGCACGCAAGAATATTTTGATGAATTAATTAGATATATGATAAAAAGGGTTAATGACTGCGAGAAACATCTAAACATTAAATTCCCTATTTATATTGTTTTTAGCAAACTTGACTTAATAGATGGTATGGGAGATTATTTCAGGCTTTTCAATGAAGATGTGGCAAATAAAGCTCTAGGAATAAACTTAGATCCAAATTTCTCAAAACAATCACTAGAAACTGAACTAAAAAACCTAAGCGAGTCACTATTTAAACATCTCATGAGTAAGAATTCGATTTCGCATTTATTGGAAGATAAAAAACGTTCATATCTCTTTTTAAAACAACTTGATAATTTTTTTGCTTTAGTGAAAGATTTTGTAGCAAAGCTAAGCTCTCAAAATGCACTTAAAAATAGCTCAACCATAAATGGAATTTATTTCGTTAGTGCTTATCAAGAAAATATACCTATAAACTACCTTACAAATACTATTTGCGATAGATATAACATCAAAAAACCACTTTTAAGAGCGGTAAATAACTATAGCAAACAAAGCTATTTTGTAAAATCATTTTTAAAAGAGATAGCTTTTAAAGCCAACTTAAATAAATTTGGTGCTCAAAATAAATTTACAAAATTTGCAAATTTTGTTTTAGCAGCCATACTTTGCGCTGGAGTATATTTGGGTTCTAGTTTTATTCTAGACACCAAAAACATAAAAGAGCAAAATGCTATAAATAATGCAAATAAAATTTCTTCATACCTTGATGGCAAAAAATATAAGGATCTCTCTCCAACACAAAAGATTGAGCTTCTAAATTTACTAAAACAAAGTCTAAATGACTATCCAAGAATTTTTAGTGGTGATACTAAATTTGAGTATATAACACTAGATACTTCGTATAAAGGCTTTACTCCAGTTAAAGCGCTTTACTATGATTTGAATGCTGATTTTTTCAAAAATACAGTTTTAACTGAAATGGAAAATATACTAAAAAATGAAATTGATCCAGATAAGCTAATAAAAGCATTTTATATGTATGATTCGCTCTTTGACAAAGACTATACAAATGTAGATTTATTTAAAATTTGGGTTAGCACAAACTGGGATAAATTTGAAAAATATGGTGTTGCAAAAGATGAATTTTTAGCTCATATTGAGGCTATTTTAAAGGCAGAAAATTTAAATATAACTGCAGATACAGTTGCTCAAAGTATAGCAAATACGAGACTATCACCTGTCCAAAGAGCACAAAGACTCTACTATATACTTGAGTTCATATCATTCAAAGACGATAAATCTTTTTATGATATTAAAAAGGATGTTGAAAATTTATACACAGTAGTCCAAGAAAAAGAAGCATTTAAGCCATTTAATAAAATTTATACAAAAGAAAATCTAAGAGATTTCTTGTCAAAGCTTAGCTCAAACATAGATCAAACAGCTGGAATAGAATCTTGGTTAATGGAGACAAATTCTTCTTTAAAAGATATTAGTTCAAGTGATAAGAAAGAGTTAAGTATTGCTGTAATAGAGCTTTATTTGCAAAATTATGCTGATAAATGGGGGCAAATTTTAAGAGAAATAGAGCCAAATGAATTTAGCACAAAAAAAGAGGTCATAGAAGAGCTTGATATCTTATCAAAAAGAGAAAATCCTTTAAATTCTTTAATAAAATTAACTAATCAAAATACAAATTTAAATGATGAGAATTTACTAAAATATATCTATTCTCTAGGATTTGCTTCAAGTGAGATAAAGCGTGTTTTCAGTGATTTTAGTGCTAAATTTACTAACTATCATACGTTAAATTCTAATGACTTGCTAGATATTATAAGCAACGATGTAACAAGCGTTTATAAAAAAGTTAGTGACTATAACTTTGAAATGCTTCAAAGTAACGATGATAAAATAGTTTATGCTATAAATGGTATAAAAAATGAAAACGACCCATTTGTTGTCTTAAATAATGATGCTAAGAAGCTTCCAGATGAGTTAAATGAATATTATCAAAAGTTATCGACACTTGCATGGAAACAAGTAGAAAATGGCGCTTCAGCACTTTTATCAACAGCATATAGAGATGATGTTTTTGATGATTTTGAAAGTCTTATCAAGCCATTTTATCCATTTAATGAACAATCTCCAAAGGCTGTCAGCATAGAAGAATTTAAAAGATTCTTTGGCAAAAACGGAACTTGGAATAGCTTTTATGATAGATATCTAAAACAAATCTTAAGTAAAACCGCTGATGGTTATAAAATAAGACCAAAATATGCAAAAGAGCTAAGATTTAGTAGGGATTTCCTTAAAAATATTGCCTATATAGACAGAATTTCAAATTTAATGCTTGATTCAAATGATGAGCTAAAATTAAATTATAATTTAAAAGCTGTCGACTTATCGGCAAATTTCAGTCATATAAATATTAGTTATTCTAATAACTCTTTGACTTATGATCATACAATCGCCTCAAATTTGATAGTTTCAAGTAAAAATTTTGATATATCAACACAGTTTAAATTCAATGCAGTTTCAAGCACTGGAAGTGAGAGAAAAGAGCTAAGCTTTGATGGAGAATGGGGCTGGTATAAGATACTAAAAGCTTCAAATTTTAGTAGTGTTGGTGTTAGTACGCTTAATTTTGATGGTAGAAGAGATTCGTATTTTGGCTTTGAAGTAACACCAAATGGAGGAGAGCTTTTAGAGCTTATGGATATCATACCAACGATAAATTTACCAAAGAAGATGCTTTATTAAGGATAAAATATGCAACAAATAGCAGCAGTTATACAAAATTACGATAAAGCATCAAGCTTTTCAGCTCAATTTATCATTTTTGATGAAAATGGCGGTGATATAGGCTCGCTAGACACTACAAAATTTTCTTGTAATGATATGAGCGATTCAATCGCACCAAAACACGCTCATGTTGGATTTGAAGAGGGGGTTTTCACAATTTGTGGCTATAAAGATTGTGAAATTTTTTATAGTGATTCATATTCAAAGCTTCCAGATGACTATGAGAGCGTCATAAATTTGGGCGATGTCTTTAGGATAGGGGAGTTAAAATTTATATTTATAGACCCTTCTAGGATTGATGAATATATAGGAAAAGCCCATAAGATAATAGAAAATACGAAAAATTTTGACAAGCTTGATGATAAACGTTTTGAGCCAGTTGGTAAAATTTCAAATGTTGATTTTAAAGAAGAGCCAAAGATAAACTCATTGATAAATGATAAAAAAGATATCACTTTAAATGAAAATGCGCACGATGCAGTTTTAAATTTAAATGAGATAGCTCAAAATTTTGATGAAGAAGAAAATGCAAATAATCAAAATATGCTAACTGCAAAAAGCATGGATGAGCTTTTGACAAAGATAGTTGAGAGTATAAAATTGCAACCAAATATGAGCCCTATAAGTGAGCAGACTAGGACTTTAAATACAAAAGATATGGAAACAATCATGAAAACTCTTCCTCTTAGTGATTCGACAGAACTAATAAATACTGTTTTGGTTAAGCTTATATGCAAAGAGCTATATAGCCAAATGTATGATATAGTCGAGAATAACTCATTTTTTAAATATCTTTCAGGAGCCGTACTAAAAAGCACTAAGGAAGATAAGGAAGCGTTTAATTATTTATTGCATAAAGCTCTTCAAAGCTATATGTTAAAAAAGTAATGTTTTTAATAAAACAGAAAGTAAATAAAAGATAGAATAATCCAAACTTTTTAATAGGAGTAAATATGTCACAACCAGTGTATATTAAAGTGAAAGGTTCTACACAAGGACTTATTTCAAGTGGTGCTTCAACAGAAGCTAGTATAGGTAATCGCTATCAGTCAGGTCACGAAGATGAGATCATGGCTCAAGAGGTTTCTCATATAGTAACAGTTCCAACTGATCCACAAAGTGGCCAACCATCAGGTCAAAGAGTCCATAAGCCATTTAGTTTTACTACATCACTAAATAAGGCTGTTCCACTTCTTTACAATGCTTTAACGCAAGGCGAAAGACTTCCAGAGGTTGAGATCTATTGGTATAGAACATCAACTAGTGGTGGTGTGGAGCATTTCTTTACTACAAAACTAGAAGATGCAACTATAACAGATATTACTCTAGTAAGTCCAAATGCTCAAGACAAGCTAAACAGCGACAAAACAGAGCTTTTCAAAGTTTCAATGAACTATAGAAAGATAGTTTGGGAACACGTAGCTGCAGGTACAAGCGGAAGCGATGACTGGAGAGAAGCTACTAAAAAAGCTTAAAACCAACCTAGGGTTTATCCCTAGGGTTAATAAAATCATCTTCTAGCTAGAAGGACACAGATGAGCCCTTTTTATCTTTATCTTTTAAATTAATATGATATGTGAAATGCGATATGAAACACCTATTTATAATCATATTTCTCATAACATCTTTATATTCACATGAAGCAAATTGTACGGATATGTTCGCTGCTATATTTGATAAAAATGTAAGTGATGAAAATACCACTAAAATCATAGATTACTATATAGATGAGCTCGGGTGTGATGCTAATATGACTATAAGAATTCCTGATCTTTCAATAAGACCAAATCTATTAGAATATGCTTATGATGCAAATAAAACAAAAACTTTTGATACTCTTTTGGAAAAAGGCACATACGCCAATACTAGCTTGGCAACATCCATAGGAATGAGCTTTTTATTTTTCTTTAGGGAAAATGGTGTTGGTATAAACAATAAAAAAGCAAGCCCTGAGCTATTAGAATTTATAAAAACTCAGAAATATAAAAAATTTAAAGAAGAGAAATTTAAATTAATTAAAAAACTATTAGATTATGGACAGGACCCGAAAGATTATTCTACTTTAAAATCTATTTTAAAAATTTTAAATGATAAAAAGGATTTAGATAATTTATTAAAGAATAGAACTCAAAAGGGATTAGCGCAATGAAGCAATTGGCAATAATCATATTTCTCATAACATCTTTATATTCACACGAAGCAAATTGTTTAAATATGTTTGCTGTGATCTTTGATAAAAATACGACCGATGAAAATACTGCTAAATGTATAGAATATTACATAGATGAGCTTGGGTGTGATGCTAATATAGTCCCAAGTTTCGCTAATGATGGCTCCAATTTACTAGATGCTGCTTATGAAAATAATAAGACTAAAACATTTGACTTACTTTTGAATAAAGATATTACGCCAGATAAATGGCTAACTGCAATTATAGCAACAGAATTCCTAGCCTTTTTTAGAGAAAATAGCGATGGCATAAAAGACAAAAAAGCAAGCCCTGAGCTATTAGAATTTATAAAAACACCGAAATATAAAGAATTTAAAGAAGAGAAATTTAAATTAATCAAAAAACTATTAGATCATGGACAAGATCCTTATCATTATGGTTATTTGAGAGTTATATTAAAGATAGTAGGAGATGAAAAAGATTTAGATAAGCTTTTGGAAAGTGAGAAAAGATGATGGATTTTTTTAACACTAGCAAAAAGAAACTTGATATAAAACATGATAATACAGAACTAAAAAATTTTAATGAAGAAAATAATAAATTTACTAACTCACAAAATGCTATTGATACCTTTACTTATCCTTTCTCAAAAATACCAATTATTGGAGAGATTTTTAAAGGAAATGCAGATGCCGCCAAAAATTATATAGATAAAGATGCCAATCTTAAAGAAAAAATAAATAAAGAAGCTGAACGTGGTGGAATAGAAGAAGAAGTTAATAGATTTTATAATATCAAAGAACCAGAGAAAAAATACTTTAAAAAACTTAGAGAAGAAGAAAACGAAAAAAGATTGAAAGAGCAACAAATGGACAAAAATTTAACATCACCAACATCATCACTGACTAAGCCTGTCATGCTAGCATCCGGTAACTCAGTGGCAACTGACGGCTTTGTGGACTACGGCGTATCTAACGATACCTTCTCGACTCTTCAGATAGCAAACGAGTCAAATGATAAATTTATCGTTACACGTGCAGATATTTATGAAAATTTAGAAAGTATATTTAGCATAGAGTGCTTTGCTTATATAAATTTGGTGAAAAACCCGCTTTATGAAAATTTAGACACCATCTACAATAACGATAAAAGCTACTCAGGCATATATAAATATCTTGATAAAAGTATAAAGCTAAGCATAAAAAGGCCATCTTCAACAAATAAAAACATCGCTCCAGATGGTAGCTCAAACGATATGCACTTTAGTGGAATAGTAAGCGATGTAGAGTATCTTGGCGTAGATGATGAGACTAGTACAAATATAGATAAAAAATACTTCTTTAAATTCAAGCTAACTTCGCCACTATATAGACTAAGCATAAATAGAGCAAATAGAATTTATACAGATCAGAGTATTTTAGAAGTAGTAAAAGATATTTTGGCTTTTAATAAACAAAGACTAACAAAAGAGCTAGACTTCTCAAATATCAAAAATAACTACAACAAAAGAGAATTTATAGCCCAGTACAATGAGAGTGATCTAGCTTTCATAACAAGGCTTTGTCATGATAGTGGTATATATTTTTACGAAGACAATGAAAAAATTTACTTTCATGATACGTTTATACTAGCTTATAGCAATCAAAATGAAAATTTTACTTCAAGCGATACAAGTAACGGCAAGGAAGCTAGAAAAGTAAGCTTTAATGTAAATTTGAATAATAATCTAGCAACCGAACACATAAATAAAATAACAAAGAGCGAAACATTAAAGGCAAATAGCTTTACGCACTCTTTTCAAAATACAGCTTATCCAAATGTGCTAGAGAGTAAAAATGAAAAGATATTTGACGAGCAGGTAAATATCTATGACAAGCATATAAATTTAGATGAGTATTCATTTAGTGACACTAGCTTGCTTGAAGTTAGCACCTACCTTAAAAAACTAAGAAGCGATATGCTTTTAAAAGAATTTACCGCTAGCTCAAATGTATTTGCACTAAATTTAAATGACAATATCTCGGTAGCCATTGACGCTAGCAAGGGCGAATATGAGTTTAAAATAATAGCTTTAAAGCATACTTATATTGATGAGAGTGTTTTAGAAAATACCTTAAATTTAGGCGATAATGTCCCGTTTAAAGATAAAAAATTTATAAGCTCATACACAAATGAGATAAGCATCATTCCAAGTAGTGTGAAATTTGTCCCAAGCTACAAGCAAAAGCCAAAAGCACCAGACATCACGTTAGGTCTTGTAGTCGGTCAAGATGGGCTAAACAGCCAAAATAACACGATCCATACTGATAGCTATGGTAGGGTAAAGGTAAGGTTAAACGCTTTTAGTACACAAGAGATAATCGATAAAGACGATGTCATCAACGCAAGCTATCACAAGAGTGCTTATCTAAGAGTGATAACGCCTATTGCTAGCAATAGCTCAGGATTTTTTGCCATACCAAGGATCGGCGATGAGGTTATCATCTCGTTTTTACAAAACGATATAGACAACCCAGTAGTAAGTGGTAGCCTATATAATGCCTCAAATACACCACTTGTAAATGTAGATAGTAACTATCACCAAACATCTCTTAGCTCAAAGACAATCGGTGCAAATGAGACTGGTATAAACGAGATAACTTTATCAAATTTAAAAAATAAAGAGCAAATTTATGTAAAAGCAGAAAAGGACTATGACGAGCTTGTAAATAATGACTTCTCTCAAACAATACTAAATGACAAAAGCTCACAAGTGCATGGGAGCTACACTGAGCGTGTTAAAAAAGCTCACATCCAGACGATAGATTTAGCAAAAAATGTAAATGTGGGAGCTGAATATCTAACAACAGTCGGACTTTCAAAAGATACAGTAGTTGGTGTCTCAAATACGCTAAACGTAGCTGTTGATAATAACACAAGAGTAGGTCAAGATAGTCATGAATTTGTAGGACATGATAAATTTGTAGAAGTAAAATCAAATCTTAATACGACCATACATAACGATGAGATGAAAGAGGTAAAAGGCACAAAAGAGCAGAACATAGATGGTGGCTATAAACTAAATTCACAAAAAGGTATAAATGAATTTAGTAACGAGCATATCGTGCTTCAGGCAAATAGCTACATTGATATAAATGCTAAGTCAAATTTCACAACAAAAACAGCTGCCCAGCACACGGAGATTGCTGATTCAAAATTTAGTAATATAGAGACGACTTATGAGGTAAATGCCAAAGATAAGGTAATCCACCAAGTAGGTAGCACAAAAGTAACGATAGAAGGATCAAGCGTCGTGATAGAAGTAGCTGGCGTAAAGGCGATATTTGATAGTAGAGGGCTAAGAGTTATCGGTGGAGATATAAAGGCTTTATAAGATCATATTTAAAGACTTACTTTGTATTTTAGTAGGTCTTTAAATTTTTAAATAAAATCAATCTCTGCTAAAACTAAAGCTAAGAATTTTAAAGGCAAAAGCTAAATTTTAGGGCTACGATAAAAGCTAGCCACACAAATTTTTCAACATTGTACCCCAGTACAATAGACAAGCCCTTTTAAAATTTATATAATTCATTCAAAATTTCAAATACTATAAACAATAAGGAGAATATGATGGCTAAAGAAGCCGGAGTAGTTAAAAGTGTAAATGGAGGAATAGCAAGAGCACTTAATGACTTAACAGGAGAGGTAAGACAATTAAGTGTAGGAGATATTGTATACCAAGGTGAAAAGATAGTTACAGAGGGTTCTAACTCTAAAGTAACAATAACTCAAACTGATGGTAAAGATATAACTTTAATAGGTAAAGATACTCTAACTCTAGATCAAGACTCTAACAATAACGAAACAGTAGCTGATATCTCAGCTTTACAACAAGCCATCTTAAAAGGAACAGATCTTAATGCTCTAGAAGAAACTGCAGCAGGTGGTCCACAAGCAGGTGGTAATGGTGGAGATGGTGTAAGCTTATCTTCTACTAGCTTTGCAGAAGGAGGCCACATTAGTAACATTAATGCTAATGTAGGAAGCATAGATGCTTTATCTCTAGCAGCAGGTGGAGATAATAGCTTTGGTGTAAGTGGAGGAAGTGCTATTGGGGCTGGAGCTGGAGCTGAAGCAACAGGACCTGCTTTACCAGCAGGAAGTATAAAAATTCCATTGTCGGCGTATAAGGGAGAAAGCACATCTTCTGCACTCTTAGACTCATTTGCCTCTTCTATACCTAACGGATATCACGTATATAGACATACCGACGGTAGAGATTATCTAACTCCTAACGATCCTACTGCTCCTAGTGCATTTGATTATAAAGAAGGCTGGTATGTAAGTAAAGACGGCAACCTTGCTATTGGTCAAGATAACGCTAAAGACCTAGCGGTAACTAGCACGGCAAAAGCTTCAAACTATCCGGATGACGGATCGATAGCTAAGATAGTAAATCCTAATCCAAGTTTAAAAGTTTTTGGGTCGGATAATATAGATAATATAACCATAGACGGCACAAGAATAACGTCCGTACACGGAGGAGTCGGAAACGATAACGTCGATCTTAAAAACGGCGCCGAGATAATCGGTATTTCCGGCGGTTCAGGCGAAGACAAAATTTCGGTAGATAATTCTAAGGTAGCTTCAAGCATCGTAGGCGGCTCTGAAGACGATATCATAAAAGTAAGTAATAATTCCGAAGTTAAAAACATAGGCGGTAACGGCGGAAGCGATACTATAACGGTAGATAGCGGCTCTAAAGTGGAAAGAGTATATGGAGATACAAAAACCCTAAACGATGTACACCAGAAGCGAGTAGATCCAAATTTAAATATAGAAGATAATGGTGCTGCTGGCGATACCATAAAAGTAAGCGGAACCGGAACGCAGGTCGGATTCATAGGCGCCGGTAACGGAGATGACAATATAACCGTAGAAAAAGGTGCAAAAGTAGATCTTGTACAAGCCGACGAAGGAAACGATAAGGTAACCGTAAGTGATAGCGGAACTTACGTTAGCGGTATAAACGGTAGAGGCGGAGATGACGAGATATTGGTAGAAAAAGGCGCTAAAGTAGACGGTATAAAAGGAAGATGGGGTAACGACAAGATAACCGTAAAAGATGCAGGCACCGTCATAAGCGAAGATATAGAAGGCAACGAAGATGCTGATACTATTAAAATTCTAGACGGCGCGAGAGTAAAAGGATACGTTAGCGGTGGACGCGGCGAAAGTCCTAGCATATACGGCGGAGCTGAAAAATCGGATAACGATAATATCACTGTCGAAAATGCTACTGTTGACGGAGAAGTAGAAGGTAGTATGCGAAATAATTATTCCGGTGATGACGGAATAAAAATTAAAAATTCTCAAATAGGCGGCAGAAAGATATCCGGCGGATACGGTGAAAATAAAATAGAAATTACAGACGACATGACTTTGAATTCAAAGTGGATTGAGGGTAATAAATTTAACGATACTATAACCGTAAATGGTAATGCTAATCTAAATAATACATATATTCAAGGAGAAGCCGGAGATGACACTATTACCATAAAAGATAATGCTAAGGTTAAAGGCGGTAATATCAATACTGGTGCCGGAGCAAACGATAAAATAAATATTAACGGTAATGCCGAGTTGGATGGCACTACATTGCAGTTTGAAGGCGGTAAATCAACAGATAAAGCTACTCTAAACGTAACCGGAAACGCCGTACTAAAAGATGTATCTATACAGGCATCTTCATCTCTAGGCGAGCAATATATGAATTTCCATCAAAGCGGCGAAGCTAAAGTAAAAAGCCTTATGGGTAGCCAAAATAAAGACGTTATAGATATAGCGGGCGACTTTACTTATACTAACGTCAATCATCTTCAAACTCACGGCGGAGACGATGAGATAAAGATGCACGGCGGAGCTACGGTAAAAGTTAGTGTAGATATGGGTGATGGTAAAGATACTTTAACAATAGATAATGCTACATTTAAAGATTCTCTTGTGAATATGGATGGTGGTAACGACGAGATAAATATAAATGCCGGAGCAAATTTAACCGGCACAAGAATTTATACCGGTGACGGTAATGATACGGTGAATGTAAGAGGCGGTACGTTTAGCGAAGCAGAGATCGGACTAGACAAGGGTAAAAATGAAGTAAATATAGAGTCTGGCGCGGTATTTGGCGACCAAGATGCTCGTCTTAATGCCTTTAGGGAGCATAAAACTTATATAAGATCAGATCATAGGGATGATTATAGTTCAGAAGATACCATAAACGTTAAAGCCGGCGCTACCGTCAAAAACGCAGAAATACAAACTTATGGTGGAAAAGATACTATAAATATAAATGGTACGGTTGAAAAGTCTAATATTGACACCGGAAGTGGCGACGATATTATCAATATTAAGGGCGGTAAATTTAAAGACGTTAATATCCAAACAGGACATGGTACAAATACCGTTAATATCGATGGTACTGGCAATAATATAGAATCTGACAATACTAAGATAACTCTTGGTGGTGGCTGGAGTAGCGGAAATAATACGGTTAATATTAGCGGTAAATTTGGCGATAAAGATGCTAGCTCATACGACAAAACCGTAATTGGTGCATACGGTAGTGCCGTTGCTAAGGATACGGTTAATATTAAAGATGGTGCCGAGCTACATAATACAAGAATAGATCTTCATAATAATGACGACGTAATTAATATAGGTGCTGGTGCTACTGTTAGGCACTCTCAGCTTATAACTGGAAATCAAAGTGACACTCTAAATATCGGAGACGGAGCTAATATTAGCGAAGGCACGCATATGCACTTAGGATACCATAGTGATACCGCAAAAATAGGAAATAACGTTACTATAGATAATTCTGATATCTATATGGATAATGGTAAGGGCGATACAGACGCAAGTACTTTTGGTAACGATACCGTAACTATAGGAAATAACGTAACATTTAAAAACTATGCCGACGTAAAAGGCGGTCAAGGAGGCGATACAATTACTATAGGTAATAATCTAACTCTAGATGGCAATGCTGGTATTTACGGAGACTGGGGCGAAGGCGGCGGTGGAGAGAATAACGCTACTGACGGCAACGATACCATTACTATCGGAGATAATCTAACCGTTAAGAATAACTCTACTGTAAGTGGCGGCGGCGGTAACGACACTATCTCAATTGGCAAAAATGCAAGTATTCAAGATACTTCGACTATCGACGGCGGAGCTGGATTTGATACATTAAAAGTTGCTGACAATAGCATAGACTTTAGTCATGTTAAAAATATCGAAAAACTAGATATGACTAATGGAGAAAAGACAACCTTATCTCTTACAGCTAGCAATGTTCAAGATATACTACGTGATAGTAGCGAGAATAAGCTAAAAATAGATGGTGATAGTAACGATGAGCTTACTCTTGGAAGTGGTTGGACTAGAGGTGCTAGTTCTGGTGGTTATACTACTTATACTAGTGGTACAACTACAATCGAAGTTCAAGACCAAATACACGTACTTTAATATCTATACTTTTAATCCCAAAGGAATTTCCTTTGGGATATTCTTTCTTATCATTAAATTCCTCATAATTTTTTATCTTTTTTCGTTATTTATCTCTCTATTGTACCCCAGTACAATAGACAAGCCCTTTTAAAATTTATATAATTCATTCAAAATTTCAAATACTATAAACAATAAGGAGAATATGATGGCTAAAGAAGCCGGAGTAGTTAAAAGTGTAAATGGAGGAATAGCAAGAGCACTTAATGACTTAACAGGAGAGGTAAGACAATTAAGTGTAGGAGATATTGTATACCAAGGTGAAAAGATAGTTACAGAGGGTTCTAACTCTAAAGTAACAATAACTCAAACTGATGGTAAAGATATAACTTTAATAGGTAAAGATACTCTAACTCTAGATCAAGACTCTAACAATAACGAAACAGTAGCTGATATCTCAGCTTTACAACAAGCCATCTTAAAAGGAACAGATCTTAATGCTCTAGAAGAAACTGCAGCAGGTGGTCCACAAGCAGGTGGTAATGGTGGAGATGGTGTAAGCTTATCTTCTACTAGCTTTGCAGAAGGAGGCCACATTAGTAACATTAATGCTAATGTAGGAAGCATAGATGCTTTATCTCTAGCAGCAGGTGGAGATAATAGCTTTGGTGTAAGTGGAGGAAGTGCTATTGGGGCTGGAGCTGGAGCTGAAGCAACAGGACCTGCTTTACCAGCAGGAAGTATAAAAATTCCATTGTCGGCGTATCTAAACGAAAATATAAACGACGGATTCGTTTTTCATATGCGAAGTCTAGTGCATGATATGTCTAATGCCGGATCTACTTTGAATGGATATAGTATAGTTAGATGGATAGACGGCAGGGATTATCTAGTCCCTAACGCTGGAGTAAATACATTTACCTTTCAAGATGGCTGGTTTAAAAGTAATGACGGCAAGCTAGCCATAGGTCAAGATAATGCTAAAGACTTGGTGCTAACAAGTAGTGCTAATTCAGCAAATCATACTGGAGATGTGGCCAAAATAGTAGATCCTTCAAGCGATCTTAGCGTATTTGGCGGAGATAATGGAAGCAAGATTACTTCAGACGGTACTAATATAGATACTAAAATTTATAGCAGCGTAAAGGGTGACGAGATCAATATAACTTCTGACGTAACAGGTACCGGTACATATGAAGTAGATCCGTTTACTCACGAATACATAGGCGGTCAATCTTATATAAGTACCGGTTCAAGTTCAGATAACTTAAATATAGCTCCTGGTGTCACTTTAACTAATACTATAATAAATATGGGTGCTGGAAGCGAAACCGTAAATTTAAAAGGAACCGCTACGGATAAGATTAATTTTAAGGGATCTATCTTAATGGCCGGTGCCGATAATGATGTAATAAATATCGAAAACGCTTCGTTTGACGTAACCGATGAGAGAGTTAGTGTGATAGACGGCGGAAGCGGTAATGATACTATAAACGTAAATTCTGGAGCCGAGTTAAAACGAGGTACCATGATCAGAAGCGGAAGCGGTAATGATACTGTAAATGTAAATTCTGGAGCAAATATTCACGGTGCCGGATCTGAAGAAGCTCTTATACATATGGGTAAGTCTGCTAGCCCTTTGGATAAAGGAGAACAAGGTAATACTTCTACGCTAAACGTGAAAAACGGAGCATCTGTATCTAATACCATAATAAAAACGGAAGCCAAAGAAAATACGATAAATTTTGAAAAAGGAGCTACTACTACTGGTGTTAGAATCGTAGCGGAAGATGCTGGTACAAAAAGTACGATCAATATTAAGAGTGATCTAGAAAGATCGCTGGAAGGTAAGAGATCTAGTATTAGCACCGGAGCCGGAGATGACATCGTAAATGTAAGTGATAAAGCTGAGCTAACCAGTGTCAAAATGAGATTAGGAGAAGGTCTAAATAAAGTAACTATAGACGATGCTACTATGAAAGGTAGTAGTATAGAAAACGGTAATGGCGGTAACGAAATAACATTAACCAATAATGCGGTATTTAAAGAATCTTACATAGATACTGGTGATGGCAAAGATATCATAAATATAAACAGTGGTTCAAAAGTTGAGGGACTAGATTCTGGTATAAGTACTAATGCCGGTGAAGACGAAATAAATATAAATAACTCTACAGTGGAAGGTGTAGATGAACATAATACCGTAGGAATAGATACTGGTGACGATGTCGATATGATAACTATCAAAGACTCTAATATAAAATATACCGATATTAATACCGGAAACGGTGATGATGTCATTCAAGTATTTGATGGATCATCTTTAAATTCTACAAAAATAGAAACCGGAGAAGGCAATGATATAGTTACGTTTGAGCATCATAGTGAGAATTATGATTCAGATCCGACTCAGCCTTATTCAAAGCCTATAGCTACTAAAACCGAGATAAATACGGGCAACGGCCGAGATACTGTACTACTAAGCGGTCTAGGCAATAGCGGTAACTATGCAAATAGAGTAGTATCAGATTTTGACGATGTAAAGATAAATATGGGTGACGGCGATCATAAGCACGTACAGATACACAAAGCTAAAGTCGAAAAGACTACGATAACTACCGGTAGCAAAGACGATTTAGTGCAAATACAAAGTGATTCTTTAATGGAAGGCGAAAATAGCATAAGTACTGGTGCAGGAGAAGACGACCTAGAAATTAGGGGTTCTAAACTTAATGGCACCGCTAGCGCAAAAACATCTATAAATACCGGTGCCGACAAAGATCACGTGGTGATTAACAATTCTACTTTAACGCATGCGGTAGTTGATACGGATAAAGGCGACGATGATGTTGATATCGAAGAAGGAACAATATTTAACTATAACACTATAAATACTTCAGAAGGTAACGATACTATAACTATTAACCGCAACCCTGACGATGCTCGCACAACCTTTCAAAGTTCTGCTTTAAATACCGGTGATGGCAACGATACGGTAGAAGTTACAAATACTACGTTCTTAAAACTTGCCGATGGTAACCTATCTGCTATAGATACTGGCAATGGCGACGACACAATCACTATAAATAATGGAACTATATTCCAAGACTTCTCTTATATAGCTGCTGGAAATGGTGTAGATACTATAAATCTAGAAAGTGGAGCTAAATTTAATCAAGCTAATGTATATGCAGATGCCGGCGACGATATAATAAATGTTAACGGAGCAGAATTTAAAGGCGAAAATGCAGGCAATCATAATGCCGGCGTACACGGCGGAGCAGGAGACGATAGAATTTTCGTTAACTCTGGAAAATTTGATAACGCTAAAGTAGAGGGTGATGCTGGTAATGACACAATCCATATCAAATCTGGAGCTAGATTTGAAAATGCTTCTATATATGGTGATAGCATAGATGGTCTAACGACCGGTAACGATACTATCATAGTAGACAAAGGTGCAACGCTAATTAATACGACTATAGACGGCGGAGCCGGATTTGATACATTAAAAGTAGCTGACAATAGCATAGACTTTAGTCATGTTAAAAATATCGAAAAACTAGATATGACTAATGGAGAAAAGACAACCTTATCTCTTACAGCTAGCAATGTTCAAGATATACTACGTGATAGTAGCGAGAATAAGCTAAAAATAGATGGTGATAGTAACGATGAGCTTACTCTTGGAAGTGGTTGGACTAGAGGTGCTAGTTCTGGTGGTTATACTACTTATACTAGTGGTACAACTACAATCGAAGTTCAAGACCAAATACACGTACTTTAATATCTATACTTTTAATCCCAAAGGAAATTCCTTTGGGATATTCTTTCTTATCATTAAATTTTTATAATTGTTTGTCTTTTTAATTAGCATCAAATCTACAAAATTTTAGTTATTTAATCAGTAAGTCTGGATGATAAACAAAGGCTGAAAATGGATTAAAATTTGGCGGTAAATGTAGATAAATTTACCGCCGTAAGGATAAATTATTTTCCAGTTGGGTCTAAGCCATTTAAGATGTAATTTACTTCATCATCGCTTAGCTCGTAGTGTAAAAATTCTTTATAAAATTTCTTTGTCTCAGCTGCTATATCTATATCTTTAAAAATTTAAGGATGTAATATCTTAGCCGCCACAAAATTTGCAAAGCTCCTTCGGCGCCGTATCTATCCCAGCTAAAAACGCCGGTAGGATTTACGTAAACTTTTTTATTTTTTACAGCGTTAGTATCTGCGTAGATAGGGTTTTCATATATTTTTTTCAAAATTTCTGGAGCTTTGGCTCTGCCTATGATGATAACATCTGGATTTATATTTGGGATCTCTTCTGCGTTTAGTTCAAGCATATTTCCAGCTTTTTGTACTGCATTTGCTCCGCCTGCGACTCTTATCCACTCGTCTATGATCGTATTTGCGCCGTCAACCTTAAATAAATTTTTGCCGTCGGCTATGTGAAGTACTTTTGGTCTATCTGACGCAGTGATCTTATCCGTTTTACTTAGCACTTTTTTAGGTTGCCGTCAAAATACTCATTAAATTTCTCCGCGATCTTCGGCGCGTCGCCTCCTATGGCTTCTGCCATTATAGATACGCTTTTTTCATATCCGCATGATTCGTAAACGACGGATAAAGCACGGTAAAGCTGTTTTTTAGTTAGCTCTTCTTTGTGGCGGCTATGACGACGTCGGGGCTTAGTTTAATTAGCTCTTCTACCTGCAAATCTTTGCCGTTTACGCCGTTTGGAATGCTTGAAATCCTAGGATAAACGTGCGCAAACCATTTGTTGTTTTTGATTAGATCGGTGGTCGCTACTATCTTGTCTGCGCTGCCAAGCATTAATATGATTTGATTGTTCGCATACCAAAGCGTAGCGATTTTTTCTACTTTTGCGGGAACTTTTACGACGTCGCCAGTGATATCTTTGACATCTCTAAACTCAGCTGCATTAAGCAAAAGGCTTGCAAACAGCACCACTAAAGCCATGAAAAATTTTTTCATTTTTTCTCCTTATGTTAAATATATATTTTTATATATAAGTACTAATGCTATATGTTATCGTCTTAATAAGCAATATCTTTACAATATAAATTTTTAATTTAGAGCTTTAAAATTTATGAGCGAATGTGAATTTGTATATATTATTGATAGATTAAATTTGTAGTAAGGGCTCCCCTTCTTACACTTGGCAAAAAAGGGAGAAAAGAGAGATTATTTCTCAAAAGCTTTTTGTAAGCTAAATGGAAATGCCTGATAGCCCATAGCATTTGTCATCTTTATCTCGATGCTTGGTTCTTTTGCACCCCACTCAAATTCATCGATGTGCGGGCTAGGAAGTCCTACCGGGCGACCTTTTGCTATGTCAAACTGCATGCCAGCAACAGCTGAATAGACCATCACGCTATCAAGATCATCTTGATACTGCGTAAGGCTAGTAACTGAGCTATACCACTCTTTACCGCGCTCTTTGCCGTACTCCCAGATCTGCTCAACGGTCTTTTTGTTCTCATCGATCTTATAAACGACCGCGCGAGAGTACTTCATACCTGCGATGGCTGGTTGCTCCATGCCCCTTGTGTCGCCGTTATCAAAGACGCTTAGATAAATTTCGCCCTTTTTAGACTTGCTATCTATCCTAAATGCCGTATGTTGCGTCCATTGCCAGTCAAAGCCACCTTTGTCGCTCTCGTATCCTGGGCATTTTGAGTACTCATCTTCGCAGACGATTTTGTTGCCTTTGCTATCAACTGGCTGAAGAAGCTTATCTTTAAATTTATCACTCCAACCTTTGTGAGCGCCCATGATCCATTTTACTTGTTTATCGCGGCCGATCTTGATGACTGCATCTTGGTGGCGGCTTGAGATGATGATACTATCATCGCTTGGGTCATAATCCACGCTATTTACGTGCGCCCAGTTGCGTCCAGGACCAGCGCCAACTATGTCGCCCCATTTATCGTGCGTATCCATAGACTGAAGCTCATCAGAGCTTGCTGTGTGGCCCGCTTTTTTAGCGTCTATATTTAAGCAAACCGCACCTTGATCAAGCGTTTTTAGCACGATATCGCGGTAAGGATCGAGAATTTCATATAGTCTAAAGTCATCAACTACGTTGCCATCTCTGTCCAGCTCAACGATCACGTCGCGCACTGTTCTTACATTTTTGCCATCAGCCCTTTTGTAGTCAGCATTTGCAACGCGCAAGAAGTAGTGTCCATTTTGTGCTACGTCCATTGAGTGAGAGAAGTCGTTGTAGCTAGCTGGTAGCTCGCGGTTAAAAATTTCTCTACCCATGATGTCGTATTTTGCGTATCTTTGACCGTATCCCCAAGTCATAGCGCCGTCGTCATTTTGCTTAAAGCCCATCATTACGCCAGCATGAAATGGCTGCTTTAGATCGTAAATTTTGCTTGGCTCAAGGTACCATCTAACCTCACCTTTTGTGTCAAGGATGAAGTTATTTGGGCTGTAGTTCCACTCGATCGCACCGCCAGCTGGGTTGTTCCAAACGACTTTCGTGCCCTTGCCGGTTTTATTTACAAAGTTATTTACGTAGTAGAGGCGGTTAGCAAATTTAGCACTCGCAGGCTTAGTAACCTCGATCTTGTCAAATAGTGCGCCCTTTTGATTTGGCGTGCCTGAGCTTTCTAGATAGATAGCTGGAGCGTAAATTTTATAGCTCTCTTTTATGTGTTCAGTCTTGCCTTTATAGCTCTTGTCGTACTCGACTTCAACAGTGTTTTGATAGTCAGGGTACATGCCAAAAACTGGGATGCCGCCATGTGTGCGAAGATGCTTGTCAGCCACTTTGTAGCTTATCACCTGACCGCCTTGTTTTGGCACGATGGTTACTTTTGCATTGCTTAGTGTGTAGCCGCCATTTTTGATGACTGCTGTAAGTGGGGCAGTATCATATGGATTTACCACTACTTCACCTATTTGCCCAGTGATAGCATAGTCTAGTTTAGCCCCACTTGGACCGCCTATCGCAAAAGCGCTTGAGCAAAGCACAGAAGCTAGCGCAACACAACTCAAAGTCTTTTTCATAACATCTCCTTTGGATAAATTTTATAAACTCTACTCATAAAGCTTATAAAATTTAGAAAAAGCCTTGGAATACCCAAGGCTTAAAATAGGTAAAAGGAGTAATAAAAAATATTGCGTCCTTCGTAATTGTAATAAAACCTTATAACATAAAAATCACGATAAACTTTATAATGGCTTAAAATCTAAATTTATATTAAAAATTTTTGCTTTTTTGGACCTTAAGCTAGCATTTACGCTTTAGCACTTATAATCAGTCCCAAACAATGGAGTAAAACTTATGACACTAACTTACAATGCAAAGAAAATTTATGAAATTTGGTTTGAATCAAAAAGTAAGCTTGAAGAGAGCAATGCTAGCTTTTTAGAGGATTATTTAAATTTTTTAGGCGATATTAGTGAAGTGATAAATATTGATGAAAAAACAAGACTTTCGGTTATCATCGCCTCTCTTTGCGTGAGTAAAGGCGCAAAAAGCTCATTTAAAAGCTTCGTTAGGGCTGCTTTAAATGTAGGCATATCAGCAAAAGAGATAAGAGAAATTTTATATCAAGCAGTGCCTTATGCTGGGCTTGGCAAGGTAGAAGATTGTATATTTTTAGCTGATGAAATTTTTAATGAGCGTTGCATAGAGCCTGAAAATATGCCTAAAAAATCAAGAGAGGGCAGAGGTGAACGAGGCCTTGAGATACAAAGAAAACTTTTCCCAGCGGTTGATAAATTTATCGCATCAATGCCAAATGATCAAAAACATATAATGGAGTTTTTATCGCAAAACTGCTTTGGCGATTTTTATGCAAGAGATGGGCTTAGTTTAGAGCTTAGAGAACTTTTGACATTTGTCTACATCACGACTCTTGGCTTTGCAAAGCCACAGCTTTTAGGGCACATTGCTGCAAATTTTGGTATCGGCAACGATAGAGCTAAACTAATAAGCGTTGTTACGACGCTTATACCATTTATAGGCTATCCAAGTGCTTTAAATGCATTATCAGCAATAAATGAGATAAGTTCTAGTAAAAATTAAATTTTTAATCAATGCGATATCTTATAAATTTCAGCCAAAATTTATTCTAGCGTTAAATTTGTGGTTGAGCTTGGTTGTAGAATAACTCAAAATAAATCATTAAAAGGAGATTATCATGAGTTTTCTATCTAAATTTAGTAAGGCTATCTTTGCTGTTGCGGTGGCTGGTGCGATTAGTGCTAGTGCATTTAGTGAGGGTGAGGACTACGTCAAGCTTGAAAAGCCACTAAGCGCGGGACAAAATACGCTAGTTAAAATTTTTAGCTACGCTTGCCCATTTTGCTACAAGTACGACAAAAGCGTCACTCCAAAGGTAGTTGAGAAAATTCCTGGACTAAAATACGAACCATTTCATCTAAAGACAAAGGGCGATTATGGCGAGGTTGCGAGCAAGGTCTTTGCTGTGCTTATCGTTATGGACGAGGCAAAAGGTGTCGGCTTATTTGATGAAAATTCGCTATTTAAAAAGGCTAAATTTGCCTACTACAAGGCTTATCACGATAAAAAGGAGCGCTGGAGCGATGGCAAAGACGCTGAGAGCTTTTTAAAGACTGGACTTGAGGCAGCTGGCGTTAGCAAAGCAGACTACGAAAAAGAGCTAGCTAATCCAAAAGTGACTGAGCTACTTAAAAAGTGGGATGAGAGCTATGACGTGGCCAAAATTCAAGGCGTGCCAGCATTTGTCGTAAATGGCAAATACCTTATCATGACAAAATCAATCAGCTCGCTTGACGGCATGGCAGCACTCATCGAAGAGCTTCTTAAAAAATAAGGCGTCACATGAGCTTTTTTAAAAAAATGGCTAAATTTCAAGACTCACGCATCTCTTGGGCGGTGCTAGTCTTTGTAAGCGTTGCACTTGTCGTTATCGCGCACTCGCTCTTTCAAAACTACGCTTATATGCCTCCTTGCGAGCAGTGCGTCTATATACGTTTTGCATTTTTATGTATGGCACTTGGTGGCGTGATCGCTATGATAAATCCTAAAAATTTACTATTTGCTCTAATTGGCTATGTCTTTGCCTTTTGGGGAGCGGTTCAGGGCATAATGTATAGTGTAAAGCTAGCTAAAATTCACGATGCGGTGCATGGTGATGATCCTTTTGGCGTGCAGGGCTGCTCGACTGAGCCACACTATCCATTTGGCGTGCCACTTGAAAAGTGGGCACCTGACTGGTTTATGCCGACGGGAGACTGCGGATACGACAGCCCTATGGTGCCTGATGGTGCGGTGCTAAGCGATCTGCAAAAGAGCATAGTTGATCTTTACGCAGACGGCTGGTATCTTGTGCCATCATCTAAATTTATGTCGATGGCTGATTGCACGCTGCTTGGATTTGGTGTTTGTTTTGTAGTGCTTGCACTTATGCTTGTTTCAAAGCTTTTATCCTTTTTAAAATGAATTTAGTTAGCCCAAATTTGGGCTAACTTAGGATATACTGCGCGTATGGGTATTAATTTAAAATCACAAAATATTAAAATCTACGCCATCATCTTGCTTGCTAGCCTTTTTGTAATACTTCTTGGGCTAAATATTTACAGCAATGCAAAAGAGAAAATCATAGAGCTATCTGATAAAAATAACATAGCAGTTAGCAAAAATATCGTAAATAACTTTCAAATTTGGCTTGATGAGCGTATAAATTCACTCGTTCGTGCATCAAAATTTATACAAAATGCAGACATCGTAGATGACGATGAAAAGATAGCCGGCTTTATAAAACTCTTTAAGCAAAACGCGAAAGAATTTGATCTAATGCAGCTTTTAAGGGATGATGGAGAAATTTTTGTAGACGGAGAGAAAATTTTAGAAGAAGTTATGCCAAAGAGCGAAAGAGTAGGGCTTATATGGTATGTCGAAACAAAAAATACAAATGCCCCAAGCGTAAATTTCATGCAAAAACATAAAATTTTAAAAGGCTCAACTCTAAATTTATGCGTTCCAGTCACAAAACAAGCGAAATTTAAAGCAGCACTTTGTGGTGTTGTGCGTATAGAAAATATCTTTAATAGCATTAAAAATTTTAGCCTTGCGCCAAATTCTTACTCATTTTTGGTGACTCATAGCGGTGAAATTTTAACATCGATACCTGATCTTGCTTTAAAAAAAGAGATCGAGGAGAAATTTAAAGAGTTGTTTTTAAAAGATGAAGACATTACAAGCTTAAAAATAGGACAAAATTTAATCCAAGTAGCTGAGATACCAACGATAAATTGGTTCATAGGAGCTGGCACAAATAACGAAGAGGAAATTTCAGCTTTAACAAAAGAAGCTTTAAAAAATGCTCTAAGCTTGCTCTTTGCCTTCGTTGCGCTCACATTTTTGGCAAATATCCTTCATAATTTTATGTATAACAAGATAAAAAAGATACAAGATGAGTATGAAACTTTGCTAACTCATAGAGCTAAAATGAGTGAGGCTGGCGAGCTAATAAGTGGTATCAATCATCAATTCATTCAGCCTGTAAATTCGCTAAAACTAATGCTAAGCTCGTGTATAATGTTAAAAAAAGAAGGTAAATTAAGCGATGAGGAGCTAATAAATTTGCTTGAAAAAGGACAAAGCTCAGTCAAACTTCTTTCAAGTACTATTGAAATTTTTAGAAATTTTTATAAAAGCGCTGAAAATGTGAGCGAATTTGAGGTACAAACAAGCGTTAAAAACCTAATAACTCTCATGCACACAGAGCTAAGCCGTGCAAATGTGAGTGTAAAATTTAGTGGCTTTAATGAACAAAAAGTTCGTCAGATAGAAAATATAATCCAACAAATTTTACTAATCCTAATACACAACGCAAAAGACTCACTTGTCGAAAGCTACAAAAATGAGCCACTAAAACGTATCATCGAGATAAAATTTAGAAGCTTTGAAGATAAGTGCTACATCGGAGTTTATGACAATGGAAATGGTGTAAGCGAGCAAATGAGCGAGAAAATTTTTACTTGGCTAAATACCACCAAAAAGCAAGGAAATGGCATAGGGCTTTATTTTGCTAAAAAGCTAGCGCAAGAAAAGCTAAATGGTGATGTAAGGCTCGTAAATAACGCAAAACCAACGGTATTTGAGCTAAGTTTTGATATAAATTTAAAGGACTAAAATGCAAGAAGTCTTAGAAATTTTAAAAAAGACGTCCGTCTTGGTAGTCGAAGATGACGATATGGCAAGAGAGCTTATTATTAGTGGGCTTAAGCCTTATTGCGAGCAGGTAATTGGTGCTTGCAATGGACAAGATGGCGTGGAGAAATTTAAAAAGCAAGGTTTTGATATCGTGATGAGCGATATTCACATGCCAGTGCTTAATGGCTTTGAGATGATGAATGAGATGAAGCGTACAAAACCGCACCAAAAATTTATCGTCTTTACCTCTTATGACAGCGATGAAAATTTGATAAAAAGCATGGAAGAAGGGGCGATGCTCTTTTTAAAAAAGCCTATTGATATGAAGGATCTTAGAGCAATGCTTATTAGTTTAAGTTTTGAACGAGATGAAAAGCTAGTTTATTTAAGCGATGAGGTGAGTATAAATTTAAAAAGAGAGAAAATTTATAAAAACGGCATTGAAATTTATCTTAGCTTTTTGCAAAATAAGATATTTTGGCTCTTTGCTTATAATCTAAATAAGCTAGTTACTTATGAGATGATAGAAGAATTTGTCTATGAAAGCGATGTTAGTAAGGCGGCTATCCAAAATGTGATACTTCGTCTAAAGCGTGAGCTTGGTGTGAAATTTAAAAATATCAGCGAGAGTGGATATATTTTAATCACAAATCTGAATGATTTGGAATTATCGCCACCTTGTACCATAGTACAATATACAAAAGTAATTAAATATACTAAAATACCGACAAATAAAAATAAGGAATAAAGATGGCAGCAGTAGCTGGTATAGTTAAAAGCGTTTCATCTGATGTTATAGCGATAGACCAAAATGATCATGTAAGAGTTTTAGACGTAAATGATAAAGTATATATCGGAGAGGCTATAAAGGGCGAGAGCGAAAGTGCAAGCATTACAATCACTGCAAATGATGGACAAGATATATCAATAAACGGATACGATACTCTTTGGCTAGATAGTAGCGTAGTAAGTGATGATATTGGTGAGTCTAGTATAGATACTGACGCATTGTTTAAAGCACTTCTTGGCAATGATTATGTATCGATCTTAGATCATATAAATGAAAAAGTAGATGATATCCTTAGTGCAACCAATTTAGAGCAAGAAGAGCTAAATGATGAGGCTAGCGTAAATATTAGTTTTAATGAAATAGATCCGAATTTAGCAAATGAGCATGGATTAAGAGAAGATGATCTTTTAGCTAAAATGAATGAACATAAAGAGAGCGATAAGCAGATAGATCCTAGCTTTGAGCATACAAATCTTAACGCAACTACGATATATATAGATATCGATAACGACTTAAATAAACTTTCATAAATTTGAGCTTTTTGCTCAAATTTCTTCTGTTTTAAAAAACTCAAATTTATCTAATATCCTCTATAATAAGCCAAAAATTTCAAAGGAAAACGATGAAAAAAATTCTAATCATCGCAGGCTCTTGTAATAGTGGCACAGCTGGACTTCAAGCAGATATAAAAACATGTGCTAGGCTTAATTGTTATAGTGCAACAGCGGTAACTTCTTTGGTCGCTGAGACTACGGATGCTGTAAAGAGTGTAGTTTGCTTAGAGCCTAGTTTTGTCAAAGATCAGCTAAATACGCTTGAGGAAGAATTTAGCTTTGATGCGATTAAAATAGGTATGTTATTTAGTGAAGAGATCATGGAAGTGGTGCGTGAGTTTTTACTAACTCAAAACACCAAAGTAGTGCTTGATCCAGTTTGCGTCTCAAAAAGCGGACACAAGCTTATAAAAGATAGTGCGGTGGCAAAGCTAAAAGAGCTAATGAGCTTAGCTACGGTAACTACTCCAAATTTAGATGAGGCAAATGTGCTTTTTGGTGATGATTATAAAGATTTGCCTTGTGATGTCATCGTAAAGAAACATGTCAGTGAAGATAGCAGCATAGACACACTTTATAAAAAAGATGGTTCGCTAAGAAATTTTAAAACTCCACTTGTTAATCCGCTTGTAATGAGCGGGACTGGTTGTAGCTTCTCAACTGCACTTGCTTGCTTTTTAGCAAAGGGCAAGAGCTTAGAGGAGTCTATACAACTTTCAAAAGAGTATATTTGCTCTATCATAAAAGAGAGCATTGATACAAAACTTGGTAAAAATCGCCTACTTTGGCATGGAGCGAAGTAAAATTTATCCCTCTGATCTTTGCACGGCAGCTGAGTGAGTGATGATATCGTGCAGATTTAGTTTATCTTTTCTAAAGAAACAAAGGCAAAATCCAAGTATGCTAAAGCCAGCAAAGGCAAAGCAAATTTGGCGCAAGATAGTGTGAAAAAAGCCTAGTTTTCTACCGGTTTTTAGGTTTATTAGATAAATTTCTTGTGCTTTGTAACCCGGAGTTTGTGCTTTTATGCTAAAAAAAAGGCACATTATAAGTGAGATCAGGCTATTTGCACCAAAAATGGCAATTTGATTATGCAAAAATGCCTCTTTGCCATCAAGCACAAGATATGTTGTCGTATAAAATATCGGCATACCGATGATAAAAAGATCGATGATAAAGGCCTTTACTCTAGCCCAAATAGATGCGATTTTTGCCTTTTGCTTTGCCAACTCAATTTCCTGTATTTATGTAGATACGGCTAAATTTCTCCCAGTCATATAGATAGACTAGGTTGTCACTCTCACCGCTATCATGTGTGACGCAAAGCATAGTAGAGGCACGTGAGACCTTGCACCAGTGATTATAGAGATCAAGTTTTTTGATATCGCTTTCTAGCACGCCAAAACAGCCTATATATTCATAAATACTAAGACCAAAAAACTCTTATTTTCGGTCCTTATCAAGTGTTTTTTGCTATTTTCTTGCATTAAACTAGCTCTACGCCTTTGCCATTTACTACTTCACCGATCACGTAGCCATCGCTACTAGCTAGGACAGCGTCAACGTTTTCTTTAGGCACAACTAATATCATGCCAACGCCCATGTTAAAAGTCCTCATCATCTCGCTTTCTTCTACTTTTTGAGCGAGGATTTTAAAAATTTCAGGCGTTTTTACAGCACTTTTTTGCACCTTCGCACCAAGTCCAGCAGGAAAGACGCGAGGTAAGTTTTCAACTATGCCACCACCGGTGATGTGAGCCATTGCCGTAATCTTATCTTTTAATCTTAAAAAGTCGCTAACGTAAATTCTTGTTGGCTCAAGAAGCACGTTGATGAGCTTTCGCTCGTCCACTTTTTCATCAAATTTTAGTCCGAGCTCGCTAACTACTTTTCTTGCTAGTGAAAAGCCATTTGAGTGCAGGCCACTACTAGGAAGCGCGACTAAAACATCACCTGCTTTTACAAATTTGCTTCTATCGATCTCGTCAGCCTCGGCGATACCAACGGCAAATCCAGCAAGGTCAAAGTCGCCCTTTTCATACATCGACGGCATCTCGGCTGTCTCACCGCCGATAAGTGCGCACTGAGCCTTTTTGCAGCCATTTGCGATGCTTTTTACCACCTCTTTGGCGCTCTCTATCTCAAGCTTTGCTGTTGCGTAGTAGTCAAGGAAAAAGAGTGGTGTAGCGAAGTTGCAGATGAGATCATTTACGCACATTGCGACTAGATCCTCGCCCACGCCGTCAAATTTCTTAGCGTCGATAGCTAGGCGAAGCTTTGTGCCAACGCCATCAGTTGCGCCTAAAATAGCTGGATTTTTATATCCGCTCGGTAGCCTGACTGCTCCTGAAAATGACCCAATGCCACCTATAACATTTGGTGTTTGTGTAGATTTTACGAAAGGCTTTATCGCCTCAACAAAGCTATTTCCAGCATCTATATCCACTCCAGCATCTTTATAGCTTATCATCTTTGCCCTTTTTTGTAATTTTTTAAAACTTTAGCCAAAAGTTGCTAAAATTGTCATCAATTTTCAAAAATGGAGCGAGTTTGCAGAAATTTCCAAACGCCTACATCATTACAGGCTCTATTGCTAGCGGTAAAAGCACGGCTATAAATTTGCTAAAAGAACGAGGCTTTAGCGTGATTGATGCGGACATAATCGCTCATGAGCAGCTTGAAATTTGTAAATGTGAGATAGCGAGAGTTTTTAAAGAGCAAATTTTAGACGAAGTTGGCAAGATCGATCGTCAAAAACTAGGTACCATTGTCTTTAATGATCCAAAAAAATTAAAAATTTTAGAGCAAATTTTGCATCCAAAGATAAAGGAAGAAATTCTATCTCGCGCTACGAAGCTTGAGTGCTTGGGGCAGGTTTATTTTGTCGATATCCCTTTGTTTTTTGAAAAAGAGGATCGCTACGATGAGTTTAAAAATGTAGCCGTGATCTACGCGCCAAAAGAGCTTTTGCTAAGCCGCTTAATGAACCGAAACGGTCTAAAATTAGAAGAAGCAAAAGTAAGAGTGGAGCTTCAGATAGATATTGAGCAAAAGCGAAAAAAAGCAAATTTTATAATAGATAATAGTGGCGATAAAGAAAATTTAGAGCAAGAACTAGAGAAATTTCTAAGGCAAATTTGTGGCTGAGTTTATATAAATTTGGCAAAAAGTAGAGCAATTTTAAAGGAAAAATAATGCAAGTTTCAAAGTACAACGCTAGCGGCAATGATTTTGTCATATTTCATACTTTTTTGAGTAAAGATAGAAGTGAGCTTGCGAGGCAGATTTGCAGCCGAACAAACGGCGTGGGAGCTGACGGGCTCATCGTGCTTTTACCTTACGAAAAGGGCGTAAAATGGGAGTTTTATAACAGCGACGGAAGCTACGCTGCGATGTGTGGCAACGGCTCGCGCGCGGCTGCTAGATATGCCTATCTAAACGGTCTTGTAAGTTCAAGCGAATTTGCTCTGCTAACTGGCAGTGGCGAGGTGATGGCAAGCGTGAAAGATAAGTGTGTCGAGGTTGTGCTAACAAGTCCAAAAATTTTAAGCGAGCCACTAAATGAAAATGGTAAAACTTGGTATTTTTACGATACTGGCGTGCCTCATCTTGTAAATTTCACGCAAAATTTAGATGAATTTGACGTCAAAGAGTGCAGGGCGCTTCGTCAAAAATACAATGCAAATGTAAATTTAGCCAAATTTGATGGCGGAGTTTTAAAGGTGAGAACCTACGAAAGGGGCGTGGAGGATGAGACGCTAGCTTGTGGCACTGGCATGGCGGCTTGCTTTTACGGCGCTACTTTAAATTTAAACGCAGCGCAATGTCTAAAAGTCTATCCAAAAAGCGGCGAAGAGCTTGGCCTTAGGCTAGAAAACGGCAAAATCTTATTTAGTGGAGCGGTGAAATACTGTTTTGATACGAGTATCGAAATTTAGCTTTTTTGGCTGTGAGTAGTTAAATTTGGCTAGTGGTTTGTAAAAGTCGCGGATAGTAAATTAAAACAAAGAGTTTTATAGAGTTTTTGTTATTAAATTTTAAAGTGTATAAAAAAGAAGATCTCCGCCGAAGCGGAGAAAAGGTGTTATTTCAAAGCATCTTTTGCTTGTTTTGCAAGTGCCGCAAATGCCTTCGCGTCATTCATAGCTAGATCAGCTAAAATTTTTCTATCAAGTTCGATCTTAGCTTTATTTAAGCCGTTGATAAATCTTGAATAGCTAATGTCGTTTAGTCTGCAAGCTGCGTTGATACGAACGATCCATAAACGTCTAAAATCACGTTTTTTCTGGCGTCTGTCGCGGTATGCATAAACTAAACTTCTCTCTAGTTGCTCTTTAGCTTTTCTAAAGTGTTTGTGTCTAGCACTGAAAAAGCCACGTGCTAGCTTTAAAACTTTCTTATGGCGTCTTCTTCTAACTACGCCTGTTTTTACTCTTGCCATATTTATCCTTTTACAAATTGGCGCTCATGAAGTGAGTCTTGCCCCTAAATTTGGGGGAGTTTGAATGACTTTTTTGTCAAAAACTTAAATCTACAGCTACTTATACACCGAGCATTTTGCGAACGGCTGAGACGTTTGTGCTATCCACGTAGTGTGGTCCACGAAGGTCTCTCATACGCTTACTAGGTTTTTTTGTTAAGATATGGCTTCTAAAAGCAGAGCCTCTTTTTATCTTATTTTTACCTACTTTAAAGCGCTTAGCAGCACCGCGAACGGTTTTCATCTTTGGCATGCTAATCCTTTTTGAAATTTTATACGCAAGTGCGTAAGTTTTGGATTATAGCGAAAAATCCTTTAGAAAATTTAAATTTCACTTAGACAAAATTTGCAATAAATTTACATTAAACTTAAAAGAATTTTAAAATTTAGAATTAAATTATTAAAATTTGCATATAATCACATAAAGAAATTTTATTTCACTAAAGGAGTAAAAATGAAAGGCAAAATTCTTGCATCAATTGTTGCTATGAGTGCGATTTTAGGCACAAGTAGCTTGGCATGCACTACTATTTTAGTAGGAGATAAAGCTTCAAATGACGGCTCCATGCTGGTTGCCAGGAGTGCAGATAGTAAGGCTGTAAAGGCACAAGTCTTTTTGATCCATCCAGCAAAAAAGAATCAAACTGGTATGCATAGCTCAAAGGCACATGACGGCGCAAATGACTTTACATATCCGCTTCCAAAAGATGGTATGAGATACACAACCATCGCAAACTCGCATACAAAGCTTCATGGAGCGGTCGGCTACAATGAGGCAGGGGTTGGGCTAAGCGGCACTGAGACTATTTACGCAAAAGACGAGCTTTTAAAGATCGACCCATATAACGAAGAGAGCGGCATCACCGAGGATGACATCCCAGACGTGCTTTTGCCACGTATGAAGAGTGCAAAAGAGGGTGTTAAGCTCCTTGGCGAGATAGTTGAGACTAAGGGCGCTGGAGAAGGCTTTGGCGTAGTATTTATCGACGCAAACGAGCTTTGGTATTTTGAGACTGGTACAGGCCACAAATGGATCGCTACAAAGATCGCTCCAGATGAGTATTTCGTTACTGCAAACCAAGGCAGACTTCAAAACTATAAAGAGAATGATCCAAATTTCATGGGAGCAAAAGATGTCATTAAATTTGCGATCGATAACAAGACTTATGACCCTGCAAAAGATGGTGAATTTAACTTCACAAAGGCTTATACAAGAGACGATGAGAGGGATATGACTTATAACTACCCACGCGTTTGCTGGGTTCAAAGCATGTTTAACCCAAGCTTAAAACAAGACTTCGCCGATGGTCAGAAATTTCCAGTATTTTTAAAACCAGAGAAAAAACTAAGTGTTGAAAACCTAAAAGCTGCGATGAGAGCCCACTATAACGGCACTGCGTTTGATAACTACGCTAGCAAAGACGAAGATAAGAAAAACATCTACCGTGCCATAAGCGTCTTTAGAACATACGAGTCTCACGTCATGCAGGTGCGCCCTTGGCTACCAAAAGAGATCGGCCGCGTGACATATGTAGCTCTTGGCATGGCTGATCTTAGTGTTTATTTGCCGTATTACGAGGGACTTGATGGCTTTATAAAAGGCTACTCAGATGGCTCATACGACGCTGATGACACCTCAATATACTGGGTTTATAGAAAGCTTCAAACCCTTGTGATGACTGATTATGAGAAGTATTCGCCAGTGGTTAAAGAGGCCTACGCTAAATTTGAAAAGGAGTTGGCGGTAAAACAGGCTAAATTTGAAGATGAGTACATGAAGCTTTACAAAAAAGATAAGAAAAAAGCGGACAAACTCTTAAATGAATTTAGCCAAAAGACTATGCAAGAGGCTAAAGATCTAACTCAGCAGCTTACAAATAAGGTCTTTACGATGCTCACAGCTGATATGGATGCTAAGCTAAAATCCCTAAATAAAGGTAAAAAAGACTAAAAAAATCTGGGCGTGAAATTTAGTAGCGCCCAAACTTTAAACAAAAATTTGGCAAAGAGCGTTTATAATGTCGGACAAAATTTATCTCAAAGGAAAAACGCTGATGCCTTGTCCCATGCATAAAGCTCATTAATCTCGGCAAAAAACATATCAGCGATTTTCAAAAATCACGCAAATTTTTAAACAATTTCACATTTTTTTATATTGAAATAAATCCCTTTTTGCTAGCAGGTCCGCTGCATTGTAACTGCATTTTTAATAGCAAAGCTAAGCAGTGTTTAAAATTTGGCAAGGATCTTTTTAGCAGGGTTTTTTATAAATTTTACTTTAGTCTAAGAAGAAGCGGGTGTCATCCACCTCGTTTTGGGTAACCCAGACTTGTGCGCAGCGCAACAACATCGAACGTGCTGGGGTTTTGGGTTGTAGGGATAAGGGGGTGGTTTCGTAATTCTAACCCTTTGTACCTGCATAAAAATATTCAAAGTTGCTGTGCTTTGCACAGATTTAATTTAAAATAGAAATTTAAAAAGGATAAAAATGATAAAAAGTTATGTTTTAGGTTTTCCAAGAATCGGAGAGAAAAGAGAGTTAAAGCGCGCGTTAGAGGGCTTTTGGGCTGGTAAAGAGGGCTTTAGTGAAGAAAATTTGCAAGAGACTGCAAAGACACTTCGCCAAAGACACTGGAAATATCAACAAGACGCTGGCATTTCGGCTATTAGCGTTAATGATTTTTCATTTTATGACCTAATGCTTGATAACATCATTGCTTTTGGCGCTACGCCTCCAAGATTTGCAAATTTAAGCGGCTTGGAGCAATATTTTGCTTGCTCAAGAGGCAACAAAAGTGGCGTTGCGATGGAGATGACAAAGTGGTTTAACACAAACTACCACTACATCGTGCCAGAGCTTAGCAGCGAGAGTAAATTTAGCCTAAAAGCGGACAAAATTTTAAATGAATACAAAGAGGCGAAGGCTAACGGTGTAAAAGGTAAGGTAAATTTGATCGGCCCTATCACATTTTTGGCTCTTTCAAAGACGACTGACGGCAGCTGCCCATTTAAGCACCTTGACGCGCTTGTAGGCGAGTATAAAAAGCTACTTGAGCAAATTTCTAAGCTTGATGATGAAATTTTAGTACAGTTTGACGAGCCGATCTTTGTAACTGACAAAAACGAAAGCGATCTTTTGCCACTTATCACAAAGGTTTATAACGAGCTAACAGGTGTTGTTAGCAACATCAAGATCGTGTTTGCGACATATTTTGAGCATGCGATTAAAGCAGTTAGCGAAGTGGCTAAAACTAAAATTTACGGCATCGCACTTGACTTCATCCATGGCAAGAGAAATTTCGAAGCACTTGAGACTATCAAAAACAGCCATTTGACGCTATTTGCTGGCGTGATCGACGGCAGAAATATCTGGAAAAGCAACATCGATGAAAAAGTAAAACTTGTTCGTGAAATTTCAGAGAAAATAGGCGGCAAAGACTTTTACATCGGTACTTCGTGCTCGCTTCTTCACGTACCATACACGCTAAAATATGAAGAGAATTTAAACCCTGAGATCAAAAGCTGGCTAAGCTTTGCGGTTGAGAAGCTTGATGAGATCAAGATCATCACAAAACTAGCAAACGGCGAGAATCTAAACGATGCTGAGGCAAAAATTTATGAAGAAAATAAAAATGCCGTTAAAACTCGCGCCACTTCAAAGCTCATCCACTCTGAAAGTGTTCAAAACCGCATTAAAAATTTAAGCAAATTTGAGCGTGATGAGAAATTTGAAGATCGCATCAAAATTCAACGCGAAACACTAAAATACGGTATCTTGCCAACAACAACGATAGGTAGCTTCCCTCAGACTGTTGATCTTCGTGTACTTCGCCAAAATTTCAAAAAAGGCGAGATCGACGCAGCTGCTTATGAAGCTGGTATCAAAAAATATATCGATCACTGCGTGAAATTCCAAGAAGATATCGGCCTAGACGTGCTAGTACACGGCGAGCCGGAGAGAAACGATATGGTCGAGTACTTTGGCGAGCAGATCAGCGGATATGCATTTAGTCAAAATGGCTGGGTGCAAAGCTACGGTAGCCGCTGCGTCAAGCCACCACTTCTCTTTGGTGACGTGAGCCGCCCAGAGCCGATGACTGTTAAGTGGATGAAATACGCTCAAAGCATCACAAAACACGTAATGAAGGGCATGCTAACAGGTCCTGTGACTATGCTAAACTGGAGCTTTGTGCGTGACGATCTGCCAAGAAGTGAGGTAGCAAAGCAACTTGCACTTTGTATCTATGACGAGATCGCAGACCTTCAAAATGCAGGCATCAGAGTGATCCAAGTCGATGAAGCGGCGTTTAAAGAAGGCTATCCGCTAAGAGCTGAAAATATCCCAGCTTATGAGAAATTTGCGGTTGATTGCTTCAAGCTTTCAGTAAGCTCAGCCGAGGCAAAAACTCAGATCCACACGCATATGTGCTACTCTGAATTTAACGACATCATCAAGACTATCGAGGCAATGGACGCTGATGTTATCAGTATCGAGACTGCAAGAAGTGGCAACGAGCTACTTAAAATTTTTAAAGCCGTTGGCTACAAACAAGAGGTCGGACCTGGCGTTTACGACATCCACAGCCCACGCGTGCCAAGTGTCGAGGAGATCGTCGCTCAGATCAAAGCTCTGCTTGAAGTCTTGCCAAAAGAGCAGCTTTGGATCAACCCTGACTGCGGCCTAAAAACAAGGAAATGGGAAGAGGTCGAGCCAAGCCTTAAAAACATGGTAGAGGCTGTCAAGATCGTAAGAGGTCTATAATCCAAATTTTAGCGTCTAGCAAGCCTAGGCGCTAAACTTCGTTTAAATTTCAAAAAAGTTAGAAAATGTTAAAAGATAAGATCATAAACAATGAAAGTGGCATAGTGCTTTATGGCCTAACGCCTCCAAAGGCTGAATTTGACGAGGCAAAGCTTAAAGAGATCGCTGCAAAATGGGACAAGAGGATCACAGATGTGCAGGCTGATGGCTTGGTACTTTACGAGATCCAAGATGAAAGTAGCCGTATAAAAAGCGAGCGAACTTTTGAATTTAGTGATACATTAAGCCCTGAAATTTACTACTCGAAATATCTAAATTTAAAGACGCCAAGCATCTTTTATAGGGTCGCAAATAAATATGATGAGAGCGAATTTAGAGCAAATTTAGCCAAAAGTAGTAGTGACATAAATGTCTTTGTCGGCGTTGCTTCTGGCAAGGTAGAGCCTAAAATGAGCTTAGAGCGTGCTTATGAGATCGCTAGAGACGAGTTTAAAGAGCTTGTAGTGGGCGGTGTTTGTATAGCTGAGAGGCACGCAAAAAAGGGCGATGAAGAGCAAAGGATGAGCCAAAAGGCCAAAATGGGTGCGAAATTTTTTATCTCGCAGGCGGTCTTTGATATAAATTTGGCTAAAAATTTACTAACAAGCGTGGCAAAAAGTGGGTTAAATTTGCCTATTATTTTGACATTTACGACTTGTGGCACGCCAAAAACACTAGATTTTATCAAGTGGCTTGGCATAAGTGTTGATGAAAAGAGCGAAAAAAGGATGCTTCAGAGTGATGATTTTTTAGCCACAGCATCACAAATTTGCCTTGAAAATTTTGCAGAGCTTTATGAATTTGCTAAAAAGCTTGGCATAAATGTCGGTGTCAATATAGAGAGCGTAATGGCAAAAAGAGCTGAGATAGAAGCGAGCCTAGAGCTAACGCATAAGATGAGAGAGGTGTTTTGATAGTTTAAAAGCTATCAAAACTTATATTTTAGATAGTTTTAGTAAGTTCTTAGTCTTTTTTAGCTTTAATTATATAAGATTTTTAAGCTCATTTTAAAGTAGATAAAATTTATGACAAATATATTATTATGTGGTGGTTCTGGTACGAGGTTGTGGCCTATTAGTAGGACTTTAATGCCAAAACAATTTATTAAATTATTTGACGATAGATCACTTTTTCAGCTAACTGCGCTACGAAATAGTGAAATTTGTGACAATACATTTGTGATTACAAATATCGATCACTACTACTTAGCGATGGATCAGATAGAGAATTTAAATATCACAAATTTTAAATATCTGCTCGAGCCAGTTGGTAGAAATACTGCACCAGCGATCACGTTAGCTTGCCTTACACTTGATCCAAATGAGATTGTTTTAGTAACCCCTTCAGATCATTTGATAAAGGACATTAAAGCATATCACACAAGCTTAAAAGCTGCAAAAGAGCTGGCAGAGCAAAATTTCTTAGTTACTTTTGGTATAAAGCCAAGGTTACCTGAGACGGGATTTGGATATATAGAGAGCTATAATGGCGATGTAAAGGCCTTTTATGAAAAGCCAGACTATGAAAGGGCGGTGAAATTTCTAAAAGATCAAAATTTCTACTGGAATTCAGGCATGTTTGTCTTTAAGGCAGGCGTTTTCTTGGATCAGATGAAAATTTTTGCTCCTGAGATATTTGAAGCATGTAAACTTGCTTTTGATAACGCAAAAAAAGACGAATTTGATATCAAAATAGACGTTATCGACATGCAAAACATTCCTCAAAATAGCATAGATTATGCTGTGATGGAAAAGTCTGGTATCGTAAAAATGGTATCCCTGGATGCTTCTTGGAGTGATCTTGGAAGTTTTGATAGTTTGGATGAGCAGCTACAAAAAGATATCAATGGAAACACAATAAATAGCGATCTTGTGCAGATAAATTCTCACAACAACCTAGTCTTATCTAGTGGCAAAAAAATAGCCTTGATAGATGTTGATGATCTAGCAGTGGTTGACACAAAAGATGCTCTTTTGATCTCTAAAAAATCCTCTAGCCAAAAAGTAAAAAATGTTGTGGAAATTTTAAAAGAGGAGAGCTCTGAGCTTTGCAATGCTCATGTTATGACAAATAGGCCATGGGGAAACTACACAGTTCTTGAAAATCAAGATGGATATAAGATAAAAATCATAGAAGTAAAACCTGGCAAGAGGCTATCTTTGCAAAAGCACTTTCATAGAAATGAGCACTGGATAGTTTTGTCTGGTAGTGCCACAGTTACGATCGGCGAGACAACTAGACTTGTTTGTCCTAATGAGTCTATCTATATAAAAATGGGCGAAGTTCATAGACTATCTAATGAAGGTAAAATTCCTGTGGTTTTAATAGAAGCGCAGGTTGGCGAATATACAGGCGAAGATGATATAATTCGCTTAGATGATGATTTTAAAAGGTGATTTATGGATAAAAAGGTAGCGTTAATAACTGGTATAACAGGTCAAGACGGGTCATATCTGGCAGAACTTTTACTAAAAAAAGGATATATAGTCCATGGTATAAAAAGGCGGACAAGTCTTTTTAATACAGATAGGATAGATCATCTCTATCAAGATCCGCACGTTGATAATAGAAATTTTTTCTTGCACTATGGCGATATGACGGACTCTATGAATCTGACAAGGATCATCCAAGAAGTACAGCCAGATGAAATTTACAACCTAGCTGCCATGAGCCACGTGCATGTTAGCTTTGAAACCCCAGAATATGTCGCAAATGCTGATGGTACAGGCACTCTTAGACTGCTTGAGGCCATAAGGATATTAGGACTTGAAAAAAAGACTAAAATTTATCAAGCTTCTACCTCTGAGCTCTACGGAAAAGTGCAAGAAACACCGCAAAGTGAGACCACGCCATTTTATCCAAGAAGCCCTTATGCCGTCGCAAAGATGTATGCGTACTGGATAACGGTTAATTATAGAGAGGCTTATGGCATTTTTGCTTGTAATGGTATATTATTTAATCATGAATCGCCAGTTAGAGGCGAGACATTCGTAACCAGAAAGATCACAAGAGCAGCTAGTAAGATAGCGCTTGGGCTTCAAGACAAGCTTTATCTTGGAAATTTAGATGCCAAAAGAGACTGGGGTCATGCAAAAGATTATGTAAATATGATGTGGATGATACTACAAGCCCCAGAGCCAGAAGACTGGGTGATAGCAACTGGACAAACAACAGCAGTTAGAGATTTTGTAAAATTTGCATTTGCTTATGCTGGCATAAATTTGAGATTTGAAGGGGTTGGCGTAGATGAGGTAGGAGTCGTGGACTCACTAAGTTTTGAAAAAGCAAAAGAGTTAAATTTAAACTTGTCTCATTTAAATGTCGGTCAAACAGTGGTTTGTGTGGATCCAAGATATTTTAGGCCAACAGAGGTTGACTTGCTGCTTGGGGATCCTAGTAAAGCAGAGAAAAAACTAGGCTGGAAGAGGGAATTTAACCTTCAAGACCTAGTAAATGACATGATGAAGTCAGACTTAAAACTTATGACAAAAGATGTCTATCTAAAAGATGGTGGATATGAGACAATGAGCTATTTTGAGTAAAAAATGGATAAAAATAGCAAAATTTATGTAGCAGGACACAAGGGGCTGGTGGGTTCTGCTATAGTGAAAAATTTAAAATCAAAAGGCTATGAAAATATAATCACAAGAACTCATAGTGAGCTTGATCTAATGGATCAAAAAGCTGTTTGTGAGTTTTTCGAAAAAGAAAAGCCAGAATATGTTGTACTCGGCGCTGCAAAGGTCGGCGGAATAGTTGCCAATAGTACTTATAGGGCCGATTTTATATATGAAAATTTACAAATTCAAAATAATGTGATCCATCAAAGCTATGTGCATAAGGTAAAAAAACTACTATTTTTGGGGAGTACTTGTATATATCCTAAAAATGCTCCTCAACCAATGAGTGAATATGTGCTTCTGACGTCGCCACTTGAATATACAAATGAACCATATGCGATAGCTAAAATAGCTGGCATGAAGATGTGTGAAAGCTATAATCTGCAGTATGGTACAAATTTTATATCTGTTATGCCTACAAATTTATACGGTCCAAATGATAACTTTGATTTAGAAACATCACACGTATTACCAGCACTTATAAGAAAGATACACTTAGCAAAGCTTTTAAGCGAAGAAAAATTTGACGAAGTGGTAAAAGATATAAAAGTAAAAGATATAAAAGAAGCCATAGCTTACCTTGGTAAATTTGGCATTTCAAAAGAGAGAGTAGAAATTTGGGGAACAGGAGAGCCTAGGCGAGAGTTCCTGCACTCAGAAGATATGGCTGATGCTTGTGTGTTCTTATTAGAAAATAGGGATTTTAAAGATACTTATAATAAAGAGAGCAAAGAGATAAGAAATACTCATATAAATATAGGTACAGGCAAAGATATCTCTATAAAGGAGCTAGCAAATTTAGTTAAAAATATAATTGGTTTTAAAGGTGAGCTATGCTTTAATGATAGCAAGCCCGATGGTACGATGCTAAAACTAACAGACCCATCTAAACTCCACTCTCTTGGCTGGAAGCATAAGGTAGAGCTTGAAGATGGGATAAAGACACTTTATGAGTGGTATTTAAGCAAGTATTAGATTTAAAATATAAAAGTAGCATACATTGAAAGTATTAATTTACGGTAGTGGATTTATTGCACAAAATTTAATTAAGTATTTAAAAGTTATTGATCGAGATATTCAAATTACGCTTTTGTATAATAAGCATAAGGTAATAGAAGCAGAAGGAATTACGCAATATTCAATGAAAAGTGAAATTGATGACATATTGTTAAAAGAAAAACCAGAATATATAGTAATATTACAAGGTAATTCTTTTGTTGCAAATAATATAAATATAAAGTCGTCAACATACGATAATATGTTAAACAGCGCCATTTTTTTAGAAAAAATTTATGGACTAGAAGTAAAAAAAAATATAAAAAAAATTATTGTGGTAGGATCTGCAAGTGAATATGGAAAATTTTATGATATCCCTATTAAAGAAGATTTTACATTGCACCCAACTTCACTATATGGCTTAAGTAAAATATTTTTATATAATTCTTCAATGTATTTTATTGAACGCGGATTACCAATTATTTATGTAAGACAATTTAATACAATTGGCATTGGACAAAGAGATGATTTTGTATTTTCTTCATTTTCAAAAAATATAATAAAAATTGAAAAAAAAATAGTAGAACCAATATTGAAAGTAGGAGATCTTATGCAGGAGAGAGATTTTTTGGATGTTAGAGACACTTGTTTTGCTTATTTTCTATTGCTTAAAAAAGGTGTAGTTGGTGAAACTTATAATGTAGGATCAGGTAACTATATAAGTATAAAAAATCTACTATACACGATTATCAAAAAAACAAATGTTTCTGTGAAAGATTTAAAAATTGTCGAAAATAAAAATTTATTTTCTAAAGAGGTAAGTTTAAGCAAGAGGTTGCATGCAGATATTAGCAAATTAGAAAATTTAGGGTTTAAACCAAAATACAAATTAAAAGATACAATATGTGACATATTGGAGTATTGGAGAAAAAATGTATGATAGTGGAAAAATTAAAAAAATTTTTAATAATGAAAATATTGAAACATATATAATTGCAGAAATCGGTATAAATCATAATGGTAACATAGATACAGCAATTGAACTTATTAAGGCAGCCAAAGAAGCCGGTGTTGATGCAGTAAAATTTCAAAAAAGAGATTTGGACAATATTTATTCTGAAGAAGTTATAAATAATGAAAATAATTCTGAGTGGAATTTTGAATATTTAATCCCCTTATTAAAAGAAATTGAACTTTCAAAAGACGATTATATTCAGATAAGAAATCTGTGCGACGAGCTTGAACTTGACTTAATAGTGACTCCATTTGATGAAAAATCAGCTGAATTTTTATACGAACTCGGTATTAGTGCATACAAAATATCTTCTGCAGATATGACAAATATTCCACTTTTGCTAAAGTGCAATAAATTTAATTTACCACTTATTATATCAACTGGAATGTGGAGTGATGAAGATATTTTTAAATGTGTTAATATATATAAGGCAAACAAGTTAAGCTATGCGCTTTTATTGGCACAGTCAACATATCCTGCGTCTTATGAGACTTTAAATTTAAAATATTTAGAAAGACTTAAAGACTTTACTTCTGTTATTGGGTATTCTGGTCATGAAAGAGGAACCTTTATTCCAGTTGCTGCTGTTGCAATGGGGTGCAAGATTATTGAAAAACATATTACATTTGATATAACACAAAAAGGACCAGACCATAAAGCCTCTATGCTTCCTCGCGAATGGAAAGAAATGGTTTTTCAAATAAGAATGTTGGAAAAGGCAATGGGTGGCACAAGAACAAAGCATGTTAATCAGGCTGAAATGCAAAATAAAGAAGCTTTTGCAAAATCTGCCGTTCCAGTTAGAGATTTACCTGTGGGTCATATCTTGATAGAATCAGATTTGGTATATAAGGCACCTGGCAAAGGTATATTTGCTCACGAGATTAATGATTATATTGGTAAAGTACTGAAGAGAGCTATAAAAAAGGATCATTATATAGGAAAAGTAGATTTTGAAGATAGTATAGCAATAAAAGATTGGCAAAGATTTTATTTTAGTAAGAGATGGGGTATCAAATGTCGATTTCATGACTATAACGAATATAAAATTTTAAATAGTCCTTGTATAGAATTTCATTGTTCACAAACTGATTTAGATATAGATTTTAATCCCGATACTTCTCAGTCTGAGCTTATTGTTCACGCGCCAGAGATTTTTGATAGACAACTTGTTAATATCTGTTCTAATAGTGTAGATATTGTTGAAAGATCTTTAGATATTTTGCAAAGAAGTATTGACAAAACATTAAGTATATCTAGGCATTTTCCAAAAGCTAAGCCGAAACTTGTTATGCATTTAGGTGGAATGTTTTTAAATACTAGACAATTGGTTAATACCTCTCAGTTAACTGAAATTGCTATTAAAAATTTTAAAAAGCTCAAATACAATAGTAGTCAAATAGACATAATACCAGAAAATTTACCTCCACGCCCATGGTATTTGGGTGGAGAGTGGTTTCAACATGGTTTTATGCTTCCAAAAGATATGCTAGCTTTTTGTAATTATTTTGGTCTTGGAATGACTTATGATATATGTCATGCTAGTCTATATTGTAATGAATTTGGCATTGATTTAGCTGATTATACAGAAGAAGTTATGCCAATAGTAAAACATATTCATATATCTGATGCATATGGGAATAATGGCGAAGGTGTTCAAATAGGTGAAGGTTGTATAGATTTTGGTAGAGTATTAAAAAAGGTAGAAAAATATAATTTTACTTGGGTTCCTGAGATATGGAGTGGGCATTTGCATCAAGGCGCAGGAACATATAAATGTATGAAAATTTTAAATGAAAAGTATTCAAAGGAATTATAAGTGAACTTGGCATTTATTCCTGTTAGGTGTGGTAGTAAATCTATACCGTTTAAAAATATAAAAGAGTTTTGTGGGAAGCCTTTGGTTTATTGGAATCTTAAGGCACTTCAAAATTCCAATGAAATACATAAGATATTTGTAGCAACTGACTGTAAAAAAATAAAGGATGTTGTAGAAAGCTTTAATTTTCCAAAGGTGAAAGTATATGATAGAGAGCCAGAGAATGCAGTAGATACCGCTACTTCAGAATCTGTAATGCTTGAATTTATTTATAAAAATAATTTTAAAGATAATGATTTGTTTTTGCTTGTACAAGCAACTTCTCCTTTTACCCAAGCAAAAGATTTTGACAATGCTATCAAGAAGTTAAATATTGAAAAGGCTGATTCATTGCTTACTTGTGCAAAAACAAAAAAATTTTTTTGGGATAAGAATGCAATTCCAATAAACTATGATTATAGAAATAGACCTAGAAGACAAGAATTTGACGGCTTATTTGTTGAGAATGGAGCTTTTTATATAAATAAGGTTTGTAATATAAAGAAATATAAAAATCGTCTTTGTGGAAAAATAACTATTTATGAGATGGAAGAATTTACATCAGTTGAAATAGATGAAGAAGATGACTGGCTAATTGCCGAAAAGCTTATGTATAGACATGTTATATCAAGAGAAAGTTAATCATTATAAAAGGGTAATGGATTAATAAATGAGTATAATAAATAGATTTGTTATGTTTCCAATTTGGAGAAATGATGATAAAGCAATTGTGTCTTTAAATGGGCTACAAAAAGATACTATACTAAAATTTAAAGCCAAGATTAAAAATGGTGAATATAAATTGATACCTAATCCATGCCTATGTGGCAATGTTAACAAATTTACTGATATTGTTGTCGCAGAAAAAGATAGATATGGTATCCCGTGTTATAGTGTACTTTGTAAGAAGTGTGGGGTTATTAGACTAAAGGAACGACTTGACGACAACTCAACTGCAGAATTTTATAAAAATGAGTATAGGGATATATATGTTGGTATAGAATTAGCTAGCGAGGAGTTTTTCAACTCACAAGTTCAAAGAGGTCAAATTTTTTATAATCTTATAAAAGAGAATATTGAAATTTGCAATATTAATACTGTATTTGAAATAGGATGTGGTGCTGGTGGTATCTTGTACACTTTTTATCAGAATGGCAAAAGAGTATCTGGTTGTGATTTTGGAGAAAAGTATTTAAGGTTTGGACAAAATAAAGGATTAAATTTATATCAAGGCGAGTTTGATATTTATAAAACTCCGAAGAAATCTCAGGACTTAGTAATTTTATCTCATGTTATGGAACATTTTAACGAACCAATAAGTACAATGAATAAAATTATAGAGTTGATTTCTGATGAAGGATACTTATTGGTAGAAGTACCAGGTATATTTGATATTCAAAAGACATATTTTAATCCGATCTTGTATTTTCAAAACGCACATGTGCATAACTACTACTACTACTACTTAAGGATTTTTTTCGAATCATTAGGCTTGAGGGTCATATATGGTAATGAAAGATGCACTTTTTTACTTCAAAAGCCTATTGATTGGAGTATGAGAGATAATATTGTAATTTATGATAAAGATATGACGAAATGGGCAATTAAGGTCGAAAATCAATTAAAGAGAGATTATATTTTACATGTTTTAAAGTTGAACCCTTATTATATTAGGGAGGCAATTATAAAGCTATTAGATAAGCTAGGTATGAAAGAAGTTGTAAAAAGTATATTGGGCAGATAAGTTGCAAAAAGTTATTTTACAGAATTTACTAATAGCTATATGTTCAAAAGGATTATCTTTTTTATCATTTATATATATAGCCAAGAGTCTTTCAGAAAGAGACTATGGTGCTTTTGTTTATATAACGATGGTATTGTCTTTGTTGCCGTTATTACAATTTGGCTCTATGCATGGTACGGTTATTTTATTACCAAAATATATAGTAGATAAAAAAAACGAGAATGAATTATTTTTATATAGTAACATTATTTCTCATATTATTCAGTTTATAGGTGCGAGTATACTTTTTCTATTAAATATTAAGCTTAGTCCATTGGTAATTCTTATAATAGCTGCAAATTTCTTTTTTTCGCATTATGCAGAAAATGTTAAAATCTTTTTAAATTCTAAACACGAATTTGAAAAAGTTAATTTTTTAAAAAGTTTAGATGAAATACTTAGACCATTTGTAACAATATTAATATTTTATTACTATCAAAATATTGAGTCTATATTTATTGCTCAGTTTATAGTAACATCCATAACTTTTTTAGTGTCTTTTTGCTTAGCCCCATTAGTATTTAATGATATTAAATTTTATAGTTTTAAAAAAAAAGTTTTTGAGATCTATAAGATAGGTTTTTTTGTCTATTTGATCTGGGCGATAGACATACTCTTCAGAACTGCAGATAGGTGGTTTATATCTACCTTTTATCCTTCTGAAGAACTTGCTATGTATGGTTTTACATCTTCGCTAGCTATGAATATATGGCTATTATCGATGAGTTTTTTTGGACCATATTCTCAACTATTATATACATATGTAGCACAAAAAGATTTCATTTCTGTAAAAAATATCGTGGAGACTACCAATAAAAAAGTATATGTTTTTTTGGCAGTAACCTCTATAATTGCAGTAATAACATATCCATTATTCTTAGAATTTATTATTAAAAGATATCTTGGTACAGAATTTCTATTTTTTGTTCTAATTTTATCTGCAATATTTTTATCGATTAATAATATGTATATTTATTATATGATTAGTGATAATCATCATTTTGTATTATTAAAATATCAATTTATAATTTTGGCTTTAAATTTAATTTTAAATAGTATTTTTGTTTTTTATCATACTGATATTTTATATTATAGTTATTCAACAATTTTTTCTTTGAGTGTTTATTTTATTTTAGTAAAAAGATATTTTTATGCTGATATACTTAGAAAAATATATTTGCAGTGTGTTAGTTGAGCTTAGGTTGGAGTGTAGTAATGAAACGTTTAGTAAAAAAAATAATACCACCAATACTACTAGATGGATTAAGATATGTAAGAAGCTATATCTACTTTTTAAAATATAAAGAAGTAGTATTAAAGAATATTAACTTAAAAGACAAACATAAAGGCAAAAGATGCTTTATTCTTGGTAGTGGCCCATCTATAAAAAATGAGGATTTAAGACCATTAAAAAATGAAATCGTATTTGCACTTAATAACTTTTATGTACATAATGATTTTGACGAAATTGTAAGCGGAGATATACAAAAATATTATTTAGTTGCCCCCATTCACCCACCACAAACAGAAGATGAATGGAAGCGATGGTTTGAAGATATGGAAAAGCATGTGCCTATAAATGTTAATATGATTTTTGGTCTAAATTACCATGATTGCAACATAAAATATATTCTTGAAAAGTATGGAATATTTAAAAATCATAAAATAAGTTGGTATTTTGCTGGAATCAATGTAGATAAAGAATATAAGTTTAGAGAGAAAGATACAAGTATTGAAAATCAAATTTGGGCTGCAAATACTGCTAGCACATATGCTTTAATAGTTGCTATTTATATGGGATTTAAAGAAATATATTTATTGGGCATTGATTGTAATTATATATGCATAAAAAAAGAAGAAGATTTTAGATTTTATAAAAATGCTATTCATCAGCAAAATGAAATTGAACGTATGAAAATTAAAAAATCAGATGAATTCTTTTCTGCTTGTAAGATATTTTTAGAAAAAGAGCTAATTGCAGAAAATTTTAAAAATGGTAGAATCTTTAATTGTTCGGCCGAAAGCCTATTGAGTATGTTTGAGTATAAGAGATTAGGAGAAATAAAAATATGAAAAAATTTATTAAAGAGCTTATGCCTCCAATTATATTAAAGATTTTTAAAAGATTAAAAATAAACAAGTACGGCTGGAAGGGTAGCTATAGTACTTGGGAAGAAGCCAAAAAGGTATCTATCGGCTATGATAGCAAAGAAATATTCCAAAAGGTCAGAGCCTCTCTTTTAAAGGTTAAAAACAAAGAAGCTGTTTTTGAGAGAGATAGCGTAATATTTGATAAGATCCAATATTCTTGGCCACTACTAGCTGGACTAATGTATGCTTATGTAAAATCCAAAGGAGAGCTTAGGGTGCTTGACTTTGGTGGAAGTTTAGGAAGCACTTATTTTCAAAATAAAAAATTCTTAGATGAAATTGATGAAGTTTCTTGGAGTATTGTTGAGCAAAAGCATTTTGTTGACGTTGGTAAAAAAGATTTTCAAGATAGTAGGCTAAAATTCTATTATGATATAGAAACTTGTAAGAAAGAACAGAATCCAAATATTTTAGTTTTATCAAGTGTTTTACAGTATATTGAAAAGCCTTATGAATTGATGAAGAGTATATTAAAAAATAGTTTTGATTTTATTTTGATAGATAGAACTCCTTTTGCAAAAAAGAGACAAATCAGACTACAAATGGTTCCGCCTCAAATTTATGATGCTAGTTATCCATGTTGGTTCTTTGAAGAAAATGAGTTACTGCATTTCTTAAAAGACCAGGGATACGTTGTTATCGAAGAGTATGATGCCCTAGACGGAAAATATGAAGATTACTATTTCAAAGGATATATTTTAAAAGGATTCTAATGTCATATAACTACTGCACTCTTTTTGATAGCAATTACCTAACTCGTGGCTTAGCTATGTATGAGTCTCTTAAAAAGAATAGCGATAAATTTCATCTATATATTTTTTCTTTTGATGATAGAAGCTACAAAATTCTAAAAGAGTTAAAATTAGAAGCAGCAACAATAATTCAGCTTGAAGAATTTGAAGATGATGAACTTTTAAATATAAAAAAAAGTAGAACACCAGGAGAATATTGCTGGACTTGTACACCTTCGATTATTAAGTACTGCATAGAAAAATATAATCTTAGTAGTTGTACGTATCTTGATGCAGATTTATATTTTTTCTCAAATCCAGCCGTACTCATCGAGGAGCTGGGTGAAAAGTCTGTTTTAATCACAGAGCATAGATATACTAAAGAATATGATCAAAGTAAAACTAGCGGGATTTACTGCGTACAGTTTATGACTTTTAAAAATGATAAAAATGGAATGGAAGTACTAAACTGGTGGAGAAATGCTTGTAATGAGTGGTGCTATGCTAGGTTTGAAAATGGCAAATTCGGCGATCAAAAATATTTAGATGATTGGTTAAATAGATTTAACGGAGTCTACTCTTTAAAAAATTTAGGCGGTGGGGTTGCGCCCTGGAATATCCAACAATATGATCTTTCTAAAAAAGAATTTGAGCTAATTTTTTATCATTTTCATGGTTTTAAATTTTTAGAAAATAATAAATTAGAATTTGGAAGCTATAAACTAAGAAAATTTGATTTAAAAAATTTATACAAGCCATATCTATCTCATTTAGAAGATATAAAAGGCAGGCTGGAAGAGCTAGGGTATAAATATGATTTTCATGGTACTATAAAACTTAAAAAAAGCTGGAAAACACCACTTGTAAAAGTTAAAAGATTGATAAAAAATACTTATAATGTTTATGATAAAAAATATATTTTAGGACTATGAATGGCTTATATTATCGATTTACCGACATTTCAAGATGAAAGAGGCGGGCTTGCCGTCATGGAAAAGCTGCTTCCGTTTGAGATAAAGAGATTTTATTGTATATATGGCGTGACTCAAAAAAGGGGTGGCCATAGGCATAAAAAGACTATTCAGGCTTTAATATGTCTTGGTGGAAGTTGCGAAGTATATGTCAATGACGGACTAAAAAAAGAAATATTTTTACTAGACAGCCCTTCAAAGTGCTTGTTGCTCGAGCCAGAAGATTGGCACACTATGGATAAATTTACGAAAGGCTCTACTCTATTGGTTTTTGCTTCAGAGTTTTATAATAAAGATGATTATGTTGGCGAGGAGTATTGAATGATCGAGTATGAAAATTTAAGATTGGCAAATGAAAAGTTATTTAATAAGTATAAAGAGAGTTTTAATGATTTCCTAAATAGCGGTTGGTTTATTCTAGGAGATCAAGTAAAAAAATTTGAAGAAAATTTTGCCTCTTTTTGTAATGTAAAACACTGCATAGGGGTTGCAAGCGGCCTTGACGCTCTAATCTTGGCGATAGACGCATGTAATTTTCCTAAAAATAGTGAGATAATAGTACCGTCTAATACGTATATAGCAACTATTTTGGCAATTGTTAGAAATGGATTTAAACCTATTTTGGTTGAGCCTGATATAAATACATATAATATAGATCCAAATAGAATTGAAGAAAAAATAACTAAAAATACAAGAGCGATTATAGTTGTACATCTATATGGCAAAGCTTGTGATATGGATAAAATTTGCTCTATTGCAAATCAATATGATTTAAAGATAATTGAAGATGTAGCGCAGGCACATGGAGCTAAATTCAAAGACAAAATGGTTGGTGGCTTTGGCATAGGATGTTTTAGTTTTTATCCAACAAAAAATTTAGGAGCATTGGGTGATGCCGGAGCTATTACTACAAATGATGAGAATTTGGCAAAGATATTTCGATCTCTTAGAAACTACGGCTCTGCTATAAAATATTACAATGATGAGCTAGGCTATAACTCAAGATTGGATGAAATTCAAGCTGGGTTTTTATCAGCCAAGCTTGAAATTTTAGATGATATTACAGATCATAAAAGAGAGCTAGCAAAGATTTATTTGGAAAATTTGGATGATAGGTTTATAAAGCCTGTTGTGGATAAGGATTATTTTGATGTGTATCATGTATTTAATGTTAGACATAAAAATAGAGATGAGTTAAAAAGCTATCTACTTGAAAATGGAGTAAAAACTGAGATACATTATCCTTTGGCACCGCATAGACAAAGATCTATGCGGGGTATAATAGAAGGTCAGTATCCAATAAGCGAAGAGATACACAATACAACCTTAAGCCTACCAATATCTTATTTTCATAAGAAAGAAGATATATTAAAAATTTGCGATATTATGAATGGGTGGCACAAATGAAAGGGATAATTTTAGCTGGCGGAAGTGGAACTAGGCTTTATCCGATTACAAAGGGTGTAGTTAAGCAATTGTTGCCAATTTACAATAAGCCAATGATATATTACCCATTGTCGGTGCTTATGCTTGCTAATATCAAAGAAATTTTGATCATTTCTACTCCCAAGGATATAGATAGATTTGAGGATATATTTGGAGATGGAAGTAGTTTGGGCCTTGATATCCAGTATGCCATACAAGATCATCCAAATGGACTTGCAGAAGCTTTTATAATAGGAGAAAAATTTATAGGCAATGATGATGTTTGCCTAGTGCTTGGCGATAACCTTATATATGGCGAGGGGTTAATAAAACTACTAGAAAATAGCAAACAAAAAGTAGAAAATGATAAGAAGGGTGTTGTATTTGGCTATTATGTTGATGAAGCATCAGCTTATGGTGTTGTTGAATTTGATGAAAATAAAAAAGCTATAAGTATCGAAGAAAAACCAAAAAATCCGAAGAGCAACTATGCTGTTATAGGTCTATATTTTTATCCAAATAATGTTGTAAAAATAGCAAAAAATGTTAAGCCATCAGATAGAGGTGAGTTAGAAATAACATCCATAAATCAAGAGTATTTAAGTTTGGAAAAACTCTATGTGGAGATTTTGGGTAGAGGCTATGCATGGCTTGATACTGGCACTCATGAAAGTTTGCTAGAAGCTAGTAACTTTATAGAGGTAATTGAAAAAAGGCAAGGATTAAAAATAGCTTGCATTGAAGAGATAGCTTATAAAAAGGGTTATATTTCAAAAGAGCAGTTGATAGCGCTAGGAAATGGATTGTCTAAAAATAGCTACGGTAAATATCTTCTAAAGGTAGCTAATACATGAAAACTATTTTAGTAACTGGTTGTGCTGGCTTTATAGGATCAAATTTTGTGCCATATTTTTTAGGAAAATATCCAGATTATCGTTTGATAAATTTAGATCTTCTGACATATGCTGGAAATTTAGAAAATTTAAAAGAGTGTGAAAAGAATCAAAATTATAAATTTATCAAGGGTGATATTTGCAATAGAGAGTTGGTGGAGTTTATATTTAAAGAATATGACGTGCGAGGAGTTATTCATTTTGCTGCTGAGTCGCATGTGGACAACTCGATAAAAAATCCAGACGTATTTATCCAGACAAATGTAAATGGAACCTTTATTTTGGTGGATGTAGCTTATAAATATTGGATGAAAAGCCCATTTGATTATAAAAAAGAGTATAAAAACTCAAGATTTCATCATATTAGCACAGATGAGGTTTATGGGACTCTTGGCCTTGATCCAAGTGAACTGTTTACTGAAAAAACACCATATGCACCAAATTCCCCCTATTCAGCGTCCAAAGCCTCGTCTGATATGATAGTTAGATCGTACCATGAGACATATGGACTAAATACTGTTATTACAAATTGTTCAAATAACTATGGTCCGAAGCAGCATGATGAAAAATTTATACCAACAATTATAAAAAATGCCCTTGAAAAAAAGCCAATACCAGTTTATGGTGACGGTAAAAATATAAGAGACTGGCTATATGTACTTGATCACTGCAGGGGAATAGACGTTGTATTTCATAATGGAAAAAGTGGCGAAACATATAATATAGGTGGAAGAAACGAGAAAACCAATCTAGAAATAGTCAATACTGTTACTGCAATTTTGGACAAGGAAGTGCCAGTTGTAAATTTTTCATACAAGGATTTAATCACTTTTGTGGAAGATAGGGCCGGGCATGATAGAAGATATGCTATAGATGCGAGTAAGATAGAAAAGGAGCTTGGCTGGAAAGTGGATGAATACTTCGAAAGTGGAATAGTAAAAACTATACAATGGTATTTGAAAAGATTTAAAAAATCAAATATAAAAATTTAGTATGAATAATCTAGATATATCACTTAATAATACGCCTTTGGTTTCCATCATAACGGCTGTCTATAACGGTGAGAAATACCTAGAACAAACGATTAAAAGCATCATAAATCAGACATATAAAAATTTTGAATACATCATAATAGATGGCGGAAGCACTGATGGTACTGTAGAGATCATTAAAAAATATGAAGATAAAATTTCATATTGGATTAGCGAAAAAGATAAGGGCATAAGCGATGCTTTTAACAAAGGCGTAATGGCTGCAAAGGGCGACTATATCAATTTTCAAGGTGATGGCGATGGATTTTTGTCTAATAAAATCTTAGAAGAAATATTTAAAAATATAGAAGCCAAAGAATCGTCCATAATAAGTACAAGGATACAAAGGGTTGATGAAAAAGGAAATGAAATTTATACCTCCAAATTTGTAAAGAATTTTGATAAAAGATCATTGCTCTTTAGGATGTCTTTGCCACACCAGGGGTTGTTTGTGCCAAAGAGCTATTTTGATAAATATGGTCTTTTTGATCTAAATAATAAATTTTGCATGGACTATGAGCACTTGCTTCGAAGTTATCAAAATTTTCCAAGCGTTATAACTATGGATATTATTTCTGCTAGATGGCGAGATGACGGCATTGGAAATGGAAAAACTTTGGAGATATTTAAAGAGTATGACAAGATAAAAAGAGATAATAAAATAGCTAGCGCATTAGTTCTAGATATTATTAAATATTGGATTTTATTTAAATACGGCATCAAAAATTTGATAAATTAGGTAATAATGTTAAAAATAAGCAAAAGAGTTGATTGGGTTGACACCTTAAAATTTATAGGGATATTAGCCGTTATACTAGGCCATATAAATTTCCCGTTAAATGGCTTCATATATACTTGGCATATGCCGCTATTTTTTATGATCTCTGGTTTTTTTATAAAATTTGATACATCTTTAAAAGTTTTTGTAGTTAAAAATTTCAAAAGATTAATGATTCCGTATTTTATTTTTTCTATTATTGGTCTTTTTATGGAGATATTAAAAAGACATTTATTGCATAGGGATGCTCTTGATTATACACATGAGATTAAGGGTATTTTTATAGATATGGATTTTGCTGGTCTTTGTAATACCTATGCTTTTGTGCTATGGTTTTTGCCGGCACTATTTTTTGCAAGAATATTTTTATATTTGATAAAAAATAAAATACCCAGCCTACCTTTGCAATCACTTGTGGTCGTGCTTTTATTTATGGGTAGTTTTTATATAGATCTTCCATTCGGACTTGATAATGCCCTTAACTCACTCATATTTATCTATGCTGGAAATATTATTTTTGATAAAAAAATGCCAAATGTCTTGGTTTTGTTGTCTGTTGTAGTGCTTGCCATTATCTATTGTTTTGGATTTAGTCTAAATTTAGATATGGCTAGCAAGGTCTATTCTAATAAATTTTTAAATGTGCTTTGTGCCATATCTTTTGTCTATGTACTTATTTTTTGCATTAAAAATATAAGTATAAATAATAAATTTATAAAAATATGGGGGGGCAACACTATGCTACTTTTTATACTGCACCCATATACTAACAATATCGCCCATATAGTAGTTCAAAAGACTTTGCACTCTGATTATTGGTTGTTTAAATTTATTATTTCAATAGCCATTCTGTCTCTTTTGGTTTTTGTAAAAGAGAAAAATAAAGATTGTCTGGTTTTTAAATATGTATGATTATTTGATTGTGACTCATATACCGGCTTTTTATAAGGTAAATTTATACAACGAGCTAGCAAAAAGATTAAAAATATTTGTGATATTTATCTCCTCTGACACTTCAGAAAAGAGATCAAATAACTTTTCTAGCGTAGATAACGTATTATTTGATTATGAGGTTTTGTATCACGGAAATTTTCAAACAAGAAAAATTTTAAAAAATGCATTGGCTTTGCAGGCAATGCTTCGCAGGCTAAAATTTAAGAAAATTTTAGTCAGCGGATGGGATCTGCCAGAATTTTGGTATATAGTTTTTGTTAGTAGAAAAAATAAAAATTGCTTGGTCCTTGAGTCGACCATTTTTGAAAGTAGTTATAAAGGACTAAAAGGTTTTATAAAAAAACTCTTTTTATCAAGAATTTCTACGGTTTTTGCCTCTGGTAGCTTACACTACGATCTATTAAAAGCATTAAATTTCAGCGGAGAGATAAAGATCACTAATGGGGTTGGCATTATAAACAAGCCAAAATTTACAAAAATTCAAAAAAAATTTAGTGGTAAATTTTTATATATTGGCAGGATCATAGATATTAAAAATTTAAAGTTTTTAGTAGATATCTTTAACGATTTGCCAAATTTTACTCTTACTATTATTGGGGTTGGTGAGCAGGAGAAATTTTTGCACTCCATATCTAGTAACAATATAATTTTTAAAGGTGCTGTGGAAAATAAATTTATAAGTGATGAATTTAGTCAAAATGATGTCTTTATTTTGCCGAGTTTGATCGAGCCATGGGGGCTTGTTGTAGATGAGGCCTTGTATTTTGGTCTGCCTGTTTTGATAAGTGATCGTTGTGGCTCTGCAGAGCTAATAAAAAATGGCATAAACGGCTTTACATTTGATCCAGCAGATAAAAATGCTCTTATGCAAATAATAAAAAATTTTAATGATGAGTTATTTCAAAATTTATGTAGCAATACAAGTAGCTATGATATTGTTGCTAAAGATATAGAGCAAATAAACGCATACTTATGAAAATTTTAATAATCCACAATAAATATCAATCAAACAATATTGGCGGTGAAGATATCGTTTATAAAAACGAGCTAAATACCCTAAGAGAGAAGTTGGGATGTGAAAATATCTTTTGTTACGAAGTATCAAATGACACTATAAACAAATTTAAGCTTCTTTTCGAGATATGGTTTTCAAAAAAACACTATAAGGCAATTTGTAAAATAATAAAAGAAAATGGCATTGATATTGTCCATGTTCATAACTTTTTTCCACTTCTTACACCTGCCGTTTTTAGAGCTGCCAAAGATAGCAAATCAAAAGTAGTTCATACTCTGCATAATTATAGGTTGTGGTGCATATCTGGGATCTTATATAGAGATGGTTTTGGAATTTGTGAAATTTGTGCGCAGAAAAAATTCTCTTTTGCTGGCATTTTAAATAGATGTTATAGAAAGTCACTTTTGCAAAGCTTTGTGGCGCAACTTGCTTTTTGGTTTTATAAATTAACTAGGGCTTTTAAAAATATTGACTACTTTTTTGTCCTAACAAATTTTCAAAAAGAAAAGATTAAGAGCCTTGGGGTGGATGAGCGTAAGATCGTCTTAAAGCCAAATAGCTTGCAAATGGGCTTTGATATAGAGGCTAAAAAAAACAACTATGTATATGTAGGACGGCTAGAAGAGTCAAAGGGAATTTTAAAGCTTTTAGAAATTTGGGATCAGCTTGATGAAAAATATATTTTAACCATTGTTGGTGGTGGAGACATTGAAGCGCAGCTTAGACAAAAATACAAAAAATCAAACATAATATTTAAAGGAAAGTGCTCAAGAGAAGAGACTATAGCTATCGTCTCACACTCAAAGTATTTGCTGCAGCCATCACTTTTGTATGAGACTTTTGGTTTAACGATTATCGAAGCTATGAGCGCGGGAGTGCCAGTGATAGGATATGATATAGGGACAAGGGGAGATTTTATAAAAAATGATGTAAATGGTTTTTTAAGTGGTCCTGATGGGCTAAAAAGTGTTATAGAAAGATCATTTGATTTTGCAGACTATGATAGCCTCTCAAAGGCTGCAAAAGATAGTGCCAAACAATACAAAAATGAGTATGTCATTGAAAAGCAGATCGAAATTTATAAAAATATATTGGAGAATAAAATTTGAAGATATCTATTATAACGGTAGTGTGGAATAATGCAAAAACGATAAAAGATGCGATAAATTCTGTTTTAAACCAAAGCTACAAGGATGTAGAGTATATTGTAATAGACGGAGCTAGTACAGATGGGACTATAGAGATAGTGCAAAGCTATGGTGATAGGATTAAATTTATTAGCGAGAAAGATAATGGCTTATATGATGCTATGAATAAGGGTATAGGGCTGGCTACCGGTGATGTCGTAGGTATATTAAATAGTGATGATTTTTACGCTAGTGATAAAATTTTGCAGATAGTAGCTGACGAGTTTCTTAAGGCTGGCACTGACAGTGTATACGCAAATCTTGAATACGTAGATGCAAATGATCCAAAAAGAGTTATAAGATATTGGAAATCAAAAAAGTATCAAGATGGTCTTTTTAGGTCTGGCTGGCACCCAGCACACCCTACTTTTTTTGTTAAAAGTGAAATTTATAGAAAGTACGGAGTTTTTGATCTTAATTTTAAAATAGCGGCTGATTACGAGCTAATGCTAAGGTTTTTTGAAAAATATAAGATCACAAGTAGCTATGTCGATGAGGTTTTTGTAAAAATGAGAGTGGGTGGTGAGAGCAACAGAAGCATAAAAAACATCATAAAAGCCAATATGGAGTCATATAGGGCATGGCAAGCTAATGGACTTTATATAAACCCATTAAGGTTTCTTTTAAAGCCTTTTTCAAAGATAGTGCAGTTTATAAAAAAATAAATCATACAGGTAAGAGTATTTTTGCTCTACTGTGTGTCAAATATCGCCAGAGTACTCGAGAACAAAGAACTTACACAAATTTCTTAGCTTCGTAAAACTAAAATTTATTATTTTATCTTTAGTATTTCTATAAATTTTGTCAGTTTAGATTTATCTCTATCTTTATAATATAAATTTTTGTATTAAAAAGCTTTACGTAAGAGATAAAATTAGGCAAGATTAAAGTACTTACCTGATTTACTGGAAAGCTTAAACTCTGCCCCACTAGCTAGTTTTGTATTATTCTTATCAGCCTTTTGTTTTAAAAATTCCTATTCATCTTTTGTAGGCTTATACTCACCTTTGAAGAATTTTTAGCATCAATCTTTTACTCTAGATATTCTCTTTGTAAATTTTTATATGTTAGCTTCCAGTATTCAAGATAATTTCTAAAGCTAGTGCTATATCCTACATCATAGTGATAGCTTGCACATTTTGGCTCTTTATCGCTATCAAGGAGTTTTTATGACGACATGTGAGTTACCGATATTGACTGGGTAGTTTTCATCTTTACCTATAACTGCGAAGCAAGCGTTAGCCAATTCTAAATTTATCCATTACATTTACTGCTTATAAATAAATTTAATTACTAAAGAATTAAGCTAAATAAAATAGAAAATAAAATATAATCCCAAATCTTTGGTCCCGTAGCTCAGTTGGTAGAGCACTACCTTGACATGGTAGTGGTCGATGGTTCGAGTCCATTCGGGGCCACCACTTCTAATAAAACATCCTAAGCAAGAGATTTAAAAATTAATTATTAGTAAATTTTCTAAAGATGTGGTAAAGATTTATTTCAAATAATCTTTCACATCATACTCTTTGCCAGCATCGTGATCTTTTAAAAGCTTTGCCACGATAGGGCTTAAAATGATGATGGCAATTAAATTTGGTACGACCATCAAGCCATTAAACATATCTGCTAGGCTCCAGACAAAATCAACCTTTTGCAAGCTTCCCAAAAAGACAAAAACGACTACTAAAATTTGAAAAGCTCTGACCGCTTTTGCTCCAAGAAGGTATCTTACGTTGATCTCAGCAAAATAGTACCATCCAAGAATCGTTGTAAATGCAAAGAAAAATAGGCAAACAGCTACGAAACTATATCCGCCAACCTTGCCAAAGATATGCGACGAGAAGGCCTCTTGCACCAAGGTGATACCTGTAAAGACCGCCTTGCCGTTTTCAAAGCTAATAACATTTGCAGTGAGCACTACAAAAACGGTGATATTTAAAACGATAAAAGTATCTACAAATACGCTCATTATGCCAAGCACTGCTTGATCGACCGGGTGTTTGACATTAGCCGCAGCGTGTGCGTGCGGAGTTGAGCCCATACCAGCTTCATTGCTAAAAAGCCCTCTTGCTATGCCGTATCTCATCGCAGCTGCTATGCTAGCTCCAGTCGCTCCACCCCACGCAGCTGAAGGATCAAATGCTGCTTTATAGATAAGCAAAACTGCATCTGGAATTTCGTGAAAATTTAAAGCGATAATGATTAGTCCAACGCCTACATAAAGTAAAGCCATCAAAGGCACGATCTTTTCAGCCACTCTTGCGATCGCCTTTACGCCACCTATAAAGATGACCGCGCAGACAATTGCTAAAAAAGCTCCAGTTATCCACTGAGGTATACCAAAGGCACCTTTAAAGCCGTCTGAGATCGAGTTTGCTTGCACCATATTGCCGATAAAGCCAAGTGCGATAATGATAGCGATAGCGAAAAATCCAGCTAAAATTTTTGCCCATTTCCCCTTTAATCCACGACTTATATAAAATGCCGGACCGCCTATCGTGTGCCCGCTATCATCTTTTGTGCGGTAAATTTGAGCTAGGCAAATTTCAGCAAAATTTGTGGCCATGCCTAAAAATGCAGCGCACCACATCCAAAATATCGCTCCAGGACCGCCCATGATAAGAGCTGTTGTCGCACCTACTAGGTTGCCAGTGCCAACTTGTGCGGCGATCGCAGTTGCAACTGCTTGAAACTGGCTCATGCCAGCCTTGCCAGCAGCTTCGCCGTGAAGTGAGAAATTTCCAAAAAGTTCTCTTAGACCCATTTTAAACTTAAAAATTTGAACAAACCCAAGCCTAATAGTAAAAAATAGTCCAGTGCCGCAAAGTAGGGCGATAAGGAAGTATGGACCCCAAAGAAATGAATTTATACTTTCAACACAATTATTTAAAATTTCAGCAAAATTTGTAGGCATTTTCTTGACTTTCATTGGTGTAGTTTAGAGAGCGAGTATATTTAAAAAAATATAAAATTAGAATAAATAAGAAAAATTTTTTAGCTTGGTTTAAAATTTTGCGCTAGTTTTGGCTTATTCATGGTAAGCGTGTTTTAGATGGCTTTTGTGAGAAATTCGCAATCTTTATTGCGCGGATATAACTTGGTAAAACGTATTTGGCTATTGGTTTTGCTAAAAATTTTATCAAAGGCGTTTAAAAGGCTTTGACGCTAAATTTTACTTCATTGTTATTTGCTGATTTGCCATATTTTATCCGCTGTTTGACTTGCTGGTAGCCAAACTTTGCGTCAAATTTTCTCGCCAATCGCCGCCCAAAGCCGTTTAAAAATTTCTGAAAATCCGCTTGCTCTGCTATAAGCCGTCGTTAATCTACCCCAAGGCACGTATTCTATCTTTAAATTTGCGATGTATGCTAAATTTTGCTCGTTCATCTACATTTCTTTTAAAATTTACTCCATAAATCTGACAGAGTAAAGCCCAAAATTTAGCCTTTCGACTTTATTTTCTCTAGCCATTCATTTAGCGTTTTTTCAAAGCCTATGCCCTTGCTTTTGTAAAAAACGAGCGGTTTTTCTAGATATTTTTGCTCGACCCAGCCGCCAAAATCATGCGGATAAAGGTAGTCTTTGCTCTCTTTTGTGTGATTTTTCAGATATGGCGGGATCTTTAAAATTTCTTCGCTTTGCACGTATCTTAGGGCGGCATTTATCGCGTTGTAGCTGGAGTTTGACTTTGGCGAGCTAGCTAGATAGACGGCGCACTGAGCAAGTATAATCCTAGCCTCTGGAAAGCCTATCTCTTTTACGACGCTGAGCGTACTTGCGGCTAAATTTAGCGCATTTGGGTTTGCGTTGCCGATGTCTTCACTGGCAAATATCGCCATCCTTCTAGCGATGAAGTCCGCACTCTCGCCAGAGTCTATGAGCCTTGCAAGGTAATATATGACGGCGTTTTCGTCACTTCCACGAAGACTTTTTATAAAAGCGCTTGCTAGCTCGTAGTGCGTGTCGTCCTCTTTTGCCCCCTCTTTTAGGGCGTTTTGGCGAAGTGTTTTTAAATTTTCTAGGCTCACATTTTCATCAAGTGTGACGGCAAATTCTAGTAAATTTAGCATAGCTCTTGCGTCACCACCACTACTTTTAAATAAATATTCTTTGGCTTCATCATCTATGCTAAATGAAATTTGCTCCCTGATCTTGCCAAGTAACTCCTCAAAATCGCCACTGCTAAGCGGCCTAAACTCAAAGAGCATCGAGCGGCTTCTGATACCTGAGCTTAGCGTGAAAAAGGGATTTTCTGTGCTGGCGCCTATGACTAGGGCTTTGTAGTTTTCCATGGGGATTAGCAGTGCTTCTTGCTGGGTTTTGCTAAGCCTGTGGATCTCGTCTATGAAAAAGAGTGGTTTATTTAGAGTGTTTTCGTAGTTTTTTAAAATTTTGCGAAAGTCATCTATCTTTAAATTTCCGCCGTCAAACTCGTAAAAGTCGTAGTTTGCACCGCTTGCCACGGCTCTTGCAAAGCTCGTCTTGCCACAGCCTGCTGGACCATAAAAGATGGAGTGCGGGATCTTCCCGGTGGCTATAAATTTTAAAAATGCCGCTTTAACTGCCTTTTGGCCACAAATTTCATCCAAGTTTTTTGGTCTAAACATCAGTGCAAGTGAGCTCAAATTTCTTCCTTTAATTTGCTGGTTTTGGCAAAATTTTGGCCTTAGCACTAAGGCCCTCTATCTTTAGTTCGTAAATTTTTATGATTTTTAGCCCATACTCCGCAGCCACGTCAAATGTGCTCATCGCGTACGTGGTATATTTTTGGCTAAGAATTTTTAAAATTTCATACTTTTTGGTCTCATCCTCGACCTCGTAGGCTCTAGTTTTTGCGATTGCACTTTTATATTCAGTTGTAAAAACCTTACCACCAAGTGCCTTGCCGTCGTCTTTTATCGCATCTAACTCGCTTTCGCTTAGATGTGGGACTTTGTTAAAACTAACGCAGACAAACTCCACTTTTCGTCCATCTTGAAGTAGTTTTGCCTTACAGCCAGCGGTAGCTCCGTGTATAAAAATGCTTTCACCAACTCTAACAGGCGAGATCGGTACGCTAAAAATTTCTCCCTCATCATCCACGCATGAAATTACCGCATATTCGCATTCATCTATGATTTTTAAGCCATCTTCACGGCTTAGCTCTCTATCTTTTCGTCTCATTTTTTATCCTTTTTTTGAAAGAGCATTTTAAAATTTAAGTGCTTAAAGGCTAGTATAACGTAAAAATTTCAAGGAAAAACATGAAAAAAATAGCCATTTTTGCCATTTTACTTAGCGTAAATTTAGTCCATGCAAACGATGTTTGCAATGAATATATCAAACAAAGTAGACTCTATCTTGACGAGCTCTATGCCAAAGAGAGCAAACGACTTGCAAATGATGAAAAGGCGTTAAGGCTTTTTGAGCTTAAATTTGATGAGTTTAAACAAAGACAAAGCGGCCAAGAGGCGATGATACTTCAAAACAAAGCTGAGAAATTTTGCAAAAGAAAGCTTGAAGAGACAAACAAACTTTTAAATGATCTAAAAAAATAGATCAAATTTTTACGTTTAGATCCCAGTCTATTGGCGTTTTACCGTGATTTGCTAGGTAGATATTTGCCTTTGAGAAATGACGGCAGCCAAAAAATGCGCCACGAGCCAGTGGGCTTGGATGTGCTGCCTCTAAGATAAGGTGCTTGCTGGCGTCAATGAGCGGTGCTTTGGCTCTAGCTGGATTGCCCCAAAGCATAAAAACTACGTTTTGTAAATTTTCGCTTATCTTTTTTATAACGGCGTCTGTAAAGCCCTGCCAGCCAAAGCTAGCGTGAGAATTTGCCACTCCAGCGCTAACGCTTAAAGTTGAGTTTAGTAGTAGTACGCCTTGCTTTGCCCACTTTGTAAGATCGCCGCTATTTGGCTCTTTTATGCCAAGATCAGCGTAAATTTCTTTGTAGATATTTACAAGACTTGGCGGGACTCGCACGCCACTAGGTACAGAAAAACTTAACCCCATAGCTTGATTTGCACCGTGGTATGGATCTTGGCCTAGGATGACGACTTTGACAGAGTGAAAAGGCGTTAGATTAAATGCATTAAAAATGAGTGGACTTGGTGGATAGACGGTGCTAGTGCTCTTTGCTTTTAAGAAATTTTCTTTGATACGCGCGAAATTTTCACTCAGAAACTCATCTTTTAGCACCTCTTTCCAACTTGGCTCGATCTTTATGTCGTCTAAATTTATCTGCATTTTCCTGCCTTTTATAAGTTTTAGCTGTATAATTTTAACTAAAATTTATCTAAAGGAAAGAGCTGTGTCTGAGCAAATTTTTAATAAGATCTATGAGCTTCTTAGCAATAATGAAGCTAAATTTAAAGTTCTAAATCATGAGAGTGCGACCACTTCAGAAGAGGTGGCAAAACTTAGGGGAACAAAGATGAGCCAAGGTGCAAAGGCTCTAGTTTGCTCTATAAAAGGGGTAGATGAGGAAAAATTTAGGCAAATTTTTAAAGATGAAAATGTGCTAAATGATTATTTGATAAGCGATGAAAAGCCAGCGATGAAGGCTGGTAAAATTTATATTTTGGCTATTTTGCCAGCCGATATGCAAGCAAATCTTGATATTTTGACACAAAAATTTGACGGCAAAAGAGCAAGCCTAGCTAGTCCAGATGAGGTTTTGGCATTGACAGATTGTGTTTTTGGTTCGGTGCCACCATTTAGTTTTCATAAAAATTTACACATTGTAGTTGATGAAAGGTTACTGCAAAGAAACGATGAGATCGCATTTAATGCGGGACTACTTGATAGATCGATTATTTTAAATACAAAAGATTATACGAAGATAGTACGACCAACACTAATAAATTTTGCAGAATAAAAAAGTGCTAGGCTAACCACTTCCTAGCACTAAATATTGTCGGGAGAAAAATGAATTTAAATAATGCAAAGACGAGAAATTGCTAAATTCATTTCAAGAACAAATATTATCAGGCATAATCTTAAAATATAATAAATTATATAAATAAAAAGCTTTAAATTTAGGAATTTACACATTTAAATATAAATATATATATTTTATAAATAAATTTATAGATCAAAGCTTGTGGATTTAAAAAGAATTTATAAAAATTTGCTTAGTAAATATTAAGTTTAGCTTAAAGCCCATTTAGATAAAATCCTTAATCGTTCTTTTATCGTAAAAAAGACAATTTGATATAAGGAAAAACAATGAGCGATATCATCGCATACAAACTAAATGGCGAAATAGTCGATACCCAAAGTATCGCAGGGCGTGAGAGTAGTGCTGAGCCTATCTATTTTGACAACTCAAAAGAGGCACTGCACGTTATCAGACACTCCTGTGCACATCTCATGGCACAAGCTATCAAATCACTCTATCCAAAGGCGAAATTCTTTGTCGGACCAAACGTAGAAGATGGATTTTATTATGATTTTAGAGTTGATGATGAGGGTACGAAACTAGGCGAGAGCGATCTAGCTGCGATCGAAGAAAAAATGAAAGAGCTTGCTGAGAAGAAAATTGATATCATCAAAACCTGCTCAACCAAAGCTAATATGAGCGATAAATTTAAAGATGACGACCTAAAACAAGAGGTCTTAAAAAGAATTCCAGATGGTGAAGTGAGTAGCTACTCGCAAGGTGATTTTGAAGATCTTTGCCGCGGACCACACGTACCAAATACTAAATTTTTAAAATTTTTCAAGCTTACACGCGTGGCCGGGGCTTATCTTGGCGGCGATGAGAGCCGTGAGATGCTAACTAGAATTTACGGCACAGCTTATGCAGATAAAGAGAGTTTAAAAGAGCATATCCGCATAATCGAAGAGGCTAAAAAGCGTGACCACAGAAAGCTTGGCACCGAGATGAAACTATTTACTTTTGATGAAGAAGTGGGTGGTGGCTTGCCGATCTGGCTACCAAACGGCGGACGCTTAAGATCAAAACTAGAGCAAATTTTATACAAAGCTCACCGCGACCGCGGCTACGAGCCAGTGCGCGGACCAGAGCTTTTAAAGGCTGATGTTTGGAGAAGAAGCGGTCACTACGCAAACTATAAAGAAAATATGTACTTTACAACGATCGACGAGACAGAGTACGGCATCAAGCCGATGAACTGCGTTGGTCACATCAAAGTTTATCAAAGTGATATCAGGTCTTACCGCGATCTACCGCTTAAATTTTTCGAATACGGCGTCGTGCATCGCCACGAAAAAAGTGGTGTGCTTCACGGGCTTTTCAGAGTTCGCGAATTTGCCCAGGACGACTCGCATATCTTTTGTATGCCAAGCCAAATCAAAGAAAATATCTTAGAAATTTTAAAATTTGCTGGCAAGATAATGGAAAATTTCGGCTTTCACTACGAGATGGAGATTTCGACCAAGCCTGCAAAAGCGATCGGTGGCGATGAAATTTGGGAAACGGCGACCAAAGCGCTAAAAGAAGCTCTTGATGAAAATGGCTTTAAATACGGCATCGATGAGGGTGGCGGCGCATTTTATGGACCAAAGATCGACATCAAGATCACTGACGCACTTAAGAGAAAATGGCAGTGTGGCACGATCCAAGTTGATTTTAACTTGCCAGAGCGCTTTGATCTAGGCTACATCGACGCAAATAATGAACGCCAGCGTCCTGTAATGCTACATAGAGCCTTACTTGGCAGTTTTGAGAGATTTATAGGAATTTTACTTGAGCACACTGCTGGCGAGCTACCATTTTTCATAGCTCCTACGCAAGTCGTCATTGTGCCGATTAGCGACGCGCATTTAGACTACGCAAAAGAAATTTCACGCGAGCTAAGAAAGATCAACGTCGATAGCGAGATCGCAAGTAAAAATGAGAGTTTAAATAAGAGAATAAGAACGGCAGAAAAACAAAGGGTGCCTATGATAGTCGTGCTAGGTGACAACGAAGTAGCAAACAAGAGCGTTGCGCTACGCGACAGACAGGCTAGGACGCAGAGCGATATGAGCTTGGCGGAATTTATAAATTTAACGAAGGAGAAACTTAGTGAGGTACATTTTTGAGTAAGGAAAATGAAGTATTGCTCAATGAGGACATAAGGGCGAGAGAGGTAAGATGTGTAGGGGATGATGGCACGGCATACGGTGTCATCTCAAGAGAAGAGGCTTTAGAGATCTCAAATAAGCTTGGGCTTGATCTAGTGCTTATAGCGCCAGATGCGAAGCCGCCAGTTTGCAAGATAATGGACTATGGTAAATTCCGCTATCAGCAAGAGAAGAAGCAAAAAGAGGCCAAGAAAAAGCAAAAAACCATCGAGATAAAAGAGATAAAACTCTCTGTCAAGATCGCCCAAAACGATATAAACTACAAGGTTAAACACGCAAGCGAGTTTTTGCAAGATGGCAAACACGTTAAATTTCGTGTATTTTTAAAGGGTCGCGAGATGAGTACTCCAGAAGCTGGTGTAGCTATGCTTGAGAAGGTCTGGGAAATGATAAAAAATGAAGCTGATCGCGACAAAGAACCTATGATAGAAGGTCGTTATGTAAATATGCTTGTAACTCCAAAAAAGGGTTAAATTTTCACAAAGAGCAGGCTAGGGCTTGCTCTTTGTTACATTAAATTTTTTAATACAAAAACTTATAAATAACTATTTTCAAAAATCCTATCATTTTTATATGTGTTAAATTTACGCAAAGGCGTTTGCAGGGTTGATATACCTTATGGTTAAATTTGATAGGCAAAATTTGGATGTGGCTTAAATTTAGTAAATTTTGGTCTTTACTTGCTGGAATTTACCCGCTTTGTTATCGCTCATATGGATGTTGTGCTGAAAATAATCTAGGCAAATCGACTTTCTTGCGAGCTTACAAATTTTTAGTACTTGCGTGAGTATTTTTAAGCTAAATTTTGCCTAATATTTAGCTAAATTTGGTAATGGGATATCGCTTTAATAATACTTTTTACAAAAAGCTTTGACTACTCTTGGTTTTATGTGGCGACCAAATTTGACGAAAAATTTGCTTGTTCGTGGATTAAATGTAGCAAATTTTAATTTTTGCTTACTAGAATTTGCTCCATCCTTTTTTTGCCAACCATTACATGGGCCGCTTTGCTGAAATTTGACTAGGCAAGAGCTTGCCTGAAAGAGTAAATTTGATAACTTCTTTCGAGTTGTAAATTAATGGTGCCTGTGCGAGAGTTATAAGCTAAATTTCGCCCAGTAGCTGTATAAATTTGCTAAAAAATTCGCTTGTTTATAGTTTAAATTTATAAAAGAGAATTTAGGCTGGATGAGTATAAATTTACTAAATTTTATAAGCCATTTCTTGGCAAAAATCAAATGCCCTATAATCTGTTTGGATAAAATTTAGTGTTTGCTCATTCTCTGTCAGGACTTCTTCATTTTGCCTTGCTATATCGATGCCAGCTAACACTATAAAAATTTCTCGCTCGCAACGCGCCCGCTACAAATTTCTTCATCTTTAAACGGCCACACATAAACATACTACTCATACAATTAAGCAAAAGCATCCATGGCAAAAACTTTCAAATTTGTTGCACAAACCTCGCCACTCCACCATTTGCTACCATGTCAGCTTTTTTGACAAAATTTCTATTAAATGCTCTAAAAATAGTAATCTGCTCACCACCTTAGTATCAATATTTTAAATTTAGGCGAGCTTCAAATCCACATCTATCACCACCGCGAATTTGTCAAAACGAACGCCGCATAAAATACTTCAAACTAGCGTAAATTTGATAGTTTGTCAGTAAAATTTGCCACACAAAAGGCAAATCCTTTTTTAACTAAAAACCCAAAGCTACTTCATATAAATTTACGTCCAAATTTAGCTTGGACGCAAATTTATAGAGCCAAGAGCTAAAATCAGCCCTACACGTATCCCTGATCTATCATCGCATCGGCTACCTTTCGAAAGCCCGCGATATTTGAGCCAAGTACCAGATTTCCCTCGTCGCCAAACTCCTTGCTAGTCTCGTAGCTAAGCTCGAAGATATGATTCATGATGCCGTGCAGTCTGTGATCGACCTCCTCAAAGCTCCACGAAGTCATGCCAGCATTTTGCATCATCTCAAGGCCGCTTGTGCCCACGCCGCCCGCGTTTGCCGCCTTTGCCGGAGCAAAGTAAAAATCCTTTTGCGCGAGCATAAAATTTATCGCATCAAGCGTGCTTGGCATATTTGCCCCCTCAGCCACGAAGCGACAGCCGTTAGCGTAGAGCGTCTTGATGTCGGCTAGATGTAGCTCGTTTTGCGTCGCGCACGGAAACGCTCCGTCGCACGGCACGTCCCATACACCGTTTCTACCCTCTTTGTACTCGTTTACGCTTACGTATTTTGCGTTCGGTCTAAATTTAACGTATTCGCTAAGGCGCGCGCGTTTGACCTCTTTTAGCTCTTTAAGCACCGCTATATCGATGCCCTCAGCGTCATAGACGTATCCGTTTGAATCAGAGACGGTGATAGGCAGTGCGCCTGCTTGATAGAGCTTTTCTATCGTGTATATGGCGACGTTTCCGCTACCGCTTATGCTGCACTTTTTGCCCTCTAGTCCCAGACCCGCTTTTTGCAGCATGTTTTGCGTGAAATATACCAGCCCGTATCCGGTCGCCTCCGTGCGCGCTAGGCTGCCGCCCCAGTTTAGCCCCTTGCCCGT